>CAYUXI010000004.1:0-122567 GCA_964448855.1 uncultured Oscillospiraceae bacterium | reverse complement strand
CCGAACAGCATTCCTATAAAGAATGGTGTGTTCGGATTATCCTCTAATGGTGGAGGCGACGGGAGTCGAACCCGTGTCCGAGAGGGCTTTACGAAAGCTTTCTCCGGGCGCAGTCTGTCAATTCAGTTTCCCGCATCCGAACGGCGGCAGACAGCCTCTCGGATTTGGTAGCTTCATTTTACACAGCACGGGCAAAGCTTACCATGCATGCGTTCACCACAAAAATGACGCCCGTTCCGAAGCCGTGGTCCTCTTCGGGCGGACGGCCGCCTATTTAGGCAGCGAGTGCGTAATCTTCGTTATTTAATTTATAACGTTTTGCAGCTTTTATAGAGGCGCCGCACCTCTGCCCGCTTACCGGCGCACAACCTCCCCGTCGAAACCGGTACGCCCCCATGTGATCTCTGGTATTATATCACGAATCGGTCCATCTGTCAAGAACCGGGTTTTGTCAGAAAGCGGCGAAGATTGGTGAGTTGTTGAGGTTGGTAGGCATGAACGGGAACGCGGCGATTTATTGAGGGCGGGTTGGGTATGCATGGTGGAATGGTTCGGGTGTGCAACGGTGGGGAGACCGGGTGGGGTTATGTTGATGGTGCGGTATATGTACCGCCGGGGTGGCCGGGATGCCGGGTATGGGGCGGTGAGTGTCAGTGGAGTTGCAGCGTTGGTGGAGTTGCAGCGTTGGTGGGTATGCGGCGTTGGTGGGTATGCGGCAGCCCCGGGGTGTGCAGGCACACTCCGGGGCTGTGTATTCCAGTATTTGTTTCGAGCAGAGGATTGTTCAGAATCCTGTCTATTCGCTTGGATTATTCGAGATCGTCGCGTTCGTCCAGTTCATCCGTTTCCGGTTCGTACCCGTCATCTGCGGTGTAGTCTTCCTCTTCGGACTCCTCTTCCTCATCGAGCATGGCATCGTCGCCCGCGGCAGCAGAATTGACTGCGCTGCGGCGGAAATCGTACTGCGCGGCGGTCAGAGTTGCGTCCGTGGAATCGGTTTTGTAGTCGGCCATCCCGGTACCAGCCGGAATCAGGGTACCGATGATGACGTTTTCCTTCAGACCGATCAGCGGATCCACCTTGCCCTTGATGGCTGCTTCTGTCAGGACGCGTGTAGTCTCCTGGAACGAAGCGGCGGCCAGGAAGGAATCCGTTGCAAGGGAGGCTCTCGTAATACCGAGCAGAGTCGGCGAGAACTGTGCTTCCCGCAGTCCGGTTTCGCCGTTTTCGAGGCGTTGCCGGATTTTCTCATTTTCTTCGATCAATTCAAAGCGATCGACAAAGGAGCCGAGCAGCAGGTTGGTATCGCCCGGATCATCGACGCGCACCTTCCGCATCATCTGTCGAATGATGATTTCGATGTGGCGGTCGTTGATATCCATGGCGTTCTGACGGTAGACCTTCTGGACTTCCTGAATCAGGTAGCCTTCGACCGCTTCAACACCGCGGACGCGCAGCACATCCTGCGGATGCAGGACGCCCTGGGTCAGCATATCACCCTTTTGTACCATCTGGCCATCTTCCACCAGAATGCCCGCGCTGATCGGCAGTGCGTATTCGCGGACTTCGCCGTCATCGTTTCGAAGGGTAACGTTCTTGACAGAGGCCTTCTTGGACATCTCAACGCTGGCTACGCCGGAAATTTCTGCCAGCACAGCAGCGCGCTTCGGCTTTCTCGCTTCGAACATTTCTTCAACACGCGGGAGACCCTGTGTGATATCGGCTGCGTCCTTACTGGCGACGCCGCCGCTGTGGAAGGTACGCATGGTCAGCTGTGTACCCGGCTCACCGATGGACTGTGCCGCAATGATACCGACAGCTTCGCCGAGGTTCATCGCAGAACCAGTGGCCAGGTTGGAGCCGTAGCACTTGGCGCAGACACCGTGCTTGCAGGCACACGCCAGAACGGAGCGAATCTTGATGCGTTCAATGCCGCGGCTCTTGATCAGAGCGGCATCTGCATCTGTCATCAGTTTATCTTTGGAGACGAGGACTTCACCGGTTGCTTCATCGACCAGGTCTTCGGCCAGGTAACGGCCAATCAGGCGGTCTTCGAATTTCTCGATGACCTGTCCTTTTTCAACGATTTCATAGACCTCAACACCATCCGTTGTGCCGCAATCGGTTTCGCGGATAATGACGTCCTGAGAAACGTCGACAAGACGGCGGGTCAGGTACCCGGAGTCTGCTGTACGCAATGCGGTATCCGTCAAGCCCTTTCGAGCACCACGGGATGCCGTAAAGTATTCCAGAACGGTCAGGCCCTCACGGTAGTTCGCCTTGATCGGGATTTCAATGATCTTACCGGAGGTGTTACGAACCAGACCACGCATACCAGCCAGCTGACGAATCTGTGCGCGGGAACCACGGGCACCGGAATCTGCCATGATGCTGATCGGGTTATCGGCTTTCAGCCCCTTGAACAGTGCGGTACTGATGTCTTCCGTCGTCTGTTCCCACTCAGCCAGTGTCAGGCGGATTCTTTCCTCCGTGGAGATGTAACCACGGCGATACTGCTGGTCAATGCGCATGATCTTCTGTTCGGTCTCGGCGATCATGACCTTCTTTTCAGGCGGAATGATCATATCGGCGACGGAAATGGTGATCGCACCCAGCGTTGAATAATGGTAGCCCATCTGCTTGATGGCGTCCAGCACTTCGGCACTGACGGCAAGGCCATGCTTCTTGATGCATTTTGCAATCAGCTTGGAGAGCTGGCTCTTACCGACTGCCATGGAAATTTCGAAATCGAGCGCCTGATCTTCATTCGTCCGATCGACATAGCCGAGATCCTGCGGGATGCGTTCATTGAAGACCATGCGGCCATAGGTCGTTTTGACCATTTTCTGGATCGTCCGACCCTCAAAGACGCCTTCCCTTCTGACGTATACCGGCTCATGCAGCGTGATGTCCTTGGCTTCATACGCCATGCGGACTTCGTCTTCGTTGATGAAGCGTTTGATTTTCTCGTCATCGGCGATATCTTCGGCCTCACGGGTCATGGTCAGCCAGTAGCAGCCGAGAATCATATCCTGTGTCGGGACGGTAACCGGGTTACCATCCTGCGGGCGCAGGAGGTTGTTTGCAGAAAGAATGAGGAACCGGGCTTCTGCCTGTGCCTCTGCGGACAGCGGCACGTGGACAGCCATCTGGTCGCCGTCGAAGTCGGCGTTAAATGCGGTGCAGACGAGTGGGTGCAGCTTGATGGCGCGGCCTTCGACGAGAACCGGTTCAAACGCCTGAATACCCAGACGGTGCAGTGTCGGGGCGCGGTTCAGCATAACCGGATGCTCTTTGATGATTTCTTCGAGCGAATCCCAGACCTCTGTGCGCGCACGATCGACCATTTTCTTAGCGCTCTTGATATTGTTTGCGATACCGCGTTCAACGAGCGACTTCATGACAAACGGCTTGAAGAGCTCCAGTGCCATTTCCTTCGGCAGGCCGCACTGATAGATTTTCAGTTCCGGGCCGACAACAATGACGGAACGGCCGGAATAGTCAACACGCTTCCCGAGCAGGTTCTGACGGAAACGACCCTGTTTGCCGGAGAGCATATCGGAAAGGCTCTTCAGGGCGCGGTTGTTCGGACCCGTGACCGGGCGGCCACGGCGGCCGTTATTGATCAGCGCATCGACCGCTTCCTGCAGCATACGCTTCTCGTTTTTCACGATGATATCCGGCGCTTCCAGCTCCAGCAGGCGCTGGAGGCGGTTGTTCCGGTTGATGACGCGGCGGTAAAGATCGTTCAGGTCAGACGTTGCGAACCGGCCGCCGTCGAGCTGAACCATCGGGCGGATGTCCGGCGGAATGACCGGGATGACGTTGAGGATCATCCACTCCGGGCGGTTGCCGGACAGTCGGAATGCATCGACCACTTCCAGGCGTTTGATGATGCGCATTTTCTTCTGGCCGGTCGCATCCTTCAGCTCTTCCCGGAGCTGGGTGGACAGCTCATTCAGGTCAATTTCCGCCAACAGCTTCTGGATGGCTTCTGCACCCATTTCCGCTTTGAAATCGTTTTCGTATTTTTCATAGTAATCACGATATTCTTTTTCTGTCAGCGTCTGTTTTTTGGCGAGCGGCGTATCGCCGGGTTCCGTGACAATATAGAGGGAGAAATACAGAATTCGTTCCAGCACCTTCGGCGGAATGTCAAGAATCAGACTCATTCTTGACGGGATTCCGCGGAAATACCAGATATGGGAAACCGGTGCAGCCAGCTCGATGTGCCCCATCCGTTCACGGCGAACGGATTTTTTCGTCACTTCGACACCGCAGCGTTCGCAGACCTTTCCCTTAAAACGTACTTTTTTATATTTACCGCAATGACATTCCCAGTCCTTTGTCGGTCCAAAGATCCGTTCGCAGAACAAACCGTCAACTTCCGGCTTCAGTGACCGGTAGTTGATCGTTTCCGGCTTTTTGACTTCGCCATAGGACCATTGCCGGATTTTATCCGGGGACGCCAGCCCGATCTGAATCGCATTGAACGCCAACTTGCTCATAAGCAGCCTCCATCTCAAATTATTTCGCACAGCTGCAGCGTTTCATCCGCAGTTGAATATCTTCTGCCACTGACGGCCGATTACAGGTCATCGCTTTCGTCACCGTAATCGTCCAGGTCGTCTTCCTCATCAAACAGTGAGAGATCGTCGTGAATCTGCTGGCCTTCTTCGTCTTCCAACGTATAGCCATTGCTTGCAAAGTCACTGTCCGAGTTGACGTATTCGCTCTCCAGGCCGCCCTCCTCCACGTCATCGTCTTCGGCGTGCAGGTCGAATTCCTGCCCGTTTTTGTCGAGAACGCGGATATCCAGGCAGAGTGCCTGCAGTTCCTTGACCAGAACGCGGAAGGCTTCCGGAACGCCCGGCGTCGGGATATTCTGGCCTTTGACGATGGCTTCGTAGGTTTTGACACGTCCCACGATATCGTCGCTCTTCACGGTCAGGATTTCCTGCAGCGTATAGGCTGCACCGTATGCTTCCAGTGCCCAGACTTCCATTTCCCCGAAGCGCTGGCCGCCGAACTGGGCTTTACCGCCGAGCGGCTGCTGCGTGACGAGTGAATAGGGGCCTGTCGAACGTGCATGAATCTTATCATCAACGAGATGGCACAGCTTGAGGAAGTACATATAACCGACTGTAACGGCATTGTCAAACGGCATACCCGTCCGGCCATCGTACAGAATGCTCTTGCCGTCCGGGTTCAGGCCGGCGAGGCGCAGCGTTTCCTCAATTTCGTATTCCTTAGCGCCGTCGAAAACCGGGGTGGCGACGTGCCAGCCCAGTGCCGCTGCGGCGTAGCCCAGGTGAACCTCGAGCACCTGACCGATATTCATTCGGCTCGGAACGCCCAACGGGTTCAGGACGATATCCAGCGGTGTGCCATCCGGCAGGAACGGCATATCCTCCTGCGGGAGGATGCGCGAAACGACACCCTTGTTCCCGTGGCGGCCGGCCATCTTATCGCCGACGGAAATCTTCCGCTTCTGGGCAATGTACACACGGACGATGATGTTGACGCCCGGCGAGAGCTCTTCGCAGTTTTCGCGGGTAAAGGTCTTGACGTCAACGACGATACCGCTTTCGCCGTGCGGCACGCGCAGGGACGTATCACGGACTTCCCGCGCTTTTTCGCCGAAAATCGCACGGAGGAGGCGTTCTTCCGCGGTCAGCTCCGTTTCGCCCTTCGGCGTGACTTTACCGACCAGGATATCGCCGGAGCGAACCTCTGCACCGATGCGAATGATGCCGTCTTCGTCCAGGTCGCGCAGACCGTCATCGCTGACGTTCGGAATGCCACGGGTGATTTCTTCCGGTCCGAGCTTGGTATCGCGGGCATCGACTTCGTATTCTTCAATGTGAATGGACGTGAACACGTCTTCACGAACGAGTTTTTCGTTGATGAGGACAGCGTCCTCGTAGTTATAGCCTTCCCAGCTCATAAAGCCGATCAGGACGTTGCGGCCGAGCGAAATTTCACCATTGGAGGTGGAGGGGCCATCCGCCAGAACCGTTCCCTTCCGGACGCGTTCACCGACGGAGACGATCGGGCGCTGATTCAGGCAGGTACCCTGGTTGGAACGGATGAAGTTCGTCAGCTTATAGGTTTTGGTTTCGCCACTGTCGTAGACAACAACGATTTCATCGGCAGTGACGCGGGTGGCTACGCCATCCCCTTCTGCCAGGACGCAGATGCCCGAATCGCAGGCGGCGCGGTATTCCATACCGGTGCCGACGAAAGGCTGCTCCGGTACGAGGAGCGGGACGGCCTGGCGCTGCATGTTGGAGCCCATCAATGCGCGGTTTGCGTCGTCGTTTTCCAGGAACGGAATCATGCTGGTTGCAACAGAGACCATTTCACGTGGGGAGACGTCGATCAATGTGACGCGGTCGCGTTCAACGGAGATGATTTCTTCGCGGTACCGGCAGGTGACGCGTTCAGCTTTGATGCGGCCTTCCTCGTCGAGCGGTTCGTTCTTCTGTGCGATGATGTTGCCGTCTTCCTGATCGGCGGTCAGATAAACGATCTGATCGGTGACGCGGTGTGTAACCGGGTCGATCAGCTGATAGGGTGCCTCGATGAAGCCATACTCGTTGATGCGGGCATAGCTGGCAAGACTGGTAATCAGACCGATGTTCGGGCCTTCTGGCGTCTCAATCGGGCACATTCTGCCGTAGTGGCTGTAGTGAACGTCTCGAACTTCGAAGCTGGCGCGTTCGCGGGACAGACCGCCGGGACCCAGTGCGGACAGACGGCGTTTATGTGTCAGCTCTGCAAGGGGGTTGGTTTGATCCATGAACTGCGAGAGCGGCGAAGAGCCGAAGAATTCACGGATGGCCGCCGTAACCGGGCGAATATTGATCAGCGACTGCGGCGTAACGGTATCCGTATCCTGGACGGTCATACGTTCCTTGATGACGCGTTCCATCCGGGCAAAGCCGATGCGGAAGTGGTTCTGCAGCAGCTCACCGACGCAGCGCAGGCGGCGATTGCCGAGGTGGTCGATGTCGTCTTTTGTGCCGATGCCGGAGGCGAGGCCGTTCAGGTAGTTGATGGAGGCCAGAATATCTTCTTTGATGATGTTTCTGGGGATCAGCTCATCCCGGCGGGCAGCCAGTTCCTTTTTGATGTCGGCTTCGTCTGTAAAGTTTTCCAGAATTTCGCGCAGGACGGAGAAGCGAACCTTTTCCCAGATCAGATCCGGATCGACTTCAAAATCGACGAAGTCGGCCAGATCGACCATGCCGTTGTCGAAGCAGACAACTTCCTTGCCGTCGATATTCAGCAGGACACGAGAGACACCGCGGGCGGAAATCAGCGCAGCTTTTTCCGTAGACAGCGTTTCACCGGCATCGGCCAGGATTTCGCCGGTCATCGGGCAAACAGCCGGTTCGGCCAGCGTTTTGCCGGCGATACGCGGTGCAAGGTTCATTTTCTGATTGTATTTGAAGCGGCCGACCTTGGAGAGGTCATAGCGCCGATCAAAGAACAGTGAGAAGAGCAGCGAACGGGAGGCGTCCACCGTTGGCGGTTCGCCGGGGCGCAGCCGTCTGTAGATTTCGAGCAGCGCATCATCCGCGGTTTTCGCCGGGTCTTTTTCAATCGTGGTTTTGATTCGGATGTCATCGCCGAACATATCCAGGATTTCCTCATCGGTTTCGAGGCCGATGGCGCGGATCAGCGACGTGACCGGCAGCTTTCTGTTTTTATCGATGCGGACATAGAGGACGTCCGATGCATCCGTTTCATATTCCAGCCAGGTACCACGGTTCGGAATGACCGTGCCGCTGTACAGCTCGTTATCGACCTTGTCGGACTTGACGTCAAAATACATACCCGGCGAACGGACGACCTGAGAAATAATGACGCGTTCTGCGCCGTTAATCATGAAGGTGCCCGTATCGGTCATCATCGGGAGGTCGCCCATAAAGAGCTCCTGCTCCTTGATTTCGCCGGTTTCTTTATTCAGGAGACGCACACGAACCTTCATCGGAATGGCATAGGTCGCATCGCGTTCCTTGCACATGGCGACGGTATACTTCGGCTTGTACTCCAGCACATAGTCGACAAATTTCAGTTCCAGTTTTCCTGAATAGTCCGTGATCGGAGCCATGTCATCAAAGACTTCCCGAAGGCCCTCGTTGCAGAACCACTGAAACGAGTCCTTCTGGACCTGAATCAGGTTCGGCATCTCGGTGAGTTCGTCGATCTTGTTGTAGCTCTTTCGCAGGGTTCGCCCGTAAAGAACGTCCTTTACATTGACCATAGTTACACTCTCCGTTTGCAAAGTATAGTAGCTGCCGTCTCGCTGAGACAAACGTGAAACACCCGGCAGGGATGTGAAAAACTTTCCGATAGCGCTTGACTTTTCGTCGCACGTTATGGTATCATAATGATGGGTTTCTGACAGGCATATCCCCACATTATAATTCGAATTATAATTGTACCACAATTGCTTGCTGTTGTCAAGCGTTCAGGCGATTTTTTTTTTGCACCGGGGTCTGAAAAAAACAGATCCCGGTGCTGCTTACATAAAAAACTTTGTCTTTTTTGAAAAACCTCTTGACAAAAGCGCTGAATTGTGGTTTAATATCTAATGTTGACAGTTCACCCCGCCGTATGCCTGTCGGATTGCGGCTCTTCAAGTGAGGTTGCTCAGATGCACAATGATCGTGCCGGGAGTTCGGCCTATGCCTGCAGTGACGAAGCGCTGGCCGCTTCTGCTCAGGCCGGTGATACCTTCGCGGAAGAAGAACTGGTCAACCGCTACACCCCCACCGTCTATTCCTTCACGCGTAATTGCTACCGTGACGGATGGGAGCGGGTGGATTTTGTTCAGGAAGGCATGTTCGGTTTGATTCGTGCCATCCGTACCTACGCTGCTGACAAGCATGTCCCTTTTTCTGCTTTTGCCGCTTTATGTATCCGCTCTGAGTTACATTCTGCCCTTCGAAAAGCGTTAAGTTCCAAGCACCTTCCTCTGACCGGTTATGTTTCCCTTTCTCCCTCCGAAAACAGTCTCGGTTTTACGGAACTTCTGAGTACAGACACCGAGCAGGCTTTCGACAGGATTCTGTCCGAAGATGAAGCCGGTCGCCTTCTTTCCGCATTGAATCAGACGTTGTCTCCGTTTGAAAGGAAAGTCCTTTCCGCATATCTCAAAGGTTTTGGAATTGGGGAAATTGCCTGTGCCCTGTGCAGGCCTGACAAGTCGGTTGAAAATGCGTTGACGCGTATTCGCCGCAAAGCATCCGGCATTTCTCATGCAGCCCCTTTGGCGTAAACAGGTTTGTGCCTGTTCGCATATATATAAACTGCCCTTTATCGCATTCCGCAGGCCCTCGTATCAGGAGCGCAGCGAATTCAATCCGGGGCAAAATAAAGAGAGGTAAAACCCAATGTTCCAAGACAAGACCCTGAAGTGCAAAGAATGTGGCGCCGATTTCGTGTTCACCGTCGGTGAGCAGGAATTTTATGCCGAACGCGGCTTCCAGAACGAGCCCCAGAGATGCAAATCCTGCCGTGACGCCCGCAAAGCCGCTTCCCGTGGCCCGCGTGAGTTCTTCACAGCAACCTGCGCCAACTGCGGCGGCGAAGCCAAGGTTCCGTTCGAGCCGAAGACCGACCGTCCGGTTTACTGCAGCGATTGCTTTGCAAAAATGAAGGAAAATCAGTAATTCTGATCCGGTATGCGCGGTTCCCAAACAGGAGCCGCGCATATTTTTTATTTTTCACACCCTGCATGGAGGAGGTTTGAGCGTCTGATGGAGAATTTGTCCCGTTTCGAAGCGGGCAGCAATTTGGATGCGCTGCCCTGTTCTGTCCGCGCCGTGGGGCTTCGGAGCTTTCCGTCTGCGGTGTGCGGTGACTGCTTTCTGTATCTGGCGCAGGGTGCTGCGACGCTCGTCCTGTCGGGCGCTTCCCTGTCGATGCAGGCGGGGGAGCTGTTGATCATCCGCGCTGGGATTCCCTTCGCCTGTGTGCAGCAGGAGCATTCCGACTGGTATTGGGCGGACGCGGTCGGCTCCGCGCTGCCCGCGCTGTTGACCGCCTGCGGTCTGACCGCAGGGTGCGTATTCCGTCTGCCGGAGGACAGCCGGATTCCCGCCCATTATGCGGCCATTCAGCAGGCCGTCGTTTCAGAAGATGGGCTGGCTTCCCTGTCTGCGGCTGCGCAGTTTCTGGAGCTGCTCGTCGCGTTCGGGCGCAGCATCTGCCCCACCGACCGGCAGGCCACTGAAATCGACCCGCTGGACGCCATTCTGTCAGAGCTGCAGCACAATTTTGCGGCGGAGTACTCGGTGCAGGAGCTGGCCAATCGTTGTCACGTCAGTGTTGGCCGCTTCAGTCTGCTGTTCAAAGCGCGTACCGGTGTTTCACCGCAGCGCTATCTCATCAATCTGCGCCTGACCCATGCACAGCAGCTGCTGCGCGACACGCGTCTAAGCATCCAGCAGATTGCAGCCGCCGTCGGCTACAGCGATGCTTTTTATTTTTCGCGGCTGTTCCGATCTCATATTGGTCTGTCCCCCAACGCATTCCGCAAACATCCGCATCCGGCGGATGCGCTCTGAGAGGTGTCGCTATGTCTCTCTTCCCGCTCTTTTTGGAAACCGCAGAGCTGCTGCACAGGCAATTCGGTTTTCTGTCGCTTTTATACAGCTCCGTCGGCCTCGAATGGCTGACGGGTGCATCCTTCCACGCCGACGACATCGATATGCTGATTCCCGAGCGCTATGTGACCGGCGAGTTTTGGCACGCGCTGTGTGATTGTCTGACGCAGCACGGTTACTGTCTGACGGATTTGCGGGAGCACACCTTTCACAGGGACGGTGTCGCATACGCTTTTGCAGGCATAGAGGGGTTGGCGGAGTTCGCCGGAATCGACCCGCAGGTGATTGCGGTTCGTTCCGCCGAAGGTGTCCCGTTTCTACTCCTGTCTCTGGAACAGTATTTGCGCGTGTATGAGCGCTCCGCGCAGGACGGGTACCGGATTCACATCCGCAAAAAGAAGGACGCGCAGAAGATCGACTGGCTTCGCCGCCAGCTATCCGGCGAAGCAGCGCCGTCCGAAACGCCATCTAAACCATCCAAATAGAAGAAGGCACCCCTTTTCCGTCTTGTCAGGTTGGAAAAGGGGTGCTGTTTTGTTTCGATTGTGAGATGCTGCAGGTCGGGCGCGATACGTTCAGCCTCTGGCGCACGGCGCACACGCCGTTGATTTTCTACACGGCGGAACGCACACCGCATTTGGCAGCGGCGCACCAGCAAAGAACGCGTCCAGGCTGTCGAGTGTGGTACGGGCGATATTTTCCAGCGCTTCCTCTGTCAGGAAGGCCTGATGCGCCGTCAGCAGGACGTTGGGCTTGGCGACGAGCAGGGAGAGCGCCTCATCCCGATCGACCGTATCGGAGCGGTCTTCGTAAAAGAGGTCGCTTTCCTCTTCATAGACGTCCAGCCCCGCACCGCGGATGGTTCCGTTGTTGAGCGCTTCCAGCAGCGCGTCGCTGTCGATGAGTGCGCCGCGGGACGTATTGATCAGCAGCGCACCTTTTTTCATTTTCCGGAATGCCTGTTTTCCGATCAGGTGGCGTGTCTGATCAGTCAGCGGGCAGTGCAGCGAAAGGACATCGCTCTCCGCCAGTAGTCTGTCCAGCGAGACGTATTCGATATCCGACCGGTTCGTCGGTTGCAGGTCATAGGCAATGATGCGCATACCGAAGCCTCGGCAAATCTGTGCGAAGCGGAGGCCGATTTTGCCGGTTCCGATGATGCCCGTCGTTTTGCCGTGCAGCATCACGCCTTCGAGTCCGGCGATGTGAAAGTTGAAATCCCTCGTGCGGACATAGGCGCGGGGAATGTGACGGTTGACGGCCAGCATCAGTGCAGCGGCGTGCTCTGCCACAGAATCCGGCGAATAGGCCGGGACGCGGACGACCGGGAGTCGGTCACAGGCTTCGTCCAGATCGACGTTGGAAAGGCCGGCGCAGCGCATGGCCAGGATTTGCACGTTCCGTTTCGACAGTGCATCAATCACCGGCGCGGACAGATCATCGTTGACAAATGCGCAAACTGCCTCGCAGCCCTCGGCCAGTCGGACAGTTTCCGGCCGCAGGCGGCTCTCATGCCAGCAGATCTGGTAAGGCTCCGCCCGCTCATGGTTCAGCCGTTCGAACCAGACGCGGTCATACGGCTTCGTATCGAAGAAAGCGATTGTTTTCATGGTTGGCACCTCTCTTTTTCCTACAGACAGGGTGCCATGTTTTTGCGGGTTTTATGCGCTTTATGTGACCGGTTCGCCTTTTTCGTTCAGGAAGCCCTTGCGCCGCGTCTTGACATATTCCGGTTCGAAGCCCAGCTTTTCCTTTGCAGCCGTCAGCAGGTAGGCGGGGTTCAGGCTTCCGTCCGGGCCGTCCCGCAGGATGGCATCCATGCGGAGGGCGGGAAGCTCCGGCAGCTCTGTAATCGTCAGAGAACGGATGGAATCAGCCACCTGTGCCTCCTGATAGACGCCCTTTTTGTTCCGCTTCATGACGGAAAAGTCCGGTGCCAGCCACAGCGTTCGCAACGCGTCTGCCACGCCGGTATCGCCGTTTTCCGGCAGATACAGCATCAGCTCATAGCGCGTCCACAGAATTTCGCGGCCGTTGACCGCGTGTTCGGATGCAGATTTCACCGTCAGCCCTTCCGGCAGGACGGCGTTCAGTCGCTCCGGCAGCGTCTCGATCGGGCAGGGCTCGGCCAGCACGATATCGCACAGCTCGCCGTCGCTTTCATAGCCCAGGGAGAGCGGCCGAACCAGCGACAGGAAGACCCGTTGATGGAAGCCGCCCGTATGCTTCAGGGTGAGGTCGGCACGGGACAGGGCGCGTTGCAGGGTGCGCATGGTATCCAGGTGAGAAATATAGGCGCTTCTTCCCTCCTTTGCGATGACAAGGCGCAAAGGAAGCTCGGAAGCAGGTGCATTTTGAATCGGGTCAGACATCACAGGTTCCTCCATTCAAGAGTCTGGACGCTCCGCAGCCGGAGCATTTTCCGGTTGCGGCACGGCAGTCCGGTGTAATTTTTCCCGCATGGGCATCAGCCAGGCTGCGTTTCAGGTATGCATCCGTGACGCCGCAGTCAATCACCGTCCAGGGCAGCGTTTCGTCCAGTCGCCGCTGCCGGACATAGGTGTGCGGGTCGATGTTGCACGTTTCGAATGCCTTCATCCAGACGTCAAACTTGAACTGCTCGTCCCATGCGTCCAGGCGGCAGCCGTTTCGCCAGGCTTCCAGAATCACCGGCGCCAGCCGCCGGTCGCCACGGGCGAACACGCCCTCCAAAAAGCTGGTTTCCGGGTCATGGTAATGGTAGACAATCGATTTGGAGCGGATGGCACCGCGCAGCACCGACACCTTGCGCCGCAGCTCGTCCATCGGGCACATCGGCTCCCACTGGAACGGGGTGAATGGTTTCGGAATGAAGAGTGAGGTGGAAACCGTCACGCGAACGCCTTTCATTTTATTTTTCGCGGTCATGCGCCAGGTTTGAACCACCTTCTCTGCCAGCTCGGCAATGGCGCGGATGTCATCGTCCGTTTCAGTCGGCAGGCCGAGCATGAAATACAGTTTGACGCTGCTCCAGCCGTGAGAGAACATTTGACCGCAGGCGCGGAGCAGCTCCTCCTCCGTGATGTTCTTATTGATGACGTCACGGAGGCGCTGTGAGCCCGCTTCCGGTGCGAAGGTGATAGAGCTTTTCCGCACGCCGCTGATGCGCTCCGACAGCTCCGTCGAGAAACTGTCAGCGCGGAGAGACGGCACGGAGAGATTGATTTTTCGTTCATCGCAGTAGGCCAGCAGCTCGTCACAGAGCGGGCGCAGGCCGCTGTAATCACTGGTGGAAAGTGAGGTCATGGCCAGCTCCTCGCAGCCGGTGAACTGCAGCTGTTCAATGGCCTGTCGCGCCAGCACCTCCGGCGATTTTTCGCGGATGGGGCGGTAGGTATGGCCGGCCTGGCAGAAGCGGCAGCCGCGGATGCAGCCGCGGAACAGCTCGATCACGGCGCGGTCGTGAATCACCTCGGTGGACGGAACTGGATAAACGGTCGGGAAAATTGCCGTATCCAGATCCTGGACGATGCGCTTTGTGACGCGGGGCGGAACGCCCTCCAGCGGCTCCATGGCGACGGTTTCTGCGCCGTCGTATGTATCGCGGTACAGAGACGGCACGTAAAAGCCCTTCAGCTCTGTCGCCGCGGCCTTCAGGAAGGCCTGTCGATCGGCCTGACGGCCGCCCATCCGGCGGTAAAGGAGCATCAGCTCCGGCAGCATTTCCTCGCCTTCGCCAATCGCCATCAGGTCGAAGAAATCGGCCATCGGTTCGGCGTTATAGGTACAAGGGCCGCCGCACATGACAATCGGATCGTTCGGGCCGCGATCCCGCGCCAGCAGCGGAATTCCGGCCAGATCGAGCATGGTCAGGACGTTGGTATAGCACATTTCATATTGCAGGGTAAAGCCGAGAAAATCAAACTGTTTCAGCGGGTCACCGCTTTCCAGTGCATAGAGCAGGAGCTGCTCCCGGCGCATTTCCGCTTCCATGTCCGGCCACGGCGTATAGGCGCGTTCGCACCAGACGCCATCGGTCGCATTCAGTGCGCCGTACAGAATCCGCACGCCGAGGTTGGACATCCCCACTTCATAGACGTCCGGATAGCAGAAGGCGTACCGGATATCCACTTCCTGTTTGTCTTTGATCGTTGAACCGTATTCCCCGCCGGTATACCGTGCCGGTTTCTGCACGCGTTGGAGTATCCGTGCGAGCTTCGGATTGATTTCAGTGTTTCGATCGTTCATAATTTTCTGTCGTTTGCATGGTTCGGATGTTCCATTTACCGAACGCATTGATACGTTTTCCTCCGTTTTCGTTTTCTCAGTGAGAATCGTTGATCTATCTTTATTATATCACACCCAAGCAGAAACGACAAGTAGAGCGTTGTCACGGCCACCATCGGATTTCGGCCGGACGCTCGGAACAGCAGGCCGCCGCACACAAGCACCGTCAGCGCCGACAGGCCGGAAATCAGGTGCGCCACGAATTCTCCCCGTTTGGGGCCGAGCGCATATTCCGCGCAGAGCCGCACGATTTTGCCTCCGTCAAAGCGGCCTGCCGGTGCCAGATTGAAGAGGCCGACTGCGATGTTCGCGCCGCCGAGAATGTATATATATTCACTTTTTGCAAAGATACACACCATCAGGAATCCGGCCAGCAGATTCGCGGCGGCACCGCTGGCCAAGCACATGACCTCACGCGGATAGGACGTCGTCGGCGGCAGTGTCGTCTCCATCCGGAAGCCATCCATCCGCAGCTCCAACGCGCTCAGGTGGCCGCCGCAAAGGCGAACAACGCCCATATGTGCCAGCTCGTGCAGCAAGGCGCAGCAGAGAACGGTCATTCCACCGCAGAAGCCGCAGACTGCAAACAGCAGAATCCATGTAAACAGGAACCCATTTGTAATCGAAAAACGGACAAAATCACGGTTCAAATCAATTTCCTGCAACAGCCGGGACTCGGTCCGTCGGCTTCGTTTCGGCAGACTCCGCGAACTGTGCATGGGTCTGTGCGACGGCAACGGGCTGCCCCATTCTTTCGGCTTCTGCAGCTTTTCCCAGCCGGTGGCCGATCTCCGCAAAGACGGCTTCTGCGCCATTCGGCCATTCCGCACCGCGCTGTGTCCGGCCGTGCAGCATGGCGGCTGTCAGCAGCACAGCGGCGCAGATTACCAATCGGAAAAGCGTCCGGTTTCGTTCTGTTTTTTTCTGTGAATTCGTCGGTTTGGCCATCTCTGTCCCCTCCATCCTGTTCAAAGCTCATTTTATGCTATGCGCAGCGCGTGGATTTATGCGAAAACAGGTGCTGCATCGTCAATCTACACAAGGATGAATCTTTTTTCTTGCAGAAGAATGTAGGTTTATGCATTGCTTTTTGAAGCCATTTGTAGTAGAATATGGTTCGTTCACGTAAGGGAAGCGCTTAAGGCTTCTTCCCTTCTAAAAATTCAGGAGGTTATTACCCATGAAATCCATGAAAAAAATCAGCCTGTTCCTGGCTCTTCTGATGATGCTCTGCTGCTTTGCTTCCTGCTCCTCGACTCCGAAGTCCGTTAAGATCGAGACAGTTGACGATCTGGTCGGCAAGACGATCGGCGTCCAGCTCGGCACCACCGGCGATATCAATATCGCTTCCACCATCAAGGATGCCGAAGTGAAGCAGTATTCCAAGGCCATCGACGCTGCTCTGGCACTGGCTGACGGCAAGATCGACTGCGTCATTGTCGATATGGAACCGGCCAAGAACATTGTTGCCGCCAACTCGGCCCTCAAAATCCAGACCTCGATCACCTTTGATCCGGAGGATTACGCCATTGCCGTCAAAAAAGGCAATTCCGAGCTGCTCGGTCTGATTGATGTCGTCCTGAACGAAATCAAGAGCGACGGCACCTACGACAACCTGATCAAGGGCTTCATCGAGACGCCGCAGGACGAACGCGACGCTTACATCACAGGCGATCAGATCGGCACCGAAGGCGTTCTGCGCGTCGGCACCAACGCCGAATTCCCGCCGTTTGAATACACGCTGGACGATGGCACCATTGTCGGCTTCGACATTGAAATCGCAAAGCTGATTGCAAAGAAAGCCAACAAGACACTGGAAATCGTCAATACGGCGTTCGATTCCCTGCTCCTTGAGCTGGACAGCGGCAACGTTGATTTTGTCATTGCCGGTATGACCGTTGATGCAGAACGTTCCGCTCAGGTTGACTTCTCCGCCAGCTACTACACCTCTGAGCAGGCCGTGATTGTCCGCGCCGACAACTAACACTTCGAAAACACATCATTCGGCTGCGGGCCGCACTGCGCGGTCCGCAGCCTTTCACTACAGTAAAAGGATGATCTCATGACAGCATGGTTTGAACAGGTCTGGCACTCCATCAGTCTCTGGTGGCAGGATTTGTCCGCTGAATTTTATCAGAATTTCATTTACCACGACCGTTGGCTTCAGCTGGTTGACGGTCTGAAGATCACGCTCTACATTACGCTGGGTTCTGTCCTGATCGGTATTATCCTGGGCGTGATTCTCGCGCTGCTCCGCCTTTCCCGCAACCGTCTGGCGCGTGGCTTTGCGCAGGTGTATCTGACGGTTTTCCGCGGCACACCGCTGTTGATTCAGCTCCTGATTGTCAACTACGTGGTGTTTTCCGGCATCCGCATTCCGGGCATGGTGGTGGCCATCATCGCGTTCGGCATGAACAGCGGCGCCTATGTCGCAGAAATCGTCCGTTCCGGGATTCAGTCGATTGATCGCGGTCAGACGGAAGCAGCCCGGTCGCTCGGCTTCAACCAGACGCAGACCATGCGCTACATCATTTTGCCGCAGGCATTCAAAAATATCCTGCCGACGTTGGCCAACGAGGTCATTGTTCTCCTGAAGGAGACCTCCGTTGTCGGCTATATCTCCATCACGGATTTGACCCGTGCGGGCGACATCATCAGAAGCCGAACCTATTCCGCGTTCATGCCGCTGGTCGGCGTGGCTGTGGTGTACCTGATGATGACAACGCTGTTGTCCTTTATCTTTGGCAAAATCGAAAGGAGGATGCACGCCAATGATACGCGTTCATGATCTCCACAAGAGCTTTGGAAAGCTGTCAGTCTTAAACGGCATCACGGAGCACATTGAAAAAGGTGAAAAGATCGTTGTGATCGGCCCGTCCGGTTCCGGCAAATCGACGTTTCTGCGCTGTCTGAACCTGTTGGAGCAGCCGACCTCGGGCGAAATCTATGTCGATGACGAGCTGACGACGCAAAAGAATTTCAACGTCAACAAGCTCCGCATGAAGATGGGCATGGTGTTTCAGGGCTTCAACCTCTTCCCGCATTTGAGTGTTCAGCGGAACCTCACGCTGGCACCGGTCAAGCTGAGGCTGAAAACGCAGGAGGAAGCGGATGAAGCGGCGCTGACGCTTTTGAGCCGTGTCGGGCTGCGGGACAAGGCTGACGCCTATCCCCGGCAGCTTTCCGGCGGTCAGCAGCAGCGTGTCGGAATTGCGCGGGCGCTGGCCATGAATCCGGAAATCATGCTCTTTGATGAGCCGACCAGTGCGTTGGACCCTGAAATGGTCGGCGAAGTACTGGACGTTATGAAGCAGCTCGCCGCTGACGGGATGACCATGGTGGTCGTCACGCATGAGATGGGGTTTGCGCGGGAGGTCGCCAGCCGCGTCCTCTTCATGGACAACGGCCTGATCGTCGAAGAAAACTCGCCGTCGGAGATTTTCTCCAACCCGCAGAATCAGCGCACCCGCGATTTTCTCAGCAAGGTTCTGTAAGGTACCATCTGCCGTATGGAAGGCCTCTATCTTCCATACGGTTTTTCTACGCTTTTGAAAAGGAGAAATGCCACTCATGTGGTCTATGATCTGGCCCATTCTGATTGTGGTCGCTGCGAATACGGCCTACCATCTGGCAACCAAATCGACGCCGGGCGCAGTCAACACGTTCGCATCCCTGTTCATCACCTATTTGACGGCTGCGGTCTGTTCGCTGCTCCTGTTTTTCTGCACGGCTGGCCAGAAGAATCTCTGGGCCGAGCTCGGCAAAACCAACTGGACGGCCTATGTACTCGGTGCGGCGGTGGTCGGGCTGGAGTTCGGCTTTGTCTGCATCTATCGTGCCGGTTGGAAAATCAGCATCGCTCAGCTGGTGGCAAGCAGTGCGCTGACGTGTGTGCTGCTGATCATCGGACTGTGTTTTTATCGGGAAGCACTGTCTGTTCGGCAGATCGCTGGGCTCTGTCTGGCTGGAGTGGGGCTGATTCTGCTGTCGAAATAGGTGTCCCCCGCTCCGCTTCTTGACTTCATAGGCGAATTCTGCTATACTTAATTATCCGGGATTTTGCCCGGCAGACTATCTGTTGCCCACACTGGAAAACACTGGAGGCTAATTGTACATCATGCAGAACAACGAAAAGAAAACCATGTATGTCATGACATACGATCATGGCGGTTTTGTGCTCTGGAAGGATCGTGTTGAAGAGACGCTTCGGGAGCATATTGGCTGGCTGGAGAAATATCCGGGCTTCAAGTTCGGGCTGGACTATGAAGCATTTACTTTCGACGAGCTGTCGGAGACCGATCCGGAGATCATTGAGCTCATCCGCGACACGCTTGCGAAATATCCCGGCAGCTTCGGCCTCGGCTCCACGACCTACGGTCAACCGCTCTCGCTCTTTATTTCCGACGAATCCAACGTCCGTCAATTGACGTATGCCGTTCGTTCCAATCTCAAGCATTTCGGCCAGACGCCGCCGGTTTACTGCATTTCCGAATTTGCTCTGTTGAATCAGTCTCCGCAGCTTCTGAAGCTCTCCGGCTTCCAGGCGGCCATTTTGCGCACGCACGTCATGAACTATGGCTATCAGCGTGCCTTTGACAAGGCCTGGGGCAACTGGATCGGCAAGGACGGCACCGGGATTCCCGCCGTTCCCGACTACGACGACGAGGGCATCGGCTACTGCAACACCACGCTCGACAACTGGATTCTGAGCCGCTGGCCGACCGATTCCGTCTATTCTCTGGCTGATTTCCAGGAGCGCTTTGGGAAATATGAGCCGCTGCTCGCTTCCCGCTATGACGACCTGACGCAGCCGTATGAAAAGTTGGTTGCAGATGCCGTTCAGCACGACAACTGGCCCTTCATCCTGCTGGAGGACATCCCGAAGATTTACGGCGAAGCCACGGAACCTCTGGTAACAACCGACAACGATTTCCACGGAAAAATTCCGTGGGGCTACTGCGGCAACGAGATTTTCAACGATTGCCGCAAAGCCGAGGTCAACGCCGCCCGCGCCGAACGTCTGAACGCGCTGTCTGTGATGTTTGGCGGCGCTTCTGCACAGGAAACACTGGAACGCGCCTGGAAGAACGTGCTGGTTGCACAGCACCACGATATCACCATCTGCGGCCTTCTGGATCTGGCGCATCGTTTCCTTCCGGCCTCGCTGCAGGCGTCTCAGGAAGCCGACGCCGCTTCCGCTTCCGATCTCACCCACCGCTTCGCAGATGCCACGCACGACTCCGTGCTCGTCTTCAACCCGAACTCCTTCCCTGTGACCGAATGGATTGTCGTCTCCGCGAAGGGCTGCACTGGTGCATCCGACAACGGCGCCGCCGTTCCAGCCGAGCTGACTGCGGATGGCCAGCTGAAGCTGCTGGTGCATCTGAATGCGCTGGAAAGCAAGCGGCTGAACCTCGAAAAGGAGGCGGCTTCCGCCCAGGCCGGTGCATTCCATTGGGATGCTGCAACCGGTATGCTGACCACGCCGCTCTACCAGATTCGTCTGACGCCGCAGGGCATCGCGTCGATCGACGATGCGGCCACCGGTCGCCGCTATGTGGACAACGGCATTGGCCAGCTGTTCCGCGGCTACATTGAGGACGTCGACTGCGTGATTTCCGATGAAGCCTGGCAGGTCACAGTTTCTGCGCATTCCGCCTGTGCCGTCAAGACCGGCACCATCGGCTCCATCCCCTTCCGCTTTGAAATGCGCGCTGCCGAAGGTGTGGCGCGGCTGGATTGCTCCGCCTCCTTCGATATTCACGGCGAGCGCATCGGCCGTACCGGCATCACGAAGGGCATTCACGAGGATTGGAACGTCAACGGTTCCGTCCACGAGGAAAAGCTGCGCTTTGTCATGACCCCCGCTCTGAAGTCCGACCGTCGGATGGTTCGCGACGTTCCGTTCTCCATTTCCGATTGGGATGGTCAGATTGCGAAGCCGCAGGACTTCTGGTATGAAGGCAAAAAGGTTCTGGTGGATGAGCCGGTCAGCCCGGAGGAATCCTTCCAGTCTGTCACCTATCTGCAGGGGCTGTATTGGGTTGCGCTGCGCGATGACACGCAGGGTGTTGCGCTGTTCAACCGCGGCTGCATGGGTTCGTCCGTATTCGGCAACGAGATTTCTCTGCCCCTGATTTACGCCAACACCTACCCCTGCGGCACACGGATGCTGGACGGTACGTTTGGCGGCGAGTTTTCCATCTACCCCTTCTCGGCCGATGTGTCTGACTGCGGTGTCCACCGTTCTGCACTGTCCTATGCCTACCCGGTGATGGCGATGGAGCTGACGCCCGGCGCCGGCGATTTGTCGCAGGCTGCTCTGGCTGAGTTCCAGGCCGATTCCGACAGCGTTATTTTGACGGCGGTCTATCCGGAAAACGGTGCGCTGTATGCACGGTTCTGCAACTATTCCGACCAGAGCGCGTCGGCGCAGTTCCATCCGACCTGCGGGAACGTATCCGCAGAGGTCAACCTGCTCGGCGACGAGCTGGCCAAATGCGGCGAGCAGCTGCAGTTCCGTCCCTGGGAAATCAAAACCATTCGCATTGACCTGTAAACACTTCGAACGCAAAACGCACCTGCTGTCCGATTGGACGGCAGGTGCGTTTTTGAATGTCAGTTTTTTCAGAAATTCCGACCTTCGTTTGTTCCGGCACAGCGATTTGGATTCACTCACAGTGCGCTGGTTGGTTGTTCGTGGTCGGACAGGTTCCATTCCAGATATCCGCTGGTAAACGGCAAATGTGGAAATTTTCGGGTGCCCATATGTACAAATCCTTTGGCCATATACCAGTTTTTCAGACGGGCATTTTCTTCCAGAATGCTGATTTTCAGGAGATTCCCGCCGGATGTCCGGATGATTTTCCCGGCGGTTTCTAAAAGTTGCGTTCCATACCCGTGATGTCGATATTCCGGTAGAACCGCCAGTTCATGCAATTCAAAGCATCCGTTTCCTTCATCGGACAGCGCCATACAGCCCACTACTTTCTGACCGGCACGGCATTGATACAGTTTCCACCCGCGCTCCCTTTGCGCATTCAATGCCTCCAACGGGAGAAATCCGGTATATTTCGGGCAGTTTTCCGGCGTCAGCCCAAATTCATCCGCAACCGTCAAAAAGCTGCGATGAATGACATCCCGTATTGTTTCATGGTCATCCGTGAGAGCTTCCTCAATGACCGGTGATTTTTCCAGACGTTGGATATATTTGTTTGTCCAGGGGCACACAGCCAGGCAGATTCCACAGCTTCCCACGGTAATGCCCATCGCTTCACCACGCTCAATCACCTTTTGTTTGCAGGCAATCGGGTCGATCAGATCATTTCGATCACCATGAAGAGGCCAGTGATTGCCTGTAATCGCCTGTGCCGGACAGGCTTCCACACAGCGACGGCAGTTGCCACAGAAGGATGTGTTGACCGGTTCTGCCGTTTCGAGTGGCAAATCCGTGATCACGCCATTCAGTCGAATCGCGGCACCATAGCTGCGCGTCACCAGAAGCGAAGATTTGCCGATCCAGCCAAGCCCTGCGCGTGTAGCAAGTGTCTTGAAGGGCAGGATGGTTCTGAAATCTTCACTTTGCCGGTTTCTGGCCAGCGAATATGCCTGATATCCGTTTGTGCAGATGACTTTTTCCAATGCAAGGCTGGTTTCCTTCAGTTTGCGATTGATGCGCTTATACTCGTCATAATAGGCTTTGGACGGCGGCTGTTCCGTCTCTGGGAAAACAGTCAGTGGGATGGCGAAGCAGATGCCATACCGAAAGCCCTGTCTGCAGGTCTGGGGCAGTTCCGACAGATCGGCAAATCCGAACAACGGGATTTCCTGTTTTTGCAGATATGCTGCAATTGTATCATTGTACGTCTTGTTTTCTGTATTCATGGAATCTCCTTTCACGCAGATCCGTGCCAGTTTCGCTCGATTTTTCCTCAGAAAAAAACGATGCCGGTCGATGATTTCGACCGACATCGTCCGATTTCCCACATCATCTCACTGGTTCGGCGTAGATTCTGTGTTTTGGGTACGACAATACAGACTCGGCGAAGTCAAAGACATTTTGCCGGATGTAGTCATCGTCGGTTGTCTGTTTTGGAGGAATGAACCGCGCATTGCCGTATCCCTTTCTCCGTAAAATTTGAGGAATTATAGCACATCATTTCGTGTTTGTCAAGGTCTTTTGCCCATATGGCGGTCGGCGAGCTTGACTATCGGCTTGGCCTTTGGCTTGGCCGGAGTGCCTTTTCGGGTCGTCAGGCCGGTCACATAGCGGATGGCTTTCCGCTTCACTTCCATGCGGGAGGTGCGCGGTGCGCCGCCGTATTCGCCGTCCAGTGTCCACGCCAGCGGCTCTTCGCATTCGATTTCCAGCTTTGATGCGCGTAAGGCATAGATGCCGTCAACGGTGGGGTTGTGTGTCAGCAGCGCCATCAGGACGTTATTGAGCTCGACAATGGACGCCACCTTTCGAATCAGCATGACTTCAAACTTGCCGTCTGCCAAATCCACATCCATGCCGCACAGGCCGCGGAAGCCGCCGATGGAGTCCGAGTTGGTGATCATGCCGAACAGGAAGTCATCGGTAATGGTCTGATCGTCATACCGGACGGTGCAGCGATAGGATTTCAGGGTCGGCAAGCATTCCATGCCCTGCAGGATATAAGCGCCGTGGCCAAAAATATTTTTGGATTTCTGTGGGGTGATATACGGCACATCGCTGAACGCGCCGAACGCCGCGCTGTATGTAAAGAATTTCCCATTGAAGGAGCCGACATCCAGCGGGCAGGCCTGGCCGGTTGCGGCCAGCTCCGCAGCCCGAAGGATATCTGCGGCGGGAATTTTCAGCGATCGGGCAAAGTCATTGGTCGTCCCCATGGGCAGATAGCCCAGCGCCGGTTTGGCACCCGGATGAATCATCAGGCCGTTGACCACCTCGCTCAGCGTTCCGTCACCGCCGGAGCAGACGATCAGATCGAACTCATCTGCCCGCTGTGCCGCCACGCGCCGTGCATCGTCTCTGGACTGTGTGGTGTAGATGGTCACGTCATAGCCATGGCGGACAAACAAATCCACGACATCCGCCAGTTTCGACTTGATGCGGCCCTTGCCCGCTGTGACATTGACAAGAAATAGCAGCCGATTGGCCATTTTTTCTCCCGCCTTTCAGTTGATTGTTTTGAAAATGATGGAATCGAGTTCTTCCAGCCGGTCAATGACCTGTTCTCCGGAGGATTCCAGACGGCTCCGGCTCTGGTGGCCACCGGCAAACAGCACCGGACGGCAGCCGATGGCGCAAGCCGTTTCGCAGTCGTGCAGGGTGTCGCCGACGAAGATGGCATCCGTGTCCGCACTGCCGGTCTGTGCCAGCCAGGCACGCGCGACTTCGATTTTTCCGCCGCCGTATCCGTCCCCTGCGCCGAAAATTCCGTCAAAGAAGCGTGTCAGGCCAAACGACGCCACCTGTTTGCGCAGTGCCGTTGTTTCGCAGGCGGAGACGATGGTCTGGCGAAGCCCGGCGGCTGCAAACCGTTCCACAATCCGTGCGGCGCCCGGAACAAGAGACGCGTTTCGGGAAGCAATCGGATAAGCGTCGATGTATTCCTGCGCGATGAGCGGATAGGGCTCCTTTGAAAAATCGAAGCCGGCCAGGCGATAATACTCTTCCACGGGGAACATGAAAATATCGCGATAGCGTTCCGGAGAGACGGTCGGCAGGTTCCGGCGGCTCAGCATGGTATTCAGGATGCTGCGGCTGATTTCCACATCATCCAGCAGGGTTCCGTTCCAGTCCCACAGAATCTGCATACAGTGCAATCCTCCTTTGCGCGTATTTTCGGCGATTTGCTTCAGATCTGCACCGAGTCATTGGTGCGGTTCGGGTCGTTGCTGACGTAGAACTTGGCCAGGCCGTTGACGCTGGTTTCCCGATAGCCGCAATAGAGATCCTTGCCCGTCTCGTACATGGTTTCGACAATGGTATCGAACGACACGTTTCGGGTTTTTGCCAGGAAATTGGAAAGCGTCACCGCGTCGAAGGCGCGCATGGCCGCCACCGCGTTGCGCTCGATGCACGGAATCTGCACCAGACCCTTGACCGGGTCACACGTCAGACCCAGATGATGCTCGATGGCGATTTCGGACGCGTATTCGATTTGTTCCAGATTGAGTTCATAAAGCTCTGCCAGCGCCGCTGCAGCCATCGCGCAGGCCGATCCGATTTCGGCCTGACAGCCGCATTCTGCGCCGCTGATGCTGGCGTTGGTCTTGATGAGGTTACCGATGATGCCGCCTGTCGCCAGTGCGTTGCAGATTTCCGCATCGCTGAACCCGTATTTCTGCTGCATAAAAAACAGAACCGCGGGCATGACGCCACAGGAGCCGCAGGTCGGAGCCGTGACAATGACACCGCCGGCTGCATTCTGTTCACTGACAGCAAAGGCATAGGCGGAGATCAGGCGATTCTCCCGAATGACATCGGTTTCGCCGATATGGCGCGATTTCAGCAGGAAGCGCGCTTTGCGTTCGACGCCCAGACCACCCGGCAGCACGCCTTCTGTCTCGGTTCCTTCCTTGATCGATGCCTTCATCTGGCGCCAGACATCGCTCAAATCGTCAAAAATGGCATTGCCTTCGCATTCGCGCACGTAGTCATAGATGCGCATTCCACGGTTTTTGATGGATTCCGAAATATCGTAAAATGAAGTCAGCGGATACGGCAGCTCTTCCTGCTGCGGTTCATTGGCGAAGGCGATTGCGCCGCCGCCGAGGCTATAGGCGCGTTGGCGCTCTGTCCGGCTGCCGTAGATGGCGATCATATCCATGGTATTGGGAAATTCGACGTCGGTATTGTGCTGATCAAAGATCACCTCGACGCGGTCGCCAAAGACCTTTTGAATGGCGCGATCGGTTCCGTGGCCGCGGCCGGTCAGTGCCAGCGAGCCATACAGAATCGCTTGATAGCGGTCGGCATCCGGAAAGCGGGACTGAAAAATCCGGCTGATTTTCTCCGGCCCCATGGTGTGCGAGCTGGACGGCCCCACGCCGATGCGGTACAGGTTGCGGAGCGATTCCATCCCCCGGCGCGGCGGGCGCACCGTGCGCTCCGACGATGCGGACAGGCTGCGCGGTTCCAGACCGTACAGCTCCTCCAGCGATACGCCGAGCTTCCCGGCAATCGTCGGCAGCAGCATGACATCCGGCATGGTCGCGCCGGACTCCCACTTGGAAACCGCCTGGTTGGATACACCGATCATTCGGCCAAATGCTTCCTGTGTCATCCCCTTATTTTTTCTGAACCTTGCGATATTCTTTCCTATTGACATTTGAAAGCACTCCTTCTATGTTTGCGTGTATTCCAGTGTTATCATACCAGATTTTTCCACAATTCGCAAGCAAATAAACGGCGAACGTGCTGTTGTAGTGTGTTATAATTCTCTGTTTGATTGGAATCGTTTCTATTTTTTGTCAGTTTCAGAATGTCTGTCTTGTTTGATTCTATATGATATGCAGCAGAGTCCGTTTTTATTTTGAAAATTCGTTGATGGACTCAGCCCTGTGTTTCAGCTGGTGCAGGCGTGGCGGATGATTTGGTTTCCCAGCCGGGCAGTGGGAGCCGACGCATGGCGCCGAACACCTTTTCATAGATATCGGCCCGTTCGTCCCGGAGGACGGCAGCGAGCTCCTTGACGCGTTTTCGTTTGGAGTCCTGATCGGCCGGGCAGGCATTTTTGACGACCGGCAGCGAAACGCGCTGAGCAAAGGAGCGGATTTCGTATTCGCGGCAGTACAGCAGTGGGCGAACCATGGTGATGCCGATGCGATCGAGATAAGTGACCGGGGCGAAGCAGGACAAGCGCCCTTCGTAGATCAGAGAGAGCAGGAACGTATCCACGGCATCATCCAGATGGTGACCCAGTGCAACCTTATTGCACCCCCAGGCTTTGGCTGCGTTATTCAGAGCGCCCCGGCGCATATTGGCGCAGAGGGAGCACGGATTTTCTTCTTTTCGGATATCAAAGACGACGGTTTTGATATCGGTGTGAATCACCTGATAGGGCACGTCCAGTGTTTTGCAGAGGTCTTCCACCGGAGTAAAATCCATCTCCGTGTAGCCGAGATCGAGGCTGATCGCCTTGACTTCAAATTTTTGTGGGTAGAATTTGGCCAGTCGAGCCAGCGTACAGAGGACGGTCAGGCTGTCTTTTCCGCCGGAAACGCCGACGGCCACGGAGTCGCCCTCCTGAAACATATCAAAATCTTCTGCGCAGCGGCGCACATGACTCAGAATTTTCTGCATACCGTGCATCCTTTCAAAAATAGCCGCCCGGAAGAACCGGGCGGCTCTATTATACCACAGTTTTTCACCGGACGTCAATCATCGCTGTCTGGGAAATCGATCCGGATGTTGCCGTTGCTCGTTGTAGCGGTCAGCTGAATCGGGCCCTTTCCCCATTTCGTCGGCAGACTGCTGGAGCCGTTCGAGGTACGGCTGATGATCCGGAAGGTGTCGGTCGGCTCCGTGAGATGACCGACAATCGTACCGTTGGCGGTTCGGAACGTCAGCTCCGTTCCAGCCGTCACCTGTTCAAACGAGATATTGGCGTTCTCGGTTTGCAGCTTCAGCGCGGAGCCGCAATGGACATTGCTCGCCTGAATCCCGCCGTTGGCGGTTATGGCTGTCGCTCCCTGCTCCGCCTGCACGTTCTTCAGGGTGATACTCGCGTTGCTTGTCAGTGCAGTGATCGACTGGGCTGTACATTCTTCCAGTCGCAGACGAGCATTCGATGTTTTCAGGCGCAGCTCACCCACCAGCTGAATCTGCACCGCGGAGATACCGGCGTTGACGCTTTCGGCCGTCACTCGACCGGTCATCTGCTGCGGCAGGGCGATGGTCAGCACCGGCGGATTGCACCGATTGTTCCAGTTGGAGCGTTTCGTCCGCACACGGCGTTTGATCACCGAGAGGCAGCCGTCCGTTTGCTGAAGCTCATAGCGCTCACTCTCGTTCTCCCCATACGACAGATGAATCCATTCATCAGGGGAACGTTCAATCCGGATGGGTGCATTTTCTTCCCGGAGGAGCACTTCGCGGATGATCTCCGTTGAAAACTGCTGTTTTTTGAGGACATAGTCCTCTGAGCGCCGACTGGTCTCCGACGATTCCGTACCCGTGGCGCGGGTGAGCAATTCCACAAGGAGCTGCCGGGCGACCTCAGACGGATGATCCAGACCATCGACCGCTTTTTCCTCTGTCTGGCCTTCTTCCATCCGGTCTTCGATGATTTCGTTGTAGTAGGCAATTGTTTTGTTGATTTCGTCCTTTGGAATTCCCTTCAGGCATTCTTTCAATTTTGCGAGATAGGCTGTTTTTGTCACGGCATAACCACTCCTCTGATAAACTGATATACGCGCTGGACTTCTTCCCATTCGGTCAGGAAAACCTGAATTTTGGCTCGCCCCTGGTCAGTAATCTGATAGTATTTCCGCAGCCGGCCATTGTGCTCCATCGTGTACACATTCAGGCATTGACTGCTTTCCAGGCGCTTCAGGATCGGATACAACGTTGATTCCGACAGTGCGATTTTGGATGAAAGCTCACGGACGATCTGGTATCCATAGGAATCACCTTTGGCCAGGACGGCCAGGACACAGGCCTCCAGCATACCGCGTTTCAATTGTGCATCCAAGGCATCGCCTCCTTATGCCTTATATTATGCCATGCATAGTATTGTTTGTCAAGAGGGTTTTGAAAAAGCACCGGCATTTTTTTCAAAATGTCGGTGCTTGCAATGACAGCGGATCTCATGGTATAATAATGGCAAACAGAAAATCAGAACGCGGCGTGTGCCGCGTTGAAGGAGTGGCTGAATTCGGTATGGCCCGAATGCGTAGAAAAAAGAACCTTGTGCCGCGCATGGAGCGCTGCAGCAGTTATCAGATTTTGCCGCCGTTTCCGGCACCCGGTTCCTGGCGAACCACTTTCGGTGCAGCAGCGGATGCGACGTTGGCTTTGGAAATCGGTTGCGGGAAGGGCGGTTTTGCCATTCGGACAGCACAGGCTGACCCATCCTGCTGTCTGATCGCGATGGATCGCGTAAATGAGGCGCTGGTCGTCGGCATGGAGCGTGCCGCGTCGGAGCAGGTACAGAATCTCCGGTTTCTAAGTGGAGACTGTGCGATGCTGTCCGAGCTGTTTGCGCCCGGTGAAGTGGATATCATCTACCTGAACTTTTCCGATCCATGGCCGAGCAAGCGTCACGCCAAGCGGCGGTTGACCTATCGGACGTTTCTGGAGATTTACCGGAATCTTTTGGCGGATGACGGCGTTTTGTATTTCAAGACGGACAACCGTGACCTGTTCGAGTTCAGTCTGGAGGAATTTTCAGGCAATGGCTTCCTGCTGGACGGCGTGACATACGACCTCCACGCGACCGATCTGCCGAATATTCCGACCGAGTACGAAGAAAAGTTTGCAGCGGCCGGAATGCCGATTCACCGGCTGGCCGCCCGGAAGCAGCTAACTGCATCCAATGCGCCGGAGGCCGAACATGACGCATGAACGCTGTCTGCTCCGCCATCTGAAGCAGGCGTATCGAGCCATTGGCGACCGGACACCCATCCCTGCGGACTGCGGTCAGCTCTGCGGAGCCGCCTGCTGCCATGCGCCGTCCGGGCAGGAATCGGAATACGGGATGCTGCTGTTCCCCGGAGAGGAGCAGCTTTTGCGGAAGGATCCGCACTTTACGCTGTCCTGTCTGCCGCCGCCGACCGGGTTTCACCGTCCGGTCTGGTTTGCCACCTGCCGGGGCGTCTGTAATCGCAGCCATCGGCCGCTGGCCTGTCGGATTTTCCCGTGTCTCCCCTATCTCCCGGTCGATGAGCGCGGCGAACGTTCGCCGTTTCCGGCCATCATTCCGGATCCACGCGCTTCCATCGTCTGTCCACTGGTAGCGCACGGCGAAAACCATGTCGATGAGACGTTTTACGAAGCAGTTGCCGCAGCTGCGGCGGCGCTCCTGTCCTGTCCGGCGCATCGTGCCTTTCTGGAAAGTCTGTCCGCGTTGATCGACGAGTACCGCCGGTTTCTGTAGCGTCAGCTCTGTTTCCGGATTTTATTTTTGAAGACAAAATATTTCTGAGCAAAATAGCTGAGCAGGAACGTGGCCAGATCGGTCATGACCTTGGCGATCAGCGCCGGGATGTTGCACCGTTCATGGAACAGGTGCAGCACGAAGTTGCCGACGACGGCGACCAGCAGCGCCACCAGCATATACTTGGCCATACGGCGAATCAGGTGGCCGTCCGACGGCTGATGAAAGACCAGGTAGTTATTGAAATAGAAGTTCTCGACCGAGCTGACGATGCGCGCCAGCGAATACGCGATATTGACATCCGTCAGCGTCAGTGCGCCAATCCACGGAAGCGACAGCACCCAGCCGTCCTCCATGCCATACCGGTGCAGCAGGGTCAGCGCCAGCAGATAAATCAGGTAATCCAGCAGCGTGGCCAGCAGTGAAGATGCCGTATAAGCTGCGGTTTCGCGGAATTTGGCCAAATGGCGAAGGCATTTCATGAAATGGATTCAGCTCCTCTGAAAGTGAATCGTTTCTCTGTCAAACATACGGAGGTTTTTTATGGAATATTGTGCAGTCATTCCCTCTTATCGACCGGATGCGCGGCTGATCGAGACGATTCAGTCGCTCCATGCCGTTGGATTCGCGCACATTTTTGTCGTCAACGACGGTTCCGGTGCTGACTATGATGCTTATTTCGAGCAGGCCGCAGCGCAGCCCGGCGTTGTCCTGCTGCGCCACACCATCAACATGGGCAAAGGTCGCGCCATGAAAACCGGCTTTTGTGCAGTTTTGGAGCAGCAGCCCGGCTGTCCGGCTGTCGTTGTGGACGGAGACGGGCAGCATCCCGCTCCGGCTGCATTGCAGGCCGTCGAGCTGGCTGCCGCGCATCCGGACGCGCTAATTCTCGGCTGTCGGCGCTTTTTGCGTCAGAAATCCATGCCGCTGCCGAATCTGATCGGGAATCTGTTGACGAGAGCCGCCTTTTTCCTGCTGACCGGCATTGCATTTTCCGACACGCAGTGCGGGCTTCGCGCCTATCCGCCCGCCGTCATGCGGCGCATCTGCGAGGTCAGCGGTGAACGGTTCGAGCTGGAAAACAACACGCTGCTGGCGGTGCGCCGTCAGCGCATCCCCGTTGTCGAATTTGGCATGGAGGTGGTCTATGCGCCGAAGGGCTCCTACGTCACGACGTTCCGCAAGGCGGCCGACTCTGCGCGGATTGCCCGTGCGCTGCTCGACTTTGCCTGCATCCCGCTCCTGTTGGGGCTGTTATCTGTCCTGGCGGCGTTCTGTTTCCTCCCGGCGCAGCCGCGCCCATCGGAAGCCGGTTGGATCACTGCACTTGCTTTGCTGGCCGGGAAGCTGCTGTTGATTCCTGGCACCCGTCGCAAAGGCGCCGTTGCCGGATATGCCGTCGGGATTTCCGCCGCATACGGTTGGATCACAGCCGCTCTGCTTCATTGGACCGGTTGGTATTTTTCTGCAGTTTTCGGCGTCCTTCTGGTTCCGTTTGCACTGTTTTCGTTTGCCTGGTATCGTCTGGCGGCCTATGGTCGGGCGCCGAAACGTCTTGTCCTGCCAGAATCGCCGCATTCCGGCGAATGACGGCGCCGCCCCGCCAGATGAATGCGCGGTCGGCGTACAGCCGTTCAATGGCGCGATTGGACAGATTTTTCAGGCTTTCATAATCAAAATCGCTGATCAGCTCCTCGCAAAATGCGGGGAGCTTTGATTTTTGTACCTGTTTGTTGGCTGGGCACACCGTCTGGCAGATGTCACAGCCCCACGCCGTATGGTAGCGGCGCATCATCGCCTGTTCCTCTTCCGTCAGGGCGCCGCGGCGCTGTGTAATTTCGGACAGGCACGTTGGTGCAGCCGGGCAGGCACGTCTGCAGGCACCACAGCCGCAGCAGGGCTCCGGCGCACGGAGTGTGACGGTTTCGCCGGGGAAATCGCCGCACAGCTCCCCCAAAAAGACGAAGCTGCCATAGGGTTTGGTCAGCAGCAGGCCGTTTTGACCCAATTGTCCCAAGCCGGCGGCGGACGCCAGCGCCGTTTCACGGAAGGGCGATGTATCCGCGAAGGTACCGCACAGCTCCGCATGAGCTGCAGCCGCGGCATCCGCAAACAGGCGGCGCAGCACGAGATGATAATCCCGCCCGCGGGCATACAGCGAGACAGACCCCTCCGTCTGACCGGCGTAATACGGGACAGCAGCCAGAATCAGGGTACTGCCGGGCGGCTGCATTTTTCCGGGCAATACATACGGTGCGGCATCCTCCATGCGGATGACGGCCGTCAGGGCTCCGGCGGTTTCCCGGAGCCAGTCACAAATCTGTTGGGTCATTTTTTCCGGCTCACCATCAGGATATCGAAGACGTGTGTTGTTTCAAGGCGCGACCATGTAAACCAGAGCACGCCCGCATAGATCGGAATACTGACCAGGCGGAACGGCAGCTTAGCCAGCAGCATTCCCCAGAAGGAGAGCTCATAGAATTCATGCAGGATGTAGCTGTTGGCAAACAGGTCACAGCACACAGTGACGGCGGCAACGGCAATCAGGGTACGGACGAACGAAACGTGCTTTTTGTGCAGCAGGAACCCGTAGATCAGGCCGCGCAGCGCGCAATTCAGTGTGACCGGCAGGAACAGGCTCAGGCCGCCGCTGTTGATGAGCATACCGAGCAGGTCGCCCGCCATGCAGTTGACCGCCGCAATCACCGGTCCCATCAGGAGCCCGCTCAGTGCATGGGACAGAAATTGTAGGCTATAGCGGTCATAGCCGAAAATCTCAATCCGCAAAAAGCGGGTAAAAATAATATCCAGCGCGATCAGAAGCGCTGAGAACGCCAAAATTCTGGTGCTTTTGTACAGGATCCTCTTGTTTTGCATGGTTTGATCGTTCCTCTGTCTGGCAAATTCATTCCTCATCCAGCTGCAGCTGTTCCGACGGTGCCGGTGCAGCATTCGGCATTGGCAATCCAAGGTGGCGATAGGCCGTAGGCGTTGCACAGCGACCGCGTGGCGTCCGGTTGAGAAAGCCGATTTGCATGAGGTAGGGTTCATAAACATCTTCAATGGTGGCAGCATCCTCCCCAATGGTCGCCGCCAAGGTTTCCAGGCCGACCGGCCCGCCCGCATAATGCTCAATCACGCCGCGCAGCATTCGGCGATCCAGCGTGTCGAGGCCGAGTTCATCGATTTCGAGGGTATTGAGTGCCATATCGGCGACAGCGCGGGTAATGACGCCCTGGGCGCGAATCTGCGCAAAATCACGAACACGGCGCAGGAGCCGGTTGGCGATTCGCGGCGTTCCACGGGAGCGCTTTGCAATTTCAAGCGCTCCGCTGTCTTCGATGTCAATTTGCAGAATGGAGGCACTGCGCCGGACGATCTGCGCCAGCTCCTCCGGCGTATAAAGCTCGAGGCGCATGATCACGCCGAAGCGGTCGCGCAGCGGTGCGCTCAGGCGACCCGCTCGCGTTGTGGCGCCAATCAGCGTAAACTTCGGCAGAGAAATCCGCAGGGATTCCGCGCCCATGCCCTTGCCCATGATGATATCGAAGGCAAAATCCTCCATGGCGGGGTACAGGACTTCCTCTACAGCCGGATTCAAGCGATGAATTTCATCGACGAACAGGATGTCATTTTCATTGAGCTTGGAGAGAATGGTGGCCAGATCTTTCGCTTTTTCAATGGCCGGGCCGCTTGTCACGCGCAGGGAAACGCCCATTTCATTGGCAATGACGCCGGCCAGCGTCGTTTTGCCCAGTCCGGGAGGGCCGTACAGCAGGCAGTGATCCATCGGTTCACCGCGCAGCTTGGCTGCGCGAATATAGACGTTGAGCAGTTCCTTGGCCTTGCTTTGACCCAGATAGTCGTCCAGCGTTCGCGGGCGAAGCGCGTTTTCGACTGCGCTCTCCCCGGTCACAGCCGTTGGCGTCAGGATTCTGTTTTCGCTGTCGTCTGAAAATGTCAGCGCCATGGTTCAACGTTCCCCTTTCGTGCCAATGCCCCGTTTGAATGCTTCAGGCATTCTTCAGTGCCTGGCGGATGATTTCTTCTGTCGATAAGCCCTGACCCTCCACGCTGTTGACGGCTTTCACGGCCTCCGGGCGCGTATAGCCCAGGACGACCAGCGCGGAGACGGCAGATTCGCGGCTGCTGTTTTGCAGAACCGGCTCATTGCCGTCCACGTCCGCAGCCAGCTGTTCCAGCTCACTGCCCATGGTCTTTGCGATTTTATCCCGCAGCTCCAGCAGGATCCGCTGTGCGAGCTTTTTGCCGACGCCCTGAGCGCGGGTCAGCATTTTTTCATCGCCGTTTAGAATGCCGACGGCGAAGCGATCCGGTGTGGTCACGGACAGAATGGCCATGGCCGCTTTCGGGCCGACGCCGGAAATATCAATCAGCATCAGGAAGCTGTTTTTTTCTTTGAGATCGAGGAAGCCGTACAGCTCGACGACGTCCTCCCGCATATAGACATGGGTAAACAGACGCACCTTTTCTCCGATTCGGAGGCGTGTCAGTGTATTGGTGGAGACAGTCAGCTCATATCCGACGCCGCCGCAGTCGAGCACGGCGCCATTGGTCAGGAGGCAGGCCACCGGCCCTTCCAGATAATAAAACACAGTGAGGTTCTCCTTTCGATTGTTCAGATGCGTTTTCGCGCAAGCGGGGACGACCCGTTCAGTGTCAGCGCCAGTGCCAGCGCATCTGCCGCATCGTCCGGCTTCGGCACCTCCGGCAGTCGCAGGCGCAGGCGAGTCATTTCCATCATTTGCTTTTTCGTAGCCTGACCATATCCGGTCAGCGCCATTTTAACCTGCAGCGGCGTGTATTCAAAAATCTCGACGCCGTGTTCCTGCAGCGCCAGCAGAATCACGCCCCGCGCCTCTGCCACCTGAATCACCGTCGTCTGGTTGTGCTGGTAGAACAGCTGCTCCACGGCGGCGGCGTGCGGTTTGAAATGATCGAGCAGCTGGTTCATATCGCGATAGATGACAGACAGCCTGTCCGGCAGCGACATCCCGGCTTCCGTTGTGATGACGCCGTGGCCGATCGGGCTCGGAACGCCCTTCACGGACGAAATGACGCCGTACCCGACGATCCCATAGCCGGGGTCGATTCCCAGTAGAATCAAGGCAGTCCCTCCCTCTTTCTTTGCATCCTGTCGCTTCAAAAACCGCATGGAACAAGCATATTATAGCATAAAACCGTCATGGACGCAAGCCGCCGAATCCTGCAATTTCCGCTTGACACCGACACGGTTCTGGTATATAATTGAATGGGTATCTTATGGCCTGTTTTCAGGTTTGGATAAGAACCGGATTTGTGAGGAAATTTATGAAGCATCGTTTGATTTTTCTGTTCATCCTGCTTTCTGTGTGCTGTACCGCGCTTTTTTCGGGATGTTCGATTCTCGCTGAGCTGGAGCTGGATCCGGATGCTCTGGCCGAGATTTTCAATGCACGCCCGGACACCTTTTCGGAGACGGCTCCCCTGCTGAATGTCTACGTCATCGACTGCGGACAGGGCGACGCGATTTTGCTGCTCCTGCCGGACGGAACCACCATGCTGGTCGATGGCAGCACGCAGGCAGAAGCGGAAAAGGTGTTGGATTTTCTGAAGCGGGCCGACATCAAGCGGCTGGATTATGTCGTGGCGACACACCCGCACGAGGATCACATTGGCGGGCTGGACGACTGCATCAACCGATACGAGGTTGGCGCGGTCTATATGCCGGACGCAACGGCCACGACCCGTGCGTTTGATAATTTGCTGACGGCGATTGAAAAGCAGAATCTGTCGATTACGGTGCCGGAGCCCGGCTCCTATCTGATTGGCAGTGCGGACAGTTCGTTTTCTGTCCAGTGTCTCGCTCCGAATCAGGAGCAGTATCCCGACACGAACAACTACTCCATTGTCCTGCGGGTGGTATACGGATCGCGCGCCCTTCTCCTGACCGGTGACGCCGAAACACTGAGCGAAAAGGAAATGCTGCAGGCGGGCTTTGAGCTTTCTGCCGATGTGCTGAAGCTCGGGCATCACGGCTCTTCCACATCTTCCTCCGAGGAATTTCTGCGGGCTGTCGACCCAGAGTACGCGATTGCCTCCTGCGGCGTGGACAACAGCTACGGCCATCCGCATCGGGAGACGCGCACACTGTTACAGCAGCTCAACATTGCATTTTTCCGCACAGACACGGACGGGACGGTCTGGATTGCCACCGATGGGCAGGAGCTGACCGTTCAGGCCGTCGGAAAATCATAGAAAAGAGGCAGGAATATGATCATTCTCGACCGTTTTGAAGGAGATCAGGCTGTTTTGGAGATGGATGACGGTGTTCGTTCTGTTCCGCGGGATTGTGTTTCAGCCGATGCGGCGGAAGGCGATGTGCTGACGCTGCAGGCCGACGGGCACTATGTCCCGGATGCGGAGGCCACCGCAGACCGCAGGCAGCAGCTTCAGGCCAGATTTCAGCGCCTGATTCGCCGCAATCGCTGACCGTTCCCGGATGGGATTGGAGACAGAGGAGGTTTTTTCTGTGAACAGTTTGAAGCTCTGGATGATTACCATCGGTCTGCTCACATTGCTTTTGGGGCTCTGGTATTTTTCCGACATTCTGATGATGTTTGTCATTTCCGCCGCTGTTGCGTTTTTGCTCTCCCCCGCTGTCAATTACCTGCAGCGGAAGTTCAAAACCAATCGGCGTGTGTACCCGACGATCATTGTGTTTTTATGCGCCATCGCCGTCATTGTGGCTCTGATTGCGTTGCTGGTGCCGGTGCTCTACTCGCAGATTGTCTCGGTCGTCAAGAATATTGGTCAGTACGCCTCCACCATCACAGGATTTCTGGATCACATTGCGGAATACACCGTCAGTCTCGGTCTGCCGCAGCTGATTCTGGATGTGACGGTCAAGCTGACAAGCACCTTTGAGAACTTCATTGTCAATTTAGTAGCCAACCTCGGCACCTCGCTTTTGGAGCAGTCCACCAAGGCGTTGGACGTTGTCATTTTCCTCTGTCTGACGTTTTACTTCATGCTGGACGGCCGGAACATCTATCAGGCCTTTGTGGGGCTGTTTTCGCAAAACGGCCAGGTGCGCATTCACCGGATAGCGCAGGAGCTGAAGATTCTGGTCTGGAATTATCTGAAGCAGCACATTGTGATTTCCTCAGGTATGTTTGTCGTCGCATGGATTGGATTCATGTGCTTCGGTCTGGAATACGCCCTGCTGCTCGCGCTGATCACGTTTTTTCTGGATTTCATCCCTTACATCGGCTCCATCATTGCGGGGCTGGTTGCCGTGGCCTCAGCCTTTATCACCGGCGGTATTTCGCTGGCGTTCTGGGTGCTTGTCTTTGTGATTGTCCTTCAGCAGATCGAAGGAAACATCATTATGCCGAAGTTTCAGGCAAAGTGTGTGGATGTTCACCCTCTGGTCATCATCTTTTCCCTGCTCGCCTGCAACAAGCTGTGGGGGATTTTCGGGATGTTTGTTTCCGTACCTGTGGCCGGTCTGGTCAAGGTGCTCCTGATTGAGCTCCGCGATCTGTATCGTTCGATCGACCGCCCCGGCGGATTTGGCAGTGCAGATGAATCGCAGCCGCTGGCTCCATTGATTCAGCCGTCGCCCTCCGGGAAAGAAAAGGCGCATACGCTTCTGGACAAAATGGTGGAGCGGCTGCGCAGAAAAAAATCGTAAATTCATTTTCATGAATATATTTTTCACACGAAAGGATCATCTCTTATGAAAATCTACATCAGTGCAACGGAATCGGAAAACGGGCGCAGAGCCGCCGTCGATGTTGCCGCGCAATTGAACGTGGCCATTGCCGCCCGTAGTTCGGCTCGTCTGCTGCTTTCGACAGGCGCTTCGCAATTCGCATTTTTTGAACACCTTATCGAACAGGATGTGGACTGGTCCCGCGTGGATATGTTCCATCTGGACGAATACATCAACCTCCCGATCACGCATCCGGCCAGCTTCCGCAAATACCTGTTTGAACGGTTCACCAGCCGTGTCCCGCTCCGCAGTGTCCACTTTGTGGAAGCAGAGGGCGACATTCCGGCGCTGCTGGCCTCGCTCAACGCTGAAATCAAGCGGGAGCCCATTGACGTCGGTCTGATTGGCATCGGTGAAAACGGCCACATCGCCTTCAACGACCCGCCGGCAGATTTCAAGACGATGGATCCGTACATTGTTGTGGATTTGAACGATACCTGCAAGCAGCAGCAGGTGCGTGAAGGCTGGTTCCCGACGCCGGACGATGTCCCGGCGCAGGCGATTTCCATGTCCTGCCATCAGATCATGATGTGCCGGTCTGTGGTGTCGGTCGTTCCGCGTGCTGTCAAGGCAGACGCCATTCGCAAGACGTTCGAATCGGCCGTTTCCCCCATGGTTCCGGCCACCCTGTTGAAAATGCATCCGAACTGGTCGCTGTATCTGGAAACAGCTTCCGCCGTCGGGCTGGATCGTGAAGAGCTGGCCGAGTGGATTCTGGAACAGGAATAAGCAACCCGTCGGTTGGATTGGGCTGCCCCGGTTTGTGCAGACTGTGCAAATCGGGGCAGTCCGAACACTTTAGATGAAGGGAGGTGTTGATTGATGGGACTTTTTTCTTCTGATCAAAGGCGCAAAAAAAAGGTTGTCGCATTTGTCGATTTTGAGCACTGGTTTTACTCCATGCAAAATCTGCACAGCACGCGGCCAAACATCGTGGAATGGTATGATCTGCTATCGGAGCACGGTCAGGTGACCGACTGTATCTTTTTTGCGGATTTCTCACAGCCGGGCATTCGGAGTGAGCTCGGAAAGATTCGCATGATCTCCAACAAAATCATTGAAACCAAAAACCCGAATCCAAAGCACGAGAAGGATTATACCGACTTTATCATGCTCGACAACATTTATCAGCGGGCGATTCGAAAAGAGCAGGACGACATCTTTGTCATTTTTTCCGGGGACGGACATTTCAGCTCCGCAGTTTCTTTTTTAAAGCGTTCCTGCTCCAGAGAGGTCGGAATTTACGGCGTCAGTGGTGCAACCAGCCGTCTGCTCAAGGATGCCGCAGACTGGTATGTGGAGCTGCCGGAAATTCATTCCAGGCGACATCAGCTTTTTGAGCAGATTTTTTCGGCCATTCAGCGCATCGAAAGTCGAAAGATTGGCTATGTCACGTTTGCTTCGACAGTCAGTCAAGTTGCGACCGGTTCGGACTTTTCGCCGGACGAGGTCGAGCACGCGCTGCAAACACTTGTAGAGGCCGGATTTATCCGTCTGGAATCGCACAGCTTCAACCTCGGCAACCGAGTCAAAACGATTTCTGTCGATTGGGGAAAGGTCAGGGCTGCCGGATATCGTCCGGGGAACAATTTGACCTCCTGATGCGTTTTGACCGCCGTATCACCATTTCTACTGTTTTGGAAAGGATCTGTTTTTATGAAACACACGCTGTACAGGTGGATGGCCTTCTGTCTCTGTTTGACCATGCTCCTGTCCTTCACGGCCTGCCGTTTGTCATCAAAAAGCCCGGCCGACACCTCCGACACCTCTGTCGATGTTTCTGCCAACACCTCTGTTGACGCATCCAATCCCGCCAGCCCTTCGCAGTCTGCGCTGTTTGCGGGCAGCAGCTACGGCGCATCCGTCGGCTCTCTGCTCAGCCGGCAGATTTCGGGGCTGGGGCAAAGTGTGGACAATCCCCTGCCATCGCTGACGCAGGATCTGCAAGGCCATGCGCAGTTGGATGCCACTGTGGAGCTGGCGCTTCAGACCAGCCGTCTCGGCAGCTTTCTGAATGCGCTTTTGAGCGGTACGACGGTGTCGTTCCAGTTCAAGAGCATCGAGGACACCTGGCGTTTGAAGCTCGGTTCTGAATTCCGCCAGTTTGCAGACAGCGACCTCTCGCTGGAAGGCGTCTATGACGGTTCGGATCTCTATCTCTCCATGCCGGGATATCTGGACACGGCGCTTCAGCTGCCGCTGGGCAGTCTGGTGGATGCCAGTCCGGATGCTTCCGCCGTTTCCTCCGACCTGCTCTCTCATTTGCAGGAGCAATTTTCCGATGACAAGCTGCAGCAGCTGGCTGACGGTTTCTTCGCCATGCTGAGTGCAGTGATCAGCGACACGCTGTCGGCCATTCCGGACGACGCGTGTTCCGTCACGGATATGACCTTTGCGCTCGGCGGTTCTGCTATTCCAGTGCAGCAGCTGACTGTTGCATTGACGCCGGAAACGTACTACACCATGGTTCATGCAGCTTTGACCTCGCTTTGCAACGGTCAGAGTTCTGCTACATTCTTCCAGGCACTGACGGACTGGATGTCGGAGTTCGACGAAGTCTCCATTGCCGTTGAGGACTGGCAGACTGAGCTGCAGGACACGCTGGACGATCTGTCGATCGACGTTTTTTCCGACATGGCTAAGGGCGAACTGACCGTTATGGCCGCTTCCGACACCATTTACGCCGTTTCCATCGCATTGAGTGATGACGAGTCGGCACTGTCGATTGATTTGCAGGATACCCGTTCGGCCGCTGACGGTGCTCTGACATGGGCGCTGCTGCTCACAGGCAATCAGGGCGCGTCCTCGCTCTCCTGCTCCGGCAGTCTCAGCACCGGCACTTCGACGGCGATGCAGATGGATCTCGCTCTGACAGACAATCAGCAGGAAGTCCTGTCGATTCACCTCGACAGCGAGGTGACAGCCAATGCCTGCTCCCTGGCGCTTTCGCTGGAGGCGGACAATCAGTCCATCCAGTTTACGCTCGGGATGTCCTCGGACGCCAACCAGACCCGGATTGCGCTGGATGACCTTTTCGTCACGCTGGACGGCATTGCATGGCTCGAGGGTGGATCGATTGCTTTGACGCTCTCCGCTTCAGCGAACCCGGATTCCGCGCCCTACGCTGCCCCCGGCAACGCGATCTCGTTTGAGGAGTTTGCCAACAGCGAAGAGCTCGGCAATGCATTTTTGAACAACCTGTTTGCAAACCCGGTGCTGTTCGAGCTCATGTCCGGGATTCTCGCATAACCAGACGCCGCGTAACAAAAACGCCTCACAGAGGCTTTCTCTGAGGCGTATCACAAAGCGAAACCGACCTATGGTGTCATAGGTCGGTTTTTTGCGTAAATTGTGGTGACTCTTATGTGTCGTGGGTGATTGATGACGAGTACCATGCGGCAAATGGTTGCAGCTGCAAAACGGCCACAACAGATCAGACTGTTGTGGCCGTTTTCTGTTGTGCCCCCTGTTTGCTGTGAGGCGTTTTTGGTATCAGTTGGCGGAGGTGCTCCCTGCCCATTCGTTCAGGCGGTCGAGGAGGTCTGAGCGCCCTGTCCCCTTTTCCGCGGAGTACATCAGGATATCCGCGCCGGAGAAGGCATCAGAAATTTCAGCCGGTCGGGCGGCCAGTTCCGTCTTGTTCAGCTTATCGCATTTGTTGGCGACAATCAGGAACGGAAGATTCGCCGAAACGAAGTAATTGGCCATGGTCAGATCGGCATCGAGCGGTCCGTGTCGCGCATCAATGATCAGCAAGCCGAGTGCCGGAAGCGACGTGTACCGGGCGCAGGTTGTGAAGAAATCATCGATCAGCGCTGCCCACCGGTCACGCTCGTTGAAGGAGCGCTTGGCGTAGCCGTAGCCCGGCAAATCGACCAGGTAGACCGTTTCATCGACGCAGAAGTAGTTGACCTGCGTCGTTTTTCCGGGCGATGCGCCGACGCGGGCAAAGTTCTTCCGGTTCAGCATCGAATTGATCACGGAGGATTTGCCGACGTTGGAGCGTCCGGCCAGAATCACCAGCGGATGGCTGTCAAACAGAAAATCGCGCTTGGATGCGGCAGATTTGAGAAATCGGGCGTTGTGTACGTTCAGCATTGCGGCGACCCTCAGCGTTGACTGACAGCCGGCATGGCACGTTTGCCCGGAATCCGTTTCACGACCGGAGCTGCTTTCTTTTCCACGCAGTCTCTGGTGATCACAACTTCCACAACATCCTCCTGAGACGGGATGTCGTACATCGGGCCGATCAGGATGCTCTCCATAATGGAGCGCAGGCCGCGTGCGCCGATATTCTTTTTGGTGGCTTCCTCGGCAATGGCGCGAACAGCATCGTCCTCGAAGGTCAATTTCACGTTTTCCATCTCGAACATATGCACATATTGCTTGGTCAATGCGTTTTTCGGTTCCGTCAGCACGCGGACGAGCGCTTCCTCATTCAGCTGTGACAGCGAAATGATCACCGGCAACCGTCCGACCAGCTCCGGAATCAGGCCGAATTTGATGATATCGTGCGCTTCGACCTCTTCCAGCAGTTGCGAAACCTCCCGCTCCTTGCGGGTTGCAATCTGGGCATTGAAGCCGATATTTTTCACGTTGACACGTTTTTCGATCAGCTTATCGATTCCGTCAAATGCGCCGCCGCAGATGAAGAGAATGTTGGTCGTGTCGATCTGGATGCATTCCTTCTGCGGATGCTTCCGGCCGCCCTGCGGCGGGACATTGGCCACCGTGCCTTCCAGCAGCTTCAGCAGTGCCTGCTGGACGCCTTCGCCGCTGACATCGCGGGTGATGGAGGTGTTTTCGCTTTTCCGGGCAATCTTATCGATTTCATCGATGTAGATGATTCCGTGCTCTGCGCGGGCGATATCATAGTCTGCCGCCTGAATCAGGCGCAGCAGAATATTTTCCACATCTTCACCGACATAGCCCGCCTCAGTCAGCGTTGTCGCGTCTGCAATGGCAAACGGCACCTTCAGGGTTTTTGCAAGCGTCTGTGCCAGGTAGGTTTTGCCGCAGCCGGTCGGCCCGAGGAGCAGAATGTTGCTCTTTTGCAGCTGCACATCGGACTGATCGTTGAAATAGACGCGTTTATAGTGGTTATAGGTTGCCACAGAAAGGGCGATTTTCGCCGCATCCTGACCAATGACATATTGATCAAGGATGGCTTTCATTTCTGCGGGTTTGGGAAGCGGGCCATCCGGTTTTTCCGGTGCGCGATGTGTCGCGGAGACGTCATCCTCGTCTGATATCATCTGATAGCAGAGGCGGACGCAGTCATCGCAGATATAGGCCGCATCGCCGGAAATAATGCGATTCGCTTCCGTCTGAGGGCGACCACAGAAGGAGCAGCAAATCAGCCGTTTGTCATCATTTCTTGCCATGTGGATCTCCTGTCGTGCGTTTATTTTTGACGGGTCAACACTGCGTCAATCAGGCCATACGCCTTGGCTTCTTCCGCCGTCATGAAATGGTCGCGTTCCGTATCGGCTTCCACCACGTTCAGCGGCTGGCCTGTCATCTGTGCGAGCATTTCGTTCATTTTGGAGCGAATGGCAATGATTCGTTCTGCGTGAATCTTGATATCGCTGACCTGACCCTGTGCGCCGCCGGAGGGCTGGTGAATCATAATTTCGCTGTTCGGCAGTGCAAAGCGTTTGCCCTTTGCACCGGCAGCCAGGAGGAATGCGCCCATGCTGGCAGCCATGCCGATGCAGATGGTTGAGACATCCGGTTTGATATACTGCATGGTGTCATAAATGGCCATACCGGACGTAATGGAGCCGCCCGGGCTGTTGATATAGAGAGAAATATCCTTATCCGGATCCTGTGCTTCCAGATAGAGCAGCTGTGCGACAACCAGCCCCGCAGAGACATCATTCACTTCCTCATGGAGGAAAATGATGCGGTCATTCAGCAGGCGGGAAAAAATATCAAAGCTGCGCTCACCGCGGTTGGTCTGTTCAATGACCATCGGTACCAAACTCATAATGAATCATCCCTTCGTTTTGATTTTCGGTTCTAAAAAACAGGCAGCGCCGCCGATCTGCCGTCAGAGACGTGCGGCGCTGCCTATCATGATCGTCAGATTGACTGAATTTTATTCAGCGTCTGCTTCCGTCTTTTCTTCAGCGGCCTTTTTTCTTGTGCGTTTTTTGGGTTCCGGCTTCGCTTCTTCCGTTGCAGCGTCCTGCGCTTCGGTTTCTTCGACCGGTTTCGGATCCAGCTTCACAGCGGTTTCCTTGATGAGGTCAATGGCGCGGGTCTTCTGCATATCTTCGCGAACGGCTTCCTGGCTCATGTATTTCTTCAGCTGATCAACCGGGGTCTTGTACTGTTCGGCCAGCTTTTCATATTCGGCTTCAACGGCTTCATCCGTGATTTCGAAGTTCTCGGCCTTGACAATGGCTTCCAGAGCCAGCGTGGTCTTCACCTGACGCTCTGCGCGGTCGCGGAAGGTGGAACGGAAGCCGTCCATATCCATGCCGCTCATCTGCAGATAGGCTTCCAGCGTCATGCCCTGGGAGCGCAGACGGTATTCAAAGTCTTCAGCGATCCGGTCGAGCTGCTGTTCGATCATGCAGGCCGGGATATCGACTTCCACGCCTTCCAGCAGTTTGTCGAGCAGGCGTTCTTCGAATTCTTCGTTTGCGCTCTTTTCGCGGACGGTCTGCATTTTCTGCTTCAGGTCTTCGCGATACTCAGCCAGCGTTTCGAATTCGGAAACGTCTTTTGCGAATTCATCGTCGAGCTCCGGCAGGATGTTTTCCTTGACTTCGTGCACCTTGACCTTGAAGACGGCCGGTTTGCCTGCGAGCTCTTCTGCCTGATACTGTTCCGGGAATGTGACGTTGACGTCTTTTTCATCACCGGCCTTGACGCCAATCAGCTGATCTTCAAAGCCCGGGATGAACTGGCCGGAGCCGAGGCGGAGGTTGTGGTTTTCGGCTTTGCCGCCTTCGAATGCGACATCGTCCACAAAGCCTTCAAAGTCGATCACGACGGTATCGCCGTCTGCCGCTTCGCGTTCCACGGTTTCGAGGCGGCCATTCCGCTTCCGGCGGTTCTGGAGCTCGTTCTCGACATCTTCATCGGTCACGTTGGGTGCGACGAATTCGGCTTCGAGGTTCTGATACTGGCCGAGCTTCACTTCCGGTTTCACGGTGACAACGGCGGTGAAGGTGAAGCCGTCTGCGTCAATGCTGGTCAGTTCAACTTCAGCGCGATCAACTGGTTCGATGCCAGCTTCCTTCACGGCTGCGGTGTACACTTCCGGATATGCGATATTGACTGCGTCTTCATAGAAAACGCCTTCACCATAGGTGCGTTCGATCATACGGCGCGGTGCGCGGCCACGGCGGAAGCCCTGAACGTTAAAACGCGACGCGTTTTTCTTATAAGATTTTTCGATGGCCGCTTCAAATTCGTTCTTTTCAACGGCAATTTCAAGCTTGACCTGGTTTTTGTCTGTTTTCTCTACATTTTTCAAAATCATGGTTATGTCCTCCTGCGTCTTCAGATACCGTAGTATTATATCATATTTCCATGAGAATGCCAACTGGTTTTTGAAATAAAAATCTTTTTTCCTGCGATTTTTCCGTGCATCACGCCATTTTTTTCGAAAAGTCCGTCAATCAATCCGGAGCGGACAGAAATTCAGATGGTCTGCCGAGATGCAGGTGTATGTGATGCCGTCGATACAGCCCTCTTTCGCATACCGCAGAGAGCGGCCGTGCAAATGGCCGTAATAGCAGCGCCGCACGCCGTAGGTGTGCAGAAGCTCCAGAATGCCCGTGCTGACAAAGGTCTGGAACACAGGCGGGTAATGCAGCACCGCAACCAGCTCGGACGCGCCGAGCTTTCTGCCTTCCTCCAGCGAGGCCTTCAGGCGAATCAGCTCCCGCCGATAGACCTTCCCGCTTTCTGCCGCTCCGGCGTTTTCGTTTTCCACGAACCAGCCGCGCGTGCCACAGTAGGCGATTTCGCCGATTTGGACAGCCGAATTGTGCAGAAAGTCCAGCGTGTTCAGTTGATGTTCAGCCAGGAAACGGCGCATTCCTGTCACGGTTGTCCAGAAATAGTCGTGGTTTCCCTTGAGGAGCAATTTTCGGCCGGGCAGCTGTTCGATCAATTGGAAATCCAGCAGCGCCTCCGCCAGGGACATCCCCCAGGAGGTATCGCCAGCCAGCAGAACCGTATCCTCCGGGGTGATCGTATTCGTCCAGGCGGCCTGTATTTTCTCCACATAGCCATTCCAGACGCCGCCAAAGAGATCCATCGGTTTATTGACGGCCTGAGACAGGTGCAGATCTCCCATTACATAAACTGCCAATCCACACGCTCCTTTCTCTCAGCTCAGCAGCAGCGCCGACACCTTGGCCAGCATATCCGTTTTGGCGACGCTGTCTGTGAAGCGAACCGGCTTCCCGGCCAGCTCCCGAATCGGAGCCGGTACCTCGATTCCGGTTTTTTGAGATAGGACGGTTGCAGCGTTCGTCTGATCTTCGCAGACTTCTCCGGTCAGAGCGCGCAAAACATCCGGTGCGAACTTGAACGGGCTGGCCGTGGAGGCGACAAGTGTCTGCGTCGTATCACCGGTCGTCCGACGGTACTCATCCAGCACGGACAGTGCCACAGCCGTATGGGTATCGGGGAGATAGTGATAATCGCTGTAGTACCGGCGGATGCAGTCGAGCGTGGCCTGATCATCGCACCAGCCCGCGCGGAAGGTCTGTTCCAACCGTTTGGCCAGCACGGGTGACACCTGATACTCGCCCTGCTCGGACAGCTGGCGCATCCAGCCAGCGACCTCTTCCCCGTTGTGTTCCGACAGCTCAAAGAGCAGCCGTTCCACATTGCTGGAGACGAGAATATCCATGGAAGGCGCGTTCGTGGTATAGAACGGGCGGCGGGCATTGTAGTGGCCGGTCTGCAAAAATTCCGTCAGGACGTTGTTTGCATTGGAGGCGCAGATCAGGCGGGCAACCGGCAGACCCATGCGCTTGGCGAAATAGGCGGCGAGAATGTTGCCGAAGTTTCCGGTCGGGACGCAGATGTTGATCTTTTCGCCATCGGCAATCGCGCCCTGATTCAGCAAATCGCAATAGGCCGACACATAGTAGACAATCTGCGGAACAAGGCGACCCCAGTTGATGGAGTTTGCGCTGGAGAGGCGAATCCCCTTCTGTGCCAGCTGCTCCGCGAAGGAGGCGTCAGCAAAAATCCGCTTGACGCCGGTCTGGGCATCGTCAAAGTTGCCCTGAACCGCGCTGACCATCACGTTGCGGCCGGACTGCGTGATCATCTGGCGCTTTTGAATCTCGCTGACGCCGTTTTCCGGATAGAACACGAGAATCCGCGTACCGTCCACGTCTGCAAAGCCTTCCAGCGCGGCTTTTCCGGTATCGCCGGATGTGGCGACCAGGATGGTGATTTCATCCGTGACGCCGCATTTTTTCATGGACGCCGTCAGCAGGTAGGGCAGAATTTGCAGCGCCATATCCTTGAATGCGCAGGTCGGCCCGTGAAAGAGTTCCAGGATATGCGTCCGGTCTCCGCACGGAACAACCGGTGCAACCGCTGCCGAATCAAACCGGCGATAGGCCGTTTTGGTGTAGTCAGACAGCTCTTCCGGGGTGAAATCCGTCAGGAAGCTGCCGAGCAGCCACGCGGCGCGTTCCGCATAGGAGCAGGTGCGCAGATAGGTGATGTGGCTTTTATGAATCCCCGGGATGGAGGCCGGTATAAAGAGGCCGCCGTCCGGTGCGATGCCGGACAGAATCGCCGCAGATGATTCCACGCGCCTGGAAGAATTCCTCGTACTGATATAATCCATGGTTGGGTTCTCCTTTTTATGTCGGGTCGCAGCGTTCACAGAGTGCGCCGCAGGAACTGATACAGATTGTCAAAGAAGAAACGTTCGACCGTTTCCTGAGAATAATTCCGTCGGAGCAGCGCTTCCGCCAGGACTTCCACGGCGGCTGAGGTCTGCACCCCGCTCGGGAGCGTATCGCAGCCGTCAAAGTCACAGCCGAGAGCCAGTGCCCGGACGGCTCGTGCATCGAGTGCGGTCAGGTATTCAATCTGGCGAACGACGTCGTCAGCGGAAGCATCTTCCCGCCCTGTCAGGAAGCGTGTATAGAGGTTGATGCCGCAAATGCCCTGTGCGTCGAGCAGTTTGAGAAACAGCTCATCGGTCAGATTGCGCGGATGATCACAGAGGCGTCGGGCATTGGAATGACTGGCCATCACGCGGCCGGGATAGGCATCCATCAGCTCATAGGCACCGGCGTCCGAGAGGTGGGAAATATCCAGAAGCATTCCCAGTGCAACCGCCTGTTCCGCAAAAGCCCTCCCCGACTCCGTCAGACCCTGTGACGGATGATCGACGCAGGTACCGGCCAGGCCGCAGAAGCGGTTATGGGTCAGGCCGATCACGCGGACGCCTGCCGCATAGGCAGCGGTCAGGTGTTCCGGTTCGCAGCCGATGGTTTCCGCACCCTCCACCGCAAGCACAGCGGCGATTTGACCGGTTTGCACCGCCTGTTCCAGCTCCGCGCCGTCTCTGCAGAGGCGGGCATTTGGAACTGCGGTCAGCCGTGCTGCGGCTGTTTGGAAAAAGGACAAATCCGGTTGGCAAATGCCGTCGGCGCAGATTGCAAAAATCTGGCCGCGTCTTCGACAGGCTTCACGGTTCCAGTCGATGTGGTGATGAAGGCTGCCGGTGGTCAGCGTGTCGCAATGTGCGTCAAAGTAAGAAAGGTTCGACATAGAAATCCCCCTTTCGGCCATTGGGCGACGGTTCAGAACGCCGCGACATTTTCCAGATAGTGGATGGCCTTTGGCGGCTGCGTGAGCAGCTCCGGCGCAATGACCTCCGCCACGTCAAAGCGGGCTGGCCAATCGCAGTTGGTTTCTGCCAGATAGGCCAGTGCGGCCAGCTGCATCCGTTTCAGCTTGTGCGGCGTCACGTGCTCCATCGGCTGGGCAAATGTCGTACTGCGTCGGGTTTTGACCTCGACGAAGACGAGCATTCCCTCAGATTCGGCAATCAGGTCGATTTCGCCCTGACGGGTTCGATAATTGGCGGCTCGGATGGAATAACCCTTTTGACGCAGAAACGCAGCCGTCTGCGCTTCACCCCATGCGCCCAACAGTCGGCTGTCCTGTTTCATGTCATTCCTCCCGTTGTTTTCGGGCATTGTATTTTTTCAGAAAAGACAGGCGATGGACGGGAGATGGCCCAAACTGTTCAATCGCCTGATAATGCATGGCTGTGCCGTAGCCCTTATGCTGTGCAAAGCCATACATGGGATATTGCTCGGCCAGTGTGCGCATGGAGCGGTCTCGGGTCACCTTGGCCAGGACGGAGGCCGCCGCAATGGATGCGCTTTTCGCGTCCCCGCCGATCACGCACTGTGTCGGCACGTTCAGGCTCGGTGCGCGATTGCCGTCCACCAGAACCAGCTCCGGATGAACCGCAAGGCCGTTTGCATCGGTCATGGCTGCCACGGCGCGCTGCATTGCCAGCATGGCGGCCTGCAGGATGTTGAGCGTTTCGATTTCCTCCACGGTCGCTTCGCCGATTCCGTAGGCGATTGCAGAGGCGCGGATCTCATCAAACAGCGACTCGCGGCGCGATTCGGAGAGCTTTTTGGAATCGTTCAGGTACGGAAGCTCCAGCTCGGCCGGGAGCACCACCGCCGCAGCAAACACGCTACCCGCCAGAGGTCCGCGCCCGGCTTCATCCACTCCGGCAAGGACGGAAACGCCCTGTGCGCGGAAGGATTCATCAAACAGGCGGAGTTCCGGATGAATGGTGTTACGCACGGTCAAGCCCTTCGCTTTCTTCCTCCGGCTCTTCCGGCTGCCGGTAGACAAAATCGACCGGCTCCAGCGTGATGCGACCGAATTTTCCGGCGCGATATTCATCGAGGAAAATTTTGGCACCGCGCTCCGAATCAATCACGCCGCCGCGCAGCAAAAAGCCGCGTTTTTTGGAATAGAGGTCGATCATTTGCAGCCCGGTTTCCGCAGTTTCCACGGCAGGGCCGCATTTTTCGAGCATCATACCCGGTTTCAGCAGATACAGCTCGGCAGCCAGCTCAGCGGCCAGCTCCGTTGTATCCAGAATTTCATCCCGCACAGCACCGGTCGCCGCAAGGTGAATGCCCGCCTGCGGCGGTGTCAGCTTCGGCCAGAGGATGCCCGGTGTATCGAGTAGATCCAGTCCGTCCCGCAGGCGAATCCACGTATTGGCGCGGGTCACGCCGGGGCGATCTTCCGCACGCGCCGATTTTTTCCCGGCCAGGCGGTTGATCAGAGAGGATTTGCCGACGTTTGGAATGCCGACGACCATCAGCTTGATGGCCAATCCGGAAAGGCCGCGTTTTTCGCGGCGTTCCAGCTTTTCACGCAGGGCTTCCCGGATTTCAGAGCGAAGCCGGTCGCACCCTTCCCCGTTTTTGGCGTTGCACGCAATGGCGGCAATGTCCTGTTCGCGGAAATGGGCAATCCAGCGTTTGGTCTGTACAGGGTCAGCCAGATCGGATTTGGTCAGGACAACCACTCGCGGCCGTCTGGCCAGCAGTTCATCCAGCTTGGGGTTGCGGCCGGAGACGGGAATACGGGCGTCCACCAGTTCCACCGCCGCATCGACTTTTGCAATCTGTTCGGAAAGCTCCCGAACAGCTTTTGCCATATGGCCAGGATACCATTGGATATTCATAAAGAGAACCGTTCTTTCAAAAATCAATACACACTGCCGATATCGTTGAGGGGGAACAGGCGGAACAGAACCTTGCCCAGAACCATCCGTTCATCAATCAGACCCACTTCCGAGAATCGGCTGTCTGTTGAGTGGTTGCGGTTGTCTCCCATGACAAACAGATATCCTTCCTGGACATACAGCGGAAATTCCATATCGCCCTTTCTCGTGGTCGGTTCGGCAATATAGGTTTCCTCCTGAAGGACTCCGTCGACGAAGACCTGGCCGGTTTCGAAATCAATGTTCACGGTTTGCCCGGCAACCGCGATGATGCGCTTGACGATGGGCTCTTCGCGGAAGGCTTTTTTCGTCACCACCACGATATCGCCCTGCTTGGGGGTATAGAAGAGGTTGGAGATCATCAGTTTATCGTTTTCATGCAGCGTCGGCTTCATGGAATCGCCAATCACGCCCGTCATGCGGACAACCAGCGTAAAGAGCAGGACGATCGCAATCAGCGCGTAGACGAGTGCATCGGCCCAGTCATACAGGACGGAGGACGATTTTTCCGGCTTGGACTGCGGATTGTTGACGTCTGTTTCCTGTGAATTCATCTCTGAAAACCTCCTCTTTCCGGCTGTACGGACAGCCATTTCATTTTGAAAAAAAGAGGGGCTGATGTCAGCCCCCTTTTTTTTACAGTTTTTCTTTGACCTTCGCCGCTTTGCCGACTCTGCCGCGGAGGTAATAGAGCTTTGCTCTTCTGACTTTACCTTTGCGCACAACTTCGACCTTCGCAACGCTCGGGCAGTTGACCGGGAAAACTCTTTCGACACCAACGCCATAGGAAATGCGGCGAACGGTGAAGGATTCATTGATGCCGCCGTGCTTTTTGGCAATGACGGTGCCTTCGAACACCTGAATACGCTCTCTCGTACCTTCTTTGACCTTGACGGAAACCTTGACGGTATCGCCGATGTCAAACTGGAGCGCATCTTCGCGAATGTACTTGTCTGTAAATTGCTTGAGAATATCCATTTCTCTCTTCCCTTTCATACAACACATTCGTGCCCGGCATGAACGGCCTTTGGCCACCGGCAGAGGAATGCTTTTTGCGCTTGCGTTTCCACACGCAAATTCTACAGTATTATATCACAGTTCCGTTGGAAATGCAAGTGGATTTCCAAATATTTTTGCAGGTTTTCCCGGTTTTGGCGGAAAAAGCGCCAATTCCCTTTATTCCTTCGCCAGCGCTTCGGCCGCTTTGGCATACTGCTCAACCAGCTGACAGGCATGATCCCGGGAGTCTGCGCGGGTCAGGATATAGAGTTTGATTTTCGGTTCCGTACCGGACGGGCGAATGATCAGCACGCAGCCGTCAGCCAGTTCGAAGTACAGCACATTGGAGCCGGAGAGCGCCATCGTTTCCGTCTGGCCATCTGCGAGCTTCCGAATCCCACTCTGATAGTCGCGGGCGGCGACAACGGCCGTTCCGCCGATGGTTTTCGGCGTTTCTGTGCGCAGGCGGCTCATCAGGCGGCGCATGGATTCCAGGCCGTCCACGCCGGGGAATTGCAGATTCATCGTGCGTTCTGCGTAGGCACCATACACCGTATACAGATGCTCCATGGCGTCATACAGTGTCATGCCCTGTTTGGCGTAGTCCGCCGCCATTTCCGCGATCAGCATGGAGGCCGTCACCGCGTCCTTATCGCGGCAGTGGTCGCCGACCATGTAGCCGTAGGATTCCTCAAAGCCGAGCAGGTACTGGTAGCCCTGTTCTTCCATTTGCGCACGGCGGCCTGCAATGAAGCGGAAGCCGGTGAAGGACTCCGCATAGCGCACGTCATTGGCTTCGCAGATGCGCTGTGCCATCAGGGAGGTCACGACGGTGGAAACGATCATGCCTTTTTCCGGCAGTGTCCCTGCGGCGCGGCGGGTGCGGATGATATAGTCGGCCAGAAGGATCCCGACCTGGTTGCCGGAGAGCGGGACATATTCGCCGTCGCTGCGGCGAACGATCAGACCCACGCGGTCTGCATCCGGGTCTGTCCCGATGATCAGATCGGAGCCGGTCTTCTTCGCCAGCTCAATTGCCAGGCGGAAGCCCTCGATTTCCTCCGGGTTCGGGCTTTTAACGGTGGAGAAATTGCCGTCCGGCTGCATCTGCTCCGGCACGCAGTGGACGTGCTTCAGGCCAATCCGTTTGAAGATTTCGGGAACCAGCCGATAGCCGGTGCCGTGGAACGGCGTATAGACGATCTGCAGGTTTTCGTTTTGCGCCGAGTTCGTGTTCAGGCGGCAGGACAGTGCGGCCTTCAGGAAGCCTTCGTCCGTTTCCTGACCCAGAAGGCGAATACGGCCAGCTTGGAGTGCCGCGTCATAGTCCATGGTTTGGACGCCGGTGAAGATGTCGCATTTCTGAATGGCCTCCGACACCTGGCCGGCAATTTCGTCGCCGATCTGTGCGCCGTCGCTCCAATAGACCTTATAGCCGTTGTATTCCTTCGGGTTGTGGCTGGCAGTAATATTGATGCCGGCGGCGCAGCCCAGAGAGCGAATGGCGAAGGACAGCTCCGGCGTGGGGCGCATTCCCTCAAACAGGTAGACCTGTATGCCGTTGGCGGCCAAAATGGACGCAGCGGAGCGGGCAAAGGTTTCACTGTTGATGCGGCAGTCATAGGAAATGGCCACGCCCTTTTCCGCAGCGCCGTCAATCGTTTGCAGGACATCGGCCAGTCCCTGTGTCGTCTGGTTGACGGTGTAGCGGTTCATGCGTTGAATGCCAGCGCCCATAATGCCGCGGAGACCGGCCGTACCAAAGGCCAGCGGCGCATAAAAACGTTCCCGGATTTCAGCTTCGTCCAAAGCTTCCAGTTCTGTGCGGCTTTCCGCGTCCAGCCCCTCGAAAGCGAGCCAGCGGCGGTATTGTTCATGATATTCCATCGAATTGATCTACCTGGCTTTCTATTTGTTCCGGCGAAAAACGCCTTCTATTATTATAACCGATTTTTTTGTCGTGGGCAAGTCTTTTGGGGCAGTTTTCACATTTTGTTTTCAGAATGACGGTCGGAGGGCGCGTTCTTTTCGCGAAAATTCCGGGGATTGCAGACAAATTTACAAAAAAGGTGCTTCCGTCCATGCGAAATATGCTATAATGTAGAGTAGGTTTTTTGTGCTGTGTTACCGGATTCGCCGCTTCGGTAACCACCTGTTTGGACGACTGACAGAACCCGCGGCGAGGAAGAGAGAGAAACCATGAGTATCATAACCAGGTTGTTTGGAACAACCAGTGAAAGAGAGATTAAAAAGGTTCTGCCGCTTGTCAACCGGACATTGGCGTTGGAATCGGAATATGCCGCGCTTTCAGATCGTGCGCTTTCCGAAAAAACCGGCGAATTCAAAGCGCGGCTGGCCGCGGGCGAAACGCTGGATGATTTGCTGCCGGAGGCCTTTGCCACGGTGCGGGAGGCTTCCTACCGGATTTTGGGCTACCGCGCATTCAAGGTGCAGCTGATCGGTGCGGTCATTCTGCATCAGGGGCGCATTGCCGAAATGAAAACCGGTGAAGGCAAGACGTCCACCGCGCTGTACCCCGCGTATTTGAACGCTCTGACCGGGCAAAACGTCCACATCGTCACGGTCAACGAATATCTGGCGAAATTTCAGGGCGAGCAGATGGGGCTGGTTCACAAATTTCTCGGTCTGACTGTCGGCGTCATTCTCCACGACATGGACAACGACGCCCGGCGTAAGGCCTATCAGTGCGACATCACATACGGCACGAACAACGAGTTCGGCTTTGACTATCTGCGCGACAACATGGTGCTGTACAAGAAGCAGATGGTGCAGCGCGGGCACGATTTTGCAATCGTGGACGAGGTGGACTCCATCCTCATCGACGAAGCGCGGACGCCGCTGATCATTTCCGGTCAAGGTGAGGAATCCACGCAGCTGTACACCATTGCCGATGCGTTTGTCTCCAAGCTGAAGGGCATCAAGGTGCGGGAGCTGGATGCGAAGGAATCGCAGGACGATTTCGACGCCGACTACATCGTCGATGAAAAAGCCAAAACGGTCACGCTGACCGCCTCCGGCGTATCCAAGGCGGAGACGGCCTTCCATCTGGAAAATCTGTCCGACCCGGAGAATGCCACCATCGCGCACCACATCAATCAGGCCATCCGCGCACACGGCATCATGACGCGGGACACGGATTATGTCGTGCGGGACGGCGAAGTCATCATCGTCGATGAGTTCACCGGACGTCTGATGTTTGGCCGCCGCTACTCGGAGGGGCTGCATCAGGCGATTGAGGCAAAGGAGCACGTGAAGGTTGAGCGCGAAAACAAAACGCTGGCCACCATCACGTTCCAGAACTACTTCCGGATGTATACCAAGCTCTCCGGCATGACCGGTACGGCCAAGACCGAAGAGGATGAATTCCGGCACATTTATGCGCTGGATGTCATCGAAATTCCGACAAACCTGCCCATGATTCGCGTCGATCACCACGATTCGGTCTACAAGACGGCGGACGGGAAGTTCCGCGCCGTGATTGAGCAGATCATCGCCTGTCATGAAAAGGGGCAGCCGGTGCTGGTCGGCACCATCTCGATTGAGAAAAGTGAGCTGCTGTCGGCGATGCTGAAGCGGCGTGGCATCCGGCATGAGGTTTTGAACGCCAAGCAGCACGAGAAAGAAGCGCAGATCGTTGCACAGGCCGGTAAAAAGGGCGCTGTCACCATTGCGACCAACATGGCCGGGCGCGGTACCGATATTCTGCTGGGCGGCAACCCGGAATATCTGGCCAAGAACGAGCTGGCGAAGCACTATGTCCGCAATCCCCCACCGGAAGGGGTGGATCCGCAGGAGCTGATTTACGAGTGTACCAGCCTGACACACACGGAGGATGAAGCCATTTTAGAGGCTCGGCGTCTGTATCAGGAACTGTTCCGGAAGTACAAGGCGGAAACCAGCGCAGAGGCGCAGGACGTCATTGCCGCCGGTGGGCTGTTTATCATCGGCACCGAGCGGCACGAAAGCCGTCGAATTGACAACCAGCTGCGCGGGCGTTCCGCCCGTCAGGGCGACCCCGGTGAAAGCCGCTTCTACATCTCGCTGGAGGACGATCTGATGCGTCTGTTCGGCAGTGAGCGCATCGTCGGCATGATGAATTCACTCGGCGTGGATGAGGACACGCCCATCGATTCCAAGATGCTGACCAACGCCATCGAGTCCGCGCAGAAGCGGTTGGAAAGCCGGAATTTCCAGATGCGCAAAAACGTGTTGGAATATGACGACGTCATGAATCTCCAGCGCGAAACGATTTACAAGGAGCGCCGCATGGTGCTGGACGGTGAAGATGTCCACGACTACGTCACGAAAATGCTCCACGACACGGTGACGCGCTACGTTTCCTCCGTGGTAGGTGACGGCGCGACGGTCGATCAGGCCTCTCTGCTCCGGCTGTCTGCCCTGCTGTCGCCGGTCTATGTCCCCGCGGAGCATTTCGGCACCGAGCTGATCGGTCTGTCGCAGGAGGAGGTTCTCGACTCTGTCCTGCAGGTGGTGGATGCGCGGTACGCCGAGCGCGAGCAGACGTTTGGCTCCGACATCATGCGGGAGCTGGAACGCATCGTTCTCCTCCGGTCGGTCGATGCCAAGTGGATGGATCACATTGACGCCATGGATGAGTTCCGGCGCGGCATCGGTCTGCGGGCGTATGCGCAGGTGGATCCGATTCTCGCCTATAAAAAAGAGGGCTTCGAAATGTTCGAGGCGATGGTGCAGTCCATCTGTGAGGATACGGCGCGGAACCTGATGACGTTCCGTCTGCGCAATCAGGCGGCGCCGGAGCGTCAGGCCGTGGCAAAGCCGGTTGTCGCTTCTGCCGGAGATCAGACGGTCGCGAAAAAGCCGGTGGTTCATAAGTCGACCAAGGTCGGCCGAAACGACCCCTGTCCCTGCGGCAGCGGAAAGAAATACAAAAAATGCTGTGGGTTCCAGGCAGACGCTTCCGGTTCACAGGAGAAGCGCTGAGTGCCGGAGCGAAATCGAATTCCGTTTGCATTTTTTCTGAAATTCACCGTTTTTTTGCCGTATAGCTCTTGACTTTTTGGGTCAAAATGTGTATCATATAGAGTATCATATAGATCATTCTTAGATCATTCTGCCCTGCCATGGGCGCAATTCAGGAGGTTGAACACCATGAAAAAGTTTCTGACTGTTCTTGGCGGTATCATTCTGGGCGTTGCTGCCATCGCCGGCACGGTTTATGCCGTTCTGTACTTCATCAAAAAAGATGAAAACTGCGATGATTGCTGCTACATCGACGACGATGATTGCTGCTGCGACGATGACGACTGCTGCTGCGATGATGATTGCTGCTGTGACGACGACTGCTGCTGCGAAAGCGAAGCCGAAGAAGACAGCTGCGAAGACGGTTGCTGCTGCTGCGAGAGCAACGATCAGGAATAAGTTCCGGCAAAACGGCCAGGCGGGAGACGAGCGTCTTTCGCCTGGCTTTTTTTCTTTTTTTCCGTCCATTGACACCGTCTGTTTTTTATGCTATAATAAAGAAAATCGTAAAACCTGACGTTAAGTTTTCTGTTGAATTCTGCGCGAAAGGGCCTGGAATCGTGAAATTTCCCCCGGAGCACATGACTGGTTCAGGCGGAAGTTCTTTTGATATCGAGCTGCCCTTTTGCCGGGGCAGCTTTTTTGTTTGGAAGGAGCGTTTGCATGGAAACAAGAGTCGCCGTTATGGCTGTGATCATTGAGAAAACCGATTCGGTCGAGCAGCTCAACGCCGTGCTGCACGATTACGGCACCTACATCATTGGGCGCATGGGGCTTCCCTATCGTTCCAGAGGAATTCACATCGTTTCGCTTGCGGTGGATGCGCCGCAGGATGTCATTTCCGCATTGGCCGGGAAGCTGGGAAATCTGGACGGTGTCAGCGTAAAAACCGCCTACTCGAATGTGATCAGCCATGAGTGAGCCGCTTCAGCTGTTGGAAAAGCTCGCCGCAGAGCACACGCTGACCGTCGACGAATACGAGCAGCTCATCGCTGCACAGGAGCCTGCTCTGGCGGCTCGTGCGGCGGTTCTGGCCGACCGGCTGCGCAGAGCGGTGTACGGTACCGACGTGTATCTGCGCGGTCTGATTGAAGTCGGCAACGTTTGTCGAAACGACTGCTACTATTGCGGCATCCGGCGCAGCAACAGTGCCTGCGATCGGTACCGTCTGTCGGATGAAGCGATTCTGGCCTGCTGTGCAGAAGGCTATCAGCTCGGCTTTCGCACATTCGTCCTGCAGGGCGGCGAGGGCGTTTTCTCCGTTTCCCACATTTGTCGGCTGGTATCCGCCATACGGGCGGCCTACCCGGACTGCGCCATCACCCTGTCGCTCGGCGAATACCCGCGGGAAGACTATCTGGCCATGTTCCGAGCCGGAGCCAACCGGTATCTGCTGCGGCACGAGACGGCCGATGCGGCGCATTATGCGCGGCTGCACCCGTCCGCGATGTCCTTTGAAAACCGGATGCGGTGTCTGCGCGACTTAAAAAGCATTGGGTTTCAGGTCGGCTGCGGCTTCATGGTCGGTTCCCCGTTCCAAACGTCTGCGACGCTGGCCAAGGATTTGAAATGGATTGAAGCGTTTCAGCCGGATATGTGCGGGATTGGGCCGTTTATTCCGCAAAAGGATACCCCCTTTCACGACGCGCCACCCGGGACAGCCGATCAGACGCTGTATCTGCTCTCTCTGATCCGTCTGATTCGTCCCAACATTCTGCTCCCCGCCACAACGGCGCTCGGCTCCATTGCTCCGGATGGGCGGGCCCGGGGGATTCTGGCCGGCGCCAACGTGATCATGCCCAATCTTTCGCCGGTATCTGTCCGTTCCAAATATGCCCTGTATGACAACAAGCTCAGCTCCGGCGATGAGTCGGCGCAGTGCAAGCGCCAGCTGGAGGCGCACATGGAGGCCATCGGGTTCCATGTTGTGATGTCCCGTGGCGATATCATTCACACGGTCGGTGCATCCGCTCCCGAAGCGTCCGGTGCAAGCTGACCGAACAGAAAGGAATTGATTTTATGGCAGCATATTGTCCCACTTCCCGCAAAGCAGAGGAATTCATCAGCGACGCGGAAATTCGCGAAACCATCGCCTATGCACAGACCAACAAGCACAACGTCGAGCTGATTGACGCATTGCTGGAAAAAGCACGGCCGAAAAAAAGTGGCAATGGTGTGACCTGCGCCGGATTGAACCACCGGGAAGCCTCCGTGCTTCTGGCCTGTGACATTCCGGAAAAGATTGAAGCCATGTACCAGCTGGCCAACGAAATCAAGCTGGCCTTCTACGGCAACCGAATTGTCATGTTTGCGCCGTTGTATCTCTCCAACTACTGCGTCAACGGCTGTGTATACTGTCCCTACCACTACAAAAACAAGCACATTGCGCGCAAAAAGCTGACGCAGGAGGAAGTGCGCGCCGAGGTCATCGCTTTGCAGGACATGGGGCACAAGCGTCTGGCCATTGAGGCCGGAGAGGATCCGGTGAACAACCCGATCGAGTACATTCTCGACTGCATCCACACCATCTACTCCGTCCATCACAAAAACGGAGACATTCGCCGCGTCAACGTCAACATTGCGGCCACAACGGTGGAAAACTACCGGAAGCTGAAGGATGCGGGCATCGGCACCTACATTCTGTTCCAGGAAACCTACAACCGGGACAGCTATCTGGAGCTACATCCGACCGGCCCGAAGCACGATTACGCCTACCACACCGAGGCCATGGATCGCGCCATGGACGGCGGCATTGACGATGTCGGTCTGGGCGTTCTGTTCGGGTTGGAGGGCTATGCCTATGAATTCGCCGGTCTGCTGATGCACGCGGAGCATCTGGAGGCCGTTCACGGTGTAGGCCCCCACACCATCAGTGTGCCGCGTGTCAAGCACGCGGACGATATTGATCCGGATGTGTTCGACAACAGCCTTTCCGACGAGATGTTTGCCAAAATCATCGCCTGCATCCGGATTGCCGTCCCCTACACAGGGATTATCATTTCGACCCGCGAAAGCGAGGCCGTGCGTGGCCGCGTTCTGGACTACGGCGTTTCGCAGATCAGCGGTGCTTCCCGTACCTCGGTCGGCGGGTACTGTGAAGAGGAGCGCCCGCACGATTCGGAGCAGTTTGACGTTTCCGATCAGCGCACGCTGGACGAGGTGGTTCGCTGGCTGATGCAGTCGGATCACATTCCCTCCTTCTGCACAGCCTGTTATCGCGAGGGGCGCACAGGTGACCGGTTTATGAGTCTCTGCAAAACGGGGCAGATTCTGAACTGCTGCCACCCGAACGCGCTGATGACGTTGACGGAATACCTGATTGACTATGCGTCCGACGCGACACGCGACGTCGGCTTTGCCATGATTGAACGCGAGCTGGCGAAGATTCCAAACGAAAAGGTTCGGACGATTGCGCGGCAGAACATTGCCGAAATTCGCAACTCGAATCGGCGTGATTTTCGCTTCTGAAAGGAGCCGTCTGTATGTCCCTCAACGATACTGCATCCGGTGAGCGGGTGCATATTGCCTTCTTCGGGCTGCGCAACGCCGGGAAATCCAGCCTTGTGAATGCCGTCACCGGTCAGGCGCTTTCGCTCGTCTCCGACATCAAGGGCACGACTACTGACCCAGTGCAGAAGTCCATGGAGCTTCTGCCGCTGGGGCCGGTTGTGATCATTGACACGCCCGGTCTGGATGACGAGGGGACGCTCGGCGAGATGCGCGTCCGGCGGGCTCGGCAGATTCTCTCCAAGACCGATCTGGCCGTTCTGGTCGTCGATGCTACGCTGGGGCTGCAGGAGGACGATCGAACGCTCTGTTCCCTGTTTGCAGAGCGAAGCATCCCCTATCTGATCGCCTGGAACAAATGTGATCTGCTCTCTGACTGTCCCGCACCCGCAGAGCATGAGATTTACGTCAGCGCGTCGCGTGGTGACCGCATTCAAGAGCTGAAGGACCAGCTGGCGCAGCTGCTTCCGAAGGGTGAAAAAACGCGGGAGCTGATTCAGGATCTCCTGAACCCCGGCGATCTCGTGATTCTGGTCACGCCGATTGATGAAGCGGCACCCAAGGGGCGGTTGATTCTGCCACAGCAGCAGACGCTGCGTGCAATTCTCGACCACCACGCCTTTGCCATGGTGGTGCAGGACACGGAGCTGCCGAATGCACTGGCTACGCTTGCTGTCAAGCCGCGGCTCGTTGTGACCGATTCGCAGGCGTTTCGCCGTGTCAGTGCGGTGGTGCCGTCGGACATCCTGCTGACCTCGTTTTCGATCCTGTTTGCGCGGTACAAGGGCGACCTCTCCACGGTTGTCCACGGCGCGGCTGCGCTCGACCGCCTCTCGGACGGCGATCGGGTTCTGATTTCCGAGGGCTGCACGCATCATCGGCAGTGCGGCGATATTGGAACGGTCAAGCTCCCCGGCTGGCTGCGTGCGTATACGGGGAAGGATTTGCAGTTTGCCTTTACGTCCGGCGCGGAATTTCCGGACGATTTGTCCGACTATTCGCTGGTGGTTCACTGCGGCGGCTGTATGCTCAACGAGCGGGAAATGCAGTCCCGGCTGGAAGCCTGTCGGAAGCAGAACGTGCCCGTCACGAATTACGGAACCGCCATCGCTCAGGCGCATGGGATTCTCCGCCGCTCCCTTTCGCCGTTTCCGGAGCTGCTTCATCAGTTCTTTGGCGAATCGGCAGAAGCCAACGCACGGTAGCTGCGGTTCATTCACACAACAGAAACAGACCACAGGGGCGCTGATCGTCAGACGATCAGCGCCCCTGTTTGGATGAAAGCGATGGATTTTTTCAGCGAATTGCGATGATGCACGACGGGTCGCAGGGATCCTCCGGCTTGCGGGCACGGCGACCACAGGCTGTCAGCACGTCGCCGGGGATGGTCAGCCGATGGTCGGCCAGGTAGCAAAGCTCGGTGATCTCGTGCGCTTCGTCTTCCATCAAATCCTGCGCGAAGACGTGGCGGCCGGTGATGGATTCGTCATACTCCAGTGTCAGGCTCTCAAAGCAGCCGAAGACGCCGCAGAGGCGGTCAGAGCTGCCGATGTGGAACGTCACATTGGCCGGTGCCACCTGGTTGATCTGCTGATTGACGGTGCGCTGAATAGCGGCGATGCAGCAGGCACCCGTTTCCGGATGTCTGGATGCACAGATGAACGGTCGGACGCCGTCTGTTTCCACCTGCGGCAGGTCGCAGTTTCTGGCCATCACGGCCGGTGCGCTTTCGTGCATGGTTTTTCCTTTGGTTTTCACCCACGATGCGGCATCCTCTTCGAAATAGTAGGCATCGGTCAGGATTTCTTCGCTCGTGCGGTATGCGCCGTTCCAGATGGAGAACGGCGGCGCAATGCGGTGCCAGCGGATGCAGGCTTCCGAGCCGCTGTTGGCCGGGTCTTCCATCATGATGCCGATGGCCAGTCCCAGTGCCGCACAGATCGAGGCGCAGTCCTCCCCGTTCAGAATCCCGGCTACGTCATATTTCGCGGTGTAGTCCGACGCTGCGGACAGCGCCTCATCGGCACGCATCAGCATGGAGGAGGAGACGAGCGGTTCCATCACGTCATACAGCCGCACCACATCGCTGATCGGCAGCATATCCGCCGTCTGCTGTTTGCGCCAGGGCGGATTGCCCAGCTCGGTAAACGGTGGCAGCGAGACAGCGTGTTCAACGATCACATCCGGGGCGTACTGCTTCAGCACCTCGGTCAGCATGGTGCGGTATGGCACGGAATGGCCGTGAATGCCCCAGTCGATTTTCCAGTACCGGATACCGGCCTCGGCGCACCATTGGGCGCGCTCCGTCCAGTACGCCCTTGCCTTTTCCAGCGTCTCCGGTTGATTGGCATCCTCCCCGCTGATTTGCGGAGAAATCCAGAGTCCCAGGCCGCAGTAGCCTTTTTCCAGCACCTTCTGGCTCAGCGTTTTCAGGCGTTCTGCCGGAGTATCGCCGTAATTCGGGAATTTTTCCGTGTCGGGGTCGCAGCGGCCATAGACGTTGGGCGTCCCCGGCAGGTTTGCCGTGCCCTTTGGGACATCCCAGCCGTCATCGATGACGAGCATCAGGCCGCTCCGGCAGGTTTTGTTCAGCGGGTGATAGGCGTCGCTATCGAAGAGCATGGCATCGTTCAATGCGTCGCGCTGTCCCGATGCGCCCGCGTCGTTCCATTTCAGTTGACGAGCCAACTGATCCTGTATGTTCCAGGTACACAGATAGTCATAGCAGGGTGTTGCGTGATCCGGAATGAAATTCATCAGAGTCATCCTTTCGTTGAGCCAGAAAATCACAGCGGTTTTCTTCGACCGGGGCTGTGCGGTTCTGCGCTGTTTTCATCATTATACCACAACTCGGCTGTTTGCGCCACTGTTCCCAAAAAGAATTCCGTTCGACCGCGCATCTGCTTCTTTCGCGCAGTCGGAGCTATGTAAAAAGACGATATCCGGGGTTGTGCCGGATATCGTCTTTCTGTGCGGTTGGAATGATGTTTCAATCCTTGCGGCCATCGCGAAACAGCAGTGAGATGCACCAGAGTCCGGCAATCCCGACCAGAGCAAAGATGATTCGGGTCAGGGTTGACATTTCACCGCAGATCGCCTGGACAAAGTCAAATTTGAAAATCCCGACGCTGCCCCAGTTCAATGCGCCAATCAGGACGAGAATCAGGGTCAGCCGATCGAAAAAGCTCACAGAGAAGCCACTCCATTCTGATCTGAATTTGATGGATACGCTATCAGCTTTTCCGTTTTTGTCGTTCCTTATGCAAGCAATTCGTGCAGAATGTGTCCCTGTGCCCAGGGCATTTCCAGGCCAAGCAGTGCAGCGCAGGTCGGCGCGCAGTCCACGAGCGTCGCCTTTTCGAGATAGGCGCCTTTTTGGAACGATGCGCCCCAGCCGATGAACACCGGCTGCGGGCCTTTGTCGGGCAGGTAACCGTGGGTGGCCAGGCCGAAGCGATAATCGCTGTTGGTCATGGGCGACGTTTCAGGCGGCATCCACGCATTGCCGAAGGTGGTGTGGCCATCGGTTTCGATGACGAACGAAAAACCGCCGTCCAGGTGTTCGCGCTGAGCGGCTTCATCCCGCGTCAGGATTTCCGAAATGCCGTACCGGCCGGTCTGGCGCATTTCCTCCAGAACAGAGGCCACCTGTTCGCAGACATCCAGGTTGGACGGATTTTTCAGGTAGACGTAGGAGCACATTCCGCACGACTGGCAGAACGCCTGATAGTCCAGAAATTTGCCGGATGCATCGGCTTGAATCAGACCCTTTTGGGCAAAGACGACGTTGGGCTGGACGACGCGATCGACGTTCAGCTGGCCGTGGTCGCTGAGGATGACAAAATCGGTCTGGTCAAAGGTCCCAGCGCGCTTGGTCGCGTCGATGAGCTGCTGTGTGATCTCAGCGACAACGGACAGACCCTCTGTCACCCGCTCATTGAAGAGGCCGGTCTGGTGGCGCGCTGCGTCGATATTGGCCGGATGCATCACCAGCAGATCCGGTTTGAACGTTTCGAGAATCGCGCAGGAGGCCGCCGCCATGAAGCGATCGAGCTCCGGATGTTTGAGCAGGTGATCCGGGTTCAGCAGATGCAGATTCGGCTCCACCGCGGTCTGGTAGACCTCTTCGGTTGTGCCTGCGCGCAGCAGCGCGTCATGGAAGGATTCCTGATCATTCTGCGGCCAGTATTCGTCGATCAGGTAGTCGATATCCGGGTCTGCGCCGGTCACCGGCCAGAAGACGGCTGCTGTCGTCAGTCCGACCTGCTTGGCGGCGGTAAACAGCGATTTGGCCTTGTTGGCCTTGCGGAAAAAATTCCAGGGTGCACCATGCGTCCCGATGGAGTAGCGTTCATTGGCGATGACCCGGTGCTTTTCCGGGTACACACCCGTAATCAGCGAGGTATGCGCCGGATATGTGACGGTCGGATAGATGGAGCGCAGCGCACCGACCCGTGCACCTTCCGCCATCAGGGTTCGGAAGGGCTCTGTCTGTCGGAGTATCTCCAGATCTTCTCCGACGAGTGCATCGTGGGAGATGATGATCAGTTTTCTGCCGGTATATGCCATATTTGCCTCCTTCTGGCCATGTATGGTGCTGTCCGTTTTACGGTTCGATTCCCATACCTTTGAGTTCTGAGATGCTTGCCCCTTCGCAGAGGCTGATTTTCCAGACATAGCGTTCGCTCATGGAGCTATAATAGATTCGGTAGAAGCCGTCTGTTTTCAGGATGGATGCCCGGTAAATGGATGCATTGTCAAAAGCATCCGTCCCGGTGCGCGGGGAGACGATCAGCACCGGGTCTGTAAAGTGCATTCCGTCGGTGCTGGCGGCGTAATACAAAGACAGGCCATGGAGATTCGACTGCGTTCCCTTTGGCCGGGCGCAGAAAACGATTTCATAGCCGAGATCGGTTTGAATCATATCCTGATGCCAGATGCGGCTGTTCGGTGCGACCAGATCGGTCTTTTCCGGCGTTGTCCATGTGTGGGCGTCCTTCGACTGCGTTCGGTACAGGCAGCCGTCGCGCCGGGCATACCACATGGTATAGACGCCGTCCGACAGCATCACAATCGGGCTGAGGACGGGGTCCAGGATGGCGCGATTCTGATACAGCTGTTCCGGTTCCGTCCAGTGGACGCCGTCTGTGGAGCACGTCCGCAGAATAATCCCCTCATTGGAATCGGCATTGACCCCATCGCCATAGGACGGGTTATAGCGGAACCAGAGCTCCATGGTCTCGCCGTTCATCAGCAGGTGCGGGTCGGAGTAGTGCGCGCTGTTTTCGTGCGTGGGCGGGACACCGGTCACGGGGTTTCGGATGCCGGTGGGCTCCGTCCAGTTCACGCCGTCATCGGAGATGGCCAGGCACGGATTTTCGTACAGGTCGGCGCAATACGGATACGGCGTATAGGCCATCCAGTAATGGTATCCGTTCCATTTGTTTTCAAAATACAGCACTTTTGGGTGGCAGGGCTGATGAAACCCGTCATAGGTGCGAATTTCCAGCGGTTCAGCTGCATTGGTATCCGTCGGCGGCATCCATTCCAGCGCATACAGATCGAGCGTCGTCGCCGGGGGCTCCGTTGCCGGTATCGTTGTCGTTGCAGACGTCGTCGGTTCCGTTGTGACGGATGTGGCCGGTTCGGTTGTAGGAGACGTCGTGGCTGTCGTCTCCGGCGGGGTGGATGCAGGCGATTCCAGGGTGGTTGCGGTCGATGCGGGCGGTGTCGTTGCGGATTCGACCGGTGCTGTCGGTGCGGCACAGGCGGAGCAGGCCAGGAGCAGCGCGATCAGCAAAATGTGCAATCGTCGGAAGGTTGATCGTTTCATGTCAGCGCACCATAAAGCCGTCCGGCATATAACGCGGGCCGTAGAAGGAGCAGGGATTGGAGACGGTTTCGCCGTTCACGATCAGCTCACTGGAGGAGCCGCCGTCCAGGTTGGCTGCGTTGATGGCGCCGAATTCGAGCATCAGGTTCATGGCCTCTTTCTGCGTGGCGCCCAGACTGCCGCCGGCTCCGCGGCCATCGATCACCAGGAACAGGAAGGCGCCGTCTGCGCGTTGGCCGATGCAGGTGCGCGGTTGAATGCCGCTGCCGCCGGTTCCGACGACGGTGGAGGCTTTGCCGTTGATCACAAGGAACGGCGGGTTCGGGTTGTCAAAGGAGACGGCATCCCGGAAGCCCTGTTCCAAAAATTCAGCTTTGGTGAAGCGGCCGAGAATCAGGATGTGATCCTGATTGATGCCGATGATATTGACTTTTTGATTCTCCCATTCAGCCGGTTCCGGCAGCTGGGCTTCCGGCGAATCAGCTGCGATTTCCCCGTTTTCCACAGCCTGCTGAATGCGCTGCACTTCGGCTTCATACGCTTCGGCGCTTTCGATTTCCGGCCCCCAGTAGAGCAGGTTGCCTTCGACGCAGAGTGCGCCGTCCGGTCTGCCGCCGTTGCCCTGGCCATTCGGGTCGTAGAATGCGCCGCCGTTGATGGCAGCGACTGCGCCGTTGCGTTTGACCATGGAGCGGAGCTGCTCGCCGTAAGTATGATCCCAGCCGTTCTGATAGCCGTGCAGAATCGAATAGGAGACGCAGAGCGACACGCGGGACGGGTCGGAGATGACCAGCATATAGCCTGTGAAGGTCGGGCCGCTCACGCGTACCAGCTGTAAGCCGTCCAGCCCGTCCGTTTCCGGCATGGCATCCGGATGGTCGGCAAACAGTTCATCCGGTGCCGGGGCGTCCGTATTCATTGGGGACAGCGTCGTCACAGATGTTGTGGTGGTGGGTTCCGTGCCCTGCGGCGGTGCAGTGGTTTCAACCGGCGCATCACTCCGATCGGTGGACGGGGTGGTCTCAGAGGAGGACGCCGGCGGCGTCGAGGTTTCGGGCGGCGTGTCCGAGGAGGCCGTCGTTTTGGAGACGGCCACGCTGACGAGTGAGGGGTCGGACGGTTCATCCGGCACCTCCAGACGGTTGTTTTCCAGTATTTCCGCAATTTTGGCATCGCTCAAAAACCAGGTTGCCATGAATTTGGCGGCACTGGTTTCCAGCATCGTGATGACGTACAAATCGCGCAGCTGATGAAACGGGCCATACAGCAGGACAAACAGCGAAACGACGAGGAATGTGACAATGCTCGCCACGGTCAGGCCGATGGCTTTGCAGATGGTTTTAATCCAATATTGAAAGCGGCGTCTGCTCATACGATGAATCCCTTCAGGTTCCCGCGCTCTGTTCGCGTGGTTTCTTCCGATATTGTATCACCTTTGCAATCGGAATACAACTACAAAATCTGTTACTTTTCTTGACAGGGGTCTGGATTCATGATAAAATAGCGCTATCTGAATTTTTTGCGGAAATGGAGCTGTCTTGATGAAACTTTTTCGGCCGGATATGGTCTTTTTCGATTATGGTGGTACATTGATTGACGAGGGGCACTACTGTGCGGCGGATGGTCTGCAGGCGTTGCTGGACTGCACCGAGCATCCGGCGGAGTTGGACTGTCAGGCGCTGTTGTCGCTCTGGCGGGAGGACGCGTCGATCATTGACCGCCGGACGCATCCGGATCAGATTGATCTGGAAATTCCGTTGCAGCCGATGCTGCGCTGTGTTCTGGCGCGTGCAGGCTGCACCACGGCGCTGTCGCCGGTCGAGCTGGAAATGGTCTTTCACCGTGCCAACGCCGTCCACACGGCGATGGCAGATGCGGCAGACGGGCTTTCGATGCTCCGCGAAAAAGCCATCCGCACATCGGTCGTCTCCAACATCACGCTGTCCGGCGAAGCGCTCCGGCAGGCGATTGCCGATTGTCTCCCGGCGCATTCCTTTGAGTTTGTGATCACCAGTGCCGATTATGTATTCTGCAAGCCCTGTCCCCTGCTGTTTGAGGTGGCACTGCGGACAGCCAGGGTGGATCCAGCGCGCTGCTGGTTTGTCGGCAACAGCTTCTCCGCAGATATCTGCGGGGCGGCCTCGGTTGGGCTCTACCCGATTCTGCTGGATCCGGACGCGCCCGAGGCCATTCGTTCGGATGCGCTGTCGGATTCGTGCGGCGGCACTCCGTTTTGCCGTGTAAGCAGCTGGAAAGCGCTGAATTCCTTGATCTCTGCGTTATAAAAAGCCCGTTTTTGGGTGCTGCGCCCCGTTTTTGCCGGATTTTCCGTTTTTTCTTTTGTGGACAGCCTGTGATTTTTATGTTATAATGATACAGTTGACAGAAATCGCATTTCCTGTCCAACAGAAAGGATGTTAGTTTTCATGGACGAACCGCCATTGTCCGCCAATCACCCTCCGCCTGAGTGCAATGTCCGCCGCTTTTTTCGGAGCGTTCCGGGTGCATGGACAGGAATTCATTTCATTCAGGAGGTTTTTGATTGATGGGCAGTACCGTCGCCACCGTTTTCATCATGCTGGCACTTTTGCTGATGTCAGCCTATTTCTCTGCAACAGAGACCGCATTTCTCACGATGAACCGCATCCGCCTGAAGACGCTTGCGGAAAATGGAAATCGCCGCGCCGCCGTCGCGCTGAAGGTTTCCAAGGATCTCGATCGCTTGATTTCCACCATTTTGATTGGTAACAACATTGTCAACATCACGCTTTCCACCGTTTCCACCGTCTTTTTCATGCGTCTGCTGCCGACCAGCGGTGCCACGGTTTCGACCATTGTCATGACGCTGGCCGTCCTGATTTTCGGGGAAATCACGCCGAAAAACCTGGCCAAGGACACTGCGGATTCCTTCGTGCTGTTTTCTGCACCGTTCATTCGCGTCATTGCCGTCATTCTGGCTCCGTTGAATTATCTGTTTGGCCTGCTGAAGAAGCTGCTTTCCAAGCTTCTCACCATTCGGAAGCCGGAGCGCTATACCGAGCAGGAGCTGATCACCATTGTGGAGGAAGCAGAGCAGGACGGCGGAATCGATGAGCAGGAAAGCGAATTGATTCGCAGTGCCATCGAGTTCAACGACCGTGCGGTGTCGGATATTCTGACGCCGCGTGTGGACGTGATCGCTGTACAGGAGGCCGCCGACCTCGATGAAATCGCAGACACGTTTACCGGTTCCGGGTTTTCCAGACTGCCGGTCTACGGTGAGACGCTGGATGACATCGTCGGCGTCATCCATTACAAGGACTTTTTCAATCAGGTACTCCGGGACGGGCAGCCGCTGACCTCGATCACGAAGCCGCCGCTTTTTATCCCGGAATCCGTCAACACCAGTGACCTGCTCCGGCTGCTGCAGCGCAGCAAGGCGCACATGGCCTTTGTCGCAGACGAATACGGCGGAACCGTCGGTCTGGTGACAATGGAGGACATTTTGGAGGAGCTTGTCGGTGACATTTGGGATGAACACGACCAGGTGGTTGAAGAGTTTGTCCAGCGCGATGATGAAACCTATCAGGTGCTTTGCAGCGCCGATTTGGCCGATCTGTTTGACCGTTTTGACGTCACAGTTGACCCGGAGACGGATTCCTCGACCGTTAGCGGTTGGGTGATTGAGCGGCTGGGGCATATCCCGGTCGCCGGTGAAAGCTTCGACTATGAGAATCTGACGATTTCCGTTTTGGAAGCGGATGCCAAACGCGTCCATACCGTGTCGGTTCACGTGTCACCCAAACCGGTTTCGGACGACGTTGAGGAATAGTTTTCCTCTTTTTTGTACCAAAAGACGCCATATCCGTTTGGATATGGCGTCTTTTATTATGCAGAGAGTACCGTGTGGGAGATGCGTGCATCAGACCACATAGGTCGATGCGGCCGTATCCCCGCCGTGGCCTGTCCAGTTCGTATGGAAGAACTCGCCACGCGGATGATCGAGGCGTTCATAGGTGTGGGCGCCGAAATAGTCCCGCTGCGCCTGCAGGAGGTTGGCTGGGAGGCGTTCACAGGTGTAGCCGTCAAAATACGACAGCGCTGCGGCGAAGGCCGGTGTCGGGACGCCGTTCTTCACAGCTTCCGCAACCACATTGCGCCAGGAATCCAGCAGCGTTTCCATCACGCCCTTGAAATACGGATCCAGGAGCAGGTTGGTCAGCGCCGGGTTCGCGTCAAACGCTTCTTTGATTTTGCCGAGGAACACGCTGCGGATGATGCAGCCGCCGCGCCACATCAGCGCGATGCCGCCGTAATTCAGGTTCCAGCCGTAGGTGTTGGCGGCTGCGCGCATCAGCGTATAGCCCTGTGCGTAGGAGATGATCTTCGATGCGTACAGCGCTTTGCGGATATCCTCAACGAAAGCCTTGCGGTCGCCGGTAAAGGCAGGCTTTTTGCGGGCAAACGTTTTGGCTGCTTCAACGCGTTCTTCCTTCATCGCCGACAGGCAGCGGGCAAAGACGCTTTCCGCGATCAGCGTCAGCGGAACACCTTCGTCCAGTGCGGCAATCCCCGTCCATTTGCCGGTGCCCTTTTGACCGGCGGTATCGAGAATATGGTCGACGATCGGTTCGCCGTCTTCATCCCGGTACGCCAGAATATCCCTTGTGATCTCGATCAGGTAGCTGTTCAGTTCGCCCTGATTCCACTCGGCGAAGACTTCGTGCATCTCGTCCGGCGTCATGCCCAGCAGGTCACGCATCAGCTGGTAGGCTTCGCAGATGAGCTGCATATCGCCGTACTCGATTCCGTTATGAACCATTTTGACGAAATGGCCTGCGCCGTTTTCACCGACCCAGTCGCAGCAGGCGGCACCGTCTTCCACATGGGCGCAAATCGCCTGGAAAATCGGTTTGACGAACGGCCACGCGGCCGGAGAACCGCCGGGCATCATGGACGGCCCTTTCAGAGCGCCCTCTTCCCCGCCGGACACGCCGGTGCCGACATAGAGCAGACCCTTGGACTCGACATAAGCGGTGCGGCGGATGGTATCCGGGAAATGCGAGTTGCCGCCGTCAATAATGATATCGCCCGGTTCCAGATGCGGAAGCAGCTGTTCGATCATATCGTCTACTGCGCTACCGGCTTTGACCATCATCATGACTTTGCGCGGGCGTTCCAGCTGCTCTGCCAGTTCGGCCAGCGAATGGGTGCCGATGATCTTCTTACCGGCTGCGCGTCCCTGGATGAAAGCATCAACCTTTGAAGTCGTCCGATTGAACACGGCCACGGTGAAGCCCTTGGATTCCATATTCATCACAAGGTTTTCGCCCATGACTGCCAGGCCAATCAGACCAATATCTGCTTTTTTCATATGATTCCGCTCCTTTTTTGGGGTTCAGCGTTTGACGCGGGCATTTCCCTCATAAATGCTCCAGATCATTTCTTCATCTGCGGGCGTCCCATAGTCCGTTGTGAGGGTTGTGACCAGTGCGCCGCTCGCCCAGCCGAACTGAATCCATTTTTCCGGATCCCATCCGCGCAGAATGGCATAGAGCAGGCCGCCGACAAAGCCGTCGCCGCCGCCAATGCGGTCGAGGACGGGGATTTCCCGCGGTTCGACGGTATACCACGCGTCCTCGTCCAGCAGAATCGCACCCCAGAGGTGATTGTTTGCATTGATCACCTGGCGCAGGGTGGTTGCATAGACGGAGGCGTTCGGATAACGTTCGCGGACATTCAGGATCATTTCCTTGAAGCGATCCATTTTGCCGGTAATATCTTTTCCGCCGGATTCCGGCCCCGGCACGCCGAGTGCCAGCTGGAAATCTTCCTCGTTGCCGATCAGGATATCGGAGAGAGAGGCGATTTCCGAGAAGGCTTCGGAAAGTTCCTGTTCACGGCCTTTCCAGAAGGAAGCGCGGTAGTTCAGGTCAAAGGAGATCACGGTTCCGTACTTTTTAGCGGTTCTGGCCAGCTCGCGGCAGAATGCGCTGGTGGAGGGGCTCAGCGCCGCAAACAGACCGCTCATATGCAGAATGGCCACGCCTTCTTCCCCGAAAATCCGTTCCAGATCAAAATCCTCGGCGGCGATGGTCAGGCCGACCTCGCCCGCCCGGTCATTATGAACACGCGGGCCGCGGGCGCCATAGCCGGAATCGGCGATATTGAACTGGTGGCGGTAGCCCCACGGGCCGCCCTGTTCCACTTCTTTGCCTTCAAAGGCGATGTTCCGTTTTCTCAGGTCGTTTTGAATGAAGAGAGCGATCGGGCTGTCTTTGACGAAAGCCGTCAGTGCCTTCGTCGACAGGCCAAGTGATGCGGAGATGTTGAGCACGTTGGACTCGGCGCTGGTGGCCTGCATGGTAAACGTATCGCTGACATGAACCGGCTGGCGCATGGTCGGCGTGATGCGGACGCCCATGCTCGTCGGAACCAGAAGGGCGACCTTACAGTCTTTGCGAAGTTCTGTTTTCATAAATAAGGACTGCCTCCTGTCTATCAAACGCCGGAATAGGCCGCGAAGCCGCCATCGACCGGGACAACCACGCCGTTGACGAAGCCGGAGGACTGTTCATCGACCAGCCACAGCAGGGTGCCCGTCAGGTCATCCGGCTTGCCAAAGCGGTTCATCGGCGTATGGGAGAGGATTTTGGCGGAGCGCGGCGTCAGGCTGCCGTCCGGGTTCATCAGGAGTGTGCGGTTCTGTTCCGTCACGAAGAAACCGGGGGCGATGGCATTGACGCGGATTCCCACCGGTGCAAAGTGAACGGCCAGCCACTGTGTGAAGTTGGAGACGGCCGCCTTGGCTGCGGAATAGGCCGGGATTTTGGTCAGCGGGCGGAATGCGTTCATGGAAGAGACGTTCAGGACGACTGCGCCCGGTTTTTCGGCCATATCAACTGCAAACACCTGAGTCGGCAGGAGTGTACCCAGGAAGTTCAGATCCAGAACCGACTGCACGCCGGAAAAATCGAGATCAAAGAAGGTCACAATTTCGCTGGTCTGTGCGCGAATCTGTTCCATATCCTCCGGGAACAGGTATTCTTTGGTGGTCGTGCCGCTCGGATGGTTGCCGCCGGCACCGTTGATCAGGATATCACAGGTGCCGAAGGTGCTGTTAATCTGTTCTCTGGCGGCTGCGAGGGCGTCCTTGTCGAGGACATCGGCGGAGATGCCCATGGCTTTTCCGCCTTCTTCGATGATCTCATCGGCCACCTTCTGTGCCTTGGCCAGGTTGCGGCCGATGACGGCCACGGATGCGCCGCAGGCACCCAGTGCCTTGGCAAAACCGGAGCAAAGCACGCCGCTCCCACCTGTGACAACGGCGACTTTTCCGGACAAATCTACGCGGAACGGAAGGAATGTGCTCATTTGAATCCCTCATTTCAAATCTGCTGCGCCGCCCCCGGCTGTCAGGGGCGGGCAGCTGTCTTTTCGATTTACTCGGCGCTCGATTTACTCGGCGCTCGATTTACTCGGCGCTCCGCACGGAACGTTTCAGTGCGCGCAAGCGCTTCATGACATCATTGCCGCCCTGACCAAAATAGTCATGCAGTTTGCGATATTCCTGATAAAGGAGGTCATAGGTTGCGTGATTCTCCGCATTCGGGCGATAAACCAAATCTTTCAGGCTGGACATATGTTCAGCCGCCTCTGCCACGGAGTCATATCCGCCGCGCTCTGCACCGGCGGCCACTGCGCCGAACATGGCTGCGCCCAGTGCGCAGGCCTGCGACGAGCCGCACAGGCGGATTTCCCGGTTCGTGACGTCCGCGTAAATCTGCATCATCATCGGATCCTTCTCCGCGATGCCACCGGCGGCAATCAGCTCATCAATCGCGACGCCATTCTGTTCGAACGCTTCGATGATGACGCGTGTGCCGAAGGCCGTCGCCTCGATCAGGGCGCGATACAGCTCTTCCGGTTTGGTGGTCAGTGTCATACCGACAAACAGTCCGCTCAGCTCGGCATCGACCAGGATGGAGCGGTTGCCGTTCCACCAGTCGAGCGCCAGAATGCCGCTTTCGCCCGGCTTCTGGGCAGCGACCTTTTCACGGAGCAGCTTGTGGATGGAGATGCCGCGCTTCTGCGCTTCCAGCGCATACTGCTCCGGAACGAGATTCTTGACGAACCAGTCAAAATGGTCACCGACGCAGGCCTGCCCGGCTTCATAGCCGTAGTAGCCGCCGATGATGCCGTCTTCCACGACGCCGCTCATGCCCGGAACGATCTGTTCCTTGTCGCTCAGCAGCATATGGCAGGTGCTTGTGCCCATAATCAGCAGCATTTTGCCCGGTGTGCAGACACCGGCTGCCGGTGCGGCAACGTGTGCGTCAATGACGGAAATGCCAACGGCCGTCCCTTCATTCAGGCCGCAGAGCTCCGCGCCATGCGCATTGATATCTCCGGCTTTTTCACCCAGCGGATGAATCTCGCGGGAGAGCTTTTCATCGACCAGATAGGTCAGGCGCGGATCGAGTTTGGCAAGGAAATCCTCCGATGGATAGCCGTCGGCTTTGTGCCACATCGCCTTATAGCCCGCGGCGCAGGCGCTGCGGCATTCCCGGCCGGTCAGCTGCATCACAATCCAGTCCCCTGCTTCGATCAGGCGGTCGGCGCGTGCATACACATCCGGTGCTTCATCGAGAATCTGCCAGGCCTTCGGGAGCAGCCATTCAGAAGAGACTTTGCCGCCGTAGCGCGCCAAACGTTCCGGATCTTCTTTGATCGCCAGTTCGTTGACGCGGTCTGCGTATTTCTGTGCGGCATGATGCTTCCAGAGCTTGACATAGGCGTGCGGGTTGTCCTTCATATCGTCCAGGAAGCAGAGCGGCGTACCGTCTGCCAGAATCGGAAGGATGGTGCAGGAGGTGAAATCCACCGAAATCCCGATGACGTCATCCGGCGAAACACCGGACTGTGCCAGCACGGACGGCACCGTTTCACGGAGAACCTCCAAATAATCCGCCGGGTGTTGCAGCGCCCAGTCCGGCGGGAGCTTGGTGACGCCGTCCGGCATATATTCATCCATGACGGCGTGGGTATAGTTGCGAGCCGCCGTAGCGACCTCGCGGCCGGTTTCCACTTCAACGAGCAGCGCACGGCCGCTCAATGTGCCGAAATCGACACCGATTGCATATTTCATCGTTTTATAAGCGGCCGCCCGCACATACGGGCGGCCGTTCTCCTTTCGATCGCGTCTTGATCAGTTTTTGCCGTACAGCGGGCCATAGGCCTTGCAGGCTCTGAAATCTGCGCCCTCGGCATCCTTCGTGCCGAATGCACCCCATGTGCTCGGGCGGAACAGTTTGTCTTCCGGGACGTTGTGCATGGCAACCGGGATGCGGAGCATGGAAGCCAGCGTGATAAAGTCTGCGCCGACATGGCCATAGCAGAGGGAGCAGTGGTTGGCACCCCAGTTGGCCATGACGCTGTACACGTCTTTGAAGGCGGGGTTGGATTCATCGATGCGCGGAGCAAACCAGGTGGTCGGCCACGTCGGGTCGGTGCGTTCCCAGATTTTGGTTGCGACATCTTCTTCGAGGTCGCAGCTGTAGCCTTCTGCGATCTGAAGCACCGGGCCGAGACCCTTGACGATGTTCACGCGAACCATGGTGAGCGGCATACCGCCCTTGGAGAGGAAGCGGGAGGAGAAGCCGCCGCCGCGGAAGTAGCCGAGGCTGGCCGGGCCCCATGTGGTGGCCTTCAGGCTCTTTTCGACTTCTTCGTCTGTGATTTCCCAGTACGGCTTCATGGCCGGGTTGCCGTTTTCATCGGAGCATTCGCCTGCGCCGTCGAGTGCGGCGGCACCGGAGTTGATCATGTGGATAAAGCCGTTGGCGGACAGGCCGGACAGTTCTTTGCCGGTGCAGCGCTTGACGGCGTCGGGGCTCCAGTAGGTACGGACATCGCAGAAGACCTGTGCCGTATTGGTCAGCAGGTAGCCAAACAGCATGGCAACGCCGTTCAGGCTATCGTTTTCCGTTGCGATCACATACGGTGCGCGCTGGCCGTTCCAGTCGAAGCTGGTGTTCAGCATAGCCTCCATGAAGTCGCCGTTGCACATAAAGTCTGTCCACTGACGCTGTCCCTGGAAGCCGGACAGAATGGCGTTGTGGCCGAGGCTTTCTTCCGGGAAGCCCATTTCCTTGAGCTTCGGGTTGCCTTCCATCAGGTCCTTGGCAATCAGCGCCATTTTCACGCAGGTCTTCCACTCTTCGTCCTTCTGTTCGCGGGTGTGCATCTTGGCCGGGTCGTTCCAGTCCTTGCTTTCCGGGCAGTGCGCGCGAGTCCAGGCCAGTGCTTTTTCATATTCATCGTGGTCGTAGATACCGAGCTGCATTCTGCGGGTAAATTCGCTCAGGTCGATGTATTCGTTGCGCATTCCGAGATAATCGGAGAAGAATTCCGGATTGACAACGCTGCCGGCAATGCCCATTGCGACGCTGCCCATGGCCAGGTAGCTTCTGCCCTGCATGATGGCAACGGCCAGACCAGCTCTTGCGAAGCGGAGGAGTTTTTCTTCGACATCCGGTGTGATACCGGCGCTCGTTGCGTCCTGCACATCGTGGCCGTAAATGGAGAATGCCGGAATCCCCTTCTGGTTATGACCGGCCAGAGCCGCCGCCAGATAGACAGCGCCCGGGCGCTCCGTCGCGTTGAGGCCGAAGATGGCCTTCGGGCGGGTCGGGTGCATATCGATGGTTTCCGTGCCGTAGCACCAGCAGGCGGTGACGGAGATGGAAACGCCGACGTTGTTTTCGAGGAATTTCTTTTCACAGGCAGCGGCTTCCGCGACGCGGCCAATGGTGGAGTCTGCAATGACGCAGCGAACCGGTTCGCCGTTCGGGTAGCGCAGCTTCTCCGTAATCAGGGCAGCGACGGCTTTCGCCATATTCATTACCTGATCCTCAAGGCTCTCACGGATCCCGTTCATGCGTCCGTCAATGATCGGACGAATCCCGATCGCCGGGTAATCAGCAATGATTTTCTTCATAATGACCATACCTTTCTGCGGATGTATCTTCCGCTGTAAATTGTTTGTTTTTTGGGGCTTATTGAATCAAACGGGCTATCTGAGCTTCAGAATCCCGTCAGAATCATCGATATGGAGAAAAACAGAGACGCTTTCATCGCCCGCACCCGTCCGGATGGACAGGCTCATGCGAAGGCGACCGCTCTGGTCGCGGAACAGCGATGGTGAACCGCCACCGAGGCCGAAGAAGTTTTCCGGGAAGACCGTATTCGCGGAGAAGAGCGGCTCTTCCGCCTGTTTCCATGGGCCGAGAATGCCGTCTGTCGAATACGCGACGCCGGTGAAGGTGCCGCCGCTGGAGCCCGACCAGAGCATGACGAGCGTTCCGTCCGACAGGGTGTCCACGCACGGCGCATCCGTGACCTGATTGGTCGGGTAGGCCGGGCATTCATTCGCCCGGAAGAGCGTATGGAATTCGCCGACGGTTTCCGTCAGATCCTCCGACAGGCGGACGGCGGAGATATCCCCCGTCCAGTCCGACATACTGGACCATTCGTGGACAAAGATCATCCACGGCTGGCCGGTCGGGTCAACGTACAAGGTCGGGGCATCTGCGTCCCATCCGTTCGGCTGCAGATGGCCTTTGCTGATCAGCTCATATGTTCCGTCCGGGGTATCCGAGCGGAAGACCGCGACGCCGAGATCGAGTGTCGATTCGGACTGATAGGATGCCAGCAGGTAAAATTTCCCGTGGTATTCGTGGAGGCTGGGCGTGCCGTATTTGCCCATTCCGTCAAAATCCGGATGGGTACAGGCCGACGCATCAAAAACGGTTTTCGGCTCCCCCATTTTGTAGAAATTCACACCTTTGGAGATCGCATATCCGTTTTCCGTGCTCTGCGGCAGATAATACACGCCGTCATACAAAAACATCTTCGGGCTGGCAAGCGACTGCGTATGGGCATAGAAGCGCAGCTCGGCAGGCTGGCTGCCGTCCCACGGGAGCCAATCCTCGCAGAAGGCATTGACGGCGCCGACCAGGGCGGATGTATGTTTGACCGTCAGGAGAATGTCCGGGCGGGTTCCGGCGGTGACGACCACCTGATAATCCTCCGACGCCATGGCGGGGTCATATGCCAGATGAATGCGCGGTGCATCCTCATCGGCGCGGACGGACGCCACGCCGTACTGCGTCGGCGCTGTGCCGAAGCGCTGCTGCATGGTGGCCATCAGCTGGGTGGCGAACTGTTCAAACTGTTCAGCCGTGATCTGACCGTCCGGCCAGTCCTCCGGCTGGTAGGTAATTCGGTAGTCTGACCAGGTGAAGGCGGTCTGTTCCGGCTGCTCGTCATTTATCTGAGCGGTTGTGGATTGGGCAGAGTCCTGCGGGTTCCCGCCATCCGTTTTGCAGGACGCCAGCAGGGTCAGAAGAAGAGCCAGAAGCAGCAGACAGGCCAGCGGGCGTTTGGTTGTTCCGATCATTCCTTTGCCTCCATTCGTTGGGATCCGGCAGATCGTCTACCGGAAGTTGCGGGGCGGTTCGATTTATCTCACGCGCAGCACGCCGTCCGAGTCATCGATGTGCAGGAAAAACGGCATCCGGTTGCTGTACGATGCGGTGGGGAGAATGTGCAGGCTCATGCGGAGGTCGCCATTTTGATCGCGGAAGAGCATTGCGTGACCGGCGCCGTGGCCAAAGAAGCCCTGCGGCCGTTCGGTATCGTCGGCAAAGAACAGCTCGTCAGCCTGTTCCCAAGGGCCGAGAATCCCGTTTTCCGAGTAGGCGACGCAGGTGGTGTAGCCCTTGCCGGTGCCGGACCAGACCATCGCCAGCTTGCCGTCCGACATTTCGTAAATCCAAGGGCCGTCCGTCACGTTGTTGCCGGGGCATTCGCGGCACGCATTGGCCTTGAAGAGCGGATAAAACTCGCCGACGGTTTCGGTCAGGTCTTCCGACAGGCGCACCGCTGTCATATCGCCGATGCCGTCCTCCATACTCGTCCATTCGTGGACGAAGACCATCCACGGGTTGCCGTCCGGATCGACATACAGCGTCGGGTCGATCGAATCCCAGCCCTCCGGCTGAAGGTGTCCGTCCGAGATCAGCTCATACTCGCCGTCCGGCGTATCGGAGCGGAAGATGGCTGCGCCGCGGTGGTCGCTTTCAGCTGAGCGGTAGGTTGCAAAGATATAGAATTTACCCTGATATTCATGGAGCTCCGGTGCCCAGTAGTCACCGATTCCATCAAAAGCGGGGTTGGTGCAGGTGCTCGCATCGAAGACGACTTTCTGTTCAGACCAGGTGTAGAGATCGGTGCTTTTTGCGACGGAATACCCGCTGCCGGTTCCCTGCGGCATATAGTACACGCCGTCATAGAGCATCACGCAGGGGTCTGCCCAATAGACCACGGCGGAGGAAAAGCTGCACGGCTCCGGCAGACTGCCGTCCCACGGGAGGCATTCCTCGCAGAGGTATGAGATCGCGCCGAACAGGCCATTGGTCGAACTGGCGGACAGAAGAATATCCGGAATCGAATCCTCAGTCACGACCACCCGATATTCCCGTTCCGTCAGGGAGGCGTCATATGACAGATGAATCCGCGGCGTTTTGTTTTCCGCATCCGCGGTGAAAATGCCGAACTGCTGCGGTGCCGAATCGAACCGGTCTTCCATCAGCTGAATCAGGTTGACCGCGATGTTCAAAAACTGCGTGGTGTTCAGTCCGCTCTCCCCCGTCGGCCATTCGTCCGGGGTGAAGGTGATTTTATAATCCGACCAGGTGCCCGTGAAGGACGGTGCTTCGGTGGTGACAGACGTCGATTCCGTCTGTTCCGAAGCATCTGTCCCGGTTGGCTGGGTGTCGCTTTCTTTTGATGAATTGGCTGTTTCGCAGGCCGTGAGGAGAATCATCAGGACTGTCAGAAGCAGCACAAGCATACGCGAAGGGCTATTGCATTTGCGTTTCATAGCATTTTCCTCCATACGCTGTCTCCGGATGCATCCGGATTTATTTCAGTTTCAGCACACCGTCTGAAGAGTCAATATGCAGGAAGAAAGGGGTGCAGGACGAATAGACCGCGTGCAGACTCATGCGGAGATCGCCGTTTTGATCGTGGAACAGCATGGCGTGGCCGCTCCCGTACACGCTTTCCGGGATTCCGTTTTCTCGGGCAAAGAGCGGTTCGTCCGCCTGTTCCCACGGGCCGAGAATCCCGTTTTCCGAGTAGGCGACACAGGTGAAATAGCCGTCGCCCCAGCCCGACCAGAGCATCGCCAGCTTGCCGTCCGACATTTCATAGAGCCATGGGCCGTCCGTCACGTTGTTATTCGGATAGTTGGGTGAAGCATTGGCCTTGAAGAGCGGATAAAATTCGCCGACGGTTTGCGTCAAATCTTCCGACAGGCGCACCGCCGTGATATCGCCGATGCCGTCCTCCATACTCGTCCATTCGTGGACGAAGACCATCCAGGGATTGCCGTCCGGGTCAACATACAGCGTCGCGTCGATCGCGTCCCAGCCCTCCGGCTGAAGGTGTCCATCGGTGATCAGCTCATACTCGCCGTCCGGCGTGTCGGAGCGGAAGATGGCTGCGCCGCGGTGATCGGTTGCCGCCGAGCGATAGGTTGCAAAGAGATAGAATTTGCCCTGATATTCGTGCAGCTCCGGTGCCCAAAAGTCACAGGTGCCGTCAAATGCAGGGTCCGTGCAGGCGTTCGCATCGAAGACCAGCTTCGGCTCGCTCCAGTGATAGAGGTCGTTGCTTTTGTACATCACATAGCCGCGTTCGTCGCCCTGATACCCGGCATAGCCAGCTTCCCAGCGCATCGGGAGATAGTAGGTTCCGTCGTGCAGCAGCACGCAGGCATCGGTCATCAGGAGCAGCTCGGCGGTCATGGAGGTTTCCGCCGGGAAGCTGCCGTCCCACGGGAGGCAGTCTTCAAAGAAATAGGCGACAGCGCCAAAAATGCCCTTTTCCGTGCTGGCGGAAAGGAGGATATCCGGCTGAACGGCGCCGACGACTTCCACGCGGTATTCGCGTTCCGCCAGCGTTCCATCATATACGAAGCGGATTTCCGGCGTCGCCGCAGAATCCGAGCGGGCGGAGGTGGAGAAGCCGGACGGAGCCGTTCCGAGGCGTTTCTGCATCACCGAGGTCATCTGCGTGGCATATTGCAAAAACAGCGTTGTCGTGAATTGTCCAGCCTGCCATTCGTTCGGGTCGTATGTAATCCGGTACTGGTTCCAGTCGGGCTCCACGATTGAAGCGTCCGTTTCCGGCAGTGCCGTTGTTGGCACTGTGGTAGGTGTGGATGCATCCGAAGAGGTTTGGGACGATTCGCCGACAGGCTCCGCCAAAGAACAGGCCGACAGGCCGACCGCTGAAAGAAGCAGCAGAAGCGCCGACCTGCGCCAGCGCTTTTTTATCTGTCCTCGGTTTTTGGAAAAGCGGAGCTTTTTCATGCCAACCACCTCGTATTTGTACAGAGTTCGGCCTTTTGCATTTGGACGAAATTGCGATGCAGATTTCGTCTGAAAGCCGGTCAGTTTCTTTCTTTATTTTACCATACTCGGGCTCAAAAAACAACTGCACACCCCGTCTTTCTGAAATTTTTCGGGTGTGGTCAGGTGAAATTCCGGTATGGCGAATTCAGCGCTGTACGACCGTGTAGCCAAACTGCTGCAGGGATTCCACCAGGCCGGTCTCCCCCACCATATGGGCAGCGCCGACGATCAGGAAGCAGGTCTCCCCGCTCTGCAGCAGATCAAGCGCCGTCTGCGTCATGCCGAGATTCCGCTGGGTCAGGACGGCGTCGTTGTAGGCTTCATACAGGGCGCATTCCTCCGCCGACAGGCCCTCCAGGTCGGTTTCGCAATAGGCGGTAAACGCGTCTACGTCCCCGCTTTTCCAGAGGTCGTACATATCCCGCAGATCGGCCATCTGCGCTTCCGGCTCGGTTGCCAGCATTTCGCCGATCAGCGCCGTCCAGAGTTCGTCCGAGAAGCCGAGGAAGACGTTGTACTGTTCCTCGACGGATTCGATTTCGAAAATGCGTTTCCCGCTCTGATGCGCCAGTTCGAGAAAATGGCGGTCAACACCGTGTTCCGCGTCCAGTCCGGAGGCATCCGTCACGATCTGATCAAGCAGAGAGTTCCACAGAAACGGGTGAACCCAGTCATAGGCTTCCGCGTACAGTCCGGCGTCGGTCAGGCGCGTTTTGGCCTGTTCATAGAGATCGGCCGGCAAATGTTCCCGAATGGTGGTGCCGTCCGTATAGAAAAAGCGCATGGTGAGGCAGCTGATTGCCTCCTGATCCTGTTCATACGCCAGAATATCCGCCTCCACCGCCAGCAGATCGGATGACTGATAGGCGTCCATCACGACCGCCGGCATCGGATAAATCGAATCGTCCGCCACGTGGATAGAGCCCAGCAGGTACATGGTCTCCGTCCCGTCCGGCGAAGTCACCTCCCAGAAAAGCAGCCCGCTCGCAGGCGTTGTCCCGTCTGTATGCGCGGGTGTCGACGTGGTTCCGGTCAGGTTGGTAGCGTCCGACGGGACGGTTCGCACGGTGCAGGCCGACAGTGTCGCCAGCATCAGCAGCAAAACAAGCAGCGCTCCAATTGCTCGACGGGTCTGGTTTCGGATTATTTTCATGGATATATGCCCCTTTTCATCGTTTCTGCCATTGTTTTTTCAGATACGACCACCATTCCAGCAGTTTGAACTTCACGGTGACGTCCGGCGTCTGCGCCGTCATCAGGTGCCACTCGCCGTTGGAAAAACAGGTCTGTGCCGTTTGACGCACGCGGATGGCATCGGCTGTACAGAGTGGCGGAAACATCACGCACCACCAGTTTCGCCCCTGACCTTCGCCAATGATCACGCGGAGGGAGGTATAGGTGCCGGCCGGTAGTGCAAACGAATCATAATGGCGGGTCGGGAACGTTTCCTGCTCCAGCGTCACGCGCACCGGCAAATCGCAGCCGTGCGAACGCAGCTCCGCTTCGGCGGTCACGGCGATCTCGTCCAAGTGTTGGGCGAAGTAGGCCGCCGCTTCCTCCGCATTTTGCAGGGTCGGCTGTTCTGCGAACCACTCCGTTGTCAGCCGGTCGCGGACGGCCAGTTTGAGCGTCTGATCTTCTTCAGAATCCGACTGCGCGACGATGTGCAGACGAATCAGTTTTTCGGACAGGGCGCGCTGACCGATCACAGCGGACACGGTTTGGCCAACCATCAGAATCAGCAGCGCCAGCGCGGCAGCCGCTTCCAGCCGCAGCCATGCGGAGTTGTGCAGGCGGCGGAAAATCAGATGAGCTTTCATAGTGGGCAATCCTCCCTTTTGTTCTGACAGAGGATTGCCATTTTGCGCAGCGTTTATACCGTTTTAGGCAGCATACCGTGCGATTTTTTCGAATCACCCGTCATCAGCCGACCGGGAGCGCCGACGGTTCCGCCTTCTGTGATGCCGGCGCGGGGAATTCGTCTGTTTTCAGGCGCTTCAGCGTGAGGATGCGCGGGATATAGAAGGCGCTCCGCACGACCCAGTCCAGCCCCATGGCCAGGTTCAGCCCAAGCGGCCCCATGCCCAGCCGAATGCCGAGAAACCATGCGCCGAGCACACGAACCAGCCACATACTCGGAATGGAGACGATGGTTGTAAAGCGGACATCATCCACTGCGCGCAGACCGCTCGCCGCAACAAACGAGGTCGGCCATGACAGCGGAATCATGAACAGATAGAGGCGGACGATGCTGACGGCAATCGGCTTTGCTTCCGCGCTCGGATGATAGGCCAGAACGAGGTACGGGACAATCCAGTACAGAATCAGGCTCAGAGCGGCCATCATGGCCATCGCCATGATCACGCATTTGAGCATATCCAGCCGTGCCTCCCGGCGCGCACCTGCTCCGTAGCACTGACCGGCCACTGTTGTGGCGACGACATTGAATGCACTGCCCGGAATGCAGATCAGGCCGAACATGGAGCCGCCGATCGTGTTGCCGGACATGGCTGCCGTGGTCATGGTGGCGACAAAAATCGAAATGATCAGTCGACCGCCCTGAAAGAGCGTCTGGTCGAGGCCGGCGGGCAGGCTGATATTCAGAACCGGCTTCAGGATGTTGCCAGTAAAACGCATATTCGCCCAGGTGAAGGAGGCGCGACCATAGTGCTGCACGGCTGAGCGCAGCATCAGGATGGCGCCGATGATGCGGGCAATCAGTGTGGCCAGCGCCGCACCGGCAGCGCCCATCCCGCAGGCAAAAATAAAGACCGCGTTCAGGCAGATGTTGATGAGGTTGACCAGCAGCGACATCCGCATCGGCAGCTTGGTATTGCCGCTGCCGCGAAAGAGGCCGGACAAAATCGTCATCAGGCCGAAAAACGGATAGCTTGTGCCGGTCAGTGCGAAATAGGAAACCGCATTGGTGCGAACCGCCGTTTCCACCTTCGGATAAAGAAAATCAAAAATCGGTGAGCGGAAGACCACCACCAGGATGCCGATCAATGTCATCATCACGCCCATCAGCGCCGTGGACTGACCCACCGTCTGCCGGACACCTTTCTCATCGCGGCGGCCGGAGAGCTGCGCCACCAGAACCGTCGCGCCGGTGGCGATGGCCGTGAAAATCTGAATGAACATATTATTGATGGTGTCGATCAGGCCAACCGCGCTGACCGCGGCGTCACCCGCGCTGCTGACCATGATCGTGTCGGCGATGCCGACTGTTGAGGCGAGTGTCTGTTCAATCAGCACCGGCCACAGCAGCGCAAAGATTTTGCGGTTGCTGAAAATTCTCTGTTTTTTCTCAAGTGCGGTTCGTTCCATGCGTTGATTGTTCATCTGCTTTCTTGTTTTGGTTTCGAGTGCATCGGCGGTCAGCGTTCTGCCGACCAGGCCTGACCGATCAGCCGGTCATACGCCAGAGTGTCCAGGAAGGAATCGTTGGAGACGTCCGTCTCCGGGTCGGCCGTTGTGTAGACCGGCTGCTGCTGGGCATAGGACAGCAGCGCCCGGCTGATGACCGGTGTATCCTCCCCCAGAGCGAGAGAGGTCAGCAGGTGGGGCAGGTAAAAGAGCGAGACTTCGTTCAGTGCGGCTGCTTCCGCATCCAACGCGTAGTTGGCATAGATGAAATAATGTTGCCGGAAATAGGCGGCGCAGTTCGTTGCATCGACACCGGTTCGATCGTAGAAATTGCCGGACAGGCCAAAGAACGGGAAATGGTCGCCGATGAAGAGGACGATGGTATCTTCGTCGAGCGCATCCAGCGATTGACGGAACGCGGCAAGCGCTTCATCCGTATGGGCGATGCCCTGCAAATAGTAGGCGAGCTCATCCACCCCCTGCTCTGCTTCATAATAATACGGCTGGTGGTTCTGCATGGTGGTCAGGAAGAGAAAGACCGGTTCCTCGGTCTGCTGCAGGAGGTCGATCGTTTGCTCCAGGCAGAATGCGTCCTCCGGGCGATGGTGGAAGGTGCGGCTGCCGATGGCCAGATCGTCTTCAAACAGGAACGTATCGAGTCCGAATTTGGGGTAGACGCTTTCCCGGTCGTAGAAGTTGCTGTGATACGGGTGGAGGTAGATGGTCTGATAGCCGCGGTTTCGGAAGAGCTCCGGAATGCCTTCGACCGTTTTCCGGGTGACGGCGTCATGCGGAATGATGGGGTCTGCAAGGGACGCCACCGGCAGGCCGGTCAGGAGTTCAAATTCGCTGCGGCCGGTGTATCCGCCAAAGGTCGGCACCACGGCATAGCCGGAAAGGCCGTCTTCGCAAAAAGCGTCAAATGCCGCATAGTCGCCATCATCTGCGGCTGTCGGATCCACAACACGGAAGTCGGCATAGGATTCGCTCATGACGATGAGCACATTCGGGCGGTGCGACGGCTGTGTCGTTTCCGGCGTCTCCGCCAGCAGGGAGAGAACGGTGGCTTCGTCATACGGCTCCGGGGTGTCCAGATGGGATGCGGCGAGCTGTGCCAGTTCGCTGCTCCAGAAGGCGATGAGATTATCCGACTGGAATTTGGCATTCGCCTCAAAGGTATTGATGGATGGGCGGTGATCGACGCCGAACAACCGGAAGACCACATCGGAGGCCGGTGTCACGACGGTCATCAGGACGGCGGCCAGGCAGCCGACTGCCACGCCCACGCGGGGCGGCCAGCGCAGCCGAAGCCGTGCGCCGGACAGGAAGAGAATCAAGAGGCAGGCCACAAATACCAGAATGTCGATCGCCAGAACCGTCGTCATGCGCAGCTGAGCCATGCCGGACACGTCGGCCAGATCGCCAGTCAGGAGCAGATCCTGCGGCTGAAAATGGCTGCCGCTGACATCGAATTTGAAAAATTCCACACAGGACAGCAGGAAGAAGAGCGTTCCGATTCCGGCTGCGGCAATCCACGCCGTTTGAACCAGCACCAGAAGCGCCAGAAACAGCGCACCGGCCAGGCAGACGTCGAACAGGAACACACCGAAATGCCCGGTCAGAAACTGTCCCAGCTGCGTCACGCTTTGCAGCTGATTCATCTCGACGATCAGAACCAGCAGAATCGGAAACACGAGCATCAGGATGCCATTGCGTTTTCGATGCAGCTCCGAAGCTTCCGTGCGCCCCGCTCTGCTGAACATTTGCTTCAACCGCGTCTGCCATTGTTTCATGTGTTTCGCCTCATTGTCCTTTCATATCCTGATTTTTTGTATTATAGCACATTCCGCTCTGCATTTCAAGGAAGATCTGCCTGACGGAGGATCGCCCAGGCATCGAGCAGTCGTTCAAACGAGCAGGCTGCATTCGCCGGGCTGGTGGACGGCAGACAGACAGCCGGTCGCTGTGTCTGCGGCAAAAGCAGCCGGTCGTACAGCTTGCCGGCCGTCTTTCCGTTGGTGATCAGCAGTCGGAGGTTAGCCGTCTGCAAGATCGGCGTCAGGTCGTTCGGGGTGACATTCCGGATGCTCGCATCGTCGGAGCCTTCGATGGTACAGCTCTGGATGACGTCCCAGAGTGCCAGGTGGTGTCGATGCAGAAAGTCGCACTTCTCCCCGATCGATTCCGGCACCGGCTCGCCATACAGCGTTGACAGCACGCGCCAGAAGCGGTTTTGCGGATGCGCATAGTAAAACGAGACCGCCCGTGACCGAACCGATGGAAAGCTCCCCAGAATCAGAATGCTGGAAGCTGCATCAAAAATCGGCGCGATGGAATGCTCGTGCTGCATGGCTGCTCTCTCCTTTCCGGAATTTTGGGGTGCGCTGATGAAATTATATACGCGTTCCACCGTGCGTGTCAAGGCAATTCCTGTGAATAATTCGACGTTCCGCTTGCATCCTTTGCTTGGTCGACAGATATGTTGATTGCCTAACGAATCCAAGATGTAGTAGATTCATTCATAGAAAACCACAAGATATTGTCACAGAATCGGTGTGGAACGCTTGACAAACGAATCCCGCGTATGATACAATAAGGTTGTTCCGCCTTTTCGTTCGGTTGGAGGATGGCGGAGCCCGACACGTTCGCGACAGGAGGGCGGAAGATGATCATTCGTGGGCTGCAAAAATGCACCCTGCTGGACTATCCCGGCAAGGTCGCCTGCACCATTTTTACAGAGGGCTGCAACTTCGCCTGTCCGTTTTGTCAAAACGCTTCGCTCGTCCGTCCCGGTGCGGCTGCTGCGCCGATTGCGGAAGACGATGTGCTGTCGTTTCTGCAAAAGCGGCGTGGGCTCTTGGACGGCGTCTGCATTTCCGGTGGTGAACCGCTCTTGCAGGCCGATCTGGCGTCATTTTTAGAGCGCATCCGTTCGCTCGGCTTTGCCGTCAAGCTGGACACCAACGGCAGTCTGCCAGACCGGCTGAAGGACGTGGTGCGTGCCGGGCTGGTCGATCAGGTCGCCATGGACCTCAAGAATGCGCCCGAGCGATATGCGGAAACCATCGGGCGTTCCGCGTTCGACCTGTCGCCGATTCTGGAAAGTGTCGCATTTCTGCGCACGCTTTCCGGGCGCTATGAATTCCGCACAACTGTTGTCCGGGAGCTGCACACGGTCGATGACATCGCGTCCATCGCCCGCTGGATTTCCGGCGCGGAACGCTATTTTTTACAGAGTTTTGTCGATTCCGGCGACGTACTGACCGCCGGTCTGCATCCGCATTCGTCGGAGGTGCTGCACGCCATGCTCGGCGCGGCGCACGATTTCTGTCCGTCTGCGGCTCTGCGTGGAGTGGAATAACTTTTTTTGGAGGAGAGCAGGATATGTATCAGGTGACGAAGCGGGACGGCAAAATTGTCGAGTTCGATATCACAAAAATCAGAGCCGTCATTCAGAAGGCCTTTGATGCGCAGAGCAAGCAGTCGCATCCGGGTGTCATTGATTTGCTGGCACTCAAGGTCACGGCGGACTTTGAGCCGAAAATCCGGAACGGCCTCATCGCGGTGGAGGACATTCAGGACAGCGTGGAGAATGTGCTGGTGCAGGCCGGGTATTCCGATGTGGCCAAGGCGTTCATTCTCTACCGGAAGCAGCGCGAGAAAATCCGCAATATGCGTTCTACGATTCTGGACTACAAGGAGCTGGTGGACAGCTACGTCAAGGCGACGGACTGGCGCGTCAAGGAGAATTCCACGGTGACCTATTCCGTCGGCGGGCTGATTCTCAGCAACTCCGGTGCCATCACCGCCAACTACTGGCTTTCGGAAATCTACGATGAAGAAATTGCCAATGCGCACCGCAGCGGTGATATTCATCTGCACGATCTCTCCATGCTGACCGGCTACTGTGCCGGTTGGTCGTTGCGTCAGCTGATTCAGGAAGGTCTGGGCGGCATTCCGGGCAAAATCACGTCCGCGCCGGCCAGCCATCTGTCCACGCTGTGCAGCCAGATGGTGAATTTTCTCGGCATCATGCAGAATGAATGGGCAGGGGCACAGGCCTTCTCTTCCTTTGATACCTATCTGGCGCCCTTCGTCAAGGTCGATCACCTCTCCTACCGCGCCGTGCGGCAGTGCATCGAATCCTTCATCTTCGGCGTCAACACACCGAGCCGTTGGGGCACGCAGGCGCCCTTCTCCAATATCACGCTGGACTGGACGGTTCCGGCCGATCTCGCCGAGCAGTATGCCATTGTCGGCGGGAAGGAAATGGATTTCAAATACAAAGACTGCAAGCACGAAATGGATATGATCAACCGTGCCTTCATCGAGGTCATGATCGAGGGCGACGCCAACGGCCGCGGGTTCCAGTATCCGATTCCGACCTATTCCATCACCAAGGACTTCGACTGGTCCGAGACGGAAAACAACCGGCTGCTCTTTGAAATGACCGCCAAGTACGGGACGCCGTACTTTTCAAACTACATCAACAGCGACATCGAGCCCAGCGATATCCGCAGTATGTGCTGTCGGCTGCGGCTGGATTTGAGGGAGCTTCGCCGGAAATCCGGCGGCTTCTTTGGCAGCGGCGAAAGCACCGGCTCCGTCGGCGTCGTGACCATCAATATGCCGCGCATGGCCTATCTCTCCGACAGTGAGGCCAGCTTCTTCCAGCGGCTGGATCGGATGATGGACATTGCGGCGCGTTCTCTGAAGGTGAAGCGAACCGTCATCACCCGGCTATTGAATGAAGGGCTGTACCCCTACACCCGGCGGTATCTCGGCTCCTTTGACAATCACTTCTCCACCATCGGCCTGATCGGCATGAACGAAGCCGGGCTGAATGCATCGTGGCTGCGGGCGGATCTGACGCATCCGGAAACGCAGGTGTTCACCAAAAAGGTCTTGAATCATATGCGGGAGCGCCTCTCCGATTATCAGGAGCAGTACGGCGATCTCTACAATCTGGAAGCGACACCTGCCGAATCGACCACCTATCGGTTCGCCAAGCACGACCGGGAAATGTTCCCCGACATCATCACGGCCTCGCAGTCTGGCACGCCGTACTACACGAACAGCTCGCACCTGCCGGTCGGCTGCACTGCCGATGTTTTCGAAGCGCTGGACATTCAGGACGAGCTGCAGATGCTCTACACCTCCGGCACGGTTTTTCACGCATTTTTGGGCGAAAAGCTGCCGGACTGGAAATCGGCGGCGTCGCTTGTCCGGAAAATTGCGGAGCATTACCGGCTGCCCTATTACACGCTTTCCCCCACCTATTCCGTCTGCAAAAACGACGGATATCTCGCCGGAGAGGTCTACACCTGTCCGCACTGCGGCGAAAAGACCGAGGTCTACAGCCGCATCACCGGCTACTACCGACCGGTGCAGAATTGGAACGACGGCAAGGCGCAGGAGTTCAAGGATCGCGTGGTCTATGACGTGGCCAGCTCACAGCTGCACACGGATACAGCTGCCGACGCATCGCCCGCTCCATCACCGGCCGCAGAACCGACATCAGCTCCGCTTGCAGACGCCTGTCTGCTCTTTACCTCGAAAACCTGTCCAAACTGCAAGGTCGCCCATGTGCTGCTGACGAATGCCGGTGTGGATTTCACGCAGCTGGACGCGGAGGAGCACATCGAGCTGGCGCGGCAATATGAAATCCGGCAGGCGCCGACGCTGATTCTGTCATCTGCGGATCAGGTTGTCCGTTATGCCGGGATTGCCGGTATCAAAGAATTTTTGCGGTCGCGCATCTGACCGCTGGAGGGATCGGTTTGTTTGACATCATCATCGTCGGTGCGGGGCCTGCCGGGCTGACGGCTGCCATTTACGGCTGCCGCGCCGGAAAACGGGTGCTGCTCTTAGAGGGTGGCAGCTATGGCGGGCAGATTACGCTGTCGCCGCGCGTGGAAAACTATCCGGGTTTTTCCCAGATCAGTGGCAGTGAGCTGGCCGACCGGCTGTTATCGCAGACGCTGGCTCTCGGCGCGGAAACGGATTTCGGTCAGGTCACCGGAATTTGCGTACAGGCGTCGCACTTTGTTCTGACGCTGGAGGACGGTGGCTCCGTGGCGGGGCGTTCCGTGATTCTGGCAACCGGGACGCGGCACCGCAGGCTGGGGCTCCCCGGTGAGGACGCGTTGACCGGTGCCGGCATTTCCTTCTGCGCGGTCTGCGACGGTGCATTTTTTGCCGGGCTGCCGGTTGCAGTCGTCGGCGGCGGCAGTGCGGCGTTGCAGGATGCTCTGCTGCTCTCTTCCACGGCGCAGACGGTGCATCTGATTCACCGGCGCTCCGCGTTTCGTGCGGAAGCCTGTCTGGTGGAGCAGCTTCGGGCGCGGAGCAACGTGATTTTCCACACGCCCGCCACCATTCAGGCGCTGTACGGCGAGGACGCGCTGACCGGTCTGCTGCTCGCCGACACGGAAACCGGTGCAGAAACCCATCTGGACGTGAGTGGCCTGTTTGTCGCGATTGGGCAGGAGCCGCAGAATGCACCCTTTGCCGACCTCGCCCGGACGGATGCGGCGGGGTATCTGCTGACGGACGATGCGCTGGCCACCTCTGTCCCCGGTCTGTTTGCCGCCGGAGATTGTCGGGCGAAAACCGTCCGGCAGCTGACCACCGCGGTGGCCGACGGGACGATTGCTGCTATTTCCGCCTGCGCGTATCTGGATTCGTCTGCCGGACAGTGACCTTCTTTTGCCCGATCAATTGACAAGGAAGCTATTTCATGGTACAATAGTATGCAAAAAGTTTTTTTCCTGCGGCTTTCCCGATTGCCGCTTGCAGGAGCTTCACTGAACCCATCGAAATCCTTCGATTTCAATCATACGATGGAAACACTTTGAAATGAGGTTTGCTATGCACTGGTCTGAAGAAATCGCGCAGCGAATCATCGATCGCGCCCCCGATAAAGAGGAGTACGTCTGCGCAGCGGGTATCAGCCCGTCCGGTTCCATTCATATCGGCAATTTCCGCGATATTGCCACCCCGTTATTCGTTGCAAAAGCGCTGAAAAAGCGTGGAAAGAACGCTCGTCTGCTCTTCTCGTGGGACGAGTTTGACCGCTGCCGGAAAATTCCTTCCAACGTTCAGGCGGTCGTCGGCGACACCTATGACCGCTACATCGGCTGTCCGTATGTCGATATTCCCGACCCCTGGGGCTGCCACGAAAACTACGCCAAGCACTTTGAGGAAGAGTTCATGACCGAAATGAAAAAATTCGGCATTGAGATGGACTACCGTTATCAGGCCGAAATGTATCGTTCCGGGAAATACACTCCTGATATCATTGAAGCGCTGAAAAAGCGCGGCGAGATTTTCGAAATTCTCGATTCCTTCAAGACGAAGGATCCCAGCAAGTCTCCGGAGGAGCTGGCCGCAGAGCACGATGCCGACAAGGCGGCCTATTATCCGGTGTCGATTTTCTGCCCGGAGTGCCATACGGACTTCACCACCATCACGCATCTCTCTGAGGACTGCACAGAAGCGGACTATACCTGCCGGTGCGGTCATTCTGGTCATTTCAATTTTCTGACGAACTTCGACTGCAAGCTCGGCTGGAAGGTGGACTGGCCGATGCGCTGGCGCTATGAAGGCGTGGATTTTGAACCGGGCGGAAAGGATCATGCGGCTCCGAGCGGCTCCTACTCCAATGCCCGTCTGATTTCCAGCCGTGTCTTCGGCTATGAAGCGCCGCTGTTCCAGGGCTACGAATTCATCGGCATTCGCGGCATGACCGGGAAGATGTCGAGCTCCTCCGGTCTGAATCTGACGCCCGGCACGCTTTTGAAGCTCTATGAGCCGGAAATTATCCTGTGGCTCTATTCCAAAACGGAACCGACAAAGGCGTTTGATTTCTGCTTTGATGACGGAATTCTGCGCCAGTATTTCGAATTTGACCGGATGTACGCCGACTATCTCGCCGGGAAATCCGACGAGCGCAGCGCCGCCATCATGGAAAACTGCATCATCGAGGGGCGTCACCCGGAGCAGGTGCCGATGAGTCTGCTGGTGCAGCTGGGTTCCATCGTGGATTTCAACATTCCGGTGCTGGAAACGGTATTTGCCAAAATCGGTACGCCCTATCGCCATGAGCAGTTTGTCGGGCGTCTGGACCGCGCACGGTTCTGGCTGGAGCAGTGCTCGCCGGAAAACGCCAACCGTCTCTGTGAGCACCGCAATTGGGCCGTTTTCGAGACGCTTTCCGATTCCGAGAAAGAGGAGATTCGCCTGCTGCACGAGACCATCGCGGCCGGTGGGTTTGATCTGGATGGACTGAATTCCCTGCTGTACGCCATTCCGAAGCGCGTACACGGCGACGAGCTGGACGAAAAAGCGCTGAAGGCCCTGCAGGGGACGTTCTTCAAAAATGTCTACCGTCTGCTGCTGAACCGCGAAAAGGGGCCGCGTCTGTATCTCTTCCTGTATGCAATCGACACGGCGCGCTATCTCCCGCTGCTGGATTTCTCCTACCCGAAAACGGAGGAGGAGACGGCTGCTGAAACGGCGGCCACGCAGGAGGAGGAAGCTCCGGCTGTTGTCTACGGCGATCCGGATCCGGTGGAGCCGATCAAGCCGGAAATCACGCTGGACGATTTTGCGAAGCTCGATCTGCGCGTTTGCAAGGTCATCAAATGCTCCGAAATCCGGAAATCGCACAGCTGTCTGAAGCTGACGCTGTTTGACGGAACGGATGAGCGGGTCATTGTTTCCAGCATCAAGCATGAGTATACACCGGAGCAGCTGATTGGCCGGAAGATCATTGTCCTCGCCAACCTGAAGCCTGCGCGGCTGACTGGCGTCAACAGTCACGGGATGCTGCTCGCGGCCACCAACAATGCCTGTGGCTGCAAGGTCATTTTTGTCGACGATTCCGTTCCGGAAGGAACGCAGATTCACTGACACGTATCAACTTTCTGAAAGGAATGCGGCGTCGTGCTGCTGCACGGCGCCGCCGTTTTTTCATCCATGAATGAGTTTCCCATTGAATGCCGCCGACTGGAACCGGAAGCGGCACGTACACTGTATCAGGAAGCGCTGCCCGACGATTTTCCGCCGGCTGAGCTGCGTCCGTTTCCATGGATTGAGGCGCTTCTGGCCTCCGGCGAATACCGGATTTACCAGTTTCTGCGTCAGGAGCAGCCTGTCGCATATGCGCTGCTCTGTCACGCACCCGGTCAGCCGGTCTGGCTGGTGGACTATCTGGCCGTTTATGCGTCCTACCGCGGTCAGGGCATCGGCTCTGCGCTGCTGGAATCGCTCCGGCTGGCCTTTGCCGACGAGGATGCGCTCCTGTTTGAGATTGATGACCCGGCCTTTGCCGAGGATGAGGCGGAGCTTTTGAAGCGGAATCGCCGGATTGCATTCTATCAGCGCGGCGGCGTGACGGATTCCGGCGTCCGCACCTGTGTCCAGGGCTGTGAATTTCAGATTTTTTCCCTGCCCTGCCGGTGTACGCTGTCTGCCGAAGCGCTGGCAGATGCGCTGGATGCGATTTACCATCGGCTGTTCCCCGCTTCGTTCTATGAGGCTGAGGTCTGTTTTCATCCGCCCTTTGCACGCAGCACCGGCCACGAGCGGTGCTGACGGAGGTGCCCTGTGAAACCATACAAGGCTGTCCTTTTCGATCTGGACGGAACGCTCGCCGACACGCTTGGCGATCTGCGCGACGCCGTCAACGCATCTCTTTTGCAGCTTCAATTTCCCGTGCGCACAACTGAGGAGATTCAGGCCGCAGTCGGGAACGGCGTGCGCAATCTGATTCTCCGGTCGCTCCCGGCCGACGCATCGGCCTCTGCCGATCAGGCGCTCGCGCTGTTCCGCACCTATTACGCGGAGCATCTCCTCGTTCACACCCGCCCCTATCCCGGCATTTCCGCTCAGCTCGCGCAGCTGAAAGCGGCCGGGCTTCGTCTGGGTGTGGTTTCCAACAAATACGACGCGGCGGTGCAGACGATCTGCTCCGCGCTGTTTCCGGGAACATTCGACGTAATCTGCGGGGAAACGCCGGATTGTCCACGCAAGCCCGCTCCGGATTTGCCGCTGCGTGCGGCCGCGCTGCTGCACGTCACCCCGGCGGAGACGCTGTTTGTGGGGGATTCCGAAACGGATGTGCAGACGGCGCAGAACGCCCGGATGGATGTGCTGGCTGTGACCTGGGGCTTCCGCAGCCGTGCGCAGCTGCGGGCTGCCGGTGCGCAGAATCTGGCCGATCAGGCGGAGGAGATTGCTCCGTTTGTCCTGAGCGGCTCCCCGCTCCACGATATCCACAAAGCCTGAGGGCTTCAGGCAGATTGATAACAGGAGGTCGCATATGAAACAAGCCAAGCTGATTTTGGATTCGGCTTACGCCATTTCCCCCATCGATCCACGCATTTACGGTTCCTTCGTAGAGCAGCTGGGGCGCGCCGTTTACACCGGACTGTACGAGCCGACGCATCCGACCGCTGATGCAAACGGGTTTCGCCGCGATGTGATGCGTCTGGTGCAGCAGCTGCGTGTCCCGGTCGTCCGCTATCCTGGCGGCAATTTCGTCTCCGGTTTCCGTTGGGAGGATTCGATCGGCCCACGAGAATCGCGTCCGACGCGACTCGATCTGGCCTGGAATTCCACGGAAACCAACGAATTTGGGCTGCATGAATTCTGCGAATGGGCAAAAATCGCGCAGACGGACGTGATGTATGCCGTGAACCTCGGCACCGGCACACCGGACGATGCGCGGAACATCGTGGAGTACGCCAACCACAAGGGCGGCACCTATTACTCGGATTTGCGCATTCGAAACGGCGCACCCGACCCGCTGAACATTCGCCTCTGGTGTCTGGGGAATGAAATGGACGGCTCCTGGCAAATCGGTGCGAAGACGGCGACGGAGTATGGCCGGATTGCCAGCGAAGCCGCCAAGATGATGAAATGGACCGACAGCTCCATTGAGCTGGTTGCCTGCGGTTCTTCTTCCTCCGAAATGCCGACGTTTGGCAGCTGGGAATGGACGGTTCTGGATGAAACGTATGAGCACGTCGATTACCTGTCGCTGCACCGCTACTACGGGAATCCGCACAACGACACATCGGATTTTCTGGCCAGCACCATGGATTTGAACGGCTACATCCAGACCGTCGCCGCCATTTCCCGCGGCATTCGCGGCAAAAAGCGGAGCCGTCACACCGTTCAGCTGTCGCTGGACGAATGGAACGTCTGGTATCATTCGCACGGGCAGGATGCGCAGCTCCATCGCGATCACCCCTGGGGTCAGGCGCTACCGCTGATTGAGGACGTCTACAATTTTGAGGACGCGCTGCTCGTCGGTCTGATGCTGATCACCATTCTGAAAAATGCGGATACCGTCAAAATCGCGTGTCTCGCGCAGCTGGTCAACGTCATTGCACCGATCATGACCTCGCCCGGCGGCGGTGCCTGGGCGCAGACGATCTACTATCCGTTCATGCAGGCCAGCCTGTATGGACGTGGCACCAGTCTGCTCCCGCAGATCACCTGTGACCGATTTGATACCCGGCATTATTCGGACGTGCCCGTTGTGGACGCTGCCGCCGTTTTATCGGACGATCAGACCATCACGGTTTTCGCCGTCAACCGCGACCTCGCCGAACCCACCGCGCTGACCTGTGATTTCCGCGCATTGGAGGGCTATACCCTCGTCTCGCACAGCGTTCTGCACCACGATGATATGAAGGCGGTCAACACAGAGGATGATCCGTTCCGTGTGGTTCCGCACGATGTGAAGCCCGAAATGAACGACGGGCAGGTCATTCTGCCGCCGGCCTCCTGGAACGTCCTGCGTCTGGTGCGGACACAGCAGAAATAGATTGTCGTAAAAAAACAGAAGAGGAAGTTCCTCGTTTGTTCTAAAAAGAGAATTCTTCGGCAGACAACCCGGTAGGAATCCTTCCGGGTTGTCTGCTTTTTGCAGTTTTTCGTGATGGGTGGTGTTTGTGATACACCGTTCCGGATCTGCCTGGGATTTCTACCCGTTTCATCGTCCATAACGTGCAAACAAAAAAAATGGGGATGGTGAGCTGCTCCGACGGCATCCTTTTGTTTTGCAATGTTATCGTGCAATTCAATGGCACTATGCAATGATATGAATACGAAACGAAAGTTGATGGGTTGAAATATCGACAAAACATGGTATAATATAGCTATTAAGTGGACGGAAAGCATGCGCCGTTGGCTTGATCAAGAAAACGGAAGGTGGAGTTTGATGCAGATCAGAGGCATTGACGAGATGGATAACCGAATTGTCAATCTGTTGCTTGAGGACGGCAGAATGTCCTATTCTGAGATCGCAGAGAAAGTCGGTTTGTCTCGTACGGCGATTCAGGCAAGGATTGCTGCGCTCGAGCGCAACGGCATCATAACAGGATACAAGGCCATCATTGATCCGCAGGCTGCACCCGAAATGATGACCTTTGTGATGAACGTTGAAACGAAGGCAGAGGATTTTGAGGAATGCAAACGTATTTTTGCCGAAGCAAAAGAAACCGTTACGCTCGTTCAGACAACAGGCAACTGTCATTTGCTGGCAATATGCCTGTCGCCCGATATCAAAACGATGCGCAATTTTGTGGTCAGCCTGTACAAAAGTGTTCCCGGTATTCAAATGATCAATGTCCACTCGGTTCTCGACGTGATCAAAGGCTCCATTCTTCCCGAAAAATGAAATGGTTTGGAGTGTGCATCAATGAATCAGGATGAATTTGTTCATGAGCTTTTGGAATCCGCAAATAAAAACGGACTGATCGCAACTCTTTATGGCGTATTTGGAAACAACCTGAAGGTCAGCATTCCATTTCGCCAAAAGGTGTGTGAGATGAGCATAGACGATATTGATTTTTCGCCGCGAGCGAATCACGCTTTGAAGCGTGCAGGCGTATTTACCGTCGGAGAAGTCATCGATTTAATTGCTGGTGATGGGTTGCTTCGAATTCGCAATCTCGGCAAAAAGACACAAAACGAAATCAAGACGCGCATATTGGCATTTGGATATGACGGATTGACCGAAAACGAGAAAGAGCGGTTTTTATTCGACGTGGTCAAAAAGAACACAAGGGAGGGCTAAGCCATGTGTTCGTTTTTGGCGATATCGAAGCTGCGACGTGCAAGAACACTACATGGACGGGCAATTACGTCATTCGGACACAGCAGAAATAGATTGTCGTAAAATAAAAGCAGAAGAGGAAGCTCCTCTTCTGCTTTTTTGTTGTTCGGGTTGGGCGATGTGTTCAGCGGTTTGCCAGTTTTCGATGGATTGTCCGGATGAGTGTCGCGGCCAAGTAGCCCGCCACGATTCCGGCAAAGTTCAAAAGCAAATCATCGGTATCAAAGCTGCGGCCGATGACGGGTTGGATGAGTTCCACGGCAAGCGGGACGATCACGGCGATTGCCCAGATGCTTCGGTGATTGATTTTTTCGGAAACAAGCGGCAGAAAACAGCCAAATGGCACGAACATCAGGAAATTATAGACGAGCATCTGGAGAACCCAGTGGCCAATCGTCAGCTCTCCCATGAGCCACTTAATGAGAGTCGGCATCAGGTTGAATTCGCCGGAAAAGAGGACGATCTCGCTGTGGCTGTAGCCCAGGCAGAGGTTTGCCCAGATCGTCATCCAGAAATTCGCGGGAACCAGAATCAGATTGACAAGCCCGGTCAGGTAACAGACGAACAGCCAGCGGACGATTTCTGTTCCCCAGCAGATGCTGCTCCCCCGTTTTGCGAGGCGGATGCAACGGCAGACCGCATAGAGGATACCCACCAACAGGGTAATCGGTACGACCTGCATAAGCGACCCCAGTGTAGAGCCGGAGTTCATGATGCGATACAGTGCTTTCATCCTCAGTCTTCCTCCTTTTGGATGATTCCGGATGAATCCGTGTCGGATTGGCTGTTTATTGTTCGAATGCGATATAGATGGTGAAGGCATTCGAAAGGTAGCTGATGCTCAGTCCCTTTTCGCCATTTGTGAGAAGTGTGTTCGTGGAACGGTCGCCCTGTTCGTTGATCGGTTCCGACACTTCCTCGACGACGGAATAGCCCGCCTGTTGCAGGAGGCTCATGTAGTGGGTATAGGCCGTTTCGCTGCAATCCGTCAGATGGATGCTGCAATTGGGGTGGGCATGGTCGAGCATCGCCCACTGAACCGTTCCCGACGGGACAGGAAGTCCCGCAGTGTATTCGTTCACCGGCCATACGCCTTCGTCCAGCTGCGTGATCGTTTCGGAGGTCGGAGGGGTAGCTGGTATTGGCGTTTCTTTCGAGCACGCCGTCAGGGACAGGATCAGTGCCATCAAAAGGATGGATGTCAGGTGTTTCATTTCAGTCTCCTGTTTGGTTCATTGAATGGGCAGGACGGTCAGGTTTTTGGCGCGCATCGTGCCGCCGCGTGCCAAAAAACCTACCATGCCGTGTAAAAACGGCTGATCGGAATCGGTATGCGTCAGGATGAGCTCCTGATTGAGCCAGACGCGGATGGTCGCCTGTTCCACTTCGACGCGCAGCTGACAGGGTGCATCCGTTTGAAACGTTGCCGGGGCGCTTTGCAGCTTTTCCCGGTCATAGTTATACTTTTCGAGCACCGCTTCCCCGTCCCGCAGGCCAATCCAGTAGCCCTGCCAGTAGGCGTTGCCCTGATAGGCAGATGCACCCGGTTCGGGTCCAGCCGGGTTGGAAACGCGCACACAGAGGCCAACGGAGGCGTTGGACGCAAGCGGTGTGATTTCCGCCTCGACAACATAATCGCCCCAGTTTTCCGAGCCGAGCATATATTTCCCGTATTGCTCGTTTTTGACGTGGCCATACGGTGTGATCTCCAGGTTGGTCAATGCGCCGTCTTCGACATACCAGTGGCCGTCCTGAAAGACAGGCGCTTCATCCCATGTCAGCTGCTGTTCGGAAACCGCTTCCACGCGGTGGAAGCTGAGCGCCGTCAGTTCGGCGCTGCCGCTTTCGACGCAGACGGCCACGGTTCCGGTTCCGGTATCGAGCTGCAGATTTTGCAGCTGGACGCAGGCGGTCTGGCTGTCCGATGCGGGCAGTGTGACGGTGCCGCACGGTTCCCCGTTCAGCAATACCGACAGCGTGCAATCGGTTGTGGCGCGGTAGCAAAGCTGCAGGTCATAGGTACCGGTTTGCGCCGTGTTGATGCGCCAGGAATACCGTTCGCCTTCAGATGCGGCGAGGGCGGTCGCTCCGCTGTCGGATGGGACGCCCGTATGCGGTTCCAGGCAGGTGATGGCCGGAATCGTGCTTTCCGCCGGTTTGTAGACGGTTTGGAACGAGGACTGCATGGATGCAGCGGTTCCGCCGACGAAGCCCGCAACGGCTGTCCCCTGCACGGAGGTGAGGCCGATTGCGCCGCCTCGGAGGTCGCTTTCGCCCTGCCAGAGCTGGCGGCGATTCAAAAAGAGCGTATACGTCTGCGCCTGTCGGCGGATGAAAAATTGCAGGCAGGCGTCTGTGCGCAGCGGTTCTCCGAATCCGGCGGTGATGGGAATTTCATGGGTGGTCGTCGCGCCGTCCACCGTGAACGACAGGAGGATGGTGCGGGTATCGGCGCAGTAGAGCGCCTGTCCGTAGTTCTGCGCATCTGTGTATCCAAACAGGATGCCAGCGCGGTCGCCCATTGCAAGCAGGTTGCATTCAGCCGTATAATCCGCATCAAACGTTTTCTGCGACAGAACACTGCCGCCCTCCGCCAGTGTCAGGCTGCCGTTTTGCAGGGTGGCATTCGTCGTCTGCCAACCATCCAGATCGGCGGACGTTTTGAAGCGGCTGTAAACGTCCGGCATGGCCGGAGCGGATTGTACATCCGTGGTCGGGCCGAGAACGACCGTCTGTGTGCCGTTGAAGAAGATGCGGTCGATCTGCATACTCCGCTGCGGCGCAGTGTGGCTGGAATGATAGACGATGTAATATTCATCGAGATTTGGCCCCAGAACCGTCGAGCTGTGGCCAATTCCGCTCACCGTTTCCGGGTTCGTAGACAAGAGCAGCGGGTTATTATCCGCCGGGGTAAAATGCAGCGGAGAATCCGTGCTGACGCCGTAGTTGATTCGATATCCAAGCGACCAGACGTGGTTGCCCGTATAGGTGATGTAGTAGGTGTCATCGTATTTGACGATCATGGAGCCTTCCGTCCAGCCGTGCAGATCAGTGTCAATGGCGATGCCGTTGGATGCATCCACGCAGTCCGGTGCGGTCATGGGATAGGCCATGATGCGATCGGAGCCGGCGCAGTAAAAATACCAGGAGCCGTCATCGTCGATGAAGACGTCGCCGTCGATCGAGAGGCCGAAGTTCTCCGTCACAGCCACAAACGGCCCCGTCGGCGATTCGCTTTTCAGGACGTAGTGGCCGTTTCCGGCCGGTGAGGTATACAGATAGAAAAAGCCGTTCTCATAGACGACCTCCGGCGCATAGGCCGACATGGTCAGCGGTTCCTCCGCGCAGAGGCCGGCATACTGCCAGTGAAGCAGGTCATCCGATGTCCAGCACTGAATGCCGATGCAGCCGTCTTTGGTGGAGCAGTAGAGGTAATAACGGCCGTTCCAGCGCATGACAAACGGGTCGCCCACGCCATAGTCCGGCCAGGTATCCGGGTCGTTGACCCGAATGACCGGGTTCTGATACGTTTCCTGGAGCGGCGGCTCCGTCGTCGGTTGGACGGGCGCGGGCGTATTTGCCGTACACGCGCCCAGCAGGAGCAGGAGCAGACTCTGCGCCAAAAGGCCGGTGAATTTCGTTCGGAACCAAGAAGGATGATCGTGATTCGGTTTCATAAAGCTCCCTGCACTTTCTGAAAAAAATCGCCGATTCAAAAATCGGCAGTCCAATCTCGCCTCGTCCCTTCGTCAACCGTTTGCGGTAGGGATGCGTCATCCGAGGTGCGGCGGAGTGTGCGCTCCCGGTTCGATGCGAAGCGGTCACATACTTTTCGTTTCGAAGGATCCAACGATTCAAAAAAGTCCTGATTTGTCAGCAGACAAATCAGGACTTTTTTGGTACGCCCGAAGGGATTCGAACCCCCGACCTACTGGTTCGTAGCCAGTCACTCTATCCAGCTGAGCTACGGGCGCATAACCTTGACGACTCCAATATTATACCACATCTCTTTGGGAAATGCAATACCCTTTCGAAAATTTTTTCGAATTATTTTTCGGACGCCTGTGCAGCCGTTTGCAGCGCCGTCTGCAGATGAGCAGCCATGCGTCTGGCCATCAGTCCCGGCTCCGTCGAAACGTGAACGCGGGTGTCGCCAGTCAGATCGTCCACGGTGACGGTGGCGTGTGCGGTGAACACCTTGCGCATGGCAAGCTCCAGCACGACGCACCGGCCGCCCGGCAGATTCAATTCGCTCCGATCCAGCACCGTGCAGCCGCAACACAAACGGCGGACGGCGTCCTCGACAGAAAAGGGTGCGGTATACACTTGTGCTGCCATTTGTCTGATGCCTCCTGACCGGCTGCCCGTTCGGTTCTTCCCGAAAAGTGATTTGAAAAATCATCCCGGAAAATATTATATAGGAAAAAAATCTCTTTGTCAATCCCCCGGAAACGCTTGTGCAAAGCCATTATTTGTGATATAATACTGTTGGAGTCGAAAAATCACCTTTTTTCTCTCCGAATTTGACTATTGACAGAAAGCAGGAAGAAAGAAGAGTGTCCATTTCTTCTTTCCATTTTGAATATGATCGGTTTCTTTAACTACACAGTCATCCTCACATACCTCAGCGCGATTTCCGCCGTCCTTGGGATTACGTTTGCCATGCACGATCAGGGCTTTTACGCCATTCTCTGTCTGATGTTTTCCGGCGTCTGCGATATGTTTGACGGGCTGGTCGCCCGCACCAAAGAGCGTTCCTCTCAGGAAAAGCGCTTTGGCATCTGGATTGATTCGCTGGCTGATATCGTCGCATTCGGCGTGCTGCCTGCAGCCATCGGCTACGCCTTTGGCCTCCGGAAGTTCTACTACATCTTTATTCTGTCCGTTTACATTCTCGCGGCGTTGATTCGCCTGGCCTATTACGGCGTCACCGAGGAGGACCGACAGCAGGAAACTGACGGCGTCCGCACGTCCTTTGTGGGGCTGCCTGTCACGTCGTCCGCCCTGATCTTCCCGCTCCTGTATTGCTTTAAGGGGCTGCTCACCTCGTACTTTCCGCCGGTTTATGCGTTGATCATGGCGCTGACGGCGTTGGCCTTCGTTCTGCGCGTCCGCGTTAAGAAATGTATGCTGGGCGGTATGCTGGTGATGCTGGCCATGGGCATTGCCATCTTTGTCGCGCTGGTCATTCTGCGAAATCACTGACAGGAGCGACCCTATGTCCCAATCTTCTCCCGGTCTGTATCGGCTCTATCACTCCCCCGCCGGACGTTCTCTTTTGAAAATTCTGACTGCACCGCCGCTTTCCCGCGCTGCCGGTGCTTTTTTGGATACGCGTGCATCGGTTTGTCTGATTCGGCCTTTTGTGTCTCATGCCAACATCTGTCTGTCAGACTATGAGCAGCGTTCTTTTCATTCCTTCAACGATTTTTTCACCCGGCGTTTAGCCCCCGGCGTCCGCACCGTCGATCACACGCCCGACGCGCTGATCGCGCCGTGTGACGGTAATCTCAGCATCTACCCCATCCGTGAGGGTATGGTCGTGCCGGTGAAGGGCGTTCCCTATTCGATCGCCGGGCTGCTCCGTTCGAAGGCACTGGCTGACCGTCTGGAGGGCGGGCTTTGTCTCGTTTTCCGGCTCTGCGTCGATCATTATCATCGCTATGCGTTCTTTGATTCCGGCCGTCTGCTGCGCCGGTATCAGATTCCGGGGATTTTGCACACCGTCCGTCCGGTCGCGCTGGAAGCGCGACCGGTGTTCGTGGAGAACACCCGCGCCGTCTCGTTGATGCAGACTGACCACTTTGGGCAGGCTGTTCAGGTGGAGGTGGGTGCGATGCTCGTTGGCCGCATTCACAATCACGCGGGGATCACGCATTTTGCCCGCGGAGATGAAAAGGGCTATTTTGAATACGGCGGCTCCACCGTTGTCCTGCTGCTGCAGCGCGATGCCTGCACCATGGATGCACGGTTCCCGTTGGGTGGGGCGGAGCGTCCGGTTCGGTTCGGTGAGGCGATTGGCCATGCACCGTCCGATGATTTTTGTTCTTTGAAAGGAAGTCGTTCGCTTCATGCTTCGAAAAACCCGTGAGTTTCTGCGCGCCTATCCCTATGCTTTGCTGCTGATCTATCCAGTCGTGCATGTGACGTTCTTCTTTCTGCTGAATTACCTGCCTTTGGAGCATCATCTGATTTCCTGTTCACTCGATGCGGTGATTCCGTTTTGCGAATGGTTCGCAATTCCCTACTATCTCTGGTTTGTCTATCTGTTTGGCGGAATGATCGCCTTTTTGCTCGTTTCCCGTGAGGATTTTCTGCGGATGGCCATGTTCACCATGGGCGGACTGCTGATTTGCATGATCATCTGTATCGTGTATCCGACGGCCATTGATTTTCGTCCAACGGAGTTTTCGCGGGACAACCCGCTCGTCTGGCTGGTGCAATTCATTTACGCGGCTGATCTCCCGCAAAACGTCTGTCCGAGTATGCACTGCTACGGCGCCATCGGCATCACGATTGCCATTTGCCGGGCGCGGTCTTTGAACCGGCACTGGTATGTCCCGGTCTGCTCCGTTGTGCTCTGCATTCTGATCTGCCTGTCAACCATGTTCATCAAGCAGCATTCCTTTGTCGATTTTGTGGCGGCTGTGATTCTGGCCGCTGTTCTGTATCCCATTGCCTATTGCGTCCGCTGGAAATGTCTGAGCGGCCCGGATGCTGCGCCGTATCTCCGTTCGCTGCTCCAAAATGTCAAGAAAAAGGAATTGAAAGTATGACCGAACAACCCTCCGTTGCAACCGTATCCGAACCGACTCCGGCTCCCGCGCCCAAAAAGCGCCGTCGCCGCTTTGGCGATCGTTCCGACGGGCGGCGTTTGCGCACGCTTCCGCCGATGGCGCTTGTCTCGCCGTATATCATGAAGTCGCGGAACACGTCTTCCAACTCAATTGCCGATTCCGTTGAAATTTCCAACATGGAACAGTACATTCAGCAGAAGCGGCGCGAAGGGCTGCAGCATTTTGGCGCGATGCACGTTTTTCTGGCGGCCTACGTCCGAACCGTTTCGCAGCGCCCTGCCATCAACCGGTTTATCAGCGGGCAGAAGATCTTTGCGCGCAACAACATTGAAATCGCATTGACAATTAAGAAGGACATGAAGCTGAATGCACCGGACACCTGTGTCAAGGCTGTTTTCCAGCCGGATGCCACGGCGGAGGAGGTCTATGCGACGCTGGATGCCATTGTATCCCGCGAAAAAGCGTCAGCCGGTCTGGATTCCTCGTTTGACAGCACGGCCAAGGTGCTGCGTTTTATCCCCGGTCTGCTGCTGAAATTCACCGTCTGGCTTTTGACGCTGCTCGACTATTTTGGTCTGCTGCCAAAAAAGCTGCTTGCGCTCAGTCCGTTCCACGGTTCGCTCGTCATCACGTCCATGGGTTCGCTCGGCATTCCGCCGATCTACCACCATCTGTACGATTTCGGCAATGCGCCTGTGTTTCTGGCGTTCGGCGCCAAACGCCGTACCTATGAGACGCAGCGGGACGGTTCCGTTGCGGAGCGGCGCTACATTGACTACAAGGTTGTCACCGATGAACGCATCTGCGACGGTTTCTACTATGCGTCTGCGCTGAAATATCTGCGCCACATTTTGAAGAACCCGTCCGTTCTCAGTGAACGTCCGACTGAAATCATCGACGACATCGACTGAGGCTGTATGATTTTCCGTTTTTCTCCACATGATAGAAGTAGTTTCTCAACGGGAGGATTGCTCGATCATGAAGAAAAAGGGAATGCTTTTCATCTGGATTTTTTCGGCCGGTGTTCTGGCTGTTGCAATCGGACTGATTGTCAGTTTGCACAGCCGTCTGACCAAATATCAACGGGCGTATGAGCTCGGATATCGGCGGGCATTCACGGAGCTGACCGGCAGTGTGGCCAGCATTGACGCAGATTTATCGAAGGGTCTTTATGCACAGAGTCCATCGATGCTGGTCACGCTGGCCACCAACATTTACCGCCATGCGGAGGCGGCCAAGAGTGCACTGGCGGTTCTGCCCACCTCCGATGTTTCGCTGGCGCGAACCTCCACCTTCATCTCGCAGGTCGGAGATTTTTCCGTCGCGCTGGCGCGGTCCGCTGCCGGAGGGCAAGCTGTCTCGGCAGAGGAGCGTCAAAATCTGCGTCAGCTGAACGACACGGCTTCGCAGATTGCCGCTGAGTTAGAGGAGCTGTATGCGCATTCGGACGTGTCCGGCTTCTTTGACGTATCCGCTTCGGAGGCATTGGATTCGGAGCAGCAGCGTGTTTCCTTTGCCGGTGGGCTGTCTGCATTGGAATCCGCTCTGCCGGAATCGCCCGTCCTCATCTATGACGGCCCTTATTCCAGCCACATTTCCCAGGCGGTTCCGCAGTATTTACAGGTCGGCGACGCGGCTGTCGATATCGCCGAAGCGAAATCGAGGGCGGCTCGGTTCATCGGCGTATCCGTCGATTCTCTGACGCTGCATATGCAGACGCAGGATCCGGTCGTGTATACGTTTACGGACACGGAGGAGCGGTTCCTGTCGGTCACGGCGGTGGGCGGCCATGTCATTTCCTATTCGCAGTCGATTGTCCCGTCTGCCGTTTCCTGCGATGCTGCACAGGCCACCAAAACAGCGGCCGCTTTTCTGACGGCTCGCGGGTATCCGGACATGGTGGCCTCCTACGCCTACCTCAGCAACGGCATTTGCTATATCAACTTCATCCATTCGGATCACGGTGTGTGGATATATCCCGATTTGATTCAGGTCGGCGTTGCGGCCGACACCGGCAAGGTCACGTATTTTCAGGCGACCGGCTATCTGAACAACCACCGCACCGACCGCAATCTGACCCCGTCCCTGTCCCCGGAAGAGGCACGCAGCCGGCTATCTGCCGACTTTCAGCCGGAGGGAACCGGGCAGCTCTGCGTGATTCCCTCGCCCGGCCAGCATGAAATCCTCTGCTATGAATTTCATGCAGCCGGTTCCAACGGCAAGCGATATCTCTGCTATATCAACGCAAGCACTGGCGTGGAGGAAAACATATTTCTCCTGCTGGAAGACGAAAACGGCATTCTGACCTTTTAGGCCGGATGCCTGTATGGGAGAACCGAACGATCTATGAATCTGACCACACAAACGCAGGAACAGCTCACGGCAGAGCTGCACCGTTTATTTGACGCACAGCCGCTGCGCGTCACCCTGTCCAGCCCGCTTACGGGCAGCAGGTACATAAAGCTCGTCTGCAAGCCCAGCAAATACGGCTACCGTCTGGAGCAATACACGGACAAGCAGGTTTTTCACGCCAACTGCACCGCGGAGGAAGCGGTGGCCAGGATGCTGGCGGAGCTGGGCACGTCCTTCCGGGATTTGAACGCGATGACGGATTCGGGGGCGATTTCGCTGCGGCTCTCCAAGAGCGGCAAGCTGCTCATTTCCCGTCAAAAAGCGACCGCGCCCGCCGCTGCACCGGATTTGTCGCACAACCGCGCAAAGAATTACATCATCCGCGAATCCGACCGGTTCCCGGTTCTGGAGGATCTCGGCATCCTGACGGGCGACGGGCACGTGCATTCTGCCATGTACGACAAATTCCGGCAGATCAACCGGTACATCGAGTTCATCGACGACATTGTTCGTTCCGACAACCGGAGCCACTGGAATATCATCGACTTTGGCTGCGGGAAGAGCTATCTGACCTTTGTGCTGTACCACTATCTAACCGTTCTGCGCGGTGTGGATGCGACGATTGTCGGGCTGGATTTGAAGGAGGATGTCATCCGCAACTGCTCTGCGCTTGCCAAGCGTCACGGCATGGACGGGCTTTCCTTTCAGCTCGGCGATATTCACGGATATACACCGGCTGAAAAGCCGGACATGATCATTTCCCTGCACGCCTGCGACACGGCGACCGACTATGCACTGGCCAACGCAGTGGCCTGGGACACCGATTACATTCTGGCTGTCCCCTGCTGTCAGCACGAGTTAAACGGCAGCATTCAGGCTCCATCGCTCCATTTGCTGACGCGATACGGGATTTTCAAGGAGCGATTCTCGGCGCTGGCCACGGATGCGCTGCGCGCCCGGGCATTGGAGGGCTGCGGCTACAAGACGGATGTCGCAGAATTCATCGACATTGCCCATTCGCCGAAGAATGTGCTGATTCGTTCCCGTCGGGCAAAGCTGAGCGAATCTGCCGCAATGCAGCGCAGGAACGACGCCAAACAAGACCTGGACGAATTGTGTCAGCTGCTCGGCTATACGCCGTTGATCGTCCGGCTGCTGTACCCGGAGGCGTAGTCGCGCGGCGGTCGTTCGGCTGGGCAGCAATCTGCCGACCCGTTTGGGATTTGAATTTCATAAAAAAAGGCACCGTTTGTCTTTCCGACAAGCGGTGCCTTTTTTGGGCTTTGAGGGTGGCAGGGGTCGCTTTGAAACAAAAAAAAGAAAAGGAAAGAAGAAAAAAAGAATTCGACTATGACGAACGCGTTTCCGGAGACCATGCCAAGCGGGTTGAAGGTACGGCAAAGACACCACCGGAAGATGCGGCGCGGATCGACCATGAATCGAAACAAAAAAAGAAAAGAGGGTTGCGACCCCTGCCCTGTGCAAAGAGGGCGCGGCAGGAGCTGAACCTCTGCCGCCCTCCATGATACCGCGAAGGGAGCCATGCCCCTGTCGCCCCCTCATGATACCACAAGCCGGTGGAAATGTCAAGGCGGAAACGACGTTCAGCGGTCAGCTGTCTCAAACTTGAGACAGCTGACGGACACCGCGATCCGTTGCAGAGGTTTGAGCTGCATTTTGGATCGCGGAGAGCGATTCGACGGAGGGCGCAGGGTGGAGGGCTCGGTTGAGGAACACGCGATGAAATGCGGCTCTGGGCGCATAAAGCTCCGTTTCCCTCGCGTTCTGCGGGTCGGCGCAGGTGGTCATTTGCGACGTTGGCGAAAGGATGGAAAGAGCAGAAGGTTGTCCGCAGGGGCAGATGGTCAGCACGCCACCTGCGAAGGTCGATTGTCAGCTGGACTTTGTCGCGATGAGGAGAACCGTCCGGCACACTTGCGGCATAACCACGAAGCAGGGGCGCCGATGGCGCAGTGAATGTGAAGCTCCGTGTGCCATCCACGCCATAGGCGCTTCACGCTGCGAAGGTATGCTAATCGTGCCGCAAGGCACACTTCGTTCACAAAAAAGCACCCTTGTCAATTGACAAGGGTGCTTTTTTGTGAAAATAGTGACCTATTTTGATATGAAATGCACACCCTGCGGACAAATCGTTAAAAGGTCTTGGGAATAATTAAAAAGTGCAACGCACATAAGACCCTTCAAGTATAAGAAAATGTCCTAACAAGTTGAGCTAACCCGTATACCGATTCATCCATATTAGGGTTACTTTACACGGACACCGTCTAAGGTCACGCCCTCCACAATGAATTTTTCATCCTGCTCAACGAACCAAACACCGAAATAGATGTCATTTTTTACGCCAAACCCATTTTTTGCCGTCACTTCACCGATAATTTTGTAATTATCATCGCTGCGTCCGATGGCCCAAGACAGTTCTTTAAAATTAGCTGTGTCTGGGTAGTTAAGGCATCCTTTTATCTCTTTAATTGCCAACTCCTGTAAAGTATAGAAAGTGTTCCAATCGACCTCGGTTTCTGGAATGTGAACATCTGTATATCTTTTCAAAAACCCACCCTGGTCGATGTCATACAGATCCTCGCTTAGGAAACCGATATAAAAGACTACACCGTCCTCGGTGGTCATGGTAAACCTGGAGTTGTCTTCGGTTGACCCATTTGCATAACAGGACATGGCATTAAGCCCAGATTCCGCTTCACCCGTCGTGCCATATATCTCGATACTTGTGATTCCTACTGTGTTGAGAATCTGTTGCATCTGGGTTGCGTGTTCAACGGTGTAACCTGTAGCAATCAGTTTTTCAACAATGTCACTATCGACTGCAGGAAGTTCTCCTTCCACGGTATCATCCGAATAGAAACCCTCGCTCTGGTCGGACTCGGATTTACCAGTAGTGTCTGAATCCCGTTCTTCGGTCTTTTCATCACCACAGTTTTCGCACTTGTAAGAAACAGTTTTATCGGTACGAGATACTTCTATGTAGCTGTGACCTGTGGCATCGATCTGTTCAGTGATGTCTTTATCGCAAAGATTGCAATGGGAGATTTTTTCTCCATCCTCCACACAAGATGCAGGAGTTTCACTGATGAGTGTAAGGTCGTGTTCACACATGGTATTGATTCCGATGGTTTCAAAAATGGCAAAAACAAGAATCAGAACAGCGGTGATAATCCCCCAAACCTTCTTCGATTTCTTTTTTCTGACCAATTGAACAAGAAATACAATCAGAGGAATCGGTATCAGAATCAGAGCCATGCCTCCAATGATTAAAAATGTATCAGACATATGTCAGCCCCCTCCTTACTTACTCTGAAACGGTGCGTCCCAAGGTTCGGCATACTTTTCAATCCAACCTTTATCCTTGTCGCCGTATGCACTGTAGCCAGTAGAGATTTTCCAATGTTCACCGTCTGCGTATTCCACAATTTTGATGTAGTAATAGTAGGAATACTGCGGTGCAATAGAGTTGTGATGTTCTATACCCTCATCGGTTAAGCGGCACGAATATGTATAAATCTTGGTGCCGTCATTTTCATATACATAAGAGGCATCCGAGGCATAGTACTTAAAGAAATCAATCGGAAGATAGGAAACTGCTATATCAGCGGCACCCTCAAGGGTCATATCGGCGGCAAAATCCGTATCAAAGATATTGATTTCAATGGTTCCGACATACTCCTCGTTTGTGGTGTGCTGTGTCATATACAGTACAATCTCATCAGAGTAAATGGTTTCCAGGGCCATTTCCATTGAAGACTTCTTGGTTATGTCCGTCACAGCGATTCTGCTGTCACCGATGCCGTTGTAAAATGCTTGACTCTCTGCGTAGCTATCAAAAATGCGAGGGTGGCCTTCAAGAGCAACCAGTTCGGAAGCAGTATGATCCGTTATAGCGCCGGAGATTTGACTGCTACCGGGGAAATCGTCGTTGTCTCCAATGATCGAGCCGATGATACCAATCGCAGCCACAAGAATGACCAGGGCAAAAAGAACTTTTACAACTGTCCAGAGACACCCGTTCTTATTCTTTTTCTTCGGCACGCGAACCTTGGCGCATTCCTGTCGCACGGCATCGCAGTATACAAGTTGCTCCGGCGTCAGAGCAACCTGATGGTTTTTGTAAACATCGACTCCGGTAGCAACTTCTTTCTGCACATAGGAGATAAACCCTGCTGCATATGCAACAATTGCCGGATCCATGGCAACATTTTTTGCTGTCCTCCCGGACTGTAGCACGAAACTCTGCCTATCCAGAATTTTGACGGCAGACACCTTCTCTATGGGAAAGTCGAAGGAATCGTCTTTGCCAATGAACACGACCCGCTTATTGGTAATAATCAAATCGCCATAGTTGTGGTCACGAACCGTTCTCCGAATGGGTTTACCGCAGGAACTTCCCGTGCGGACAGTGACACCTTTTGCAACACGGAAACTCGCTCCGGCAGACTTCCCGGTATAACCGACCACCTGGTTTTTGTCTTTGAAGGTCTGTGCAGGAGTAGCATAAATAATACATTCACCAGGCTGTGCATAAAAGCCAGAGTAATGGACAATGGGCATACCTACACCTGTCTCATAGGGAGTAATGTCAGCATATGGGTTCGCCTGATTGGCAGCTACTATCTTTTGCAGCGTCTCTTTTGATATGTTCATATCTATATCCTCCTTTTTCAAGGGCGCAATCTTATTCTGTGCCAGTCATCACTGGCAGATTTTTTGCCACCAACATATCATTACATTCGTGGATTGAACTCATATAGAGGTGGTTTAGGAAGAAATTATACATTAGATGCGTTTCGCTCTGCGCCAGGCGCAGGGTAAAGCCAGATCTGCTGATAAGCGCATTGCTCAACTCTGGCGGCAGATTCATGCCGATACAAACGGCAACCACACAATCAACATTCTTGGGGTATGCCGGATTGTTCCGCAGGCGCTGAACCAACTTCGTGGAAACAAGAGCCTTTTCAGCCAGGGCCTCTTCGGAGATTTCGACCCACTCCATAAGATAGATAAGAGCGGAACCGAATTGAGCAGGCAGTTCCTGGAGAACTCTCTGAATCTCCGTTTCTCGTGCGAGGATGGCATCTGCCTTTCCCATAACATCGGCACTGACCTCTTTTGCAAAAGTGGTCTGGAACACGATGCCAGAATCCACATCTCTGAAGAGAACGCACTCTTTATAAAATTCCTCGCCATATTTATTGGTTGCCTTTACTTTCAGTTTGAAGACCAGGCAACACTCATCAATGTGCAAGCGACCGTAATCAGTCATCTGCACGGTGTTATTTTCATCTCTTGTGACATACTTTGGGTCATTCAAACACATATGAGAATCCACATATATGTAGGAACCCTTTTGAGATTGAGCAGAAAGACACATATCACTGAAGGCGATGATTTGAGCATCGTCTGCGCTGATACAGTATGTCTGGTCTTTCTGCAAACTGCCTTTTTTGAAGGCATGGGGCTTCACATAGTGACCGTCAATGTAAGTGAATGCACCGATTGCCTCCTCGTATCCCGCATCTACCATACGCATTTTTGCTGCGTGGCGGGAGACAACGAAAAAGGTCGCAAGGGCATCAATGACAGCTTCCATTACATCCACGATGTGAGCGGTATTCAGTTCTCGTTGGAATTTGCGGACAAATTCAGTAGCTTTCGTCTTAAAAGAACCAATGGGCATCTGGATGCGAGGTGTCAGGGCGTTTGCCTGCCACTCCATCCAATCGGCAGCAGTTCTGTCAGAAGAACCCTTTGAGCCACCAATGACCAAGCACTTTATCTGTGTTGCATCACGGTTATATAGTCGCTCCAGTTCAAAGGCTTTTCTGTGCTGATCCCAATGGACACACTCATGCACGATAGTGTTATTGACGGAACCCAGATTTCTCAAGTGAAATGCCTTGGGGTCTACTACGATGGTCTTTGCCGGAAAGTGAGCAGTTTCCATTTCTCCTGTATCTGAATTGAATACCTCGGTATCACAATCCTGGAAGAAAATCTGCCCAAATACAGAAAAATCCTCTGTCAGTTCCTGGGTAACGACCGAAAGACCAAGCCTGTCGGCAAGAACCATAGGGTCAACAGGCATAGGGGTTCGCAGGGCTTCCGGATAATGTTTCCTCAAAAATTCCGCAGCTATCTTATCGAGATCGATTTTATAGGTGATTGGAACTAAAGAATCAGACAAAGGCTTGTTCTGCTTGCTCTTTTTGTTGTATTGATCTACTCGATGAATATAAAGGTCATCCAGATTTTTCGAGAGATCTGCAGTACATGAGAGAATGAACCATGGAAAACAGGTGTCCTCATTGACATCGTGATGACGGTGGTATTCCTTGACATAGACCTCTGCCTCCACGATAACGTCAAAAGCAATCCCCATGTCTTCACGGTCATCAATTCCCACTGATTTGATTGTGAAATCGGAGAGTTCTGCGTAATCGGCGCTGCTAACCGTTCGGGAACTCAGTTCGATACTGTGGCGGTTTTTTATGACATATGATTTTATGGCATTGAAGAACTGGTCATAAAATCTACTGCCGATATATTCCTTAAACGAGCGGTCGGACACAGAAATTCCTCCTTTACAGTATTGTGCTTCTTTTTCTTATAGGCAAGCCCTCAAATAACGAAAATAGATTATTCCTCAAATTAATGGTTGGTTAGAAATTTTATTGCGGTTTCTTCTTGTACTTCCTCATATTCGTACCACCGTGAATCGCCAAAATCCATTATGCAATCGTTGATTATCAAATTAAGTTTCTCATCAAATACCCATTTCCCATCCAAAAAGAATTCTTTTGGCTCCAAGCCACCACTATTTCTGTCGAGCCTTGCAAGCCATCGGTTTTTAAGAATAAAATATCTGTACTGGCACATTTGGCGCATACCCTCCCACATTAGAGATTAAGTATTCGAATATCCATTTTCGTGTTCTCGATGTAGTGACGGTACATCATTTCCGCTGGGAGCAAGCGCACCTGAATATCTTGCAAACCCAGATTCTGCAACATGGTAAGGGATGCGGTGCCTTTTTCGACTATTTCCGTAGAAGCGGTCGGCATGAGGAAACAGTTCCGCACGATACCAATCTGGTGAGTCTCCACAAAAGGCTGATATGCCAACTGGTATAGATACTGCTTGGTGATGGATTCGATACCAGGCTGTCCACGCAGTTTTTTGTTATGCTCCAACTGAATGTTGTAATATTTAGCGTCAAAGATGATAAACTGGTAGTTCCCATCGACATTAACGATTGAAATAAGGTCTGGGATAAGCGTGTCCTCGGCCTGTTTTACAAACAGTTCACCGCTCGGTGCAATTCCAGCCCATTGCGGTTTATCAATCAAATCAATGAGTTTCTTATGCCGCATATCATGATATTGCTCTGCCAACGGTACAGGCAGCCGCAGTCCGCCGATTGGCTTCTGCAACTGGTTGTCCATTACTTCTGCACAGACCTTTTCCCATACCAGATTGAAGCTGTTTGTTCCGAACATACTGAAGCAGTCGAGATCGTCCAGTGCGCTACTGTTTGCTATGTAGGCATACAGCGTTTTCAGCAGAAGTTGTTTGCGGGTATTGAACTGGACATTGAGTTCCTTAACAATGCGATCCAGGACATATTCCTTATCTCCAAAGTCCTCAATCTGCTCATCGGAAATATCGACACCCATAATATCGAACAGATCCAATAAATCGGCATCTCGCAATTCCTCCGTGCAATGGGTGAGGATACACTCATGCAGGCGCTTGAAGAAATCGAAATCGTCATTCACACGCTTCATGGTCAGCAATTCTGGATAATACGGCCGGTTGTTGCTTAAGAGAGTGAAAGTTTCGTTGATGGTCTTATCCCAAAGAATGTCACCGGACCCGTTGGATTCGATGATGTCCTGTGTGTTGGTATAGGCGCCATACTCGAAATAATCCTGGAGGAGGAACAGCATAACAGCCAACATATTAAATGCACTGCTGTCACTCGTATCGTTGTACATACGAATGATTTGTTCCTTGGAATTGTACTTTTCCAGAACTTTCAGCACTTGTTTTAGTTCTGCCTTGGGAGCCGTGGCATCGAGCAGATATTTCGGATAGCATTTCAGCACACGGCCCTCAATTGTAATAACACCCACAAAAGTGAACACATACAGATATTCGTTTTCACCGACCTCAACATCAGCGATTTCAATGTCCTCATCCAACAGATCGGTGAGATCCTTCTGTGTGTCATTTGCTTTTACGGCCTTCAAAACGCCATATTCTTTCAGACGCTTCAGAATGCGGACAGTCTTTTCCTCGGAGCAATGAAACTCTTTAACCAGGTCTTCCTGGGTATAGCGTTTTTGTTCTCGTAAAAATACTGAAATCATTCTCCATCATCCTCTGGGACATTATCAATAAACTGGCCGCTGATTCCCTCGCAGAAGATATACACACCCTTGGTGTCAAATTCTCTGCAAATTTTGGAATACTGGTTCTTTGCCTTCTCGTCGCAGCCACCGAACAGCGTAATTCGCTTCTGTTTTGCGGCATCATCGAACAGGTACATAATGACCTTGTTCTTAAAGATTCGAGCGAAAACGGTGGGGTCAATCATTTCGCCCTCTGGCAGATTCTTCTTGGAAATGAAATACGGGCCCATCAGCTTATCTTCGTTCACCTTGTAAGTGAGCAGTTCATTGTTGATGGCCTTGCGAAGCGCATTCCATTCCACAATGCGGCGATAGTCACCTTGACCGAGGATGACCTTTTTACCAACGATTCCGGCTTCGCTATCATCGATACCCAAATAGGTAAAATCCCATCTGCGCTTAAAAGCAGTATCCATCGGGAATACGCCCTGGTCAGCACTGTTCATGGTAGCCCAGATGAACATATTGTCTGGGATGCGAATTTCGGAATAATCATCGGGATTGCCGCCGAGTTCTCTCGCCAGATACTTTTTGATGTCCTCGGATGCCTGGATCGGATATTCGCTGACCTCATCATCACCACGGTCAAGCAACTGGAATACGTCACCGAACACGGCAGCAACATTGGCACGATTGATTTCCTCGATCACAAGCAGGAAGGGCTTCGGTGCATCAGTTCTACTGTTTTGGAGAGCCTTCACATAAGTGCGCATGAACGGACCAGGTACATAGGAGTAAGTGATAGCATCTTTGCCATCACTGTCCTTGCAGGGCACTGGCTTATATGTACCGACAAAATTGGCGTAGGAGTAATCCGGGTGGAAGGTCACACGTTCGTATTCACCGCCGTCTGCGAGCAATGCATCCTTTTCATGGTTCAGAGTGAAACTCTTACCAGTGCCAGGGGCACCGAAAAGAATGCGGTTACGAGGAAAATCGCTTTGATAGCCAGTGCTGAATTTGATTTCCTGCATCATGGCAAAAATCCAGTCAATTAACGGTTTTCTCGCATCTTCGCGATCAGGTCTCCATTCGGAGGAAACAAAATATTCGTTGTTGTCAATTGGATACTTCTCGGAGTAGTAACGGGCGTTTCCGTTAGTATCCTTGCGCTGCTCATCCTCAGTTTGTTCGGGATTTACACATAAGAGAATACCATTTAGCGAATTATGGCGGAATAATGTTGCACACTGTTCTTTACTTTGGAGGATGTCAAGGGAACTATCCGTGAACAATCCATGCGCTTTCATAAAATCCAGGCAAGCAAGTATGAATTCTTGGTTGTCCTTTTCCATCCATTCTTGGCGAAGAGTATCAAGGTTGATAACAGGCTCAGTAGCCGGTGCCGTAAGATAAACTTTAGGTTCCAACTGATGAAAAACAGCAACTCTATCTGCATAATGTCTTAAAGCATCTGCGTCAACCGCAGATACTGCATTGTTGCGTGCCGAGAGGTTTGAGACGAGGTTTTCCGTAAGGGCAGATTTCAAAATTCGCAGAGACCCTTTGGCTTCTTTGTCACCCGAAATATCTACAGGTTCCATCTGGGACAGGACAGCTTTATACACGCTCTCCAAATTAAACACAACATCAGTTTCGTTGTCGACTAACTTGTAGTAAGCCGTCTCCGAAATGGCTGTCAGAAAACGGATAAGATTCTTCTCTTTTTCAGCATTAACACCAAGGTCAAAACCAATCCAAGAGAAAAGCACCTTATCATAATCGGTATCATCGCCACAGACAACGTCAAGCAAATCCATATTAAGTGTAAACCACACTTTCTTAGGAAAGCGAGCGCCACCAGTCCTTTCGGCACTGTTTGGCTTGCCGTCAGGAAACCTTATTTTTGCAACCTTCCATACAAGTTCGAAAGCAACCAATAAAGCTTCAAGCTGTGCTTTGAACATCAGATTGTTGTTCACCTTATCACGAAATTGCTCTAATGTTACACCAGCAGAAACCTCCTGCAGTCTCTGGTACAGTGCTTCTTCGATATCTGTTCGCAGCGTAATTGCATTTCCCTGCACGGTTGCATACTCTAACTCAGACGGGCGTCCCATTTCACGCCACATAAGAAAGAGCAATGCCAACGTCGGCTTTACGGACGGCAGAGAGGATTTGATTCCTAATTTCAGGTCTATTTGGTCATATACAGGAGCAGATTCTGGTCTGATCATGATTTACTATCCTCCATATCTTTTTTTATTACTGTTGCAATAGCATTAGCCAAACGCGGCGGGACTGCATTTCCAACCTGTTTCATTTGGGAACTCTTTGTCCCAGTGAAAATAAAGCTATCTGGGAATGACTGAATACGTGCTGCCTCGCGCACGGTAATAGCCCGGTTCAAATAAGGGTGCGTGAAACGCCCAGAGGAGGGAGTATCAAATCTGGTCGTAATAGTAACAGAAATATCATCTTTTATCATTCGAGACCAGGTACCGCTATAAATTGATTTTGTCAGATGTTCATCGGGCAAAACTTCCTTTCCACAGTTCGGTGGAATAAGTGCCAGTCGTTCTAATGCCAATTTTGAATGCTTGGTAGCAACATGATTATGAAGCACACACATATCTCCACGCAGAGATTTTGCATAATCGCTGATTGGAAGGTCAGCATATTGCTGTTCTTCTTGACCCTCGCCGGATTCAAGATAGGCCAAATCACCTATTGCGTCCCAAATTGTTACTCGCTGTTCTGTTTTTATCGGTAGTGCAGGTGCTTTTCCGTCTCGTTTGCCGATAATTACTGCTCGCCTTCTGTTTTGTGGTACACCATAATCTGCTGCGTTAAGGACACCTGTGTTCAAGCTGTACCCCATCCCATTGAAAAGATCAACAATCTCCTTCTGAAAGTATCCATTCTCGGCTGTCAGTAAATTCGGAACGTTTTCCATTACAAAATATCTGGGGCGAACAAGACTTACGACTTTGACATAATACTTGAATAAGAAGTTACGCTCATCGTGAATTGTTTTGCGCTGTCCTTTTTGGGAGAACCCTTGGCATGGTGGACCGCCAATAATTACATCGATTTTTCCTGCAAACGCACCGAAGGTGTTTTCAAGGTCTAATGCGGTGATATCACCAACTACCATTTTAGTTTCATGGTGGTTTTTTCGGTATGCAGTTGCAATTTCATTGTCATACTCATTTGCCAGTACAACACGGAAGCCGGCTTGTTCAAAACCAAGTGACAAACCACCAACACCTGCAAAGAGGTCAATGACTGTAGGTTTCATTCAGTTCGACCTCCTTCGATTCGCTTCTTTGCCATATCAAAGTAATTCTCATCCAGTTCAATTCCAATAAAATTGCGATTAGCTCGTTTCGCTACGACTCCAGATGTACCGCTTCCCATGAAAGGATCGAGAACCCAATCGTCTGTGTTAGACAAAACTTCAACAAAATGGCTCATAAGCACCTCTGGCTTTTGAGTAGGGTGTTTACCATATCTGCGCTCACTGGCAGGGGTTACTGCGGTTTCAATAAAATCATGCAGCACTGCGCCATTGTTGTTAAAGGTTCCAGTGCGTGTTTTGTATGTGAAATAGATCCATGTTTCCGTTGAGTTTACAAAATGCAAATTCATATTACGGGGCATAGGATTCAGTTTGTGCCAGATTCCGGTGGTCTTATAGTAAAATCCGTGCTTTTCAGCCAAACTGATGGTTGTTTCGACTTTAATGGCTGCCATAAAGACAATCATAGATCCGCCCTTTTTCATAACCCGCGCAGCTTGCGCAAAGAAACTGTCCATAGCATTTGCCCATTCATCATATTCGAGATTATCCCAACCCGCAGCCCCAAAGAAATTATCACGCATTTTTTTGAGGTTGGTATCTCTACTTATCATAAAGTTGCCAAGATTATACGGCGGATCAGTAAGAATCAAGTCAATAGAGTGATCTGCAATTTCGGTCATAGCCAGTATGCAATCACTGTTATAAAGTATCATATCAGACATATCATTGTTCCTTCCTGGAGAGTTATTATTCCATCGCGCTCTTACCGCTTTTTACCCATTCTTCCAGTTCGGAGCGTTTGAACTTCCACTGTTTGCCGATTTTGTGAGCGGGTACATTTTTATCCTTTATCCATTTACGCAAAGTAACAGGCTTAATGTTAAGAAACAACGCTGCATCTTCAATGCTGATATAGTTCTCATTAATTAAATTAGACATATTTGCACACCTCGTCTTCGTATGTTTGCGCAGTTTCGCTCTTATATTATACCAGATATTTGTGTCTTTTTCAAGTCGTTTGGGCATCTTTCTTACTTTTTCCGCTATTTTGTGATATTTGCGATATTCGAGAGTGTGCTTCAGACTACTATGATTCTACTGCAAACACTGTCCAATAAAACGGACACAACCGTGTGTGACACAAAAAAACAAAAACATTTTTCTCTGGGTGGACATATCGTGTCCGGCAAAGCGAGGTGAATTTGACCTCCGCAGCATCTTTGCGCCCTCTCCAGTGAGCTATAGTGCTCGTCTGGAGAGGGCTTTTTGCGTTTTTACCCATAAATTTAGCGGACACACCGTGTCCGGGTCAAATGACGTCCTTTCTTCTATAATTAAAGCACAGTCAGACGGAACCCCGTAGGCTGAACAATTTTATTATTCAAAGCCTGATTTGCAATAAGGGCCGAGGATACAAATATTGTCTTCCCACCGCATCGCGGGTGGGTTGCAATATCGGTACCCTGTTCTTGTTGCGCCCGTATTAGGCTCCAAGGGTCTGTGTATCGAATTGCACAGACCTTTTTTGTGTCCTTCCGCCCTCCGCTGACCAGACGGAAAGGACAACCTATGAAAAACAATGAAAATCAGAAGTCAACCCGTGAGTACAAAGTTTACATCCACCGCATCAAGACCTGGGTAGAAGTGACCGAAGAGCAGTATTACACATATTACCGAGATATTTGGGCTGCCCGTAAACGCGCCCAGGCACACGGTCAGTGTATGTGTCCCAAGTCCAAGACCTGGATGTGCGATGGAGACTGTCTTGCCTGTGAGTTCCGGGCCGCCGGAGATAACCTCTCACTGGATTACACCGTTGAAGATGGTGAGGGTAACCAGAAGAGTTGGGCGGATGACTTGCAGGACGATACCCCGGATGCACAGTCTATCATGGAGGATCGTGAACTACTTTGCGCCCTTTACCAGAAATTGCAGGAACTCGACCACGAAGGTCGCCGTATCTGCGAACTGATTATGGAAGGTAAATCCGAGAGGGATATTGCTTCCATCATGGGCTATAACAACCAGAGTGCTGTGAATTACAGAAAACAGAAAGCCTTTGACAGACTTCGTGTTATGCTCGGAGATTACATCTAAACACCTGGTCCAGTCATCATTTCGGTGACTGAAAATTTTTTTGAAAAATTTTCTGAGTTTCTCTGTTCAAACGCTCACCTCACCTCCAGTGGGTAGTGGAAAGAGCAAAAAACACACCGCTCCTTCCAAGGAGGTGAACAGGATGTACGAAGCCCAGAAGAAACGAGACACCGGCACCGACCAGGAACTTATCGATGTTCTCACAGCCATCAGCGTGGTGTCCAGGCGGCTGGCTATGAAGTTGGCGCTGATTCAAAGTCAATCTACGGAAGGAGGAAAACAGAATGAGCAAAATGAGCGATATGGCTGCGACCATCGAAGAGTTGCGTATTGCTGCTGCCACTATTAAGGATGCTGCCGATTGGCTTGCTGAGATGTTCAGCGGTGCAGATGATGCAAATTCTGTCACTCCTGCCGAACCCGCTCTTACCCTGGAACAGGTCAGAGCCGTACTTGCGGACAAGTCCCGCAACGGACACACTGCCGAAATCCGCTCTCTGCTCCAAAAGTATGGCGCAGCCAAGCTGTCCGGCATTGACCCTACCAACTACAAGGCACTCCTTGCCGATGCGGAGGTGCTGACAGATGCCACCTAAAGGACACGCCATTTTGTCAGCTTCCTCCTCGGAACGCTGGCTCAACTGCCCACCTTCTGCTCGACTTTGCGAAGCCTACGAGGATAAAGGCAGTGACTATGCTGCCGAGGGCACGGATGCACACGCACTCTGCGAGTACCGACTGAAACAGGCTCTGGGAATTCTGGCAGATGACCCCATCGAGAACCTCAGTTGGTACAACGAGGAGATGGAAGAATGTGCCCAGAGCTATGCCGCCTACGTGGTGGAACTTCTGGAAACCGCGAAGCAGACCTGCTCCGACCCCGTGGTCATGATCGAACAGCGTGTCAACTTCACTCGCTGGGTGCAGGACGGATTCGGGACAGCAGACTGCATCCTCATCGCAGATGGTGTATTGAACATTGTTGACTACAAGCATGGCAAGGGCGTGGAAGTCTCCGCTGTGGCAAATCCCCAGATGAAGCTCTATGCACTTGGTGCACTGGAGATTTTCGATGGTATCTACGATATCGACATCGTCCGCATGACCATTTATCAGCCCCGGAAGTCCAATGTGAGCGTATATGAACTACCAAAAGTCGATCTGCTGGAATGGGCAGATACAGAACTGACCCAGAAAGCGAAGCTGGCCTACGAGGGTCAAGGCAAGTTCCACTGTGGCGAATGGTGCCGATTCTGCAAGGCAAAAGCCGAATGCCGTGAACGCGCCGAAGCAAACCTGGCTCTTGCCCGGTACGATTTTGAGGTACCGGCTCTCCTGGACGATTCCGAGATTGCCGACATCCTCGGCAAGGTCGATGCACTTACCACTTGGGCATCCGATGTGAAGGAATATGCTCTACAGCAAGCCATCAGCGGTAAGGAATGGACAGGCTGGAAGCTGGTCGAGGGTCGTTCGAACCGCAAATACACCAGCGAGGCCGCCGTTGCCACTACTGTTGAAGGCATAGGCTTCGACCCCTATGAGCGAAAAGTCCTCGGTATCACCGCCATGCAGAAACTGCTGGGCAAGACCCGCTTTGAGGAACTTCTCGCACCCTACATTGAAAAGCCGCAAGGCAAACCCACGCTCGTGCCGGAGAGCGACAAACGTCCGGCAATGAATACAGCCAAAAACGATTTTATGGAGGAATTTTAATATGTCTATCAATGCAAATAAGGTCACCAACCCCATGAAGGTTATCACCGGTCCCGACACCCGTTGGTCTTACGCCAATGTCTGGG
>CAYUXI010000003.1:0-128038 GCA_964448855.1 uncultured Oscillospiraceae bacterium | reverse complement strand
AAAGACCTCTTTGAGTGAAGGTCAGAAAAAACAGAAATTGCACTTGAAGAAAATTTAAGTGCAAACTAAAAATTTTTGTCGCGTGCTTGACATACGGGTGCCGGAGATCATGAAAGCGGACAGGCGGCAAACGAGCTGCATCCAGATCGCGCATGAAGTCAGTCCGAAGCATTGACTGAGTATAGGTGTTGCCGGAATCCTTTCGAATAAAAAGCCCAAGATCATGAGCAGACCGGAGTCCAAACGAACGAAGCCGATCGGAATCATCCGAAGAAAGTAGCACACCGCGAGCAGCTGAAGACGTCTTACCATCAGACCAGACCGGCAAGCCATTACGCCAAACCAGAGATCGCCGGACGTAGAGAGCCGGAGCAGCAAAATCAATATCCGAGGTTGTCAGCCCAAGAATTTCGCCGCGCCGGAGGCCGTAGGCCGCAGCAAGCCGGACGCAAATATCGACCGGACGAAGCCCGGAGAACTGATCAAACAGGATACGCATCTGATCATCGGATAGGACATCAGGCCGGAAAGACAGAAAACGCGGAAGTTTATAATCATAATAGATATGACCGGCATACAGGCCACGAGAACGCGCCCAGCGGAGACAGCTCCAAAGCGTCATGAAGACATAACGGACGGAGCGCGGGGACAACTCAGAAAGTAACTGTTTTTGCAGCGAATCGAGATCATCGAAAGAAATCTCGTCCACTTCCCTATCGCCGAGATACGGCACGAGATGCAAGTTCAGATTGACAAGATAACCAGACCGGGTATTAGCGGCCAGCGAGGGCAAGTAATGTTTTGCAAATTCAGCAGCCACGAAGCTAAAAGGTATCGAAGAAAGATCATTTACCATTTATCCCACCTCATTTCATTTTTGTACTTCAGGGAGAGACCGGGACAGGAGGTCTTAACTTCTTCAATCTCAAGAGCCTGATACGGAGTATTGAAGACTTGAATTTCAGGTGACCGAACAAGATTGCGCGAAGACCAATAGTGCCGACCAAAAATCATTTGATTCTGTTTGGTGATGTATTTTGTCAAATAACAAGCGGCATGAATTGGGGCGCCGTAGATTTTAATAGCAGTACTAAAGCCGAATTTCCAGTCCAGAACATTGAAAATCTCATGTTTCTGACCATCGGTACCCATGGAATACTTACCAGAAGATTGCATATAAAAAACATCATTGGTCAGCAAATGACAATGTACACGACCTGACTTATGATATTCCGGAATTAAAACGTATTTCAGAGCAGATCTATACACCTTATTCTGTAACCAAGAATTAACCTTTTTCATGACGGTTGGGACATCGAAGGAATCGACTAAGTCCGGATTGAAAGTAACCGAGCGGTATCCACGGACTGGCTAATTGGGACACAAGGCCAGAACAAGCCGGAGACAAGCCGGATGTAAGCAGCTACGGGGAAAGCCGGCACCCAGGGAACGTTGGCAGCCGGCAGCGAAGATGACGAATGGAAGCCGGGGAACGTTGGCACTTGCGCCCCGCGTCTGCTGCTGGCACTTGGGGAGCGCCGCAGCCGCGGGGGCTGTAGCGATGCGAACCGCGCCGCGACTTTGTCACGGCGCTCTCGCATCTCCACAGGGTTCGGCGCGGCTCCGGGTAGAGGTAGCAAAAAAAATACCTCCAAAGCACTTGACAATAGACCACATTTGTGGTATAATATCAGGTGAAAGGAGGCGAATGCGTTGAGCAAAAAGAAAAAGAAAAGCGGAAACAAGCAAATACGCACGGACAGCATACAACTTGTTACCGCTATTCTAAACCTGATCATCGGACTGATAGCTTTCATAAGATCTATCACCACGAAATGATCAAAGCGGAGTATGGGGGAGCAATCCCCCATGCTCCAGAACATTATATCACATTTTGTGCTCAACGTCAACGGGAAATGATTGAAATTTTACTGGGCATTAGCATTGCGTGTTCTGTCATCAACGTAATCTGTACAATTATTAACCTCAAACGGAAGTGAACCAAATGACAGCCAAGAACATTTATGTAAAAACGCGAATCAGCGAAAAGGACAAAGAGCGGATTGAAGCCATCTGCGAAAAGGAAGAAATCACGCTGTCCGAATTTATCCGAATAGCCATCAAAGAAAAGCTAAAAGCCATAGAAAAAAACGCATAATTGGAAATCGTGTTGTCGCGATGAGCGGCACGTGGGTTCAAATCCCACCTTCTCCGCCACAAAAAGCACCTTTGTCTACGGACAAAGGTGCTTTTTGTGTTCCATCTCCGCCAAACCATGTAAAATGCTGACGGTCAAGTGCTTTGCTTTCTTCGCACGGCAAAAAAATTAGAGCGGCACGCGCAGCTGTCAGTTATTTTGCTTTACAGCCAAAAACGGATATGGTATCATGACAACAGAAAGGAGAGTAGAGGTTGAGCAAGCGGAAAAAAATTACGGCGGCAGCAAAAGAGACGACAAGCTCACATATGCCACCACCGTATTCAGCCTGATCACCGCGATCGTCAGCCTTAAAAGGCAATTGTCGAGTGACCGCCGCAGCACCTGAGGGCTCTCCACCCTCAGGTGCCACAAAAAAATATCCCACAAACCCCGCTCAACGTCAAGATCAATGTTGGACTACATCTTGCACGGCATCATCATTTTATGCTTGGCTGTCAATCGGGTTCTGCCGATCAAGGACCGCAACAGGAGGTGAGCCAATGACCAACAAAAACATCTATGTAAAAACACGGATCAGTGAAAAAGACAAAGACCGCATCGAAGCCATCTGTGAAGAAGAGAATTGGACACTTTCTGAGTTCGTTCGTCTGGCCATCAAGGAGAAGCTCGCGGCGATGAAAAAGGGCGATTGATCTTCTCTGTCTGTTGATCTACACAAAAGTCCGCACCTGAAAGGGTTCAGGTGCGGACTCTTTGTGTCGGATGGCTCCGTCCGGTAGCACGCAGAGCGCGTTCCGGTTGCGGCTGCCGACAGTTCGAACCGGCGCATTGGTCGTTCAACGCGTGTGCAGCCGTGTACGGTGTCGGCGGAGTGTACCGCTTTACTGGGTCATTTTTTCCTGTTTGACCTTATGGTCAATGACATGGCGGGAGGCCAGTTCGCGGTGAATATCTTCAAGCGAAATACCCGCCTCGATCATCAGCACCATCACATGGTACGTCAGGTCGGCAATCTCGTAAATCGTTTCCTTTTTGTCCTCGGCTTTTCCCGCAATGATTACCTCAGTGCATTCTTCGCCGACTTTTTTCAGGATTTTATCCAGTCCTTTTTCAAAGAGATAGGTGGTATAGGAGCCTTCTTTTTTCTCCGCTTTTCGGCCGCGAATCAGTTCCATGAGAATTTCCAGAGAGAATTCGTCGCGTTCCTCGCTCTGCCAGACCGGATACTCAAAGCAGGACGTTGTCCCCAGGTGACAGGCCGGGCCGTCCGGTTCGACCTTAACCACCAGTGCATCCCTGTCGCAGTCGGTGTCAATGGAGACGATGTGCTGATAATGTCCGCTCGTCTCCCCTTTGAGCCAGAGCTGCTGGCGGGAACGGCTCCAGAAGCAGGTGAGGCCTTTTTCCATGGAAATCTGAAGACTTTCGCGATTCATATAGGCCAGGGTCAGAACCTGTTTGGTGACAGCATCCACCACAATGGCGGGAATCAGGCCGTTCTGGTCAAATTTCAGTTCATCTATCTTGATCATTGTTCTGATCATTCCTTTCCGCATCGTTCGACCACGCTTGGGCGGTCGGTTCTGTTGATCGTTTTACAGGCGTGTGGGGATGGCATACTGCGCCATGAGCTGTTTCAAATCCGGGATGGCAACCTCCGAAAAATGGAAGATGGAAGCGGCAAGTCCGGCATCGACTTTTGGGAGCGTTTGGAAGAGGGTAATAAAATCCTCAGCGCAGCCGGCACCGCCGGAGGCAATGACCGGCACAGACACGGCCTCACAAACAGCGGCCAGCATTTCAAGGTCGAAGCCTTTTTTCACGCCGTCGGTATCGATGGAATTGACGACCACCTCACCGGCACCCTCATCCACGCAGCGCCGAATCCAGTCAATGGCTTCCATTCCAGTGTTTTCCCGGCCGCCTTTGGCAAAGACGCGGAACACGCCGTCTACGCGTTTGATATCGACCGACAGCACAACACACTGGTTCCCATACAGCTGCGCCGCCTCCCGAATCAACGACGGGTTTCGGATCGCGCCGGAATTGACGCTGACCTTGTCGGCACCGCATTTGAGGACGCGGTCAAAGTCGGCAACCGTCTGGATGCCGCCGCCGACGGTCAAGGGAATAAACACGCGTCTGGCCGTCTCGCAGAGGATATCGGTAAACAGCTCCCTGCCCTCCGCCGATGCGGTGATGTCGTAAAAAACCAGCTCATCGGCGCCCTGCTCCGTATAATATCCGGCGAGTTCCACCGGAGACGAGACATCGCTCAGCCCCTTGAAATTCACCCCTTTGACCACCCGGCCGTCCTTGACGTCCAGGCATGGGATAATTCGTTTTGTAATCATCTTGCCACCTCTATGGCTTCCTTCAGGTCGATACTGCCCGTGTAATATGCCTTTCCGATGATGGCTCCGTAGCAGTCCATCGCTGCGAGGCGTTTGATATCATCGATCGACGACACGCCGCCGGAGGCAATGATCTGCATCCGGAAGCGTTCGGACAGCTCACGATACAGCGAAACATTGCACCCCTGCATGGCGCCGTCTTTGGAAATATCAGTGCAAATGATGGTTTCAACACCGATGCTCTGCATCCGTTCGCAGAATGCAAATGCGTCTACGTTGGACGTTTCCGTCCAGCCCTTCACGGCGACACGGCCATCCTTCAGATCAACGCCGACGGCAATTTTCCCGCCGTATGCTCGGACAGCTTCGCGGAGGAACGCTTCATCCTTCAGTGCGGCTGTGCCGAGAATGACGCGATCGACGCCGGAGGACAGATAGCGTTCAACAACCGACAGACTGCGCACACCGCCGCCGACTTCACAGAACAGGCCGCTCTGCTGTTTGATTGCGCAGACGGTTTTGAGGTTGGGGGTGTCTCCGTTTTTGGCACCTTCGAGATCAACGATGTGAATCTGTTTGGCACCGCACGCAGCAAACTGCCCGGCAACTGCTACCGGATTGTCGCTGTAGACGGTCATTTGCGCATAATCACCTTGATAGAGGCGAACCACCTGTCCGCCATAGAGATCGATTGCCGGAAATATAAGCATCGTTTCACTCCATTTCACAAAATGCACGGAGGATTGCAAGTCCAACCCCGCCGCTTTTTTCAGGGTGGAACTGGCAGCCGTAGATATTGCCGTTTGCGACGGCCGCCGTGACCGGTGCGCCGTAATCGGTGGTGGCAATGACGGACGCTTCGCAATCGGCCGCATAGTACGAGTGGACAAAGTAGACGTAATCGCCCTCATGAATCCAGCGGAAGAGTGGACTTTCGCGTGTGATATGCAGCGCATTCCAGCCGATCTGCGGGATTTTGTAACCCTTCGGGATGATATCGGCGATCGGACGAATGGAGCCTTTCAGCAGCCCCAGCCCCTGATGTCGTCCGTATTCGTAGGCTTCTTCAAACAGCAGCTGCATACCCAGGCAGATGCCCAAAATCGGTTTCCCGACAGCGGCTTCCGTCAGCAGCACATCGGCCATACCGGAGCGGCGCAGCTTGTCCGCCGCATCTCCGAACGCGCCGACGCCGGGCAGGATGATGCGGTCGGCCTGATGAATCGTGGCCGGATCCGAGGTCACAGTAACCTCCGCGCCGATGGCTCGAAATGAGCTGCCCAGTGAGAACAGATTGCCGACGCCGTAGTCAATGATTGCGATCATGCGAGCACTCCTTTGGTGGACGGAATGACATCGCTGAATTCCGGGTCAATGGCCACCGCCTGTCTCAGCGCGACCGCAACCGACTTGAAAACGCCTTCGATGATATGGTGTGCATTTTTCCCGGCCAGCTGTCTGATGTGCAGCGCGCAGCCCACTTCGCGGACAAAGGCCGCCCAGAACTCTTCCGTCAGCTCGGTGTCGAAGTCCCCCACCTTTGCGACGGGAATTTGCAGGTCGCAGCAGAGCACCGCCCGGCCGGAGAGATCAACGGCAGAGAGAATCAGCGCCTCATCCATCGGCAGAATCATATGGCCGTATCGGATAATGCCGCGTTTTTCGCCCAGCGCTTTGGTAAACGCCTGACCCAGCACAATACCGACATCCTCGACCGTATGGTGAAAATCGACCGTCGTATCGCCATGGCAGGTCACATTCAGATCGAAATGGCCATGTCTCGCCAGGAGCGTCAGCATATGATCCAAAAAGCCGCAGCCGGTCTCGATAGTGGCTGTGCCGGTACCATTGAGCGCCAGTGTGAGTGCGATATCGGTTTCCGCCGTTTTGCGTGCGATGGTTGCCGTTCTCATTTAGCATTCCTCCAAAATTTCACGAATCGTTTGCACGAGCGTCTGCATTTGTTCAGCCGTGCCGATGGTGATGCGGTTGTAATCTGCGATCCTTGGTTTGTCAAAATGCCGCACAAGGATTCCCCGCGCCTTCAGCTTTTGATACAGCGTTTTGCCGTCCATGGCCGGATGTTTGGCGAAAACAAAGTTGGTATGCGAATCGGTCACCGCGAACCCCAGCGCTTTCAGCGCCCGCATCGTTTCCGTGCGGTTTTCGCAGATCGTCCGGCAATTGTTCATCGCTTCTGCATTCTGTTCCAGCGTGGCCAGTCCGGCTGCTGCCGTCATGCGGTTGATGTTGTACGGATTGGTGGAATACTTGATCGTATTTAGGTCGCGAATCAGCTCCTTGGAGCCGATTCCAAAGCCCAGTCTCGCGCCCGCCATGGAGCGGGATTTGGAAAACGTCTGTGTAACCAGCAGGTTTTCATACCGTGCCGTCAGCGGAACGCAGCTTTCCGCGCCGAAGTCCACATACGCCTCATCGATCACGACCACGTTGTCCGGGTTTTGCTGCACAATCTGTTCAATCTGTGCGACGGAAAGCGCCAGACCGGTTGGCGCATTGGGGTTGGCGATGAAGATCGTTTGGCCGCAGTGCAGATAATCGGCCGGGTCGATGGAAAAATCTTCTTTCAGCGGGATTTCAGTATACGGTACGCCGTTGATTTCGGCAAAGACGCTGTAAAACCCATAGGTGATATCCGGGAAAACAGCCGGGTGTTCCCGGTCGCAAAACGCCATGAATGCAAAATTCAACACTTCGTCCGACCCGTTTGTCAGCAGCACTTCGTCCGGCGACACACCTGTCAGCTCGGCCACCTTTTCGGTGAGTGTACGGTTGGTCGGATCCGGATACAGCTGCAGCAAGCCGGCCTCCCCGGCTACGGCCTGTTCGACGGCTTTGGGCGGCGGGAACGGCGATTCGTTCGTGTTCAGCTTGATATACTGCATATCCCGCGGCTGTTCACCGGGGGTATATGGGATGAGATTCTGATATTTTTGACTGAAATAGCGGCTCATAGCTCAATCCTCAAGGCGAATGACCACGCTTTTGGCATGGGCGGTCAAGCCCTCCTGTTCTGCAAAATATGCGACATCCTCTGCAACCTCGGACAGCGCATCGCGGGTGAAATAGGTGTACTGCGTCTTTTTGACAAAGTCATCGACAGACAGCGGGCTGGAAAATTTGGCCGTGCCGCTGGTCGGGAGAGTGTGGTTCGGCCCGGCGAGATAATCGCCCAGCGCTTCGGGGCAGTTTTTCCCCATGAAGATGGAGCCTGCGTGGCGAATGGCATGGAGGAAGTCAAACGGCTGATCAACGCACAGCTCCAGGTGCTCCGGGGCAATTTCGTTGGCGATTTCAATCGCCGCCGTCAGATTCTCTGCCACGATGATTTTTCCGTTGCGGTCAATGGAAGCCCGTGCAATTTCGGCGCGTTCGAGCTTCGGCAGCTGAACCTCCAGCTCCTGTTGAACCGCATTCGCAAGGAACGGCGAATTCGTCACCAGCACAGCGCTGGCCATTTTATCGTGTTCAGCCTGTGAGAGCAGGTCTGCCGCCACATGGCGCGGGTTGGCGGTTTCATCCGCAACAATCAGGATTTCGCTGGGGCCTGCGATCATATCGATGGAAACGGCACCGAACACCTGCTTCTTCGCCTCGGCAACGAACGCATTGCCGGGGCCGACGATTTTATCGACCTTCGGGATGGATTCCGTGCCATAGGCCAGCGCAGCAATCGCCTGTGCGCCACCCACCTTGAAGATTCGATCGACCCCTGCAATCTTTGCGGCGGCCAGAATAGCGGGGTTGACCTTGCCGTTTTGACCGGGCGGCGTCACCATGACCACATCGCGGCACCCTGCAATTTTCGCAGGGATGGCGTCCATGAGGACAGTGGAGGGATAGCTTGCGGTGCCGCCCGGCACGTACAGGCCGGCGCGGTCGATCGGAATGATCTTCTGTCCCATCACTACGCCAGTTTCCTGATTCAGAATAAAGCCGGTGCGTTTCTGGCACTCATGGAATTTTCGGATGTTTTCCGATGCACGTGTCAGCACCTCGATCAGGCGCGGTTCGACCGTTGCCATGGCCTCATCGATCTCCGCCTCACTGACGGCCAGAGAGGAGAGCTGGACATGATCGAACTTTTCGCAATAGGCAAGCAGCGCCTGATCCCCTTTTTCACGCACCTCGCGGATGATTTCGGCGACGGTATCCGCGACATTGACTTCGGGCATGACTCTTGCGAAAATTTTGGACGGTTCTACCTCGCCGTACTTCAGAATGTTGATCATTTGTCTTCCTCCAGCTGTGCCGAAATCTGATGCACAAGTTCCGTGATGGCTTCATTTTTGAATTTGAACCCAGCCTGATTGGCAATCAGTCTGGCGCTGATCGGCAGAATCGTCTCGATGACCTCCAGATGATTCTCCCGCAGTGTGGTACCGGTTTCTACGATATCGACGATGACGTCCGACAGACCCAGAATGGGTGCAATTTCAATGGAGCCGTTCAGATGAATGATATCGATGTCGCGACCCTGCGAGGTGTAATAGTTCTGCGCAATGTTCGAAAATTTCGTCGCCACCCGCAGCGTTCGGTCGGGGTTGTCGTGAAAATCCGATTTGGCAGCGACCGCCATGCGGCATTTTCCGATGTTCAAATCGAGGAGCTCATACACATCCGGCTGGTATTCGAGCAGGATATCCTTCCCTGCGACACCGATATCGGCGACGCCGTGCTCGACGTAGATGGCCACATCGGAGGGCTTGACCCAAAAATAGCGGACACCGTTTTCCGGATTTTCAAAAATCAGCTTCCGGTTGTTTTCGTGAATCGATGGGCAATCAAACCCGGCTTTTTCGAACATGGCATAGACCTTTTCGCCAAGTCTGCCCTTTGGCAATGCAATGTTTAGCATCTTATTCAAGAACGGTCACCTCCCCATTCTGAAATTTCATGATCTGCCGGTATCTCATCCGTTCCGGCACGGCGCGTTGCAGCTGTACGGTTTCTCCCTCTGCCGAAAGTCGGGCGGCCGCCTCATGCAGCGCCTGCAGGTCTGATGTTTCATCGTAGAGCAGGAGGATATCCGCATCGTACTGCTTCAACGAATTGCGGCGCTTCAGCGTATCCAGATAGACGGCAAAGCCGATGGCGCGGGAGCGATGCCCCATTTTCTGCATCAGCCGGTCATACTGACCGCCGGACAGCACGCTGGTTGGGATCTGATTGACAAAGCCCTTGAAGACGATGCCGTTGTAATATTTCATATCGCCGACGACGGAAAAGTCGATGCGGAGCAGATTCCCGTAGGGGCTGGCGTTCACCGTGGAGATAATGGTTTCAAAGTGCTGAATTGAGGCGTCCGAGACGATTCCGGTGAGCATTCGACGCAACTGTGGCAGGACGTCGGCAGCGGTGCCGTAAAGCGCAGTCAGCGCCTTCAGTGCTTCTGCCTTTTCCGTGGCGATGCCGTGTTCGCGACAGAGACTGGCCAGCTCATGCGTATTTTTTTCGCCGATGCATTTCAGGAGCTTCTGCTCCACTTCCGGCGGCAGCGAGATGCTGTCTAGGATTTCAAAGATAAAATCGAGGCAGGAAACCGTGAGGACGGAATCGGTCGAGATGGTTTGCAGGCTCTGAGCCGCAAGCATCAGTACTTCGCAAATGCAGTAGTTGTCAATGTCGCCGATGCACTCCAGTCCCGCCTGCATAATTTCGCGGAAGGCGTGTGTGTCCTTTGAGACGCGGTAGACGTTTTCGTTGTAGCAATACCGCTGTACGCAGTTGGGCGTGTATTTGTTGTTCTTGATGATCGAGAAGGTGACGTCCGGTTTCAGTGCCAGCAGCTTGCCGTTTGTATCGGTGAAGGTGATGACGCTGTCGGAAATCAGAAAATCCTTGTTGCGGACATAGAGGTCATATTCCTCGAACTGGCTCATTTTGAAATGAGAATATCCGTACTGCGTATACAGCGAACGCAGAAGATAGACGATCTTTTCGTCGTTTTTCAAAACAGAATCAGCAATATTCATCAGGCATTCTCCGCCTCTTTCAGTTTTTGAATCACTGCTTTATAGCCGCCGTTTCCATAGTTCAGGCAGCGGCTGACGCGGCCGATCGTCGCAGTGCTGACGCCGACCTGTTGGGAGATGTTCTGATAGCTCATTCCCTCATTGAGCAGAAAGGCGGTATCCAGCCGCTGTGTCATGTCCTGCACCTCTTTGATGGTGCAGATATCCTCAAAAAATGCATAGCAATCCTCGAGATTGTCAAGCGTCATAATGGCGCGGAACAGACGATCAATCGACTCGGACCGGTAACTCGGCATGATGCATCCTCCCTATTTCAAAATCGCTATACTATGGTACCACATTGCCGTACTAAAGTCAAGACCCTTTCGCCGGTTTCGTTCAATAAATTGCGGGGGAGTTCCTTCGAGGCCCCTTGCAATCAGCGGTGGAATGTGCTATCATATATTCATTGAAATTGCATCAGGTCAGTGAGGGATTCGATATGGATGAATGTTATGAACGGCTACAGATGCTGCATCTGGATTTGTCTGCGCTTGGCTTCGCTTCGAGCGACAATTTCTGTGCTTACTTCTGCACACCAAAAGGCGCTGCTATTCTCGGCTGTGCCGGGGTGGATGGAATTCATTACTGCACCGTTCCAGAGTTTGGTTCTGTGATTTTTGCGGTGAATCCCATGGATTTTGGTGACTATATCCACCCCATTGCGCGGAATTTTGAGGATTTGCTCCACCTGCTGTTATCCGTCACCGACATGGCGGCGCTCGAGCAGTGCCACGCCTGGACTCGGGAGCAGTTTTCGGACTTTCTGGCGGAATACCCGCCGACGCCGGAACAAAAGCAGGCGCTTCAGGCGATTGCCGAGCAATTCGAGCTGGAGCCCATGGATGACCCGTATGCCTATGTCCATTCTTTGCAGGATGAGCTGGATTTGTCCGGCATCGCTCTTTTGGAGGATGAGGACGAGGAGGTCTCCCCTGTTGCATTCGAGGAAGCATCAGCGTGGAGCGTTAGCTTCAACGGTGGATTTGGGACTGGCTCTGATGATATCGGTTTTGAGAAAAAAATAGATGTCGATTTTTCCTGGGGCGAACAGACATGGCACGTCCCGGCCATGTATCTTTGTGAGCAGGGGCTTGTCGTGGACATTTGCATGGAAGCGGAGCCAGATGCGGTTCGGGCTGCAATGGAAAAGGATTCAGAGGGCGCTTTTTCAGAGAATCCGTTGGCGCTTGATTTTCGCGGCCATATTTCATGGAACGGTCAAAAGCTGCCCGCCGCGCACGCCTGTAGTATGGTTTATTGGCCTGCAGCCTATTTCCCAGAGGAAGCCCGTCAGGAGGCGGACGTGCTTCGTTTCATGGAGCACTATCATTTGAGCCCGGAGCGCGTCTGGCTTTTGCATCGCGCAGCATACCGTTGGAAGGGCGTTGACGCTTCCGAGTCGCTTTCCTGCACGCTCCGCATGGAGCAACGGTCACAAAGAGTGCTGGGCGAACCTTTTGCGACACCGTCTGTCGGCGAATCTGTGTCCGTCTGCCACCCGATCTCGAAGCAGGTTTACACGCTGACAGTGCAGGCGCTCAACTGGCAGACGCTTTGCGACGGCGTTTCAAATGTGCTGCTCATGCAGTATTCCCTTTCGCCGGAGAATGGAAAGCCGCCGTTTTCACTGGTGGACGCCACACCGGGCGATGAGCCGATGCATGGTGCGGGCTCGGATGGTCCGGGAGCCGCAACCATCGGTATCATCGGCGGAGCAGATGGGCCAACCGCGGTTGTTTTGTCCGGTGCTCCGTCCGCATTCCATGCCGCCTGTTCGGGTATACGGCGCGAGACCGTCGATACCGCGCAGTGGCAGCCGATCTTTCGAATCAAAACGTTGCCGGACTGCACCGTTTCCCTGATTTGAACGAAGAGCCGTTTCCGGTGATTCAACGCGTTGAACGAGCTGACATCCCGTCGTTTGGGAATCGTTCAACGCGTTGAGTGACCCGGCAGAAAGAGCGCGAAAAAAAATTTGCTTTTTTTGCTGTAGGGGCTTGACAACGGGCGAAGAATCGTGTATAATATATCTCGTTGAGCGGTTGAAACGCTCACACCGATCAGATGGACGCTTAGCTCAGCTGGTAGAGCACTCGCTTGACGTGCGAGTGGTCAGCGGTTCGAACCCGTTAGCGTCCACCATAAAAAACACCCTTGTCAATCGGCACGGGTGTTTTTTCGTGCAATTTGCATTAGCGTGAATGGTCTTGGCCGTTCCAACTGCGAGGGATGATGGTTGGGTGAAGTGTATAGGGTGGAAAGGAGAAAGTCATTCCACAGAGAAACTTTTCTCTCCCTCAGACGCTTCGCGCCACGCGCTATAGGCGCAGCGCACACAGACGCGTATCGCACCTTACCGATCACAGTGCTGTAAGTGCGCATCGTTTGATTTTCCCCTCTCAGTCACCTTCGGTGACAGCTCCCCCAGAGGTGGAGCCAAGGCGTGAAGGGAATATAGGCGGTGGGCGATGGAAGTGATTCCGCAGAGAACAGCAATCCCTCCGGCGCGGCTTTGCCGCACCACCTCCCTTTACACAAGGGAGGTTTTGGAAGTGATGCGCGCCTGTGGGCGCTGTGATATGCGTTCTTTCGGAACACGTGAGGAGTGATGGAGTGGGGAACCTCGGTGGGAGGCTACCCTGTGCCCTACGAGTGTCCTCATGTCCCTGCTGCGACCGCAGAGGCGGACTTTGGTGGGTGGGGAAAGTGGGCGGTGGAAGGTAGAAGTGATGCCACAGAGAACGGCAATCCCTCCGGCGCGGCTTTGCCGCACCACCTCCCTTTACACAAGGGAGGCTTTGGAAGCGACCAGTTGTTGGCGGTGAAAGGTAAATGTGGTACCACAGAGAACGGCAATCCCTCCTGTGCGGCTTTGCCGCACCACCTCCCTTTGCACAAGGGAGGCTTTGGAAGCGACCAGTTGTTGGTGGTGGAAAGGGAGGCTCATAGCACGCCCGATGTAGGCAGCTGCGACGATGTGCGGGAGGTTTGGGTAAGTGCCCGAAGTGGGCGGGTGTGATGTGCAAGCAATGAAAAACTCCGCGCAGTGATGCGCGGAGTTTTTCGTTTCTCTATCAGCTATGATGTATGGTTCAAGCAGAACATTGCAGAGTCGTTCTCGGGTATCACACTTCCCTTTTTGGGTCGTTCAGCGGTCAAAGTCGTTGCCGGACAGCTTGGATGCATTTTCTCGGACGAGCAACTGTTAGAGATACGGTTTGCAATACGCTTTTTCGAAGAGCTCGTAGGTATTATCGTTCAGTTCGATCTGAACCGCACCTCTCAGGCAAATCACCGGCGTTACGCCCTGTCCGGCGCGCATTCGGTGATCCTCTTCGCCGTGGATGCCCATGTAGTTCCCCGTAATGGTCGCATTTTTGATGCCCCGCAGGTAGATGCAGTAGTCCGTCGAGCGATTGATGAATCGGTTGTCGGCAATTCGAATGTTCTGGTACAGCAACGTATCCTCTTCCCCTGAGCTGTTCAGTCCATTCACGCTGATCACAGAGAGGCTTTCATCCGTGCCAAAATACCCGGTATGGTAAAAGAGGTTCTTTTCGATCGTCAGATTCTCGACGATACCGGATTCGCCCCAGTAGATTTCATAATTCACAGCGATGGCGCTCATGCCGATATTCCGGAACGTGCAGTTGGAAATTGTGCCGTCAGACGCCTTAATCAGAAGGCCGCGGGAGCGGATGTTGCGAACCATGGTATTCTCAAACAGGAATCCGCCGGAAGCCATGCTCCGATTATCCACCAGGACTTTATAGTCCGCCTCCCATCGATTATCTTTGGCGAGATAATCTGCATAGGTACCCATCGCACCGTTAGCGCCCTGAGTTAGCAGAGCATCTTCGTGGAAGCAACGAACCGGCTGACCATCGACTTCTTCATACAGCGCCGCCGTGAGCCGATACAGCGGATAGGTGCCAGTCTGCATGGCTCCGTTTTTGAGTCCAGTCTCCCCGCTGCCGTCGCCGACATATTCGCTGGCGGTCAGCGCCACACCGTCATAGACCAGGTGTCCCGACGAGGTATAGATATAGATGCGGTCGCCCTCGCGGAAGCCGTGACAGAGATAATTTGGGTTCTCCTGACCATACATCTTCCAACCGGCTTCGGTCAGGTTGCCCTTGTATGTCAGAGTAACGGTATGGCTGGCCTCATCGACTTCATAGGCGTGCAGTCTTGCGTGCATCGATTTCTGGTTGGTTCCGTCATCATCCATATTTTCAAACAGGCACGAGATCGCATGGCTGCCCTCTGCACAGGCATTCGTATGCGTTGCATCCATGGAGCCGATGTGTGGTGGTGCGCCGCGGAAGCGTCCCAGCTCATCCACGGAGATTTCCAAGTCCAGTGGCCGATCATCATCCGGCTGGGTATAGCGTTCCTCCAGATCACAGTAGTGCCGATACACCGATTCCGGAATCAATTCGCCCGTCCGCGAAGTATTCAGCACGCGGTAGTAGGTCGTGGCTGTGCGGTTGTCGGATTCATAGAATGCAAAGCAGGCCGAGTTACCGTACATGGTCACGTCGCGGAACTGGACGTCGGCGCAATCGTAAATCGAGACGGTCGGCGTATTGCCGGCAGAGGCTCGGCAGGTCAGGACATCGCCGGGCTGCACCTTTTGGTAGAGATCACCGCCCAGCGTGATTCGCATCGTGCCGGGTTCCAGATCGTCAGAGTGAACGATGCTGCTGTAGCTGGCATCGCAGGAGGCAAAAAAGGTGCCACGGCGCTGCAAGCCAATGCTGGTTGTGTTGAAATAGGCGGGATCTGTATTGCCAAATTCATTGATCATTCCAGCGCCCGTCACGACAAGAACGCGGTTTGCGCCCATCTTTTTCAGGACATGAACCTGGCCGCAGGACTGCTGGGCAAATGCAAAGGTCACGCCTTTGACGGTCAGGCCATTGACATTGGAAAGGTTCAGGTGGGGTTCCAGACCCGTCGTTTTTTCGAGATAGGCGCCGTAGCCATAGATGACCGTTTCGTCATACCCATTCCCGCCGAGGCGAATCGTCTCCTGTGCCGCATACTTTCCCGGTGGCAAAATGACGCGCTGCACACCGGTTTGCCCGGCTTCCTCCGACAGATACACGTCCACGGTTCGGTCGTTTTCGAGCGAAGCTGGATCCCGGACAGTCGTTTTGGTTTCGGCACCGACAAAGAGGTCGCGATCGACCTGCGGCAGCAGTGTTTCGTCTACGCCGCATTCCAATCGCGCATCGACGTCCAGGAGTGTATCACCGCTCGGCGCCAGCAGGTTGGTTGTCACTGGGTCATGCGGATAGCCGTCGTCCGGGTATTGATTGCCGTCTGCCAGCAGATATTCGACATTGGTTGCCGTCAGCGTGGCACCAAGTTCGTTGTCGCAGATATAGATCGAATGGCCGTTGCGCACTTCGACGGATGTCACGGAATTCAGGATGGCAGCTGTATTGGTCACGCCGTCCAGCAGAATCCCACACCGGGCAGTCCGGACGGTATTTTCTGCAATCAGGCCGTTGTGCAGCACATACCGAACCGGTTCTGCTTCGACTTCTCGGCGGAGTGTTCCGGTTTCTGCGTCATACACGTTGCCGCCGTGCAGCATCACGCCAGTCGCGTTCTTCCCGGTTTCGATGGTATTTCCGCGAATGGAGACATCCCGTCCGCTTGTCTCAATGGCCGTGCCTTCGCCGGTCAGCAGGCAGTTTCGAATAGAGAGGCCGTTGGCTGACTGATCGAGCAGACCTGCTTTTTCATAGCAGATGACGCTGTTTAAGAGTGTGAGGTCATCCGCCTGATTCAAAAGTGCCGCACCCGACTGTCCGGTGATGCGGCAGTCTTCGAAACGAATCCTTCGGCAGTTTGCGTTCACGACCATGGCGCCCTGTTCAGATTGAACGTCCACCTGCTGCAAGACGATATCGTGGCTGTCTGTCAGCTGTACCAAGCCGATGCAGACGAGATTGCAAATCGTCACGCGTTCGCATCCGGTCATTTGCAGACCCTCTTCCAGAAAAACAACGGCTTGATGGCCGTCCAGCTGAAGGTCTGCAAGGCCGGTCAGTTCGACTGCGGATGCAACCAGATACGTGCCGGGTTGCAGGCGATTTTCCCGCAGACACTGCATCAGCTCCTGCGGTGTCATCTTGACGGCATCATCCTTTGCCGCGGGATGAAGCTGCATGGCAAAAGCATCGGCGGGAAGCTCTGCGCCCGCGCCGTAGAGCGGATTGGCATTGCCATACGGAATCTCCGGCTGCGGCGTCGGTTGAGCTGTTTCGCAGCCAGAAAACGAGATACAGAGGAGCAAGGCCATCAGGCAGATGGCTATTTTCATGCAGAGGTTGTGCAGCTGTTTCATACAATCACCCTTGCGTTTTGGTTTGTTTCATGATAGCATACGGTTGCAGAAAAGTCAAGAGGGAGTCAACCGGCGGTTGGCTCCCTCTTTGTGCTTTCAAAATGATGAGCTGAAGCTCAGTTTTTCGCTTCTCCGCCCATCAGGCGTTCATGAATGGATGCGGCTGCTTTTTTCCCGGCACCCATGGCAAGGATGATGGTTGCAGCACCTGTGACAGCGTCACCACCGGCGTACACGCCATCGCGTGTGGTGGCCATGGAATCATCGACGACGATGCAGCCCTTGGCGTTTGTTTCCAGGCCGCGGGTGGTGGAGCGAATCAGCGGGTTCGGGGTGGTACCGAGTGCCATAATGACGGCATCGACCTCCTGCACGAACTCCGAGCCTTCGATTTTGACCGGTCTGCGGCGGCCGGATGCATCCGGTTCGCCGAGCTCCATGCGATCGCAGACAATACCGGTCACGTGGCCGGACTCGTCTCCGACGATCTTCGACGGGTTGGTCAGGTACAGGAACGTAATGCCCTCTTCCCCGGCGTGGCTGACTTCCTCGCGCCGTGCCGGCATTTCCTCGGCAGAGCGGCGATAGACGACATAGACGTTTTCAGCGCCAAGGCGTTTGGCGCAGCGGGCAGCATCCATCGCGACGTTCCCGCCGCCAATGACAGCGACCGAGCGGCTGTGTTTGACGGGGGTATCGTAGTCCTCACGGTATGCTTTCATGAGATTGATTCGCGTCAGGTATTCATTTGCGGAATAGACGCCGAGCAGGGATTCACCTTCAATGCCCATGAACATCGGCAGACCGGCACCGGTACCGATGAAGATAGCTTCATAGCCCTGTTCGACCAGCTCATCGAGAGACAGGGTGCGGCCGATGATCATATCGGTCATGATCTCGACGCCCATTGCTTCCAGATTTTTGATTTCTTCGGCGACGATGCTTTTCGGCAGGCGGAACTCCGGAATGCCGTAGATCAAGACGCCGCCGGGAGTATGGAAGGCTTCAAAGACAGTCACTTCATATCCCAGCTTGGCCAGATCGCCTGCGCAGGTCAGACCGGCAGGGCCGGCACCGACAACGGCGACCTTATGGCCGTTCTTTTCCGGAACGGTCGGCGCAGCAACGCCCTTTGCGCGAATGGTATCCGCGACGTAGCGTTCCAGGCGGCCGATACCGACCGCTTCGCCTTTGATGCTGCGGACGCAGCGGCTTTCGCACTGCGATTCCTGCGGGCAGACGCGACCACAGATGGAGGGCAGCGCATTGTTCTGCTGAATGACAGCGTAAGCCGCATCGATGTCGCCTTCACGGATTTTCGCGATGAAGTCCGGAATGGCCACATTCACCGGGCAGCCGGAAACACAGGGGCGGTTTTTGCAGTTAAGGCAGCGTTCCGCTTCTTCTTTGGCCATGGCAGCGGTATATCCACTACTGACTTCTTCAAAGTTATGATTTCGGACATCCGGTGCCTGCTCCGGCATCGGCACTTTTTTCAAGGACGAATTAGCCACGGCGGACACCCCCTGTCAAGCGGCAAACATGATTCATATTTTGTGCTTCTTCTTCCTGATAGAAGCGATTGCGACGCATCAATTCATCGAAATCCACCTGATGGCCGTCAAAGTCAGGGCCGTCTACGCAGGCAAATTTCGTCTGACCACCCACCGTAACACGGCAGCCGCCGCACATACCTGTACCGTCGATCATGATCGGGTTGAGGCTGACCAGCGTTTTCACGCCGAACGGCTCCGTCGTTTTGGAGACAAACTTCATCATGGGAACCGGACCGATGGCAACGACCAGATCATAGCCCTGATCGGCTTCGAGCAGTTCGCGCAGGACATCCGTCACGAAGCCCTTGCGGCTGTAGGAGCCGTCATCGGTGGTGATGTTCAGCGAGTTGCAGACCGCCGAAAACTCCTGTTCAAGAATCACGAGATCTTTGTTGCGGAAGCCAATGATCGCCGTGACATCGGCACCGGCCTCCTTCAGCGCTTTGGCGGTCGGGTATGCAATGGCGCAGCCAACGCCGCCGCCAACGACAATTGCGCGGCGAACGCCCTGAATATCCGTCGCGTTGCCGAGCGGCCCAACCAGGTCAGCCAGACAATCCCCTACTTCACAGGCGGCCAACATTTTCGTTGAGCTGCCGATCGGCTGGAAGATCACGGAAATGGTTCCTTCGGTGCGGTCATAGTCCGCGATGGTGAGCGGCACGCGCTCGCCATGGTCATCCAGGCGGAAAATGATAAACTGCCCGGCCTGTGCTTTTGCAGCAATGTACGGTGCATAGAATGTCATCGATACAACCTGTTCATTCAATTGCTGCTTTTTCAGAATTTGAAATCTTTGCATATTCTGTCCTTCTTTACCATCCTACAGGGCGTCTGTTCCGACGACCCATCTACAAGTTCACAAATCAATATTATACACGATCTTTTCCGTTTTTGCAAGCGATTTCCTGGGTTTTCTCATCGTCTGCCCCTTTGTGGCCGTCCGGAATAGGGTCTTCTGCCATTGCTGCGGTTTTTCGGCGGCTCCTTCGGCTTTGAGCGTTCCGGAATCAGGCAATTGGCACCGGAGCCGATCAGGTCTCTCCGGCCGCACTGGACGAGTGCGGCGTAGACGAGATCATAGTTCTGCGGTTTTTTCCACTGGAGCAGCGCACGCTGCATCGCCTTTTCCTCCGGCGTTTCCGCGACATAGACAGGTTTCCCGGTTCTGGGATCCAGATGTGTATAGAACATACAGGTGGAAATGGTTCCCGGTGTCGGATAAAAATCCTGTACCTGTTCCGGGTTGATCTTTTCATGGTGCAGGTATTCGGCCAGCGCCACGGCATCCGCCAGCGTACTGCCCGGATGAGACGACATCAGATACGGGACGAGATACTGTTTCAGGCCGAATTTCCGGTTCTTTTCCTCATATTTCTTTTTGAAGGCGCGGAACACCTCAAATTGCGGTTTGTTCATCTTGACCAGCACGTTGCCAGAGCAGTGCTCCGGAGCCACCTTCAGCTGTCCGCTGATATGGTAGCGCACGAGATCGTCAAAGAAGCGTTCATCCTCGTCATAAATCAGGTAATCAAACCGAATCCCCGAACGGACAAAGACCTTTTTGACGCCGGGCACCTTTCGGAGCTTGGCCAGCAGCTCCCGATAGTCGCTGTGATCGACAATCAGTGCGCTGCATTTTTCCGGGGCCAGGCAGCTCTTGTCGCGGCAAAGACCCAGCTTCTGCTGTTTGGCGCAGGACGGCTGTCTGAAATTGGCTGTCGGGCCGCCGACGTCGTGGATATAGCCTTTGAAATCCGGCAGTTGCGTGAGCAGTCTGGCCTCTGCCAGGACGGATTCGTGGCTGCGCACCCGGATGAAACGTCCCTGATGGAAGGCCAGTGAGCAGAACGAGCAGTTCCCGAAGCAGCCGCGCACGTGTGCGATGGAAAATTTGACCTCATCAATTGCCGGTACGCCGCCCTGCTCCGCATAGGAGGGGTGCCAGTCCCGGCAATACGGCAGCGATGCGACATAGTCCAGTTCGTGCTGCGTCAGCGGCAGAGCCGGTGGGTTTTGCACAAGGAAGCGGTCGCCATGGCGTTGTACGATGGCGCGTTGGCTGGTGAAGTCCTGTTCCCTGTATTGCTGTCGGCAGGCCTTGGCGTATTCCGCTTTGGCAGCCGGGGTCTTGTCCCGGATTTTTTCGAACGGTGCGCATTCCACCTCCTCGAAGCCGGAGCGACCCTTTTCGCGGCTGACAAAGCAGGTACCGCGGACGGATGTAATCTGCTGCACCGGGATGTGGCGGTCGAGCAGATCGGCAATTTCGGTGATGGAGTGTTCGCCCATGCCGTAGCTCAGCAGGTCTGCGCCGGATTCGATCAGAACGGACGGTCTGACTGCATCGTCCCAATAATCATAATGGGCGAAGCGGCGGAGGGAGGCTTCCAGTCCGCCGAGAATGATCGGGATATCCGGCCATTTTTTTCGAGCGGCCTGTGCATAGACAATCACGGCGCGATCTGGGCGCAGTCCAGCGCGTTTGCCGGGCGAATACCAGTCTTCGCTTCTGCGCCGTCTGGCCGCCGTGTAATGAGCGACCATGGAGTCAATGTTGCCAGAGGACACCAGCACCGCCAGGCGCGGTTCCGGGAATGGAATCACAACCTCGCCGTTTTTCAGTTTCGGCTGAGACAGCATACAGACGCGGTAGCCCTCGTTTTCCAGCACGCGGCTGATAATGGCGGCGCCGAACGACGGGTGATCGACATACGCATCTCCACAGATGTAGAGAAAATCATAGTAGTCCCAGCCGCGCATGAGCATTTCCTCTTCCGTGACCGGCAGAAACTCCGTGCCGAGACGTGCATATTCTTCAAAGCTGTCATGCATTCTGATTGCCTCCGTCCCGCTCCGGCCGTTTTTGAAATCGGGAGTCCTGTCGCCGGAACGCTTTCCGTTTAGTATATCACAGAGCGGCCGCGTTTGTCAATCCGACACGCTGCACGGTTTCGGGTTCTCCTACCCTTTCAGCGTTTCCGCCAGGAAGCAAAGTGCGGCGCGATAGCCTTCAAAGCCCATCCCGCAGAAGGTTTTTTGGCACGCCATCCCCGCATAGGAGATCTGACGAAACGGCTCCCGCGTTCGGACATCCGACAAATGAACCTCCACAGCCGGAAGCTGAACGGCCTTCAGCGCATCCAAAATGGCCACGCTCGTGTGCGTATACGCGGCCGGATTGATGACGATGCCGTCGAATTGGCCGAGCGCCTGCTGGATGGTATCGACCAGCACGCCCTCGTGATTGGACTGGACGATCTCCACCGCGATGTGCAGCTCGTCTGCCGCGTTTTGAATAAAGCTGCAAAGCGCTGCGTAGTCCTGCTTGCCGTAAATATCCGGTTCCCGAACGCCGAGCATATTCAGGTTCGGGCCGTTAATCACCAATACTCTCATCGAAATCCTCCAAAATCTGTTGTACCGTCGCTTCCGGCAGTCCGTTGTTGTCGATGATGCAGTCGCTGGCCAGGCGGTAGAGTGGTTCGCGCTGTCTGGCCATAGCGCAGAGTGCATCCAGCCCGGTTGACAGTGGACGGCCACTGGTGTCCAGCTGACCGATTGCGCGTTGCAGCCAGTAGACGCGGCCATTTTGACGCAGCGCGGCGCGATTTTCAGCGGTCAGGATGGCACCGCCGCCAGAGGCAATCACAAGCCCCTTCTGTTTGCCGGTTTCCGACGCGGCAGCGGCCTCCATCTGGCGGAACGCAGCTTCGCCCTCCTGCGCAAAGATCTCCGGCACCGTCTTTCCAGCTTGTCCGGCGACGACCTCATCGAGATCGACAAACGGGCGGTTCAGCCGTTCGGCCAGCATCCGTCCGACCGTCGATTTTCCGCTGCCGGGCATACCGACCAGAACGAGATTGCTGACGTCGGCTGTCAGGCGGCGATAGACCGATTGCAGGGTGCCATCCGGCAGGGGTTCGTTGCGAAATACCTCATAGGCTCTGGCGGCCTGCGCTGTCAGCATATACAGTCCGCCCGCGTGAGGAATGCCTGCCTCCTTTGCAGCGGACAGCAGTCGGGTGCGCAGCGGGTTATAAATCACATCCAGCACGCCGGAGCAATTGGGGAAGCGTTCCAGCGGAACCGGTGAGGCATCGTTATTGGGATACATCCCGACCGGCGTGGTATTGATGACCACATCGGCCTGTGCGGCTACTCCGAGATGATCGCAGGTGACGGGGCCCTTGCGGGAGACGACGGTCACAGAAGCTGCACCGGCATCCGCAGTCACAGCCTGTGCCGTCAGGGAGGTTCCGCCGCTGCCGAGAATCACCACGCGCTTTCCGGCGAAATCGATTCCGGCGAGGCGAGCCATGGCCGCGAAGCCGAAATAGTCGGTGTTATCGCCATACAGGGTGCCGTCCGAGCGGCGAACGATGGTGTTGACGCTGCCGATTTTCTGCGCTGTCTCTGACAGCTCCGCGCAGAACGGAATGACCGATTTTTTGTATGGAATCGTGACATTGATGCCACGGAAGTTGCTGGTTTGAAAGAAATGCGCCAATTCATCCGGCGGCAGGCTGTGCAGCGTATAATCATAGGCACCGAAGGCCCGATGAATGACCGCCGAATAGCTGTGGCCGAGCCGCTCACCGATCAAGCCGTATTCCATGGCTCAGCCCTCCGAATAGCTGCCCAGGAAGACAAACTGTTCAGGGCCTTCTGCCAGCTCATCGAGCAGTGACAGGACAGACGGCGTATAGACGGATGCTTCCATGTCGAAATAGAAGAGGAATTCAAAATCGCTGCCCGGAATCGGTCGGCTTTCCAGCTTGGTCAGGTTGACGCCGAGCGCGGAAAATTTGGCGATCAACGAGTAGAGTGCGCCCGGTTTATGGGGAACCGCCAGCATGAGGCTGATGCGGTTGGCGCCCGGATAGATTTCCAGTTTTCTGGAAATGCAGATGAAGCGCGTGTAGTTGCCGTCGCTGTTCTGGATATCTTCAGCGGCAATCTGCAGGCCATAGAGCGTTGCACAGCTGCGCGACGAGATGGAGGCGCAGTCTTTCCGGCCGGATTCTGCCACAGCCTTTGCCGCAGCTGCCGTATTTTCGCAGACGGTGACGCGGATATCGGGGTGCTGCTTCAGGAAATCAGAGCACTGGCCGATGGCCTGTTCGTGGGAAAAGACTTCGCGGACATCGTTTAGGCGGACGCCCGGCGGTGTCAGAAGGACATGGTCGATCTTCAGCTTGATGCTCCGGACGATGCAGCAGGAATAGCGGCGCATCAGGTCATAGACCTCGTTGACCGTTCCGTGCGTACTGTTTTCAATTGGCAGGACACCATAGGGACAAAGTCCCTGTTCAACGGCATTGAATACGCCTTCAAAGTTGCGGAAATAAAGGATATTGGCCGTCTGGAAGAATTTGTCACACGCCATCTGTGAATATGCGCCTTCGACGCCCTGACAGGCGACCAGGCTGTGTTTGGGGAAGACGGGTGCTGTTTCGTCAATGGCTTTCCGGATGCTTTCCGACAGGCAGCCGGGCTTCGTCAGGAAACGCGCCTGAGCGGAGCGGCTCAGGTCGAGCAGCGTCGCGTAGAGAATTCTGGCGGCGTCTTCCAGCTCCGGACCAGCCTCCTCCGCTGCGCGGTTCAGAATCTCCCGCTCGCGCTGACCCTGAAAAACCGGCAGATGATTGTCCTGTTTATACGCGGCGACCGACTGAACCGTTTCCATCCGCTTGCGGAAGAGCTGCAGGATGTCATGATCAATTTCGTCGAGCTGCTTTCTGAGTAATTCCAATTCCATGTGGTCAAATCCTTTCATTGTTTGGCTTCACAAACTGCATCCAGCAGGACAAAGGCGAGCGCCGCTTCTACGCACGGAACGGCTCTCGGTACGATGCACGGATCGTGTCGCCCTTGTATCGCTATGGTTGTTTCGGTCATGGTGTTCAAATCTACTGTTTTCTGTTCCCTGCTGATCGAGGGCGTCGCTTTGAAGGCGGTTCGGAAAATCAGTGGCATACCGGTTGTGATGCCGCCCAGAACGCCGCCGTGATGATTGGTTTCCGTGCAGACCGTTCCGTTTTTCAGTCGCCAGGCATCGTTATGCTTGGAGGCGCGCATAGAAGCAGCTGCAAAGCCCGTGCCGAATTCGATGCCGCGGACAGCGCCGATGCCGAAGATGGCCGCGCTGATGCGGTTTTCCATCCCGTCAAACAGCGGGTCGCCCAGTCCAGCGGGCAGGCCGATGGCTGCGCATTCGACGATACCGCCCACCGAATCGCCGTCTTTTGCCGCCGCTGCAATTTCCTCCAGCATCTGCTCACAGGCTGTGGCGTTCAGCGTTGGAATCGGTCGGGTCAGCGGGCTCAGCAGATCATCTGCCGTCACGTTGACCGGATCCCACCGATCGTCCGAAACGGCTCCGATGGATGCGACGTGTGCGCCGATCAGAATGCCCTTTCGCGCCAGAATCTGTTTGCAAATTCCGCCGGCAGCGCAGAGCGGAGCCGTCAGGCGTCCGGAAAAATGGCCGCCGCCGCTGCGATCTTCGAAGCCGCCGTATTTCACATGAGCCGGGTAATCGGCGTGTGACGGTCTGGGCTTTCCGGCCAGAGCATCATAATCGCCGGAGCGGACATTTTTGTTTTCCAGAATCAGAGCCAGCGGCGCACCGGTCGTCCGCTGATTCTTCACACCGGACAGAAAGACCGGCTCATCGGCTTCGCGGCGCGGTGTGGTCATGGTTTTGCCACCGGCACGACGCTGCATGAACGCCGACAGCTCGGCGAGATCAATCGCCTCCCCGGCCGGTAAGCCGTCCAGAACCGCACCAACGGCGCTGCCGTGCGATTCGCCAAAAATGCTCAGTTTCAGGTGGTTTCCAATTTCAGACGACATGGACATTTCCTCCAAGCTGTTGAAAATCTTCAAAGAACAGCGGATATGATTTTTGAACGGCTTCAGCGCCCAGAATCTGCACCGGCGACGAACAGAGCATGGATGCAATGGCTGCGGCCATGACGATGCGGTGGTCACCCATGCCGGACACTGTACCGCCGTTCAGGCGACCTGTGCCGTGGATGGTCAGCGCATCGGGCGCTTCGGTCACATGGCCGCCCAGCGCGGTGATCATTGCGGCTGTCGAGGCAATGCGGTCGCTTTCTTTCAGGCGCAGTCTGGCAGCATTGCCGAGTTGGGTTTCCCCATCCACTGCACAGGCTGCGACGGCCAGAATCGGGAACAGATCGGGAAAGGGCGACACATCGATCCGGCACGGTTTTTTCGGCACGGATGGGTTAGAGGCGACACAAGCACTTCGCTTTGTCTCGTTTACCTCTGCACCGAAGTCTGCGAGGCAGGATAGAATGGCGCGGTCAGCCTGCACCGAATCCGGAGACAGGCCAAGCAGTTCGACGCCGCTGCCGAGCATACCGGCCGTCAGGAAGAAGGCGGCGTTCGACCAGTCCCCTTCCGGTTCCAGTGCATCGGGTGCATGATAGTGTTGTCTGCCCGGAATCAGGAAGCCGTCTTTCGTCGGTTGAATCCGGATACCAAACGTTTGCAGCGTTTTCAGCGTCATTTCGACATAGGCCGCCGATTCCAGCGGTGTGGTCAGTGTCAGTTGACTGTCGTCCGGCAGGAGCGGCAGTGCGAGCAGAAGCCCGGTGACATATTGGGAGCTGATGTTGCCCGGCAGTGTGTACGTTCCGCCCGTCAGCCGGCCGGTGATTTCAAACGGCAGCTGCTCTGCCGAAAACTGCACACCGTGACGCTCCATCTGCGTGCGCAGTTCTCCAAGCGGGCGAAACGGCAGACGGCCGCTTCCGGTCAATCGCGTGCGCTCGGCTACGGCTGCAGCGACCGGGAGCAGGAAGCGGAGCGTTGAGCCGCTCTCCCGGCAGTCCAGGCAGACCGGCTGTTGATCGGAGAGCAGCGCATCCAGACATTGGACGGTTGCGAGGAGATCCTCTGCGGCACCCGCTCCCGTCAGGCGCTTTGCGAGGCGTGAATAGAGCGTTTTGTCGTCTGCGAGTGCAGCGCAGATCAGCGCACGGTGGGCATCCGATTTGGAAGGAATGGCGCGAACAGTGCCTCGCAGGGACTGCGGTTCAATCTGCACGTTCATGGCCGAGCCTCCGGTTCATCGTCTGCGTCCATCCACTGCAGCTGATCGAGCATCATCGGATACAGGATGCAGGAGCCAATTTGCTGCGGGAGAATCAGGGTTACGGAGTTGCCGAACGCCTTTTTATCCTGCCGCATGACTGTCAGAAGCTGTTCAGCCGGCAAATGCGTCGTGGTCGGCAGGCCGAGCTGTTGCAGAGTATCCGTGAGGCGATGCACCGTTTCTGCATCCGTCAGCCCCAGTCTGTGCGCCATGTGCGCGGCGGCGACCATGCCGATGGCAACGGCGTGGCCATGTGAGATGGTGTACCCGCTGCACGTTTCGATGGCGTGACCGAAGGTGTGGCCAAGGTTCAGCTTCTGGCGCAGTCCCCTGTCGAATTCGTCTTCTGCGACGAATTGGCTTTTGATCGTCACGCAGCGTTCGACAACAGATTCTGTCCGTCGGTCTGCGTCACCGCGGCGAATCGCCTCGAACAGGTCAGCATCCGAAATCATGCCATACTTGACGGCCTCTGCAACGCCGTCCAGAAAGGTTTCCCTTGGCAATGTTGCAAAGCAGTCGCAGTCGCACAGGACATAGGCGGGTTGCCAGAATGCACCAGCCAGATTTTTTCCGGCTGGGAGATTGACGCCTGTTTTCCCGCCAACGGACGCATCGATGGCGGCGAGGAAGGTGGTCGGGAGCTGCACAAACGGGATGCCCCGGCGATAAATCGCCGCCGAAAAGCCGGCGACATCCCCAGTGATTCCGCCGCCGAGTGCGACGATGCAGTCGGAGCGGGTCAGGCCGTGTGCCGTGCAGAATGCGAGAATCTCCGAAACGGTTTCCATGGTTTTATGGTCTTCGCCCGGTTCAAATTCACAGAGCGCCGTTTGCAGACCGGCCGATTGCAGGGAGTGGCAGACGCGATCGCCATACAGGTGGGCGACCGTTCGGTCGGATACAACGACGACGCGGGTCGGATGCAGGCGCGTTGCAATTTCTTCGCCGCAGCAGTCGAGCAGCTGTCTGCCGATGACGACCTCATACGGTTTGGAGGCCGGAACTGTTACGGTTTTCCTGAGATCCTTTTGCATGGTGTCACCTGCCGTTTTCCTGGGTACGCTCGTCATTTTTATCGCAGAGGGCTTTCATCATCACGCCATCTTCGAGGAGGCGTCGCAGGCCGTCGGCGTCATTCTTTTTCAGCGCGGCGCTGTACTCCAGCAGCCGTTCGGCAAGCGCGTCAATTTCCGTGATCAGGTGATCCCGGTTTTCCAGGAAGAGCTCCGTCCACATGGTAGGGTTCATGGTGGCCACACGCGTCATGTCGCGGAAGCTCCCGGCAGACAGGCCGCTGTGGTAGGGTGCGGTCGGGCTTTTGATATAGGCGTTGGAGAGGACGTGTGCCAGCTGTGAGGTATAGGCGATGATGCGGTCGTGCTCTTCCGGCGTGCGCAGTGTGATGCTGCCAAAGCCAATGGAGCAGAAAAAGCGTTTGGCGCGTTCCAGCGTGCGGATATCTGTTCCGGCCGACGGCGTCAGAATCATGGAGGCGTTGTGGAACATAGCCCCCTTGGAATGATCGAAGCCGGAGCGTTCAATGCCCGCCATGGGGTGGCCACCGACAAAGGTAAAGCCGTTGGCTTCGGCGATGGGCTGCGCCTGATCGCAGACGAACTTTTTAATCCCGCAGCAGTCCACAACGAGCGCTTCCTTCGCAATATCAGCGGCGTGATTCCGCAGCCACTCCACCGTATCAGCCGGATAGAGGGCAATGATCACGGTTTCGCAGGTGTGGAGCCGTTCGTTTGTCAGTTCATCGTCGATTGCGCCGGTCAGTTTGGCGCGGAGGACAACGCTCGGAACCAGATCGGTGCCGTATACCGTGCAGTCCGTCTGTTCCTGAATGGCTTTTGCCATGGAGCCGCCGATCAGCCCCAGGCCGATAATCGCCACGTTCATGCCTGTTTTCCCCCTTCTTTTGCATTGCCGTATGCGTAGGGGCGCACGGCCTGCACAGCCTTTGTAAGTGCATCAAAGGTTTCCGGCGTCAGCGACTGTGCGCCGTCGCACAGTGCATGGGGCGGGTCATTGTGAACCTCAATAATCAGGCCGTCCGCACCGGCTGCCGTAGCCGCCAGCGACATTGGCAGCACCATCCGCGAAATGCCGGTGCCGTGGCTCGGATCGACGATGACAGGCAGGTGTGACATGGTTTTCAGCGCCGGAACGGCAGAAATGTCCAGCGTATTCCGGGTGTAGGTTTCAAACGTCCGAATGCCGCGTTCGCAGAGAATGACCTGTTCATTGCCGCCCGCCATGATGTATTCGGCGCTCATAAGCAGCTCCTGCAGGGTATTGGCCAGACCGCGTTTCAGGAGGATCGGTTTTCTGGTATGACCAAGTTCCTTGAGCAGTTCAAAATTCTGCATATTGCGTGCGCCGACCTGAATGACATCGACGTCTTCAAACAGCGGCAGCTGAGACAAGTCCATGATTTCGGTGACGATCGGCATCCCCGTCTGTTTTTTGGCCTCTAAGAGGAGGCGAATGCCTTCTCCGCGGAGCCCCTGGAAGGCATACGGCGAGGTGCGGGGCTTGAAGGCACCGCCACGAAGCATGGTTGCGCCGGAACGCTTCACGCTTTCGGCGATGGCACAGATCTGTTCCTCCGACTCCACCGAGCAGGGGCCGGCGATCAGCTGGAAATTCCCGCCGCCGATCAGTACCGGTTGCTGTTGGCCGATGGAGATGACCGTATCGTCCGGGTGGAATTTCCGGTTTGCATTTTTATACGGTTCCTGAATTCGTTTGACTTCCTCGACGATATCGAGCGCCTGAATCAGGTCGATATCGACCGTGGAGGTATCGCCGACCAGACCCAGAATGGTGTGTTTGGTGCCTTCACTGCGGTGGATTTGCAGGCCAAGGCTTTTGAGCCAGTCGAGAAGATTGTCCAGCTGAACCGGATTGTACTTTTCTTTGAGTATGACGACCATGAATCGTTCCTCCGTTCGTAATTTGACGTAAAAAAGCCCCCGCAGCGTCTGCCGCGGAGGCTCTGATTTCACGAGATTTCTGCACTTATCGGTGCGCAGAGGTCATTGAAACCGTCTCTTTGGACAAACGCAAACAAGCCTTACCCGCGTAAAAGCTGGTAAAGCGAAAATAATAATATTCATTTGCGCTGCAAAGCTGCCAATTCAACATGGATGATGACCTCTTTTTCCTTGATCGTGTTTATTATAGCACAGATTGCCCGGTTTGTAAAGTCGTTTCGTTCATCTTTTTTGCATTTTCACAGGTTCAACAACTATTCACGCCGCAATTCAGTGTTCTCTTGTTGTTTTCACCCTTCAGCCGTCAGACACCGCGGTACTGAAGCGCCTCTGCAATGTGTGTGCAGGTAATCGCTTCACTGGCCGCAAGGTCTGCAATGGTGCGTGCAATTTTCAGAATTTTGTGGTAGGAGCGGGCGCTCATGCCGAATTTATCAAATGCGCGGCGAACCATGGCCTGCTCCGAATCGCCGAGGCGGCAGTATTTCTCGATCAGCGCAGCCGGCATATGGGCATTGCAGGTCACGCCGCTGCCCGCGAGACGCTGCCTTTGAAGCGCTCTGGCTTCGTTGACACGCTGCCGAATCTCAGCAGAGGTCTCCGCCGGGGTGTGGGTACTCAGATCCTGAAAGGCGACTTCGCGCACGTTCGTACAGATATCGATGCGGTCGAGCATCGGGCCGGAGATCTTGCCCATATAGGCATCAACCTGTGCCTGTGTGCAGTGGCATTTTCCGGAAGGATGGCCGTACCACCCGCAGCGACACGGGTTCATTGCGGCCACCAGCATGAAGCGGCACGGATAGGAGACGGTACCCGAAGCGCGGGAAACGGTGACAAAGCCGTCTTCCAGCGGTTGGCGCAGGACATCAATGGTATGGCGCGAAAACTCCGGGAATTCATCGAGGAACAGCACGCCATTATGCGCAAGCGAAATTTCACCGGGGTGCAGGTCACGACCGCCGCCGATCAGACTGATGGCGGTGCTGGTATGGTGTGGGGAGCGGAACGGCCGCTCCGCGACGAGCGGGTGTGCGCGGTCAGTCAGACCGGCGACCGACCACAGCATGGTGGTTTGCAGGGATTCTTCGAAGGTCATCTGCGGCAGGATGGTCGGTAAACGGCGCGCCAGCATACTTTTACCGGAACCGGGAGGGCCGTTCATCAGCAGGTTATGGCCACCGGCCGCGGCAACCTCCATGGCACGTTTGGCGTTTTCCTGTCCGCGCACCTCTGCAAAATCGACCGGGTACGCTTGAGACGGTGCATTCTCCGCCGGCTGTGCCGGTGGAATCGCCTGTTCGCCGCGCAGTGCCGCAAGCAGCTGGTTCAGGTGATCCGCCCCATAAACGGCCGGGCCTTTGGCCAGAGCCGCTTCCGAAGCGTTTTCCTGCGGAACAAAAATGCGTGGGAACCCGTTTGCAGCAGCAGCAGCCGCGCACGGCAGAATCCCGTTCACAGGGCGCAGCGAACCGTCCAGGGCAACCTCGCCCACAAACACGCAGTCAGAGACATCGACGTGCATCTGTCCGGATGCCGCCAAAACAGACAGCAGAATCGGCAAATCGTACAGCGCACCCTCCTTACGCGTATCGGCAGGTGCCAGATTCACCGTAATGCGGCGCATCGGAAAGTCAAAGCCGCAATTTTTGATTGCGGCACGAATCCGCTCGCGTGATTCGCGCACAGCGGCATCCGGCAGGCCGACGATGTCAAATGTAGGCAAGCCACCGGACAAATCACATTCACAGGAGATTCGATATCCTTCGATTCCGTTCAGGCCAACCGTCCAGATTCTGGAAACCATACGTTGCTCCCTTCTGTCTGCGTCATTGAATCGGGTTATTTCAGGTTCAGCGTTCCATTGGCGCTGGCTTTCAAATAGGCATTGATCAATTCGTCCAGTTCCCCGTCCATGACGGCGTTGACGTTACCGACTTCGCAGCCTGTCCGATTGTCCTTGACCAGCGTATACGGCATGAAGACATAGCTGCGAATCTGGCTGCCCCATTCAATTTGTTTCTGTTCGCCCTTGATATCGCCGATTTTATCCAGCTTCTCCCGCTCCTTGATCTCGATCAATTTGGAGCGCAGCATCCGCATGGCGATTTCGCGGTTCTGATGCTGGTTGCGTTCATTCTGGCAGGCCACGACAATCCCGGTGGGCAGATGCGTGATACGGACTGCGGATTCGGTCTTATTGACGTGCTGTCCGCCGGCACCGCTGGAGCGGTACGTATCGACCTTCAGGTCTTCGCTTCGGATTTCGACATCCACGCTGTCGTCGATTTCGGGCATGACTTCCACAGCGGCAAACGAGGTGTGCCGACGGCCGGAGGCATCGAACGGCGAGACGCGGACGAGGCGATGCACGCCGTGTTCGCCCTTCAGGTAGCCGTAGGCATTTTCGCCTTCGATCAGGATATCGGCTGATTTGATTCCGGCTTCTTCGCCGTCCAGAACGTTCAGAACCTTGACCTGGAAGCCGCGGCGTTCGCCCCAGCGGATGTACATCCGGTAGAGCATCAGCGCCCAGTCCTGTGCTTCTGTTCCGCCCGCGCCTGCATGGATGGAAAGGATGGCGGGGAGGCGGTCATATTCGCCGGAGAGCATGGTGTCCAGCTTCAACTGTTCGACCGACTGTTCCAGCGAGGTCAGCTCGTTCAGGATGTCGTCTTCCATCCCCTCTTCGTCTTCTTCCAGCGCCATGGTGATCAGGGCGAACAGGTCGTCCGTTCTGGTTCTCAGGTTGTTGTAGCGATCCAGCTTGGCTTTCAGCTGCTTCATCTGCTGCATAACCTTCTGTGAGCCCTCGATATCCTCCCAGAACGTGTTCTCACGCGTCTGGACTTCGAGCTGTTCATATTCTTCTGTCAATTTATCGATGCTGAGCGCGCTCTTCAGCTCCTCCAGCTGCGGCTGCAGTTCCTTGGCGCGCTGCTTGTATTCCATCAATTCAATCATGGGTTTTTGATATCTCCTGTCTGCATCGTCGATGCGATATATGATTCTGTCATGGATAGATGCGAAGTTCAATGGCGGATTGTCCGGAAATCAGGCAGACCAACCCAATTTTGCATCATCTATGTTATTATATCAGATTTTTCAACGCCTGTAAAGCACTTTCCGGGCTTTTCGCAATTTCCGTTCCCGATCTCTTTGGCCGGTTTGGAGGAATGTTGCTCATTCTTTCAAAAAGATGCGACTGTCTATTGCTATAAATGGTCACTTCTCTGAAAATCGAACCGGCCCGGTGAATTGCTTGCATTTTTCACAGGTTTGCTTTACAATTATATATGTACAGACAGTCGTTGCCTGTTTTGCAGGCATCACAACTGAATTTGACATTTGGAGGGTTTTGCATTGGGAATCCAGCAGAAGAAGGTTGCCGTCATTTTAGGGTCGGACAGTGATCTGTCCGTCATGCTCGGCTGTCTCAAAACATTTGAACGCGACCAAATTCCATACGAGATTCATATTATATCCGCCCACAGAACGCCTGAATCTGCGGCGGTTTTTTCGTCCTCAGCGCGTGAAAACGGGTTTGGCGTGATCATCGCCGCCGCTGGGAAGGCTGCGCATCTGGCCGGGATTCTGGCCGCACACACGACGCTCCCGGTGATTGCGGTGCCGATCAAGTCCTCGACGCTGGATGGTCTGGATGCGCTGCTTTCCAGCGTTCAGATGCCGAAGGGTGTCCCCGTGGCCACTGTCGCCATTGACGGCGGTGACAATGCCGCGATTCTGGCGGAGCAGATTCTTGGCGTGTACGACGAGTCGATTGCAGAGCGTCTCAGCGCCGCAAAGAAGGCAATGGCACAGGAAGTTCAGGAAAAGGATCGTGCCATTTTCGATCGCGTTCAGTCCATGCTGAACGCACAGAATTAAGGAGTTGAATATCATGGCAGTTCAGATTTCCAGCGGAAAGGTCCGCGAAATTTACGATGCCGGTGACAATCGCCTGCTGATCGTCACCAGCGACCGTATCTCGGCTTTTGACGTCATTATGAACACAACCGTTCCAGGAAAGGGTGTCCTTCTGAATCAGATGAGTCTTTTCTGGTTCGACTTTCTGAAGGACACCATCCCCACACATTTTATCAGCGCCAATCCGGCTGATTTCCCGGCGCCTTTCCAGGCGGATGCCACTTTGGCCGGGCGTTCCATGCTGGTCAAAAAGCTGAAAATGCTCCCCTTTGAATGCATTGTGCGCGGCTATCTGACCGGAAGCGCCTGGGCGTCGTATCAGGAATCCGGTGAAGTCTGCGGCATTCGGATTCCGTCCGGGATGCGTGAGAGCGAAAAATTCGTGACGCCGCTTTTCACGCCGTCTACCAAGGCGGCCAGCGGTCACGATGAAAACGTCAGCTTTGAATATATGAAGGAGCAGCTGGGTGCGGCTCTGGCCATTCTGGTGCGCGATGCTGCGATTGAGATTTATTCGAAAGCCGCTGATTACGCGCTCTCCCGCGGGATCATCATTGCTGATACCAAGTTTGAGTTTGGTCTGGATGAGGACGGGCATCTCGTTTTGGCGGACGAAGTGCTGACGCCGGATTCGTCGCGCTTCTGGGCAGCTGACAGCTATGCGATCGGGCGTGGACAGGCCAGCTTTGACAAGCAGTATCTGCGGGACTGGCTGAAGGATAACCACCTGGCTGGCGTCGAACCGGCTCCGGTTCTGCCGCCGGACGTTGTACAGGCGACGCTGGACAAGTATCAGGAAGCCTTTGACCGTCTGACAAAAAACAGTCAGAACGGCTGAGACCGGCGTTTCAGAATTCACCTCTGTCAGATTTCGTTCCGGCGGTGCTGCCGACCGGGACATCCATATTTGAAAGGAGAATCGGCAACCATGACTGATTCATACAGCGAACGCTATAAGGAGGCCGGCGTTGACATCACCGCCGGTTATGAGGCTGTCCGACAGATGAAGCCTCTCGTAGAACGGACTTTTACCAAAGGTGTCATCGGTTCCCTCGGCGGATTTGGGGGACTCTTTTCCCCGGATCTGACCGGTATTTCTGACCCGGTGCTTGTTTCCGGCACGGATGGTGTCGGCACCAAGCTGAAGATTGCATTTTTGACGGACAAGCACGACACCGTCGGGATTGACTGCGTGGCCATGTCGGTCAACGACGTCGTTTGCTCCGGTGCCCGTCCGCTCTTTTTCCTGGACTATGTCGCCGTCGGGCGCAACGTCCCGGAGCGAGTTGCCGCCATTGTCAAGGGTGTGACCGATGGGTGTCTGGATGCCGGCTGCGCACTGATCGGCGGCGAAACGGCCGAAATGCCCGGTCTGTACGATGAGAACGAATACGACCTCGCCGGTTTCTGCGTCGGTCTGGCCGACCGTTCCAAAATCACGGACTGCTCCACCGTAGCGGACGGCGACGTGATTCTGGGGATGGCCTCCTCCGGTCTGCATTCCAACGGCTTCTCACTGGTGCGGAAAATTCTGAACGTTTCCGCTGACAACATCTTCACCTATGTGGACGAGTTCGGCAGAACACTCGGCGAAGAGCTGCTGACGCCGACCCGGATCTATGTCCGACCGGTTCTGGAAGTGCTGAAAACCGTTTCCATCAAGGGCGCTTCCCACATCACCGGCGGTGGCTTCTTTGAAAACATTCCGCGGATGCTTCCGGAGCACATCTGTGCCGAGCTGGATACGACGGCTCTGCCGGTGCCGCCGATCTTCTCCTATCTGGCAAAGGTCGGTCAGATTGACCGGCGTGAAATGTACAACACCTTCAACATGGGTGTCGGCATGGCGCTGATCGTGGCACCGGAGGATGCTGACCGTGCGCTGGCTGCCATCCGTTCACTCGGCTATACGGCTGCCGTTCTGGGCGTCTGCCGTTCCGGCGAGAAAGGTGTTTCCATCCGATGAAACCGACCCGAATTGCTGTGCTTGTTTCCGGCGGCGGGACGAATTTTCAGGCGCTCATTGACCGTCAGCAAACGGTTGGGCTCGGTGGCGGAACGCTGGCGCTCTGCGTTTCCTCCAGTCCGAACGCCTATGCGCTGACCCGTGCTGCGGATGCCGGAATCCCTGCGCACGTTTTAGTGCCGCAGGACTATGCTGACCGCCAGACGTATACAACAGCGTTGACCGACCTACTGATCGCTGAAGGCATTGATCTCGTCGTGCTCTGCGGTTTCCTGTACATTCTCAGCCCGTCTTTCTGTGAATGTTTTCAGAATCGCGTGATCAACATCCATCCGTCGTTGATTCCGGCTTTTTGCGGAGAAGGATATTTCGGGCTGCGCGTACATGAGGCGGTTTTGGCATACGGTGTCAAGGTGACAGGGGCGACCGCGCATTTTGTAACGGCTGAAACAGACGGCGGGCCGATTATCTGTCAGAAATCCGCGCCGGTCTGTGAGGGGGATACGCCTGAAATTTTGCAGCGGCGTGTCATGGAAATGTGTGAGTGGCAGATTCTGCCGGATGCTGTCACGCAGTTCTGTCAGGGACGGTTGACCGTTGACGGGCGAATCGTCCATATCCGATAGGTTTCGCGTTTTATGTTTCGACTGAAAGTGCGGTACATCCGCTCTTTTTGATTGATCGATTGACAAGGAGATGCATTTATGAAAAAACAGGCTTTGATCAGTGTATCCGACAAGACCGGCGTGTGCGAATTTGCCGCAGGGCTGGCTGCGCTCGGCTATGAAATCCTCTCCACCGGCGGTACGGCGACTGCGCTGAAGAACGCGGGCATTCCCGTCACCAACGTTTCCGATGTGACAGGCTTCCCCGAATGTCTGGATGGCCGCGTCAAAACGCTCCATCCCAGAATTCACGCCGGAATTCTGGCCATGCGTGCCAACCCCGAGCACATGGCAACGCTGGAAAAACTGGAAATCGACCCGATTGATATCATTGCGATCAATCTCTACCCCTTCAAGGCAACCATTCAGAAGGAAAATGTCACGCTGGAGGAGGCCATTGAAAACATCGACATCGGCGGTCCGACGATGATTCGTGCTGCGGCCAAGAACTATCAGGATGTCGCGGTCATTGTTGACCCCTCCGACTACGACTCTGTTTTGGCTGGTCTGAAGGATGGCTCTCTCGACAAGGCAGCGCGGTATCGTCTGGCGCTCAAGGTGTTTGAGCACACTGCTGCCTATGACGCTCTGATTTCTTCCTATCTCCGCCGTCAGATAACTGACACTCTGCCGGAGACGTTTACCGCGACATTCGAGAAGGTTCAGGATCTGCGCTATGGCGAGAACCCGCACCAGAGCGCTGTTTTCTATCGCGAACCGCTCCAGAGCGCGGGTACACTGGCCGCTGCCAAGCAGCTGCACGGCAAAGAGCTGTCCTTTAACAACATCAATGATACAAACGGCGCTCTCACGCTGCTGAAGGAGTTCTCCGAACCGACCATCGTCGCCGTGAAGCACGCCAATCCGTGTGGTGTTGGGACGGCTGCGACCATTTCCGAGGCGTATGCACGCGCCTATGAAGCGGATCCGGTTTCCATTTTCGGCGGCATTGTCGCATCGAACCGGCCGATTGATGCAGAAACTGCATCGCAGATGGCCAAGATTTTCCTGGAAGTGATTATTGCACCTGCATTCTCCGCAGAAGCGCTGGAAATCCTGTCGGCCAAGCCGAATGTGCGTCTTTTGACGCTGGACGACATTTCCAAGCCGCTGACCGCATCGATGCTCGACTACAAAAAAGTGGCCGGTGGGCTGCTGGTGCAGTCGCTGGACGATCAGCTGCTGGACGAAGCAGCGCTGCACACGGTGACCAACCGCGCACCGACGGAAGAGGAGATGCAGGCACTGCGTTTCGGCTGGAAGATTGTCAAGCATACGCGTTCCAATGCCATTGTCCTGACAACGGCTGATCAGACTGTCGGGATTGGTGCCGGACAGACCAACCGCGTGGGCGCACTCGACATCGCCATCCGTCAGGCCGGTGACAAGGCGAAGGGCTCCGTTCTGGCCTCCGATGCGTTCTTCCCGTTTGACGATTGCGTCACCGCGGCGGCTGCAGCGGGTATTACCGCCATCATTCAGCCCGGTGGCTCCATCCGTGACGAGGATTCGATTCGGAAATGTAACGAGCACAACATCGCGATGGTCTTCACCGGAATGCGTCACTTCAAGCACTGACCGGAGGAGCACTGTATGAAGATATTAATCATTGGCGGTGGCGGCCGTGAGCACGCCATTGCCTGGGCGCTCGCGAAGGATGCGCGGGTGGAAAAGCTCTGGTGTGCACCCGGAAACGGCGGCATCGCGCAGCTGGCGGAATGCGTCCCCATCAAAGCAACCGATCTGGATGCCATTGTCGCATTCTGTTCGGAGAACAAGCCCGATCTCGTCGTTGTCGCACCGGACGACCCGTTGGCACTCGGTCTGGTTGACCGTCTGGAAGCCATCGGCATTCGCGCCTTTGGCCCCCGTGCCAACGCAGCCATTATCGAGGGCAGCAAAGCATTTGCCAAGGATTTGATGCGCCGCTACCACATTCCGACCGCCGAATACGCCGTTTTTGACAATCAGCAGGACGCCTGCGCCTATATCCGGGCGCACGGCGCACCGATCGTCGTCAAGGCTGACGGTCTGGCGCTGGGCAAAGGTGTGACGGTTGCGCAGACTGTTGACGAAGCGCTGGAAGCAGTTGAGCGTGCGCTTTCCGGCCATGCATTCGGTGCGGCCGGAGATCGCGTAGTCATTGAAGAATGTCTGACGGGGCCGGAGGTATCTGTCCTCTGCTTCACGGACGGGAAAACGATCTGTCCGATGGTGTCTGCGCAGGATCACAAGCGGGCGTTGGATCACGATCAGGGACCCAACACCGGCGGCATGGGCTCTGTGAGCCCCAACCGGCACTACACGCCTGAAATTTCAGAGCAATGTATGCGCGACATCTTTGTTCCGACCATCCGTGCGATGCAGGCAGAGGGGCGGACGTTCTGCGGCGTTCTGTATTTTGGTTTGATGCTGACGCCGAACGGCCCCAAGGTGATCGAATACAACGCTCGGTTTGGCGACCCGGAAACGCAGTCTGTTCTGCCGCTTCTGCAAACCAGCCTGCTGGATATCATGGAAGCAATTATTGATCAGCGCCTCGACACGCTGGACATTCAGTGGGCAGACGCCTGCACAGCCTGTGTTGTTCTGGCCAGCGGCGGTTATCCCGGTTCCTATTCCCGCGGTCACGAGATCACGGGACTGCAGGATGCAGCGGATACCGGTGCAATTGTCTTTCACGCCGGGACAAAAGCGGACGATGCGGGTAGGATTGTGACGGCTGGAGGACGTGTCCTCGGCGTCACCGCCACCGGTGAAACGATGGAGCAGGCGTTGGAGCTTGCCTACCGCGCCGCTGACCGCATTCATTTTGACGGAATGTTCTGTCGCCGCGACATTGGCCGCCGCTAAATCGAATTTGCAAACAAAAAAACGTCTGTCAGCTGTTATCATGCAGTTGACAGACGTTCTTTTTGTTGTTGTTACGGCGTGGTCAATTGGACAACGGAGACCTCCCTGCCGTCTTGCAGATACACCCGTGTCACACGGCGACCGATGCAGCAGACGAGTTCGTAGCCGATGGTTCCGGCCAAAGCAGCCACCTGTTCGGCCGGAATCCAATCATCGGCGGTTTTGCCGAACAGGAGCACTTCCCTGCCCTCTTCGGCGGAGCAGCCGCTGACATCAACCATGGTCATATCCATGCAGACTTTTCCGACGATTTCTGCGCGTTTCCCGTCCACGCCAACCAAGCCTTTGCCGGACAGCAAACGCGGGTAGCCGTCCGCATAGCCGACGGGAATTACGGCGATATCCGTATCCGCTTCCAGGAGATGTGCGCCATAACTGACCGTATCTCCGGCTTGGAACCGGCGCTTCTGGACGATGGTGGATTTCAGGGTCATGACCGGTTCCAACGCGCACTGTTGTGCCAGCTGGCCGGTCGGGTCATTGTCCGGGCTGAGGCCGTACAGTGTGACACCGGAACGAACCATATCGCAGGCGTACTCCGGGTGGAGCATGGTTGCCGCGCTGTTGGCGCAATGGCACAGGCCATAGGCGACGCCAAGCGTTTCCAGTCGACTACGCAGCTGCATGAACCGCGCAAACTGAGTGGCCGAGTAGGTATCGCCCGGCTCATCCGCCGTCGAAAAATGCGTAAACAGGCCGGCAATGCGGAGATTCGGCAGCTGGCTGATCCGTTGAATTTCGTCGGCTGCGGTCTGTATATCGGCGTCATTGAGTGCGCGGAGACCCAAGCGACCCATCCCGGTATCCGCTTTGACGTGAACCGATACCGTCTTGCCAAGGCGAACCGCCTCCTCCGACAGATGTCGCGCACCCTCCAGCGAAGAAACGGAGGTTTCGATGTTTTCACGAATCAGGATATCCGTCCAAGCAGCGGGTACCCAGCCAAGCACCAGAATGGGTGCGTGAACGCTATTTTTGCGCAAAACGAGCGCTTCTTCGATATTCGAAACGGCGAAGGCATCGCTCCCAAGCGCTTCCAGCACAGGGGCAACAACCGCGGCACCGTGGCCATAGGCATCAGCCTTGACCACGGACATGATCTTGACGCCTGATGGGATATGCGAGCGGACGGTCTGGAAATTGTGGCGAAGGTGATTGAGATTGATTTCTGCCCAGGTTCTTTTCAAATAGCTGTGTTGTGACATATGATAAAGATCCTTTTGTTATGTTATGTTTTGATCCATTGTTGGTCGCTGAACGTGAGCGATAGAACACACACGCCTGCGTGGAAGCATTCTGCGCGGCGCGGTTCGAGCGTATCCTTTTGAAAGACGGTGCGGTATGTCATTTCTTCGCCGGTATCGTCTGAGAACGCAGTCCAGATGACAACAGTCTGCCCGTTCTGTTTTTCCGTTTGAACGGAGTCCGCGTAGCCGGTTTGCCAGTTGGAGATGAGGTCGCAGAGAATCGCGATGGGCGACAGCGTCGTGCCGTCCAGATTGGCTGGCAGAAAGACTGCACCGTCATAGGTAACTTCAATCGTTTTGTCGCGGCGCACCTGAACAGCCAGACCAGCCACCTCCGACGGTGCCGTAACGGTCAGGATATGGCCGTTTTCAGGCTGTCCGGCATAGGAAAGCGTGTAATCAGAGACAAAATCCCCCTGATTCAGGCGCATTTGTATGACCGACGAAAAGAGTGCATCCCCGCCGTACCGTGCATGAATCGCCGCTTCGAGCCGGTCATCCCGCTGTTGCGAGCAGCCGGCTGCCAGCAGCAGGAGAACAAGCAGGCCAAGTATTTGGAACCGTCTTTGTTTCATCAGAGCCCCTCCGTTTTGAGCGGCTAAACACCTCGGCACTGATAAAACGCCTGTGGAATCAGCCGCAACATATCCGTCGGCGTCATGCCGATTTCGCCGGATGAGCGCTGTGCCAGATCCCCCGCGAGGCCATGCAGATAGACAGCGGCAGACGCAGCATCAAACGGACAAAGCCCCTGTGCCGCCAGAGCCGTGATCATGCCGGCCAGCACATCGCCGCTTCCGCCCTTTGCCATTCCGGCGTTGCCGGTGGTGTTGATGCGCGTTTTGCCGGAAGCATCAGCGGTCACAGTTTCGTGGCCCTTCATCACGAGCGTCACGCCCAGCGTTGTTGCCAGGCGCGCCGCCGCATCGGTTCTGAATTCGCCCGGTCGAACCGGCGCTTCGCCCAGAAAACGGGTCAATTCGCCGTCATGCGGTGTCAGGATCAGGTGTGTGTGAACATCCCGCAGGATATTTTTATGTGCAGCCAGCGCATTTATGCCATCTGCATCCACAACGACCGGAACTTTGGCGTGAGTAACAACCGATTGAACCAGCCGGGAGACCGGTTCACTGCGTCCCAGACCGCAACCAATCAAAATGGCGTCGGCGCATTCCATCCGTTTGAGAAGGATAGGAATCGCGCCATCGTCAAACATACCGTCCGGTGTATCCGGGAGTGGATACACCATCGCTTCGTTCAGCTTGACGGCGACGGTTTGGAAAATGGCGGCCGGAACCGTCAGATCAACCAGTCCGGCACCGCTTCGAACAGCACTCTCAGCGGAGAAAAAAGCTGCGCCCGAATAGCCCAGCGCGCCGCAGATCAGCATGGCGCGGCCATAGTGGCCTTTGTGCGTATCCTGTCTGCGAGGTGGAAGGAGGCGGCGAATCAGCTCTGTATGAACCTGTTCAGCAAGCATCTCCGTCATCTCCTTCGGATTCGGCTTCGGGCGTTTCGCGGTATGCGAGAACGGTTGCAATGGCATAGCTGGCGCTGTGTGAGACGGAGACGGAGAGCTTCATATTCGCATATTGTTCGGCCAGCTTGCCATGCAATTGGAGGTAAGGCGCTCCGGCTGCGTCGTGCAGCAGTTCCAGTTCGCCAAGCATGGACACGGTAATCCCGGTGCCGACGGCTTTGCCGAATGCCTCTTTGGCGCAATATGCGGCGGCAGCGCTTTCGGCAGCACCTTGCCCACGCGACTCAAAATAGGTGCGTTCCTGTTCAGAAAAGCAGCGTTTCATCATCCGCCGATTCGTCAGCACAGATTCAAAACGTTCAATTTCTTCGATATCGGTTCCGACGGTCAAATACACGCAGACTCGCCCTTTCCCGGTTCCCGAATGATGCGCGGAATCATGCGGCGCATCCCTTCACGCATTTTTTTGCCCGGTTCAAAGATCAGAAGTGTTTTCTTTTCTCCTTCGCGGAAAACCGCGAACCAGCGTTTATTCGATTTCGGGCTGCTGGATGCGTCGATTCGCCGTTCAATGGTTGGGTCATTGAATTCAGACCGGTAGGCATCATTGACCGGTGCCAGAATCTCAAAGGTGCGAATATTGACGCTGAGCAGGCTTTTCCGGCGTTCGCGGGCTATGATTTTATCGACATCGAGCTCGTCATTTGTGAGGATGTATTCGAATTCCACCTCGAACTGTTTATTCACAAAGAAATAGCCGACGAAAACGGCCAGAATGACCAGAATTGACATGATACCGGCATACATGATGGCAACGGCCATGATCGCGATGGCCGCCAGCCCGATCAGACCTTTATAGATCGCATCTCGCGCATCCGGGAGCTTTTTGACCAGTTTCTCGTTAAAAATTTCGTCCATATCATTCACCTTTTCGCTGTACTGATCGCTCTTCTGCTGTTTGCACAGGTTCTTAAGCGCTTCTATTCATTATACCACAGGATGCTTTGTATTTCAATTTCCAACTGTGAACTTTCCGCAGAAAGTGCGAAAAAACATCATCGTTTCTCCTGGATTTTCGGAGAACGTCAGACAACCGGCGTGCAATCGTGCACGCCGGTTGTCTGTTCAAGAAAGTCTGGGTACGGAACCCTGATTTTATTCGTCGTCGTCTTCTTCCATGCGGGATTTCGCTTCTTCGATAATCTGCTGTTGAACCATCGGCGGAACTTCTTCATAGCGGACAAAGTCCAGAGTGAAGCTGCCCCAGCCGCGTGTCATGGAGCGGAGATCAATGGCATACGAATCCATTTCGGACATTGGGACTTCGGCTTCAATGACCTGCATATTATCTTCTGCCGGTTCCATGCCGATGACGCGGCCACGGCGTTTGCTCAGGTCGCCGCTGATATCGCCCATATAGTCCGCCGGAATCACGACCTTCAGCAGGCCGTACGGTTCCAGAATGACCGGGTTCGCATTGGGCAGGCCGTTCTTATAGGCGAGGCGGGCTGCCAGTTTGAAGGAGAGTTCGTTCGAGTCAACGTCATGATAGGAGCCGTCATACAGAACAGCCTTCAGGTTGACGACCGGGTAGCCAGCCAGAACGCCCTTCGCCATGCTTTCGCGCAGACCCTTTTCAACGGCCGGGTGGAAGTTCTTCGGGACGCTGCCGCCGAAGATTTCTTCGGCAAAGACCAGATCCAGCTCTTCCGTCGGCTCAAAGCGAATTTTGACGTGGCCAAACTGACCATGACCGCCGGACTGTTTCTTGTGACGGCCTTCCGCTTCGACCTTTTTGCGGATTTTTTCGCGGTATGCAATGCGCGGAGCTGCCAATTCGACTTCGACGCCGAATTTATTTTTCAGCTTGGAGCAGAGCACGTCGAGGTGAATATCGCCCATACCGGAGATGGTCTGCTGATGCGTTTCGGAGTTCAATCCATTCTCAAACACCGGGTCTTCGTCGCGGAGACGGGCAAGGCCGGTGGCGATTTTTTCTTCTGCCGCTTTGTTTTTGGCGATGATCGCCTTGGTGTAGCAGGTACGCGGGAATTCCATGCCCTTGATGACCACGTTCAGGTCAGCAGCGCAAAGGGTATCACCGGTACGGGTGTCGGCCAGCTTGGCCACTGCGCCGATATCGCCGGTTCCGATTTCGGAAACCTCGGTGTTTTTCTTACCGCGAACCATGTAGATCCGGCCGATTTTTTCGACGGTTCCGGAATGCGTATTGGTCAGGGACATATCGGATGTGACTTTTCCTGACAGCACCTTGAAGAAGGAGAAGCGGCCATACTGGTCAGCGACGGTTTTGAAGACGAAGAGGCAGGTAGCGCCGTCCGACTGAATCTGGAACGGCTTTTCTTCGCCATCGACGAGCTGAATTTCATCCTTGCCGTCAGCCGGGGACGGGAAATAATTGATGATGCCGTCCAGCAGCGCTTCTGTGCCGAGGCCAGTCATGGCCGAGCCGCAGAACACCGGGCAAACGGCGCGGGAGGCGACACCGGCGCGAATCCCTGCGACGAATTCTTCATCCGTGAAGGCTTCGCCACCAAAGAATTTTTCCATCAGTTCATCGCTTGTTTCGGCGACATCTTCGGCCAGCTCCTGGCGATATTCTTCGATCTGGTCGGCCATGGATGCCGGAACCGGAATCTCCGTGACCTTATGGTTGGTCGTCTGATAGGCTTTGCCGGTCACGATGTTGACGATACCGGTGGCTGTGCCGTTTTCCATAATCGGAATGGTGATCGGGGCGACGGCTACGCCGAAAATTTTTCTCGCTTCTTCATATGTTTTATAGAAATCTGCGTGCTCTTCATCCAGCTTGGAAATGTAGATTGCGCAGGGTTTTTCCTGATGTTTCAGGTTCAGCCAGGCTTTCTGCGCGCCGACAGAAACGCCGCTCTTCGCGCCGATGACAATCAGGCCAGCATCCGAGACACGCATTGCTTCCGTTACTTCACCGACAAAGTCAAAAAAGCCAGGAGCGTCCAGAACATTGATTTTATGTCCGTTTGTTTCGACCGGACAAATCGTTGTCTGAATGGAGATGGAACGCTTGATTTCCTCTGGGTCATAGTCAGAAACGGTATTACCGTCTGACGTTTTACCAAGGCGATCTGTAACTTTGTTTGCATAAAGAATGCTCTCTGCCAGAGATGTTTTCCCGTCACCGCCGTGACCTAAGAGACAGATATTGCGGATTTTTTCGATAGGGTACGCCATCAATTTTACTCTCCTTTGTCGTGATAATTCCAACAGATTCAATCTGTATCGCGCTTCCTATCTATTATAACGCAGTAGCCGGTAAAAAGCAACTATTATTTTTGAATTTTTTCGTATTTTTTGGGCAGACCGTCAGAATCGGTTCACCCAGGCAGCGAAAACAAGGGAGGGTACCATCCAAAGCAGGTAATACGTCAGCATATTGACCGGCGTAGCCGCTTCCGACCACCCAAAATAGGCCATCAACACGCCGAGCAACAGGCCAATCACGGAGGAGAGCAGTGAGAACAGCAGCGAAAGGCGTGTCGAGGTTCTGCAGCGGCGGCAGGTAACCAGCGCTTCTGCGACAGCATCTCCGCCGCCATACGTCACGATCAGGCCGTCGGCATCCAATTTCAGGGTTGGATCTGACATGGTGACACGCAGCTCTGCTGGCGGATACACAAGGTCAGACGATGCGACACCAAAGCGACTCTGCAGGAAGGATGCCGTGACGTTGAAATCGCGGGCGGCGACGACCGGCAGATAGCCGTGGTCCTCGAGGAGGTTCAGCGCATAGTCCGCCTTCGGCGTGACCTGATACCGCACGGCAAAGACCGCGAGCAGCTCCGAGTCCACCACGCAGAAAACAGCCGTTTTCAGCTTGATATCCGGTGGAATTTTGACCCAGGCTCTTTGGACGTACGATGCGTTGCCGATGAGCACCTGCTGTCCATCCATCGTGCCGGAAATGCCGCCGGCATCCGAGAACGAGAGATTTTTTACCGGGCGAACCGGTGCATAGTTTTCACCGGCGAGGCGAACAAACGGAACGGCCAGTGCGGTCTGCGCCGCTTCCAGCAGGCTGGCTGCGGCAGACAGCGCCAGCTCTTTTTTATCGGGATTCATGAGCTTATAGCCGTTGATGGAGATGGCATCGCCGGGAAACACATCTTCATCCGTCATCAGGACAAACGAGCGCTTTGCCATGCGTTCAATGGATTTCCCGCCGCCGACAAGAATCCCGTTTTTATAGAGGCGCTTGGCAGCTCTGGCCAGGGGCAGAACTGCCGCCAGCGGGATGCCAAGTGCCGGTGTGAAGGCGACAATGATCGACCAGCACCAGAGGAAGGGTGCGCCGTTCTGGGTCGAATATCCGCAGTAGACGGCCAGAAAGAGCGAAGCGAGCAGGACGAGCGGCGTATACCAGAGCATCACCGTCGATGCTGTATCGTTTTCGGCGAAGGTGCGGTAGAAGCCCTGATAATTATCGGCCTTGGCTACCGTGTAGATGACGTCTCCGTCGTATTTTTCCGGGAGGGTGGTCAGCGTTTTGGCATTGCGCAGGCGGTAGCAGCTTCGAACCGAGCGGTAGTACGCCTGATAGCGAATTTTGCTGCTGCGCAGTGCAAACAATGCGGCCAATGCCGGGAGCACCGAGACCGGAACATAGGCCACGGCACCGGAGGCGTCCCTGCAAATGTCGGGCGAGATGATATTGGCAATACAGTACGCTTCGGAGACGCAGAGGGAAGTCGCGGTCAGCGTATCGCTGCCCGCGCGGAGCAGGAACAGGCCGACGATGCCGCGTGCCAGCGTATCCCAGTTCAGCGCCATCACGCAGCCGAGCAGAACGGTATGAGCAAGTGCAGCTGAGCGCGGATTTTTTGCAAAATCGAGAGCGGTGTGCAGCGGCAGATCCAGATAGGCTGCGGCTGCCATGTAGAAGAGCGCCACGCACGGAATGAGCACAAGCCAGAAGCGTGTGGTGGCAGAGCGGCGATTTCGTTCGAATTTGCGCAGCATCTGAAGCGGATTCAGGGACGGCTTCGGTTTTTCCGGCGGTTTCTCCGGTGTTTTTTTCTTCACCGGCGTCGGACGCGGATAGCGCTGCCCGACCGGTTTTTCGGCGCGTTCCCGCGCCATTTCCGCCTTGGCGACTGGCGGAACCGGAATCGGGCCGGTCTTGATATGTGCCGGGCGCAAATTCTTTTTGTTCCTGCGTTCAGCCGTTCGCGGTGCAGCCGCCTGTTCGGCGAGCAGCTGTTTGCGCAGCTTCTGAATCCGGCGCTGTTTTTTTTCGTAGACGGAGTCAAACGCCGCCGTGTCGATGACATGATCCATGGGAATCGCACGGGGTACGACCAGATCCTCTGCGCGAACCGATTTTGCCTGTTGTACAGGCTGCGCGACGTTTGCAGGCTCCGGCTCAGCCACAGCAGCAGGAGCCGGTTCCGTGATGGGTGGCATTTCCGGTGCGGTCGGCTGCGGTTCCGGCGATTGAGTAATTTCCTTAACGGTCGGCTGCGGTTCCGGTGGCTGAGGGATTTTCTCAACGGTTAGCTGCGGTTCCGGTGGAGGAGCAATTTCCTCAACGATTGGCTGCGGTTCCGGTGGTTGCGGTTCAGCCGTCATTGGCTCCGCTTGTTCGGAGTGAGTCGGGTTGGGTGTTTTCTGTTGACGGGCGGAGCCGAATTCCGCCAGAATCGATTCGAGTGAAAATTCATCGGCGGACGATTCCACTTCTTCCAGCTGCAGGTCGATCAAAGGGTGATTTTTTTTCATAGATCTATGATGATATGCGTCACAAAAATGGGCGCATTGTTCCTTTCAATTTCTGGGATGGGTCACGAGTTGAGCGCTGTGCGCTGGCGAATGGCTTCATAGAGGAAGACCGATGCCGCCGCAGATACATTGAGCGAATTGACCTTTCCGGCCATGGGGATTCGAACGAGGAAATCGCAGTCCTCCCGCGTCAGGCGGGACAGGCCATCCCCTTCCGAGCCGAGCACAATGGCGGTGGGGCCTGCCAGGTCGGCGTCGGAAATCAATCGATCCCCCGCTCCGTCTGCTCCGCAAATCCACAGGCCCTTTTCCTTCAGCTCGCCGATGACGGCGTGAAGGTTCGTACAGCGAACGATCGGCAGATGCAGACACGCACCAGCCGACGCCTTGACAGCCGCAGGCGTGACGGATACGCTGCGGCGTTTGGGGATGATGACACCGTGTGCGCCAAAAACCTCTGCGCTTCGAACAATGGCTCCGAGATTCTGTGGGTCGCTCAAATGGTCGCAGATGACGATCAGAGGCGGGCAGCCGCTCGCTTCCGCACGGTTCAGCACGTCCTCGACGGACGCATAGGTGATCTCGGATACGACGGCGAGAATGCCCTGATGCGCGCCGGTGGATGACATGGCGTCCAGCTTGCGGCGGTCGCAGCTCACGATTTGCGCGCCGTGTGCGCGGCATTCCCCGACCAGTGCCGCCAGGCGGCTGTCGTCCCGGTTGTTTAATGCATAGACCTTTTCAATTTCACGGTCGCCTGCCAGCGCTTCCCGCACAGCATTGCGCCCCTCAATCAGGTTTTCGGGCATCGCTTCGGCAGCTTCCCGCTGGTATTCGGCCGGTTGCCGGTGTTTTCTTGGATATGTCTGTGGCATGATTTTACGCCTTTCTGTTCATTTCAAGCTGCTGTGTTCTGTATTTTTCGCAGATGGCCTGCATTTCCGGGAACCGTTTTTCCATATCAGCGACCAGAGCCAGCTGAGAACGGGCGCGATCCAGATTATGGTTTTCACGGTGAATTTTGAAATACTGGTCGCCGTTCAGGTGGTCTGCCAGGAAACGGGAGGCCAGCTCCAGCGTGATGATACGGGCACCCCACGGCAGCGCCGCCAGCTCATCGTCCGACAAAAAGCCGGCGACAGCACTGACAAAGCCGCCCGTAAACAGTTCGAACAGCTTCATATCCAGATGAACCTTGGAGAGATCGGTTTCATCCTCGGCTGCGGTCGATGCGGCGAAGCGAATCGCGTCGCCATAATCATAGGCCGAGAGGCCGGGCATGACCGTATCCAGGTCAATGACGCAGAGGGCTTTCCCGGTGGTATCGTCGATCATAATATTATTGTACTTTGTATCGTTATGCGTGACGCGCGTCGGAAGAATCCCCTGCTCCTGCAGGTTGATCAGGTAGGATGCGTCGTTCACGCGTTGGCGAATGAATTCGATTTCCGGCTGAACGGAGGCGGCGCGGCCGCACGCGTCACGTTCCACCGCCTCAAAGAAATCATTCAGGCGCTTTTTCGTGTTGTGGAAATCCGGGATGGTATCGTGCAGCGTTTCAATCGGGAAATCAGCCAGCATGGTCTGAAATCTGCCGAACGCATAGCCGGCATGGTACAGATGCTGTTCGTTTTGCACCGTGTCATACGTCGAGGCGCCGCTGATATAGTTGTAAACACGCCAGTAGTCGCCGTTTTCGTCCACATGGAAGCTCTTGCCGGTTCGGGTCGAAATCACGGTCAACGTTTCGCGGAGCGGGTCTCCGCCGGCGGCGGTAATTTTCTGACGCAGAAATTGGGTGACGGAACAGATATTTTCCATCACAAGCTCCGGCTGTTTGAAGACGTACTGGTTAATCGCCTGTAGTGCATACTGCTGCTGTTCACCGGTTTCCGTCAGCGTGACGAGGCGGTATGTATCATTGATATGTCCCTGTACGATCGGGATGACATCCTGAAGCTGTCCTTCCATGCAAAATTGCCCGGCAATGCGCCTGATCTTATCTGAAATCATGTTATTCACTCCATCTGTTATTTCATCCTCCGCAGGGAGGAGCTGGGAAACATCCTATTATATAATACCATAATGTACGAAAAAGTCAATGCATTCCTGTAAATTTTGATCGTCGAATTTCAGGTTTTCCGGCGAAACACACGAAAAGCCGAGCGGTGCGGTGAATGCGCATCCGTCCGGCTTTTGGCCTACGTTATTTGCAGAAAACATGATCTCCGATGGTCAGGACAATTGGCCGGGAAAGCATGAACCGGTTGCTGGTTTTTGCGGGGTTGTAGTAGTAGATGCAGCCATACGTCGGGTCGGAGCCGTTATAGGCTTCCACGGCTGCGCGTCGGCAGCTGTCCGGTACGTTCGTCGAGGCGTATTGTCCGTCGCTCAGTGCGGAAAAGGCACCGGACTGATACAGGACGCCGGAAATGGTATTGGGGAAGGACGGGTGTTTGACGCGGTTCATGATCACTGCGCCGATGGCCACCTGTCCGGTATACGGTTCGCCGCGCCCCTCTGCCGCAATCATGCGGGCGAGCATACCGATTTCGTTGGAATAGTTGGTGGTTGCGGAGGAGCTGGACGAAAGCGTCATGCCCAGCGCCTGACTGGTGGCCGTGCCGACGATGCCATCGACCGTCAACCCGTTCTTCTTTTGAAAGGCGCGGACAGCCGATGCGGTCTGAGCGCCATAGATGCCGTCCACTTCGCCGGTGTAATAGCCCCAGCGCTTCAGTTTTTCCTGCACCGTTCGGACATCGCTGCCGCGATCCCCTTCCCGGAGCGCCGCGGATACCGGCAATGTGCCGATGGCCATGCACAGAACCATGGTCAGCGTGAGTGCCGCGATTCGCAGCCAGCTTTTTCGTTTCATATCATTCGACCTGCCTGTTTTTAAATTTACAGGTAGGTTCTGCAATCCGGCGGCTAATTATGCGCGGCTAAAAGCCATGCGGTCAGTCCGTCGGAAATGCCGCTTCGTCTCCGCCGACGGTTGGCAGTTCCGCAACGGAAGCATTGGCCGATGCTTCGGGCTTGGGCAGCTCCGTGGTTTGGCTGCTCGACGAGGCGTCGGTCTGCGAGTTGCGCGTAGCGGATGCATTGTCCGGCTTCAGCAGCGTATGCATGAAGCCATCCAGCCGCGAGGAGCAGATATCGCCGCCGATCAGGCGGTTATTCCGAACGAGGAGCGTGGCGCGGACAGCGGTTTCGCCGCTCGGATGATTGACAATCTGGTAGGTATAGCGCATGGCTTTTTCGCCCTTGCAGGCTTCGAGATCGAGTCCCTGCTCTTTTTGCAGCTGGTTATATTTTTCGTAGACATCCGAGAAGACCGAAGGAATGCGGACTTCGGTTTCCTCAGCCGGCTGACCAGCCACTTCCCACCCCAGCGCTGCCAGCAGTGCCAGGCGTTCCTCATTGGTTTCCAGTCGGCTTGTGCGCAGCAGCTTGAGCTGTGCTGCCTGTTGATCGTTGGATGGCGATTCCTTGCCACGTGCAAAGATCAGCACAAAAATCAGAATCACAGCAGCGACGGCCAGAAGAATGGCTGTCAGCTTCTTTTTGTCCAGCTTTGCAGAATAAATAAACATCGCTGTCTTCCCTCCAGTTTTCAATCTTACTGTATCGTATTCCCGGAGGTTCTGCGTTATGACGGAATGGCTGCTATGCGATTATTTTTTTGCCGTCCGAATGCGGTCATGCAGGGAGCGTTCTTCCGGCAGCGGATCGTCGGTTGTCTCCTGAAGCTGCTTTCTTTTGCGAACTGTGAGCACATCACAGAGGACAAATGCATCGGGAATCAGCAGGTAAAGCGCCATCAAGCCCCAACAAATGCCGTTCAGCAGCTGTGCCGTTGGGTCAGCAGCATCAAAGCCGACCATGATGATGCTCATACCCAGCACAACGAGCAGCAAAACGGGTGCGAGCAGCGAGCAGACGGAGGTGCGTTTGCGATACAGGTGCAGGCCCTTCTGAACGCCCCACATTCCGAGCAATGCGACAAAATCGACCAGCAGTGCCCAAATGGTTGTCGATGAGACGTCATCCATTGCGGCTTCCCCGATCAGGTGAACAATGACCTGGCCGATGATCACACCGAGCGCGGCCAGCTTGATCGCCGCAAGCAGACAGAACATCACGAAGCAAAAGCGAAACCATTTCGTCTTTTTCATTTCAGTGTCTCCTTTTTTATTCAGACGGTCTGCCGTCCGATGCTGCTATCATTATACCAGAGTTCTCCCCCGGTTTCAAGCACAGTTTTTTCAGAAAGGGACTTGCAAAACAGGAGCAGTTATGATATAATGAACCACAAGTTATTTTCTTAACGAAAGAGGGATCGTTTTGGACAAACCGCCGCGACCGTCACGTGATACGGACGTTCCTATACGAACACGCCTGCTGACTCGACTTTCCGCAGGTTCGTTTGCTTGTGGTGTGATTGCGCTGTTTCTTCATTTTTATATTGTCCAGGCAAGGCTTGTCATGTAATTTTTGACACGTCTTGTCTTTTTGCGTTTTCAGACCGAATTTTATTTTTGATTTAGGAGTTTTGTATGTCCTCTACTGTTGGCAGCTTATTGCTGCAGGTGGTTCTGATTGCCATCAACGCGTTCTTTGCCGCCTCTGAAATTGCCGTCATCTCATTAAACGAAGGAAAAATCCGCCGTCAGGTGGAAAACGGAGATCAGAAAGCCGTCAAGCTGCTTCGCATGGTCAGCGAGCCGACCGGTTTTCTGTCTACCATTCAGGTCGGCATCACGCTGGCCGGTTTTCTCGGGTCCGCTTTTGCGGCCGACAACTTCTCTTCCGGAATTGCCGACTGGCTGGTGCAGACCTGCCATGTGACATCTCTGAGCTATTCGACGTTGCAGACGCTGTCTGTCATCGCCATCACGCTGATTCTATCCTATTTCACCCTGATTTTTGGCGAGCTGGTGCCGAAGCGGCTGGCCATGCGTCAGCCGGAGAAGCTGGCGTCGGCTGTTGCACCGGTCATCACCATGATTTCCAAGCTGCTGAAGCCGATTGTCTGGTTCCTCTCCATTTCCACCAACGGTATGCTTCGTCTGTTCGGAATCAACCCGCATGAAGAAGAGGAATCCGTTTCCGAAGACGAGATTCGCATGATGATTGATCTCGGCGAAGAAAACGGCACCATTGAGTCCGAAGAGCGGGAAATGATCGACAACATTTTTGAATTCAACAACACGTCCGCCGGGGATTTGATGGTTCACCGAAAGGATATGACCGTTGTCTGGGCGAACGACCCGCCGGAGGATATCCACAAGACGATTGTCGAGAGCGGCTTTTCGCGTTTGCCGGTCTGCGGCGAGGATACGGACGATGTGCTGGGCATTCTGTTGACGCGTGAATACCTCCTGAATGTTTGCAGCCATTCCCCGAAGACCATCCGTGAGCTGGTTACGCCGGTGCATTTCGTTCCGGAAACGGTTCATGCAGACGCGTTGTTCCGCGATATGCAGCAGAAGAAAATCCATCTGGCCATTGTGGTCGATGAATACGGCGGAACGGCCGGTCTGATCACGCTGGAGGATTTGCTGGAGGAAATCGTCGGCAACATTTACGATGAAACCGACGAGGTCGAGGTTCTGGATATCACGCCTCTGGAGCCCAACCTCTGGCGGGTGTCCGGCAACTGTGATCTGGAGGATCTCGGCGAAGTGCTCGGCGTCTCCTTTGATGAGGATCCGGATGCCAGCTATACGACGCTGGGCGGTCTGATTTTCAGCTGTCTGACGCAGATTCCGGAAGACGGGAATACGCCGGAAATCACAACGGATACGCTTCACATTCAGGTGGAAAAAATCCAGAACCACCGCGTGGAATGGGCACTGGTATCCAAGCTTCCGCCGGCTGAACCGGATGAGGACGCCGATGAAAAACCGGAGAAAGAGGAGCGCAGCAAGGAGGAACGGCACGGGAAGTCGGATCGTTCTGAAAAGCAGCGCCGTTCCGATCGCACGGAAAAAGCCCCGCAGGACAAGTCGTCGCGTTCGGATGCAAGCCGTTCATAAAAATGCAGGAGGTCTGCCCAGGCGGCAGATCTCCTGTTTATCTCACCTGCTGTTGAGGCTTGCAATCAGGTGGGGATTATGTTATAATGCAGATGGATTCTGCGTGCGGTTCTCGCATCACATTGAAAAGGAGTCAAACCATTTATGGATCAATTTGCGCGATTCAAATATCAGCCGTGTCTCCCGCTCGGAGCAGACGGCCGTCGTTTAACCGCTTCCCCGGAGCATATCGCCCTGACCAGGCAGGCCGCAGGCGAAGGGATGGTACTTTTGAAAAACAGCAACGCGGCGCTTCCGCTCGCCCGTGGGGAACGTGTTGCGCTGTTCGGAAAGGCCTCCATTGAATACATCAAAGGCGGTGGCGGCAGCGGCGATGTCTACTGCGCCTATACGCACAACATTCTCGACGGCTTTTTGCAGAAGGAGCAGGAAGGCAAGGTTTCCGTCCATATGCCGACCTCTGCTTTTTACCAGAACTACATCAAGGAATCTGCCGATCAGGTGCTGACAGAGGCGCAGATCAACAAAATCTGGGACAAAGTCAACGCCATGTCCTTCTGCCAGGAAAAGGACGACATCATTTACGACACCTTCGCCAGAATGCACGTGCGTGAACCGGCTGTGCCGGATGCTGTGATTGCGGACGCTGCCGAGCACGCGGACACTGCGATTATCACGCTGAGCCGGTTTTCCGCCGAGGGTGTCGATCGCAAGCCGATTGAGAATGACTACGAGCTGACCGACATCGAAAAGAGTCTGATTGACCGCGTCTCCTCCGCCTTTGCGAAGACGGTGATCGTTTTGAATTCCGGTGCCGTTCTGAATCTGGATGATTTTGCCGAAAATGACCGCGTTTCCGGCATCCTGTTCGGCTGGCAGGGCGGTATGGAAGGCGGACTGGCCATTGCCGATCTGCTGACCGGTGATGTCAACCCCTCCGGCAAGCTGGTGGATACCATTCCGAAATCGTATCAGGATTACCAGAATGGGCAGGTTTTCCTGACCGGCTTTGAGCATCTGGATTATTTTGACGACATTTATGTCGGCTATCGTTATTTTGAAACCATCCCCGGTGCCGCAGAGCGCGTCCGGTATCCGTTCGGCTTTGGCCTCTCCTATACCACGTTTGAAATGAGCGGTGCAATTTGCGGCGAAAGCGACGGACAGATCGTCGCGGCGGTGACCGTCCGCAACACCGGCAGCCGTCCCGGCAAGGAGGTTGTCCAGCTGTATTACAGCGCCCCGCAGGGCAAGCTCGGCAAGCCTGCACGGGAGCTGGCTGCCTATCAGAAGACCAAGCTGCTTGCGCCGGGCGAGGCGCAGCTTGTCACGCTCTCCTTCGCTGTGAACGATATGGCCAGCTTTGATGACCTCGGCAAAATTCAGAAATCGGCATTTGTGCTGGAGGCCGGGCAGTACACCTTCCATCTGGGCAATTCGGTTCGGAATACGCAGAAGCTGGCGTTCGAATACTCGGTCGGCGCGGATACCGTGGTTTTGCAGTCGCAGTCGCTGTTGAGACCCTTCCAGCTGGAAAAGCGTCTGCTGGCGGACGGAACCTATGAACTGCTGCCGCAGGGTGAGCCGACCTACCATTCCGGCTCTGCAGTCGATTCCGGTGCGGTTGCGCCGGAGCAGCTGGTTTCGTTTGATGAAGTCGGTGAGTCTGTCTCTCTGGATGCGTTCATCCGTCAGATGACGGTCGATGAGCTGGTCGATTTTCTGGGCGGTCATCCCGGTGCTGGCGTCTGCAATACCGGTGTATTCGGCGGGCTGAAGCGTTTGGGCATCCCGCCGCTGCCCACGGCAGACGGCCCTGCCGGTGTGCGTCTGAACGCGGAAACCGGCGTTGCGACAACCGCCTGGCCCTGTGCAACATTGCTGGCCTGCACCTGGAACACCGACCTGATTGAGGCTGTCGGCGCAGGTGGCGGTGCGGAGCTGCGCGAAAACAATCTCGGCGTCTGGCTGGCTCCGGCTATGAACATTCATCGCAACCCGCTCTGCGGCCGGAACTTTGAGTACTATTCGGAGGATCCGCTGGTCGCGGGCAAGAGCTGTGCCGCCGCCGTTCGCGGCATTCAGTCCTACAAGGTCAGTGCTGCGGTCAAGCATTTTGCCTGCAACAACCGGGAGTCCAACCGCTTCGAAACGGATTCCCGCGTGTCGGAGCGCGCACTGCGTGAAATTTATCTCCGCGGCTTTGAGATCTGCGTGCGGGAGGCTGACCCGTGGTGCATCATGACCTCCTATAACCTGCTGAACGGTCAGCACACCTCGATGAGCTATGAGCTGATCACGGAGCTGCTGCGCGGCGAGTGGGGCTTCAACGGCGCCGTCACGACCGACTGGGGCGTCCACAGCGCACATTCGGATGAGGTCAAGGCCGGGAGTGACGTGAAAATGGGTTCCGGCGATCCCAAAGAGCTCAAGGCCGCCTTTGAGGCCGGAAAGCTGACCCGTGCCGATCTGGAGGCCTGCGTCAAGCGGATTCTGGAGCTGTCACGGAAGCTCGCCGAATAAGTTCTCCCCTTTCATCTGATTCCGTGCTGTACCGGCCGGATCCAATCCCGGAGAGAAAAGAGGTTATTCCATGAAACACATTAAGCCCGGTCGCGGCCCTTCCATGCTGAGTGGGATCGCGGGCATCTTCATGATTCTGATTGGCGTTGTCTGGACGGTGATTGCGGCGCAGTTCAGCCCTCTGTTTGCCATCTTTGGCATCTTCTGGACCTGCATCGCCATTGCGATAACGATCTACAACTTTTCGAACGCAACGCGTCAGGAGCGGTATTCTGCCTATGACATTGTCGACAGCACAGAGGAGCCGGATCCGCTGAATCAGCGCTTCGGCGTTCAGCAAAAGGTGAAGACAGCCGACCGTTTTTGTCCGTATTGCGGTTCGCCGGTTGTCGGTGACTTCGCATTTTGCCCGCATTGCGGCAAGAAGCTGCCGAATCTGCAGGCATAGGCGTTCCGGCGAGGACCCGTTGATTCAAGCAAGAACCCGTATGAGGAAAGTCTCCTCATACGGGTTCTGTTTGTGTTTGGATTCAGATTTTTCGTTCCAGGCCGGGCCAGTCATCCATGGCAGCACCGATGTTGCCAGAGATTTCAACATCGCCTTCGTGGTCACCCAGATCGAGAATGCCCTGCTTGACCATGCCGCACTGCATGACATTATCCTTGATGATGCAGGCGCGAAGATGTCCGACCACCATGCCGTAATCCGGTGAGCGCTGGCCGGAGGCATCGTCATTTTTGCCGTTGCAGAACGTGTTGCCGACAACCACGGTATTGACGCAGCGTTCCAGGCGGATGTGGGTGCGGTTCAGTGGATCCTCCGGGAGGTGGTCTCCGAAATCCCCTGCACCGCTGCGGTTGAAGACATTGCCGGTGATGGTCAACGTATTGCTGTCTGCATTGGGCGGTGTCTGGATGGACAGGGCCGGGCCACCGCTGCGGTCGAAATAGTTGCCGGTGATGTTGGAATTCTTCATGGATGCGCAGATAAAGCCGCCCCTTCTGTTCCATTCAACGCGGTTTCCGGTCGCCGTGATGGCGGCGGCAACGACATCGACATAGAGTCCGGCACCGCCATTGCCGGACATCCAGTTGTCCAGAATGAAGCCGTCCCAGCCGTCAATGTAGATGCCGTTTCCAAGATTGGAGACACATTGGGAGTGACGGATGGAGAAGCACCAGATGTGCTTCAGATGAATGCCGTCGCCGGTGAAATTGCTGATGCGGCAGTCCTCAATCGTTGGGGTATCCTCTTCCCCGGCACCGTTATAGGAAGGATAGGAGACGGAGATTCCGTGAATCCCCGTTCCCAGACGGCGTCCGTCGAGGCAGATGCCGCGAATCGTGCAGCCGACTGCACCGGACAGATCGAGCAGGCAAGGCTCCTCCGCACTGCGCAGGATCAGCGTGCTCCCGCCGTTGTAACGATACGACCAGGCGTGATACCCAGCCAGTGTGACGCCCCGCGGCACGTGGACACAGCCGCAGACATAGTCGCCCGGCGGCACAACCACGCAGCCTTTGACGGGCGCTGCGGCGTCCAGCGCCGCCTGAATGGCAGCGGTGTTATCGGTGATGCCGTCATCGACCGCGCCGAACGCGGTAATTTCAAATACGTTTTTCATGATCTGACACCTGCTTTCCAGATTGAAATGGGGGTGAAATCCTTATTCATCATGTTCCAGAGACGGATAACCCTTGGACGGTGCGCCGATGTTGCCGGAGAGCTCCACATCGCCCTCGTGCTCGCCAAGATCCAGAACGCCCTGCTTCAGCATACCGCACTGCATGACGTTGTCCTTGATGATGCAGGCTTTCAGGTGGCGAACCACGATGCCATAATCCGGGCTGCGCAGACCGCCGCCGCCGTCATTTTCACCGGCGCGGAAGGTGTTGCCGGTTGCAACCACGTTCACGCAGCGTTCCAGGCGCAGATGTGCGTTGTTCAGTGGCTCCTGCTCGCTGTGCGCACCGCTGCGGTACATGACGTTTCCAGTGATCGTAATGGTATCGCTGGCTTTATTATTGGGTGATGCCGGTTCGCCCGGACGGTTCTGAGCCAGAATGGTAATAGCCGGGCCGCCGCTGCGGTCAAAATAGTTGCCGGTGATGTTGAACGTGTTGGCGTAGGTCAGCCAGAAGCCGCCCATCTGGTTCCACTCAACGCGGTTGCCGGTCGCCGTAACAGAGGCGGCGACACCGTCTGTGTACAGGCCGGCACCGCCATTGCCGGACATCCAGTTGTCCAGAATGAAGCCGTCCCAGCCGTCCATATAAATGCCGTGGCCGACATTGGAAATGCACTGGGTGTGGCGGATGGAAAAGCACCAGATATACTTCAGGTGGATGCCGTCGCCGCTGAAATGGCTGACGCGGCAGTCTTCAATGGTGGGGGTATCCTCTTCGCCCGCGCCGTTGTATTCCTTATGGGTGACGCAGATGCCATGAATCCCGCTGCCCAGTCGGCGGCCATCGAGGCAGATGCCTTTGATCGTACAGCCGATGCCGCCGGACAAATCAAGCAGGCACGGTTCCTCCGCGCTGCGCAAAATCAGCGTGCTGGCACCGTTATAGCGGTACGACCACGCATGATACCCGGTCAGCATGACGCCGCGCGGCACGCGAACACAGCCACAGAGATAATTGCCCGGCGGAACGATGACAACGCCCTTCACCGGAGCCGCCGCATCAAGAGCGGCCTGAATGGCTGCGGTGCTGTCGGTTTCGCCGTCATTGACCGCGCCAAACGTCATAATATTAAACATGGTTTCAATGGGTTGATTCACGCAAAATTCCTCCTTGATCGGTTGAATACGCTGAAAGGTACGTTCAGTATACCATATGTCCCATTGAAAAGCAAGCATTTTTTTCGGCGTATTTTGGCAGATGGGGGTTCTGTGATTTGACAAGCGGACGCAGTTGCGGTATAATAAAGTGTGTTCAAGGAAATCAACCATCATGAAAGGATTTGAAGTACGATGCGTATGACCGGCGTTACCGCTCGTGGCGTCATTATGCCCGTTTTCCGGGAAGGCGACCCGCTGGCGGAGATGGTTTGTCAAAATCTCCTGGCAGCTTCTGCTGCAGAAAATTTTCCAATTGAAGATGGCGATATTGTCGGCGTAACCGAGGCCGTTGTTGCCCGCGCACAGGGAAACTATGCGACAACCGCGCAGATTTCGGCGGATGTCCAGGCAAAATTGGGCGATGACACCATTGGTCTGGTGTTTCCGATTATGAGCCGGAACCGTTTTGCTGTTCTGCTCTCTGCGTTTGCAATGAGCTGCAAAAAGCTGGTAGTTCAGCTCTCCTACCCGTCTGACGAAGTGGGCAATCTGCTGATCGACCCGGATTTGCTGGATGAAAAGGGTGTGGATCCCTACAAGGACAGCTTTACGGAAGCCGAATTCCGTGCCATGTTTGGGTCGACTGTCCACCGTTTCACCGGCGTCGACTACATCGAATATTATAAGAGCCTCGGCAGCAACGTGGAGATCATTCTCTCCAACGATCCGACCTATATTTTGAATTACACAAAAAACGTCATCGGCTGCGACATTCATTCGCGCCGCAGAACAAAGCGCCGTCTGGCCGCGGCCGGTGCGGAGCGCCTCTTCTCGCTGGACGAAATTCTGACGGCACCGGTGGACGGCAGCGGCTGCAACGAGCAGTATGGTCTGCTCGGTTCCAACAAGGCCAGCGACACGCGTGTGAAGCTGTTCCCGCGGGATACGGAGAGCTTTGTCGCCGAGCTGCACCGTCGCATCTTTGACGCAACCGGCAAGAATGTCGAGGTCATGATTTACGGAGATGGCTGCTTCAAGGATCCGGTCGGTGGCATTTGGGAATTTGCCGACCCGGTGGTTTCCCCTGCCCATACGCCACGTCTCTCCGGCACGCCCAACGAAATCAAGATGAAATACTTTGCCGACAGCGAATTCAGTCACCTTTCCGGCGCGGAGCTGGAGCAGGCCATGCGTGAAAAAATCCGGGCAAAGGACGCCGATCTCGTCGGCCGCATGAGCTCCGAAGGCACCACGCCACGTCGCATTTCCGATCTGGTCGGCAGCCTCTGCGACCTGGTCAGCGGCAGCGGCGACCGCGGTACGCCCGTTGTCTACATCAAGGGCTATTTTACGAATTTTGCAACGGAATAAGCAAGGAATTGCTGAAAAAACCTCTGTCTTCAAAAGACAGAGGTTTTTTTGTTTGAAAGTCGCCTATCGGTCAAGCCGATCAGCGTGCGATTACTGAACGCCGCGATAATAGAGGCCACGCGTGTACTCGCCTTCTGGTGCGCGGCCGTTCTGCCAGGCATCCAGGACGGATGCGATCTCGCTGGGCGTTTCAACGGTAAAATACAGCATGACAAAGTCCACATCGGCCAAATCCTGTTTTCGGTCGCTCATCATCAACGGGACGCAGTTCAGGATTTCCGAAGCGCCGTCCCGGCAGCGGACGAAGAAGCGTTTGCCCTTGCGGTCTGTGATATAGCCGCCCTGGCAGCCTTTTCTGCAGCCGTGTTCCGTGCGCAGCGGACAGCAGCGCGTGATCATGAGTGGCAGGAAGCCATAGCCCACCAGTCCGATATCCAGGCTCGTCTGCAAGCGGGCGGTCTGCTGCGTTGTGTTTTCAAACGAAACGACGGCAGACGAGACGCCGAGTGCCTCTACTGCTGCCAGTGCATCGGAGTTGGTGATTTGCAGGAATGCACCGCCATGGATTTCGAAGCCGAGTTCTTCTGCCAGCCGGACAGCTGCAAGGTGTTCACACAGCGCCCGGCGGACGCCAAGTGCCTTCAGCTCCATCAGGCGGGTACGCAGCGCCGTATCGTCACCCCAGAAGGTTCGCGGGAGTTCAACCGACACATCCCCGATTTCGCGCAGGAGGCGCTGAAACTGCTCATTCGATGCGGAATGGACGAGTGATGCGCGGGTAATCCCCGTCAGGGATTCCGGCAGCGTCTGATAAAACCGGGCGGCGAGGCCGTTCAGGTGATGGGGGCGTTTGGAGCGGACGACCGGATCCGGCTGCGCCTGAATCGCTTGCGGCTGGCTGCGTTTGGCCGTCAACAAATCCAGAGCGGTTCGGCGCATCCGATTGAGTTCGGAAACGGACACGAACGCGCCGTCCTCCACGTCCAGTTGGAGGGAGGTCATCCGGTACGGCGTGCCGCCTGTCCGGAAGAGCTGCGCTTCGGCAGCCTCCTGTTCCAGCGGTCTGCCCTCAGCGGGGTGAACCTCGGTACCTTCTGCGGTCACGTGGAACGTTCCGTCCGACACAGTCAGCGCAGCGCGTTTACCGATTTGGCAGGACAGGACGGCCGTCAGGTCAATGCGTGGCCGTTCGGTGCGGTACAGCGTATGCAGTGCGCTGGCAACCGTGGAGGTCAGCGCTTTGTCGGCCACAGTTCGGATACCGGACATATTCTGCCGTTTTCCGGTCAGGTAGCCGTCGGTGAACCCGGAGCGGGAAAATGCAGCGTGGAGCCGACGTGCTGTTTTCTCACTGACTGCACCCAAGTCACGCGCTTCTCTGGCCGCTGTCACGGCAGCTGCGACGTATTCCGGTGGTTTCATCCGGCCTTCAATTTTGAAGGAATGCACACCCGCCTCCCGCAGCGTTTGCAGGTAGGCCAGATGGCTCATGTCCTTCAGCGAGAGCGCATATGCATTGTCAGCAGACGGTGACGTAAACGGCAGGCGGCACGGCTGTGCGCACAGGCCGCGATTCCCGCTGCGCCCGCCGATCATGGAGGACAGGTAGCACTGACCGGATACGCACATACAGAGGGCACCATGAACGAAGACCTCAGTTTCCATGTCGATGCTTTCCGCTTCCCGGCAAATGGCGCGAATCTCGTTCAGTGAAAGCTCCCGTGCCAGCACCACGCGCGAAAAGCCGAGCGATTTCGCCGCATACAGGCCGTTGCAATCGTGAATTGTGAGCTGAGTGGATGCGTGTAGCTGAAGCGTCGGGAGGATGCGGTGGATGCGGCGCACCAGGCCGAGATCCTGTACGATCAGGGCGTCTGCACCGGCCTCCGCCGCCTGGCAGGCCACGCGGAGTGCTTCATCCAGTTCGTCGTCATGCAGCAGCGTATTCAATGTGATATGGGTTTTGACACCGCGGATGCGGCAGTATGCGATGGCGTCGGCAAAGGCTTTTCCATCAAAGTTGCCCGCATTGCGGCGTGCGTTGAAATTGCCGGCACCAAAGTAAACCGCATCCGCGCCACAGCGGACCGCGGCTTCCATGCAGGAAAAATCGCCGCAGGGAGCCAGAATTTCTCCGTTCATACCGATCCCCCTTCTGTCGGTTGGTCGGTTTCATCATCGGCAGCCAGATGATTTTCTCGGATCGAACGCAGCAGATTCGCCTTCGCGTTGACAATGTGATCCCGTGTCAGCCGTTCGGCCAGATCGCCGTCACCGCAGTTGACCGCGTCCAGAATGGCCATATGTTCAATGGCGGCAATCCGCGCCCGATCGCCCGTTCGGAAGGAAATGGCGCGGGCACGGCCGATGTAGTTATGGAAGGTTCGCAGCGTGTTGCGAAGTGGTGTTGAGCGGCTGGCCGTATAGAGGCCGTCGTGGAACATATGATCCAGGTTGCGGTTTTCCTCAATATTGCCGCGCTCCGCATAGAACTTTTCGAGCGCGACAATTTCCGCCAGGCGCGTTTTTTCCTCTTCGGTGATGCGTTCTGCCGCCCATCGAGAGGCCAAGCCTTCGATCTGCATTCGAATGGTGTAAATGTCATCAATGTCTTTTTCGCTGATGCCGATGACCACGGCGCCCTTGTTGCGCTGCATCTGCACGAGCCCTTCCTGTTCGAGCTGGAACAGCGCTTCGCGGACGGGTGTGCGGCTGACGCCGAGCGTTTCACACAGGCGGCTTTCCGTCAGGCTTTCGCCGGGGGCAAAGGTGCCGTCTACGATTTCTTTTTCAATTTTCTGGAAGACGCGTGACGTCAGGGAGCCTTTTTCGGTATCGCTGTTGATCGTTGATAGCATGGTTCTGCCCTACCTGTCGGTTGCCGTCAGTTCCGGCGCATACCGGTCAATCAGCATCCGCATTTCCTCATCCGAAATGACGGTCTGACGGCCGTCTGCATAAGCCTGATCAATCCATTCCTTGATTTTCTGAACCGGCTCGCTGTGCTTATCCATGGTTTTGCTGCCAGTCAGGCCATAGGTATCATTGATCCAGTAGGCGATACCGGCCAGGCCGGAGGTGCTGTTGATGGCCACACCGGCGCTGCGGTTCAGCAGGGTGCGCGTGTCGAAGATGTTGTAGATTTCCTCATCCTTCATCAGGCCGTCCGCATGGATTCCAGCACGGGTCTGGTTGAAGTAGCGGCCGACAAACGGCGTCATGCCAGGAATGGAATAGCCCATGTTGTGTTCAAAGTAATCGGCAATTTCCGTGATGACCGTGGTGTCCATGCCGTCGGTCGTGCCGCGCAGCGAGGCATACTCAAACACCATCGCTTCGAGCGGGATATTGCCCGTCCGTTCGCCGATGCCAAGGAGCGAGCAGTTGACGGCCGATGCGCCGTAGAGCCATGCCGTAGTCGCATTGGCAACAGCCTTGTAAAAGTCGTTGTGGCCGTGCCATTCCAGCTGAGCACTCGGAACGCCGGAGTAATGGCGCAGGCCGTTGATGATGCCCGGAACGCTACGCGGCAGTGCCACACCGGGATACGGAATCCCGTATCCGAGCGTGTCGCAGATCCGGATTTTGACCGGGATACCGGCGTCGCGGCTCATGTCCATCAACGCATTGACGAACGGAACAACAAAGCCGTAGAAGTCGGCGCGGGTGATATCCTCAAAGTGGCATCTCGGAACCAGACCGGCATCGAGTGCATCGGAGATGACAGACAGGTAATGCCCCATGGCTTCACTGCGGGACATCCGGAGCTTCTTGAAAATATGGTAGTCGGAGCAGGAAACGAGGATACCCGTTTCGCGGATTCCGATGGATTTGACGAGGTCGAAGTCTTTTTTGGTGGCGCGGATCCAGGTCGTGATTTCCGGGAACTGATAGCCGCGCTCCATGCATTTTTCAATGGCCTTCCGATCCTTTTCGCTGTAGACGAAAAATTCGGTCTGCCGAATGATTCCGTTCGGGCCGCTCAGCCGATGGAGCAAATCAAACAGATCGAGCATCTGCTCGACGGAATACGGCGCCTGAGACTGCTGTCCGTCGCGGAAGGTCGTATCCGTAATCCAGATTTCATCCGGCATGGCCAGGTCAACACGACGATGGTTGAAAACCACCTTCGGCACTTCCGTGTACGGGTAAATTTCCCGGAACAGAACTGGCTCATCGACGTCCTGCAGGGTATAGCGGTACGGGTCCTGTTCGAGGAGATTCGAATGATGATTACGGTCTAACATAGGTATAGATCCTTTCGTATGCTCGTATGTTTGTATAATTGTATACAATCTCTCCGAGTTAATGTGTGTATTATAATACTTCCCCCTGCGTTTGTCAAGAGGCAGGTTTGCCCGTCCCGCAGTTTTTTTCGAAATTCTGCGATTGACTCGAGAAAAAAAGAGCTGTGAAGCCTTTTTGAGGTTCACAGCTCTTTCGATCCAATCGGGTTTAGTCGGAGATATACGGCAGCAGTGCGATATGACGTGCGCGTTTAATGGCGATGGTCAGCTGGCGCTGATGCTTCGCGCAGGTGCCCGTCATGCGGCGGGGCAGGATCTTCGCGCGTTCGCTCATGAAGCGGCGAAGACGGGACACGTCTTTATAATCGATGTCGTAGATCTTATCGGCACAGAATACGCAGACCTTTCTGCGTTTGCGCGGACGCGCAGGCCGTTCGGTTCTTTCGTTTTCCACGGAAATGGCCTCCTTTTCAAAGCAATGTCACTTGCCGGAATATCCGGCGAAAATTCAACGCAGGGTCAGAACGGAAGGTCACCGTCATCGTCGGTGATCTCATCAAAGCCACCCGAATAGGGTTGCGGTGCAACCGGCGCAGCTGCCCGATTGGAGGGAGCCGGCGCATATCCGCCCTGTTGACCGCCTGTCGGAGCAGAATCATAGCTGTCGCGTTTCGGTTCGGCGAAATGAACTTCGTCGGCCACAACTTCGACGCTATTGCGGTTGTTCCCGTTGTTATCCGTCCAGGTTCTTGTCTGAATCCGCCCGCAGACAGCGACAAGCTGGCCTTTCCGGAAGTAGCGTGAAACAAATTCTGCCTGTTGATTCCACGCGACGATGTCGATGAAATCGGCGGACGGTTGATTGGAATCCGCACTTTTGCGGCCACGATCAACTGCGAGGCGGAAGGATGCAACGGGCGTATTATTCTGCGTGTGTCTGAGTTCAGGGTCACGCGTCAGACGCCCCATTAAAATCGCTTTATTCAGCATACGGAAGGACACGCCCTTTCTAATTGATTGAGATTACTTCTGTTCTTCTTCCTTTGCGACGATCAGGGAGCGGATGACCGCGTCGCTGATGTTGCAGATTCGATCGAGTTCTGCCGGGAATTCCTTCGGAGCGGTGAAGTTCAGCAGAACGTAATAGCCTTCCATCATGTCGTCGATCGGGTATGCGAGCTTGCGCTTGCCCCAATCATCGATGGCGTCCAGCGTACCGTGTTCACCGATCAGGTTTTTGACACGGTTGATTGTGTCCTCGATCGCGCTGTCGTCCAAAGTGGCATTGATGATAATGACTGCTTCGTATTTGCCCATGTTTGCCATTTCAGATACACCTCCTTCTGGTCTATGACCCCCGCGCTTCTGCCGGGAGTAAGGATTGGCGGCCGGAACGTCTGCGGACGTGCCAGCCATCCTGTTTATTATACCAGAAATCTCCGATTTGTCAAGTCTGAAAAACGTTTTTTTCGGTTTTTTTCTGTGCAACTTTTCTTTTTCCTTGCTTTATGGTATAATAGAGGCGCCTCGTTTTCTGTGGAGCGTCAACCTTTGCAGAAATCCGGGCGTCGAAAAATCATGAAAGGATTGCCTGCCCGTTTCGGGCGGCTCTGATACATCGTCATGTCTTTTCCGTTTCAGCTCAAATTTCGAAAACGTCCCATTCCGTGGAAGCTGTGCATCGCCATTGCAGCACCGCTGCTGCTGGCCGCGATGATAGCCATTCTCATCGCTTCCGGCGACGAGGGCGACAGCCCGGAGGTACAGGGGACGACTGAATCCTCCTCGACCTCCATCGGGACAGTCGGCACGCTCCCGCCCATCACGCTCGACCTCATCGGTCCGGCTCAGTCCTCGTCCGACCAGACTAGCGGAACCTCCTCGGACACGTCGAGTGTTCCCGCCACCAGCACCTCTTCCTCGGAGCCGCCGCAGATTGTTGATACCTCGTTTCAGCTGCTGCGCTCTGACAATCTGTCCGGCGAGGAATCCGACAACGGTCAGGTCGTTCTCCGGTATCAGGTGTCCTATCCTGTTTTTACAGCATCAGACGGCGACAGCTCGTCTCCCGACGTGCTGAACAAGGCCGTGGCAGCCATTGCCGCTGAATATGAAAAATATGCGCTGGAGGAGCTGCTGACATACGCCAAGCAGGCGCGCACCGCCGGAGACAGCGCACTGCCCTATCGCCTCTCTGTCGAGTATGAAGTTACCGTCTGCTCGGCCACTGCTGTATCGATTGTTTTCACGGAAACCAAGCATACCGGCGAAGCTCACGACTCCATCGCTCAGCGAACCTACAATTTCTCAGTTGCCTCCAACACTGCCTTCAAGCTGCCCGGCATCTTTTCTTCCGGCCTTTCGGGTGGTCAGAAAACAATCTATGAGGCGATTCTCACGGAAATCCGGTCGAACCCAACGGCGTATTATGCCGACTATGAAAATCTGGTCTACTTCTTCGAGCTGGAGAACCGTTGGTATTTCAGCGAGAAAGGCCTTGTGATTTACTTCAATCCCTTTGAACTGGCATCCTACAGTGCAGGTATTCTCCAATTCACGATTCCTTACAGCGAATTGACGGGGCAGTTGAAAATCAATCCATTATATATGGGATAGAGAGGCAGCATTTTGAAAAAAAACGATTTGTTTGAATTGACCATCACAGGATATACGCATGACGGGCACGGAATTGGCCGCGCCGAGGGCATCGCAGTTTTTGTCCCGGGTGCAGCTGTTGGGGACGTTTTGGAGGTTCGGATTGTCAAATGCCTTTCGAATCGCGCAATCGGGCGAACCGAGCGCTGTATCCAGCCCTCGCCCGACCGCATTGCAAATGACTGTCCAGCCTTCCCGGCCTGCGGCGGCTGCAACTACCGGCATATCACCTACGAAGCGGAATCCCACTTAAAAAAGGAGCAGATTGCCTCCGCTTTGGAGCGGATCGGCGGCATTTCCTGTCCGGAGATTGCGTATCATCCGGCTGAGTCCACCGATGCCTACCGCAACAAGGCCATTTTCCCGGTTGCACCCGGCAAGGATGGAAAAGCGGTTTTCGGCTTTTTCCGTGCCAACACGCACGCAGTGATTCCCTGTGCGACCTGTCGGATTCATCCGCCGGTCTTCAGCGAGCTGGCTGCGGCCGTCTGCACTTATATGAACGAATATGGTGTTCCCGCCTATGATGAAGCCACGCAGAAGGGCGTCGTCCGCAGCATTTTCATTCGCCGTGGTGCTGTCTCCGGCGAAATCATGGTCTGCATCAACGCGGCCAAGCGCCGTCTCCCCTATTCGGAGGAGCTGGTGCTATATTTGAAAGCAGCCGCGCCGGAGCTGACATCCGTTCTGCTTTCGCACCAGCCGGAGGCCTCCAACCGTCTGATCGGTGAGCGCATCTTCCGTATCTGGGGCGAGCCGGTGATTACCGATGTCCTCGCCGGGAACACGCTGTCCCTTTCCCCGCACACCTTTTATCAGGTCAATCATGCGCAGTGTGAGCGGCTGTATGCACAGATTCTCGCCTATGCGGCGCAGTGCGCTCCGCTCGAAACCCTGAATGTGCTCGATCTCTTCTGCGGCGCCGGCAGCATTACGTTGGCGCTTGCGCGGCGCTGTCGGTCGGCTGTCGGCATTGAATCCGTGCCGGATGCGGTGCGGGATGCGGAAGCGAACGCCGCGCAGAACCAGCTGAAAAATGTCCGCTTTTTCTGTGCCGATGCACAGGACACGATGGCGCAGCTGGTTCAGATTGATTTTCACCCGGATTTGGTGGTCGTTGACCCGCCGCGCAAGGGATTGGCGGAGCCGGTCTGTCAATTTCTCTCCGATCTGGATATCCGGCATCTGATCTACGTTTCCTGCGACCCGGCCACGCTGGCGCGGGACGTTGCGCGTCTGCGTTCCGGCGGATATCAGGTGGACGCGGTTTCCGGGTTCGATCTCTTCCCGCGCACGGCCAACGTCGAGACGGTATGTCTTTTGTCCAAACTGAATGCAAAGTAGCATATCAAGATTCACTTGGATATGGACGAGCTGGATCACACACCTGATGATTGCGGATGGCATTTTGGAATGCTAACCAAGTATGCCTTATACCAAAAGATGCAAAACCTCCTAACCATTACCTAGAACGTGCAGTCCAATAGCTATTCCTCGCATATTCGCCTGATAAGGGGTGTAATTTTGCAAGTAAAAATGCTATTCTAATCACGAGGAACCAAAGGAGGTATCCGAAATGGATCAAATTGCTATAGGCAAATTCATCGCTCAAAAACGAAAAGAGCAAAATTTAACGCAAGAACAACTTGCTGAACGCTTGGGAGTTTCAAACAAAACCATTTCAAAATGGGAAACAGCAAAATGTATGCCCGACTATGCCGTGGTAAAGAAACTGTGCGAGGAATTGAAAATAACAGTTTCTGAACTGATGGACGGCGAAGAAAATGATGAAAAAAATATTCGTTCATATGATGATGAACAAATCCTCGATTTATTAAGACGCACACAAGAGTTAGAAAAACAAAAAGTGATGCTAACCGGCGTTATCCTCATTGTAATGGGGATTGCTTTACAGGCATTATCACATACCTTGGGCGGTTCAAATGTCAAGGACTTTTTGGCAGGACTTCTGTCGGGATTATCAATCGTTGAAATGCTGGCGGGCATTTATGTCGTTGCTAAAGGGTCAAAAAGAAAATAATAGGGGGAACGCATTATGAAAAAAGATATGATTGTCTTGATTGCTAGGATTTTCATTTCGTTAGTCGGACTTATTTGTTTGGCAGTATGTATTGCTCAGCCGGACAAGAATCAAGTACTGTTATCGGCAGGCTTTACTCTCAATACGATTGCACTTTTGTTATCTTGTATATCCAGAAAGAAAGATAAATAATGATTTCAACAGTTAGAACGGAGTTTATACAGTGTCCCATTTTCGGAATCAATGAACAACTCAAATGGATAGACCGTTGAATTTTATACGTTCATAGGTTTCCGGAAAATGTCTGAGATCGGCTGCTGTGGATTTGTGAAAGCGTTTTTTAGTAAAACCGCTGCAATTTTCATCCCCCATGCAGGATGGAAGTAGCAGCGGTTTTGTATCTTTTGGGGAATGGTGGCTGCTTTTTTGGGTTGGAGCGCAGGGTCGGAAAGCATATGCGGGTGGCAGATGCGTTCTGTACCGTCGGCCATATCTTGCAAGGCATCCGGATTTATGGTATAATGAAATGTATGTGTTTTGAAAATCTGGGTTTTTCAAAACACATACGGAAATATTTGGTGTAAGGAGCCACTTATGAAACAAATCCTTTCTGTTTTTCTTGCTTGCCTCATGCTGTTTTCTCTGGTTGCCTGCAGCAGTCAGACAACTTCTGAAGGAAGCAAGCTGCCCGATCAATCCCAACAGAATCAGGGCACGCCTTCTGCAGACAATCCAACGACCTATCCGGCGAAGGAGGTCACCTTTGGCAATCTTCCCAACAATCTTCTGCAAAGCACCTCTTCGCTGTGTTTTGCAGAAAACCGCGTCTTCTTTTTGAACAGTGACCATATGTTATGTAGTCTTCAAATGGACGGAACCGATTTGCAGGAGCACTGCCCGATCAACCAGGATTCCCTGTTTCCGATTTCAGCCAAGCTGAATGCGTATGCAGGTGGGATTTATTTCACCGAAGATATAGAAGCTACAGACCAGGACACCGTCGATTCCTGCGAGATTCGCCGATATGATCTGGCCAGCGGTACGGTCGAGACTGTTTATTCCGTTGCAGGTGCTTCCGCAGAAAATATGTTGATCATCAATGACACGTTGTGCTTCGCCTATTATCTTGTGGATGTTTCCACCAGAAAAGGCCGAGTTTATGTGGAGGTGCTGGATTTGACCTCCGGGAAAACAAATGCGTTGATCGACAAATCAACCAACGGCTACGGCGGCAACTTTGGATTTGATACCGACGGCACCTATCTATATCTGATCTGGAATGGCGGCATCAATGACAGAGGGCTGCATCGCGTTTTGCTGTCTGAAATTTTTGATGAGGATCCGGACATCGAGCAGTTGTTTGGCAGACCCTATTATCCGGAAAGCTATCTGTTGGACAATGGCGGACTGTACGCCGTGATTCGTGAGTCGGATGACCGGATTATTTACGGTTGCTATTCGCACGAAGCACTTTCCGGAGACAAATTCACGTTGGCACCGGAAGAGCTCTCAACCGTTTCCTATGATCAAGACAATTTGCGAACCGAGCAATCCAAGATCAACAATCTGGCATTTGATACAGGCACCAAGCATTATCTGTTGGGCAATGCACGGGTTTCTGTGAGATCTGCAGAGAAGGGTTGTTTGGAGATCTTCTACTCCGACAATCTCGACTGGAGAGCATCTGTTCTTGTTGCTGAGCCCACGCATCGAACGACACTCTATATCCAGAGCTGCTATGCGCTGGGAGAATATCAGGACGTCTTATACATTGTCCTGGAAGGTGAAGACGGCACCCCAGCTTTGCACACTTTGACCGCAGACGGCAAATATCAGTGAGGCTGTCCGATCAAAATCAAACAGACGTCAGGGAAATTGGTTCCCTGACGTCTGTTGTTTTTTGGTTGAAATATGGAAGAGATTGGCGCAGCTGGCAAATGCGGTCTACAGCAGGCGGGTGACGCAGTCGGTCACCATGCCGACAACCACGGCAAAGAGATAGAGGTATGCCAGGATGCGGAGGTTTTGCTTTTTATCCGGGTTAATTCGGAACAGCATGGCGACGCCGAGACCGGCACCGGCCGAGAGCCCCGCCACCGCGGCACCAAGCGACAGCGTGCCGTTGATGTACAGCTCCGTGATCAGAACGGAAGGCGCGCAGTTGGGAATCAGGCCAACGAGCGCCGTCACGATCGGCGACCAGACGGTTCCCGCCAGCAGGAAGGAGGAAAGGCGTTCCTCGCCGAGCAGCTCTGTAGCGGTATTGATCAGCAGAAGGACGATCATCAGGAAGAGAAACGTTTCTGCCGTATGGTGAAGAGCCGATTTGAGAATCCCACCCTGACAGCCGCAATGGGCGCACAGCTCCCGTGTCGCTTCATCGCGTTCGTCATCGTGCTTGCAGTGTTCCGTTGCGCAGTCGTTTCGGTTGGGACGGCGGAAAAAGAGGCTGTCCGCCAGATATCCGCCGAGGATGGCGAAGAGGAGTTTGAGGCCGAGCAATGGGAGAATTTTCGCGGTTCCATCGGGGCTGGCAAGCATGACAGGGATGGCTTCGTCGGATGTCGCGATGAACACGGCGAGAAGTGTCCCGGTTGTCACCAGGCGGCCTGCGTAGAGGTTAGACGCTGCGACAGAAAATCCGCACTGCGGAATCAGGCCAATCGCCGCACCGAGCGGGACGGAATAGCGTCCCGAATGGCTGAGTGCATGGCGCAGCTTTTCGCCGGAGCGATGCTCCACCCATTCGAGCAGCAGATAGGCACCAAAGAGAAATGGCAGCATTTTCAGTCCATCGAGCGCAGTTTCTTTGAGAATGTCAATGATGATTTGCCACATTTGATTTGTTCCTTTTTTCGAGAATCGTGAGGTTACAGGCGGACATCGAGTGCGTCTGCCAGGTTTTGCCCAAGAATGGCCGCCTTTGTCGTCTCCGGGATATTCAGAGCCAGGATGCGTTCGATGCCGGCGCGGCAGAAATCCGCATCGCTGTACGGGAAGTCCAGCCCGTGGATTTGTGCGCGGGGGCCTGTGATATTCAGCAGGTCATACAGCTCTTCTTCGGTGATGCTCCAGAGGCCGCCCGGATTGTGAATATCCGTCCAACCGGCGAAGACGTGCGGATCCTGTGCATTGCCGCGGCGGTTGGCCATCACGGCGATTGCCTCTTTGAAAAAGCAGTGGCCGCCGATATGTTCCAGCGAGAACTTCAGCTCCGGGAAGTCATACGTCAGGTCGTCAAACAGAAGCATGGCATAATTGGAGAGCCGCGCCCAGTGGACGCCCGTATGAAAGGAGAGGAACAGGCCGCAGCGCTGTGCCGCTTCATAGACCTCATACGCCTTTTCGCCGTTGACGCGGATTTCCTGTGCCGGTGGATGAATTTTGATGCCGCGCAGGCCGAGCTCGGCGATCTGCTCCGTCTGTCCGCGCAGGTCACCCTTGGAGAAGTTGATCGTGCCGAAGCCAATGATATCCGGGCTGTCGCGCAGTTCGCTCGCCAGCCAACAGTTCTGGTTGGCGTCCGGGTCGGCCATCTGCGGTTTCTTCCCGCCGCAGAACGGTGCAAACGCGACGGCTTTATCGATGCCGACCTCGTCCATCAGTGCTTTCAGGCAATCAACCGTCCCCTTTGGGCGGACAGCTGCTTCGAACACATGGGCATGGTTGGCGAAAATTTTACAACCCCACCGGTTCATTTGGCTCGCTCCCCTTTTTTCAAATGCGTTCCTCCGTGTCTTGTGGCAACGGTTCAGCCGTGCAGCAGCGGCTGAATTTCAGCATCCGTAAATCCGGCCATGCGGAGCGGCTCCACGAAATCCCGCTCCGGATCCGGGACGAAGAACCGATAGACCTCTGCCGCGCCCTGCATTTCAAACGCATTGGCCGCAGCGGGAATCACGGCTGTCTGGCCTTTTTCCAGCTGCACCGCGCCGTCTGCCGTGGAGACCGTCATTTGGCCCGCTGCGCAGAACAGGATGGTAAAGCTGCTGCCACGCGTTTCCATGCGGCAGCGGTTCGACAGGCGGATCCGCTGGGCTGCAAACAGCGGGCAGGCCTTGAGATAATCAATCTCTGCGCCGTCTTCCCGCACCGTCAGCGGTGCATTGCAGTCGCCGCGCAGCGCCGTATCCGTGACGGCCAGCGCTTTTTCGATATGGAGCTGGCGCGGCTTGCCGTCCAGTCCCAGCCGACCCCAGTCATAGACGCGATAGGTCGCGTCGCTGGACTGCTGAATTTCGGCGATGACCAGGCCGGCACCAATGGCATGAACCAGTCCCGGCGGCAGGAAGAACGTATCGCCCGCTTTGGCCGGAACGAAATGCAGCGCCGATTCCAGTTCATTCGTTTCAATGAGCTGCTGATACGTTTCGCGGCTGATGGCGTGTTCAAAGCCGAGATACAGCCCAGCACCCGGCTGCGCCTCCAGGACAATCCACATTTCAGTTTTGCCGCGGTCGCCATCAGTGGCGGCAAACGCATCGTTCGGGTGTACCTGGACGCTCAGGCGGTCGCGTGCGTCGATCAGTTTGAAGAGCAGCGGGAAGCGGCCATCCGTTGTCAGATGACCGAGGAAGGTGTCTGCGCCCATTTCCGCGATGATTTGCGAGAAATCCTTTCCGTCATAGCAGCCGCCGACGATCGGCGTTTTGCCATGAAAATGGTCGGCTGCTTCCCAGCTTTCACCGGTGATCGGGAATTCGGAATGCTTGCCGTACTGTTCGTTCAGCGAGGTGCCGCCCCACGGCATCTGTTTGTAGCAGGGGGTCGTTTTCATTGGTGTCAGGTTCATATAATTCATTCCATTTCTGTTTGATTGTGGTTCAAATTCAAATCACCGGTCGGCGTTTTTGCGTTTTCCGCGTCTGTCGGCAAACAAATTCGGAAGGCGGTCGGCAGTGCGAGCTCGTCCCGGAGCATGGCCTCGGTCGCCCAGACGAATTCATCCGGTCGGTTTTCGCAGAGCAGCTCATAGCAGCGCATATGCCATTCCCGGTGGGTGAAGATATGGGTGCGTTCATACGGTTCTTCAATCGACTGCGGAGAGAGTCCCCACTCCCCGGCCAGGCGCAGCACATCGTCCTTCGATGCGAAGCCACCGAGGTTGGGCAGCTCCCAGAGGCCGTTCAGAAGGCCGCTCCGGTTCCGACGACAGACGGCAATGGACGATGCAGAGCGCAGAATCAGCACCGTTTTTTCTTCAACGGTTCGCGTCCGTTTTGGGCGGCGCACCGGGAGCAAATCGATGCTCTGTTCCGCGTGGGCGCGGCAGAAATCACGTGCGGGGCACTCGTCGCATTTCGGGGTTCCGTTTGGGACGCACACCGTGGCGCCGAGTTCCATCAGTCCCTGTGTGAAGTCGCTGCACCGCCCCGCCGGGTAGACGCGAGCGAGGGATTCCGTGATTCCGGCTTTGACGGGCGGTTCATCGATCGGCAGGTAGAGCTCCGTCAGTCTGGAAACCACCCGCAGCACGTTTCCATCCACCGCCGGTGTCGGTGCGCCGAAGCAGATGGAGGCGATTGCACCGGCTGTATAGGCGCCGATGCCCGGCAGCGCGAGCAGTTCGGTGAGGCTTTGGGGAAATCGGCCGCCGTACTGTTCCTGAATCTGTCTGGCAGCCGCGTGGAGATTGCGCGCACGGGAATAGTAGCCAAGGCCTTCCCACAATTTCATAACGCGGTCTTCCTCAGCAGTGGCCAGATCGGAGACGGTCGGAAACGCCTGAAGGAAGCGTTCGTAATACGGTTTGACCGTTTCCACCCGCGTCTGCTGCAGCATCATTTCCGAGAGCCAGATATGGTACGGTTCCCGGTCAACGCGCCAAGGCAGGTCTCGCGCATGAGCTGTGAACCAATCCGGCAGGATTTGGGCCAGCTGCGCGAGAAGCGGTTCTCCCTCACTCCGCCAGAACGAAAAGACCGCCTCCATGCACTGTCGTTTCTCGTTCATGGATGAGCCTCGGTGCGCGTCAGGTCAGCTGTCTGGTACGGAATCGCCTGATGAAGTGCTTCCGGCGACAGCTCAATCTGGCTGCCGATTTTTCCGGCGCTGACGAAGATGGCTGTCTGTGATGCGGCAGACGCATCCAGCACGGTTGGGAAGACCTTTTTCATGCCGATCGGCGAGCAGCCGCCGTGGACATAGCCGGTCAGCGGGAGCAGCTCCTTTTGCAGCAGCATGGCAATGGATTTTTCGCGCACGGCCTGTGCCGCTTTTTTCAGGTCCAGCTCCGCTGCGGCCGGGATGATAAACACATAGTGCTTGCCGCTGTGGCCGGTGGTCACAAGCGTTTTGAAAACACGTTCCGGCGGTTGATTCAGCTGTCGGGCAATTTCCACGCCGCTCAGGGCGTTTGTTGTATCGTTCGGATGATGGACGGCGTAGGGAATCCGGAGCCTGTCCAGCGTCCGCATGACATTGGTTTTTTCTTCGGTCTGTTTCATAGAGACACTCCGTTTTTTGAGGGAACCATGCGAATCGAATCCGGTTCAGATTTCCAGCATACTTCTCGTTTTTCGGGTGATATGGTTGCGCGGATAGAGCGGCATCAGGATATAGTCCGAACGGATGCGGGCAGACATATGGGTGCCATATCGCGCTGCGATTTCGTCGATATTCATGGCCGTTGCGATCAGGGTTGGCCGTTTTTCCGACACGCGGCGATTCAGCAGCTGATACAGTGCAGACGCCGTATAGGCTGTTGTCGTTTCCGTTCCAAGGTTATCAATGATCAGCAGATCGCACTTTGCGCACTGTTCCAGTGCCGCGCTGCTGTCTTCGCTTTTTCCAAAGCGGTCATCCTCCAGCTGTTTGGCCAGCGTGAATGCGCTCTGATAGACGACGAAGGCGTTCTTTTCAACCGCCGTTCTTGCGATGCAGGCCATAAAAAAGGTCTTACCGGAGCCGCTTTCCCCGTGAAAGAGCAGGTTGGGCGAGGTGTTGGAAAAATCGGCTGCGTATTTTCTGCACTTTTCGGCGAGGAGATGCATACACTCCTGCGGCGAAACCGGGCTTTCGCCGGTTTTCACCGGGGAATACTGCGAGACATCAAAGGCTTCCACGCGGCCTTCGGACTGTGAAAACAGCTCGGACAGCGCGTCATACTGTTCTTCGCGGTACACGCGGCGCAAGCATTCGCACATTTCGGAGCCGATGTAGCCGGTATCCCCGCAGGCGGCGCAGGACGTATGGCCGTCGATCAGGTCTTCCGGCAGATGCTGCGCCTTGAGCAGCTCGGCGCGTTCAGCGCGCAGAGCTCTGGACTGTCTTTTGATCGCAGCGACGTTTTCCTCGACGGAATCGCCGCCCTTTACGACATTTTCCACGATTGACAGACCGCAGGACGAAAGCGCCTTTTCAATTTCAGCGAGGCGCGGAATGCGTTCATTCAGTTCACGAACGGTTCGCGCATGAGCAAGCTCCCGCTCCGTTCGCTGTGTGGCATACCGTTCCAGCGCTTTTTTCAGCGCTGTGACATCATAACTCATACGCCTTGTCCCCCATTTTGTTGAATATACGCCTGGATTTCCTGCAGCGCCGTCCGTTCAGCCGATGAGAAGCTGCCGGAGGCAGACGGTGCAGATGTCGACTGCTTCCGCGCCCGGCGCTTTTCGGCGGCCATGCGCGCCTGTTCATATTCCTTTTCGCGCTGCGATTCATATGCGTGGATGGCATCCAGGCCGTTCAGATGGGCATCCTTCCAGCTTTTCAGAATGCTTCCGGTATACTTCAGCTGGAGCTCACCAATCCGCTGCAGCGTAATTTCTCTGGCCAGTGCAACCACCTGTTCATCGAAGCCCATCTCCGCCCAGGTTCGGAAGAGGCGCTTTTCCTCGGTGGAATAATTCTGCAGGCCAATGACCTTTTCCATTCGTTCGACGGTATCCATGATCTGCGTTTCCCGACGGACAAACCGTTCGGCCGCTTCCGGCGTCATGATATCGTTTTCCATCCAGCGCAGCGCTTCCCGCTTCACCGTGGACAGAGAGAGGCGTCTACCTGTTTGTCGAGTCGTCCGCGCCGCTGCAAAATGCAGGAGCAGAATGATGCATTCGGCGGGCATCCCGAAGTAGCGGTAGATCGTCATCAGTTCCTTCAAATCGCTTTCGCTCAGGCAGGGATGCAGGACCTTTTCAGCCTCATGCACAACCTGAGCAAACGCCATATCGGACGTGACCAGCTCCGAGACCTCCGCCGTGGAATAGGTCGGGGCGGTCTGCATCTGCTGTTTGCGGCGAATCGACTCGGTTTCGGATACAGAGACGGCCAGCTGCGCCGCAATCAGCGCCTGTTCCGCCTGTTCGAGTGCTTCCTTCGACAGGCCGAGGGCGCGAGCCGTCTGTTCATCATTCGTCTCATGCAGCGATGCATACAGGTACAGCCGGATTGCATCCGGATTGGGAAGGCGGCAGAGTTTGTCCGCCAGAGCTGTATCAAGATAGATTCCCTTGGAGGCTGCGAGTTTCAACATTCCGTCTGTTCCTGCCTTTTCTGTTCTGCGGCGTTCCCTGCCGCAATGCCGTTTCATCGGTCTTTCAGGAAGAATGCCGCCACCCGATGCGGCGGCATTCTTTCCTTTTTCTATTATATCATATTCTGCTTCAAAATCAAAGTTCTATTTTTGAAAAAGAATCGTTTCCAGCGTTTCCGCAAAGCGTTCTGTCTCTCTTTGAGTGCTGTTCCAGCCAAAGCTGACCCGCACAGTTCCCTCTGTCCCGGCGCTCCGATGTGCAAGCGGTGCGCAGTGAAGACCGGCGCGCACGGCAATCCCGTTTTCCGCCAGCGCCGCCGCCATGCGTTCGCAGTCCCATCCGTCCGCATTCCAGGAAAAAAGCCCGCTGCACGCTGTCTCCGTTCCGCCATACACTCGAACGCCCGGCATGGCCGCCATCCGCTGCTGCAGCCACGCATTCAGGGCGATTTCTCTGGCGTGAATCGCTTCCCGGTGCTCTGCGATATATCGAATGCCTTCACGCAGACCGCAGATCCCCGGAACATTCAGCGTGCCACTCTCAAAGCGTTCGGGTGGCGTTGGCGGTTGATGCGGGCTGGCCGAATCCCCGCCGGTGCCGCCGAACAGAAGCGGATCGGGCAATCGATCGGCGCAAAGGAGCATCAGGCCCGTTCCGGCCGGGCCGAGCAGCCCCTTATGCCCCGGCATACAGATGACATCGGCTGAGAGCCGCCGGGCATCGACAGCCAGTGTTCCGGCGGCCTGTGAAGCATCAACAATGAACGGAATCTGCCGTTCCCGGCACATTTTGCCGATGAACTCCACCGGGAGGCGGTTGCCAAACACATTGGAGAGCATGGTGCAGACGCAGAGGCCGCAGCGTTCGTCCAGCAGCTTGTCAAACGCGCAAATCGCGCCGTCTGTATCAAAGAGCGAGCTGGCTGCAATGACGGTTTCCGTTCCGTCCCGCGCAGCACGCTCCACCAGCGGGCGATAGACGGCATTGTGCTCATATCCGGAGATCACTGCGCGTTTGGCCTGCATCGGCATACCGAGAATCGCCGTATTCAGCGCGTGTGTGGCGTTGCAGCAGAAAATCACGCGTTCCGGCGCAGAGAGGCCGAACAGCTCTGCGGCAGCGACGCGACAGTCATAGACCGCTTCGGCTGCCCGTACAGCGGCTTCGTGGCCGCTGCGTCCATAGCCTGCGTGGTGGTGCAGGGAGGCTTTGACGGCACGGGCAACCGCAGGCGGTCTTTGAAAGGAGGTCGCCGCATGATCCAGATAAATCATCCCGTTTTCGCCTGCCTTTTTTTGTTTTAGCCGAAAAATTCACGGAAGTCTGTTCCGTTTTCTGTCGTGTACAACCGGAATCGCGGCATACCGGCCTCTGACATCGCCCGCAGAATGGCGTTCGGTGTTGCCTGCCTGACAAGAACCGCGTGTGCGCAGCCGTTTTCCGTGATGCTTCCGGGACTTCGAACCATCCGCGCCTGCATTCCGCGTGATCGCAGAATGCGGAGAAGCGCCTGTGCATACGTCACAGACCGTGTCAGGACATAGCATCCGGCGGCTCCGTTTGTTCCCATTTGAATCCCTCTTTTCACAGCGGCGAATTTCGGCGTCCGCCGCCTGGTACAGTGTATGCAGACCGGCTGCCGTTTGACCGGGTGGTCGGTGTGTTGAGGAGGAGTGAAAGTGAATGTGGACGATCATGCGCATCATCCATGTGACGGTTATTCAAATAACCGTTTTGTAATTCTTGTGGATTCTGCCCATTGCTTTTCGATCAGATATCTGATATATTTTATATAGAAACTCAATTTCGAAAAGAAGCTCACACAAAAAAAACAGTCAGTCTGCAATATTTTAAGGAGGCGTTTTCATGAATGGCTTTGCTCGCCGCGAACACAGGATTGTTCCCCCCTTCGTCATCCAAAAGAGCACCCCGTAGGGTGACCAAAATGGTCTGTGCTGCTTTGTGTGGGTGTCTGGCGTTGTCGCTTGCCGCGTGTTCCCAGCAGCGGGGTGGTGTGCCGTCCGCCTCGACACCCACACCGACCACGTCTGCTTCCGTCGTTTCGACGTCCACAAGTGAAGCCGCGACTTCTGCTCCGGCTTCTTCTGCACCGTCTGTGGAGATTCAGCGAAAGGCATACGCTGAAATCCACTCCGCTGCGGAGTGGAACAGCTTTGCCGAAGCATACAACGCGGATCGCGCTGCGTTTGCAGAAGAGGTGACGGTTGTCATTGCATCACCGCTCGATTTTTCGGACGGCGTTTTCGTTCCGCTTGCATATGCGGGCGGCGTAAATCTGATGGCGATGACCGCCTCGTCCGATCATGCGCCCGGGTTTTATCACATCGCGGCGGGTGCAAGTGCGGAAACGGTCGTGGATGAGGCGTCCCGGCTGCTTGCCGCCGACAGCTACCGCTGCGCCAACCTCGTTTTTGAGGATTGCCTGTCCCCCGTCGCGCTTCGGCTGCCGGACGGAGACATTACCATTGAAAACATCATTGCCCGCCGTTCCGAACAGCGTTTGGGTGCTGCGTTGCCGACCGGGGAGCCGGACGCTTTCCGTTCGTACAGCCTCTGCAATATCGTGATTGACGGCGGTCTGGCGGACGCTGACCGCGATGCGGTGCTGGCCTATTGTGACGGGCTGGGCGGCAATTTGCTGCGCGATGAGGCGCCGCAATTTGTCGGTTCCCTGCGGTGTGGCAGCGGGCTGTTGATTTCCGATGGCATCTATGCGCTGCAGCCCGGAAGCCAGTTGGCCATTTCCAACGTAGAGATTCGGAATGCCGCTGTTTGTCTGGCTGTGGGGACGGATTTGGATACCCTGCCCTATCAGTCTGCCGGGCTGTTGTGCGGCGACCTGGATGCGGCCGATGGCAGCGTTTCGATTTCGGATGTTGTGATGGAAAACTGCTTTGGCTATGGGCTAAGTGTTTCTGCGGTGTTCAGTAATCTGATCTTCTGGGGTGTTCTTTCCTGCGAACGGCTCACCGTCCGGAATTGCGACCTGACATCTCCGTATGTCCTGCAGGAGCGGGTGCAAGGCGATTGGAGCGGTCTCCTCCTCAGCATGGGTGAGAGCGGTCTTCAGACGCTCTCGCAGAGCAGTGATTTGCTGGTGCGGCAGTTTGCAGAATCGTATGCGAACCGCTGGAGCCTGCAGCAGGTTCAGTTGGAAGGCTGCAGAATTTGTGTACCGGAGCTGCCGGAGGGGCAGCTGTCCACCGTTTGGAACCGCATCTCCATCGAGCAATGTGAGAATGTCCGGTATCCCCGTTGACTGCCATGAAAAATGCCCGATCCGGTTTGGCGCTTTGACCGACCGGGTCGGGCATTCTATTTTTTGTGGATTCAGTCCGGCGCTTCCCCGCCGAGCAGCTGGCCAATGGCCGGAATCCGATTCAGCCAGGCAGCCGTGTTCAGGTCGCCTGAACAGCGAATTTGTTCGACATACTTGTTCTGCGTCGTTTGTCATCCCCCCTTTTTCCCCATTGATTGATATGATACCTGAAAGAAATCGGTTTATCAAGCAAATTCTTTCGTCTTTTTTTGAAAAGGGGCTTGACAAACGGAGAAGTTTGTAGTAGAATATATACCTGTGATGAACACACATCACACGGTTCCAATTTCCGGTATGGCCCGGTAGTTCAGTTGGTTTAGAACGCTAGTCTGTCACGCTAGAGGTCGAGGGTTCGAGCCCCTTCCGGGTCGCCATCGCTCCGTGCAGAAGCGCGGGGTAATTGCTGATATAGCTCAGTTGGCAGAGCGCGTCCTTGGTAAGGACGAGGTCACCAGTCCGAATCTGGTTATCAGCTCCATGAAAAAAGCACTTGCAATTGCAAGTGCTTTTTTCATGGTCAAGTGCCGTTCCGCTTTTTGTTCGGCGATCTTCGAATACAAAGGAAGTCTTTTTATGACGCACCCGCCCCTGCACCCGGTTTCCATGTTCCCGACGCGCCTTCTGCACTGGGTTCGAAAAAACGTGGTTCTCTGCATTGCGATTCTGGCCGCTGCGCTCACGTCCTGTATCGTGCCACCTGACCGCACCTATCTGACGTATTTTGACTGGAAGACGCTGACCTGTCTGTTCTGTGTACTGGCGGTTGTCTGCGCTTTGAAAAACATCCGGTTCTTCTATGTGCTCGCGGAGCAGATTGTCCGGCGATTCCGAAACGCCCGGTTCTGCATTCTGGCGCTCGTCTACATCACGTTCATCGGTTCCATGCTGATTGCCAACGATATGGCGTTGTTGACCTTCCTGCCGCTCGGCTATTTCGTACTGTCCTGTTCGGGGATGCAGAAATACATGGCGTTTACGTTTATCATGCAGAACATCGCTGCAAACCTCGGCGGGATGCTGACACCGTTTGGCAATCCGCAGAACCTTTATCTGTACGGCAAGTTTGCAATTCCGACCGGCGAATTCACAATGATCATGCTGTTGCCGTTTGTGATTTCCATTGCACTGATCACGCTCTGCTGCCGGATTTTTGTCAAGCCGGAGGCCATGCAGATTCCAGCCAAGCGTTCCGCGCTCCCCGCCCGGCGAACGGTGCTGTACCTCTGTCTGTTTGTCCTGTCGATTGTGATCGTTTTCCGCTTCATCCCCTACTGGATTGGACTGATTGTGATTCCGCTGGTGCTGCTTTTTGCGGATCCAAAAGCCCTGAAGGATGTCGATTATCCCCTGCTCCTGACCTTTGCCGCATTTTTCATCTTTTCCGGCAATATGGCGCGGATTCCCGCCGTTCAATCGCTGTTTGCATCGCTTTTGGAAAAGGATACCCTGCTTTTCAGCGTACTCTCCTGTCAGTGCATCAGCAACGTTCCCTCGGCGATTCTGCTATCGCAATTCACGGGCAATTACCGTGAGCTGCTGATCGGCGTGAACATCGGCGGAACAGGAACGCTGATTGCGTCGCTGGCCAGCCTGATTACGTTCCGCGAATATACGGCGCACAATCCAGGACAGACGCGGCGATACCTTGTCCTGTTTTCCGCGTTCAACTTCGGCTTTCTCGCCGTTCTGACGGCAATCATGATGCTCGTTCGATGACCATACAGCAATGCCCCGGAGACTGGATCTCCGGGGCATTTTTAACCCAAAAAAACGTTACAGCGCCGCTTCTGCCGGCTGCTGGGATTCAAGTTCCTTGTACATATCGGACTGTTTGGTGAACATTTCCGCATAAATGTCATTCTTCTTCATGAGTTCGCTGTGTGTACCGCGGGCAACCACCTGTCCGTTGTCAAAGACGAGAATGTCGTCGCAGAAACGAACCGAACCCAGACGATGTGTGACAAAGAAGGCCGTCTTGCCGTTGACCAGATCGCCAAACATCTGGTAGATATTATATTCCGCCAGCGGGTCGAGTGCGGCGGTGGGCTCATCCAGAACAACCATCGGGCTATTGCGGTACAGCGCACGGGCAATCGCCAGGCGCTGTGCTTCGCCGCCGGACAGCTCCGTCCCGCTTTCATCGTACTCTTTGTACAGGATGGTGTCCAGACCGTGTTCCGCAAAGCGCGAATCCAGTCCGACCTGACGGACGATTTTCTCCATGCGCTCATCATCGTATTCGCCGGTCAGCGCCAGATTTTCGCGCAGTGTGAATGCAAACAGTTTGAAATCCTGGAATACCGGTGCAAACAGGTTCAGGTACTCGTTGTAGTCATACTCTTTGATGTTTTTGCCGTTCAGCAGGATTTCACCCTCCGTCGGGTCATACAGACGCACAAGCAGCTTGATAAAGGTGGACTTGCCCGCGCCATTGGCACCTACGAGCGCAACCTTTTCGCCGATCTTGAAATCGAGGGTGACATCGTGGAGGACGTCGCGGTCGGTTCCGGGGTAATGGAAGGAGACGTGCGAGAAGGAAATGACGGTGTCCTGTTTCAACTGTGGTTTTTCCGAGCCCGAGTCATCAGCGCGGCGTTTCAGGTTCAGGAAGTTCTGTAGATCCTGGAAATAGAGCTTCGAGTTTGCCATCTCGGTGTAGGCGCTGAAGAACGAATTGAAGACGCCGTTGAACTTGTTGAGGGCGCTCATGTACATGGTGAACGAACCGATGGTCATGCCTTCCGTGAAGACCAGAAAGACCAGGTAGGAATAGGAGGCGCCCTGCTGAATCAGTGATGTGATATAGGAGAGATAGCTGGCACGGTCGCTGACCCGGGTGCTCCTCCGGTAAAACATTTCAGCTACCGCATCATGCTTTTCCAGTCTCTCAATGATGAAATTTTTCAGGTTTCAGAGGCGAACCTCTTTTCCGTATTCAAAGCCTTCGGAAATATCCGACAGATAGTTTGATTTCCGTTCAATCGGAATTCGATTTTTTCGCAGCGAATATTCAATCTTGTTGCATTGATTGCGAACCATGGAGTTTACAAAAATCAGCGCCAGCAGCAACAGGACAAACAGCGGGTTCAACGTGAAAATAATCGCTGTGATACCGGCCAGGGTGATGAAGTTGCCACTCAGAGAAAACAGCTCCTGAACAATGGCACAGAAGCCGGCGCCGTCCCCATATGCCACCTGCTCCGCATTTTCTTTCAGTTCGTGCGTGACCGGCGTTTCCAACAGCTCATAGTCCGCTTCACAGACGGTGCTAATCATCATCTGGCGGAACCGGTGGTAGAGGATGGTTCGATTGTTACTAATCAACGTATAGGTCAGCTCACGGACGCAATTGCGCACCAGGTAGCAGAGCAGCATCAATCCAACGTAGAATGCAATCCTTTCAACTGTCCGGGTTTCGGAAAAAATTTCGTCCATCACCAGCTTGGACAGCCAGACCTCTGCGAGGTTTGTCCCCGGAACGACCAGATTTTGAACCGTATTCCAGAGGAAAAAGGATTTTTGATGCTTCCAGATAAAGGAGAACATAAAGGACAAGGTTTCGCTGATACCGCTGAACGGTTTCCTTTTCATGATGATCCCTCCATTAACAGGTTGTAAAAAAGTGGATGACACAGTCTGCAATTTCTTCGACATCGGCCGGATCCCGAACAATCCAGGCCGGAAGATCAAACTGCTGTCGTAAAAGTTGCAGCAGGTGCGTCTCCTCTTCTTGTGTCAATCTGCGTTTTCCAAGCAGATTGAGTTCAGATTGAAAGGTCATTGGAAAGACAGCCAATCCAATGACTGTTGCGTCTGCTGCTTCCAGCATTTGGATGGTTTTGCCGATATAATCCGGTTCATCATATGGATTGATGCACAGGAGGATGGCATCCGGCTGCGTGCCCAGCAGGAATTCCTGCTGAGGGAAGCAGAAATACGCGGTATTGTCGCAGCTGAACGGAATGGTACCTGATTGTGAGCCAACGATCAGAATATCTTTGTCTTCTGAGATATCGTTCATCGCATGATTCAACCAACGCACGGCATCCGTGCCGGACACTTCGACCGACGAGGCATATCCCATGGGATAGCAGCGTTCCATGCCGAACAGTAGAGCGGTTGGTTCCGTTCCGATTTGCCCGACGCGATAGCCTTCTGCTATCAGCCATTTTCGAAGTGCCAACTGCAACGTAAATTTCCCCTGTTTGGAGCTGGTTCCAAAAACGCCGAGCACCGGCGTTTGAATTCGGAACAGCTTCCCACAGCGATCCGGCGGGAGATCAGACCGCTTAATATGCGGATAAAACCAGCGTTCATAGGAGAAACCCGGCAGCAGGTCGGACAGATCATCAAAGGAATAGATGTTCTTTCCGTGTGCCGCCAGGCGGCGGATCCAGGCCGTCATGAGCGATGGATTCACCAGTCTGGCCAGCTCACCGCAGTGACCGATGACCGCCGTGTCAAAGCTGTCGAAATCGCAGTCGCTGAGCTTTCGGATCATCAGATCTTCTGCGCCTGATGTACCGACAAGCTGCGATACCGAAGTGCCTATGGTGGCGGCATAACGCCCCTCATAGACCCCGACGATTTCAAATGGCAGCAGATCACGAAAGCGGATCAGTGCGTGCATTTCTTTGTTGAACGGGAACAGCACAGCCCGACGAATTTCAAACGGGAGCTTTTGCGGAAGCGGTTCCGAGCCGAAGGATACCACATCCCGTGCGGCTTTCCGGAAGCGTTCCAGAAGGTCCGCTCGGGTGAGGCGATGATTCGACCTGGACATTTCGTTGGCCGCCCACGCAGTGACGTGTGCTACGGCAAAGCTGTTGCCGGTGATCAGCAGGTATTTCGGTTCCGTCCAACGGACGCGCTGCACATTTCCGTGTGCAAGCAGATTCAACACGCTGTCATCACAGAAGCGGAAGGCATCTTTGCGCCTGCAGGCCGGGTTGGAACTCACGCCAATGACCTCCGGGAATGCAGCCGGATAGGAGATGGCACCGCCGTTATCAAATGCAGCAACCAGAATGACACCCTTTTCCGCAAGGCGCACACAGGCCGTATGCAGGGCTTGCAGGTCACCGCCCGTGACACCAAGGCTCATATGAATCAGATCGACATCTGCATGGGCATCCATGTATACCAGCAGTGCCGTCAGCTCATCGGCCGTGGCTTGCGCTTCCTGATTCACCAGGCGAACATGGGTGAGTTCTGCTGTTGGGGCGCCGGAGCCAATGATCCCGCTGACTGCGGTTCCATGGCCGAAGCGATCCCCTACTTCATCCGGGTACAGTGAACCGTTGCGGAAGACCCGGCTGTTTTCTGCGCCCGGCGCTCCGCCGCTGTCCACAATCCAAATTCGAACATTCATAGCTGACCCCGTTTCAACGCTTCTGTTGCGGCATCAGGTGCAACGTTTGCCGCACTGTGATTCATTGGTGCATTTGCTGGCACCACACGGATCGCCACACTGGTTTTCATTGACATACAGTGTCACGATGGCGTTTGCCGCCTTTTTGGACGGCTTGACCAGTTTTTTCAGCTGCTTCATGATTTCGCCTCCCTTCATTTATCTTAAAAAGCCTGACCACGGACCACGCATGGTTCGATCAAGCACTTTCAGCTCTGTTTCTTCCTCTTCGTCTTCTTCGTCGTCTTCCTCTTCGTCTTCCTCTTCGTCTTCCTCTTCGTCTTCCTCTTCGTCTTTTTCGTCTTCTTCGTCTTCTTCTTCGTCTTCTTCGTCTTCGTCGTACTCTTCTTCGTCTTCTTCGTACTCTTCTTCGTACTCTTCTTCGTACTCTTCTTTGACGGTGCTCATCAGCTCCGCAAAGCCAAGTAGAGAGGCAAAATGATCATATACCAGCAGTTCGTCCGGAACTTCGATGTTCAGCTGATCCTCCACGTCCATTATAAAAGAAATAAACTGAAAGGAGTCAATGATCACGTTGCGGAGATCAACATCTTTGCCCTTGCGAACCGTTTTGACGATATCATCCACGTCTGAAACCGCCTATTCCAACGCATTCAGAATGCCATCCAGAACTTCTTTCTTCATGGTTATCCGTCCATCCTTTCGAAATCATGTTTCCGTTCCATCGCCGCGATCAGCTGCGGGAGGAGTTTCGATTCCAGCGGGCAGTTTTCATAGCCCGAATCATCCTCTGGTTTTTTCAGAACAATTCGATTGGCCGGGCACGCCGACATTCCGCAGACCGGGAACATCACGCACTGTTTGCAGGTTTCTGACGGAGCGACCGATGCCAGGCTCCACTGAGCTGCCGCATACCGATCCAGCAGGAGTTTGCCGTTTTCGAGCTTTCCGATGCAGTTGGCATCGGATTCCAGGTGACAGGTACATTTGCGGACGATTCCCTGCGGGTCAATCACGAAGGCTGAGGCGCATGAGGCATAGCAGAGGTAGCCGCAGGGCAGCAGGAAATCGAGATGTTCTCGGAGGTCGAGGTTTGAATTTTTCCGGAGCATCCGTTCGAGCACCTGTTCGCTCTTTTCCGTCACAAGGGAGCAGCGGATACGCTCATCGATCTGGCCACCCCAGTCTCCGGCCGGGCGGAATAGCAAATGAAACCGTTTGTCACCGGCGAGCAGCCGTTGCAATTCGGCAGAGAAGCTGTCAAATTCTTCGAGACTTTCCCGTGTGAAATTGACACGGATGAGGAATTGGAACGTTCCTGTTTTGACTTCCCGGCGGATTTTGCGAATATTTTTCGTGATGGTATCGTAGGTTCCTTCGCCGTTGGCCAGCGGTCTGTTTCGATCATGAATGGCGGCAGAGCCATCCACCGTGACCTGATACGAGAGAACACGCAGACGCAGCAGCTTTTTCATGATCTCAGGCGTCAGCAGGTAACCGTTTGTCGTGATATCGGAAATATACAGGCGGCGTTCCCTGCGGCAGATATCGATCAGTTCGGTGGAGAGGTGTTCGATCAAGTCCATGAAGAGCAGCGGCTCACCGCCGAACCACGAGATGCGAAGTGCCGCATAGTTATGGATATTCTGTCGGACAAACGTCAGGATGTCAGAAACCGTTTCATCAGACATTCTGGTCGGTTGGTGGTTTTCATAGCAATAGAGGCAGCGGAAATTGCAGCCTTCTGTCGGCAGCAGAATTAGGCGAAGCACGCTGGTCTGGTTGCTGCTGCTCTGCCATTGTTCGCAGGCCAGAGCCTGTTCATTGGCCTAGCTCCGGACGAAGTAGCCCCGCTCAATGAGACGATCAGCCATTGGATTTTTCGGGACGTTTTTCAGCCCTTTCCGGAGCCATGTGGCGGCTTCTCCGTCCGGATTCAGCGAGAGGAAGGAGCCACACAGGGTATTGACCGCAACAACGCGATCATCCACCGGCTGAAGGAGGTTGTATCGGGACGGGACATAGTCCTGATAGGCCGCCTGGATCGTTTTCTCCGCAGCAGGTACCGACGCTTTGCAGGGGCGCTCATTCGACCGGGTGCAATTGGGGGCTGTGTCAGATGCTTCTGTCAGGCAGGCCAGCAATTGCAATGTCAGGTGCTTTTCTGTTTCTGCGATCTGTTCCAGCTGATCAGCGATGCGGTAAAGGAGATCCGGCATATGGCGACCCGGCTCAGCGAGCTGGAATTTGTATTTGATGTTCATCATCTGGATGATTTTCGTGGTAGCAAGCAGCTCAGAGTAGCCATTGTTCAGCTCCTCAGCCGCAGACTCAGGCAGGAAGCCCGCATTGTTCAGTTCCGAAATGCGAAGGAGTGCGCACTGGAAGTGTTCCCGAATGGATTGCAGGGATGTCAGCAGTGGGAGATAATGATCCATTTTCCGCAGTCGTTTGGCCAGCCAGGTATAGCAGTCGAGGCCGAAAACGAACTGTTCACTGGTATAGGTATTGCGCAGTGAGCGGTTCAGGATTTCATCCGGGACACGGTCAAAAAACAGCTCCAGCTGGGCATTGATATCCTGGCCTGAGAGAAAATAGCGGAGCTGAGTCGCGATTAGTTCAGGATCCAGCCGATACTCCGGGAGGTTATTCAGGGTACAGACCTGAAGATCTGATGTGTCCATGCAGCATTCCGCCGTCAAGGCGCGGCTCACCTTTTCCAGTGGCATTTCAAAGTTGGAAAATGTGTGCCGGTTCTGTGAGACCAATGCAAAAAGACACACCGTATCATCTGCTGGATTCATGCCGTACAGCAGCGTTCGGTGTGGCTCATGTTCTTTTCCGGTATATTCGTTATGCGGCAGCTCAAACATATCGAGCTCGCAGACAACGGCCTTGCCGGCCATCAGCTGTTCACGTAGGAAAGCAGCTGCGGTCGTCGGGTCATTGAGAAAATCTGTATGTTTCGGAATGCGCACCGCATCGATCAGGCGGGTCGAATCCATCAGAGAGGAAACCATTCTCAGGTTGATTTCCGGTTTTTCCGAATGATGGTATGCGTCTAAGGCAACACGAAGATTGACATGGTTATTGGCAACCCACGTTTTGCCATACGGTGTCGTACCGGCAAGAAAAAAAGAATAGGCGCGTTTTGCATCCGAGCAGATGGACAGAAAGAACGAATCCTGCTGTTCAATGGTTCCAAAATAGATATCGTCGCGATTCATAACGTCCTCCTCATTTGCGGAGACGCGGGCAATCGGTGTGGCGAATCAGTCGCCGCGCTCACGAACCGCAGTTTTTTCAAAATTCAGGATTTTACGTCTGGTTTTGCGCGCTGGTATATGCAAATCATGTAAATATATATATATATATATTTATTTATGGAAATCATTCGAATTGCGAACGTTCGCTCTGTTTCTTTGTTTGAAATCAGTATAGCACGTTTTGCCATTTTTGTCAAGAGCTCCGTGTGGTTTTTTTCATGTTTTGGCACAAACGAGGACAACCTCCGGAGGCTCCGGAGGTTGTCTGGCTGTTACAGCTGCGTAAAGCGTGTCCACTCATACGAGGATTCGACTGCGCGGTCTGTCCGCTGCGGTGTCTGTGACGAATCCTTGTGGTCGATCTCGTTGATTTCCAACGTTTTGCCGAGTGGCGGCGACTGCATTTTTTGTTGTTTCTTGATACGTTTTGACGATTTGTTCATACAATTCCCCTCAAATTTCCGATCTGTGCGGTTGGAACCGCATTCCTATTTTCTGCGGTGTTCGCCGGAAATATGTTGACATTTCAGAGGAAGACTGGTACAATTATCCTTGGGATGGAAGTGCCCGATTGGCCTTTCACCGCAGGAGGATGTATGGTTTTCAGCAGTCTAACCTTTCTATTTGCATTTTTGCCGGCTGTCCTGCTGGCTTATTTTCTGATTCCGCAGCACTGCCGTTCGCTTCGGAATGGTGTGCTGCTGATTTTTTCGCTGTTCTTTTATTTATATGGAGAGCCGGTCGGCATTTTTGTAATGCTTGCATCCATTCTTGCCAATACGCTGTTGGCGCTCGGCATTGCGCGGTATTCAGAGCGTGTGCGGAAGCTCTTGCTCGTTTTGGCAGTCGTTTTGAACATCGGACTGCTCGTTTTCTTCAAATATGCCGGGTTTGCCGTTTCGAATCTGAACCGGCTGTTCGGACTTTCACTGACCGTGCCCGCCATTGTCATGCCGATTGGCATTTCGTTTTTCACGTTTCAGGGCATGAGCTATGTGTTGGATGTCTATCGGGCTCGGTGCGCACCGCAGAAAAACATTCTCAACGTCGCCACCTACATTGCGCTGTTTCCGCAGCTGGTGGCCGGGCCGATTGTCCGGTATGAGACGGTGGCGGATGAGCTTCTGCACCGCCGGGAAACCGCAGAGGAATTTGTCGCAGGCTGTCGGCGGCTGATCATTGGGCTTGGGCGGAAAATGCTGATCGGCAATGCGCTCGGTGAGGCCGCGTCCGCCGTATTCGGTGCGGATTTGTCGGCGGTTTCCGCGGGTGCCGCCTGGTTCGGTGCAGTTGCCTATGCTTTGCACATTTATTTTGACTTTTCCGGATATTCGGACATGGCCATCGGTCTGGGGCAGATGTTCGGGTTTCACTTCCCGGAAAACTTCAACCACCCTTATCTGGCCGTTTCGGTTTCCGATTTCTGGCGGCGGTGGCATATTTCCCTCTCCACCTGGTTTCGGGACTATGTTTACATCCCGCTCGGCGGCAACCGCTGTGGGCGTGTCCGTCAGCTGTTCAATTTGCTGATTGTCTGGCTGCTCACCGGGCTGTGGCACGGCGCTTCCTGGAATTTTGTGCTGTGGGGGCTGTACTACGCCGTTCTTCTGATTCTGGAAAAGCTGTTTTTTGCGCGTTTATTGGACAGGATGCCCGCTGTTTTCCGCCATCTCTACACGCTGCTGGCGGTGCTGATTGGGTGGGTGCTTTTTAATGCCGGGAGTCTCTCACAGGTCGTCACCTATTTGCAGGCGATGTGCGGTGTCAACGCTGGCGAAGCCGGTGCGCCTTCGCTGCGGTATCTGTTTGGACAGTACCATTTGGAGCTTTTGCTGGGGGTGCTCTTTTGTCTCCCGCTCCCTCGCCGGCTCCGCGCCGCCTATCAGGCACACACCTGGCTGGCCATTCTGTGCGACGGGCTGCTGCTGATGATCTTCGGTCTTTCCGTCGTATCGATCACGGTTTCGTCCTTTAATCCATTTATTTATTTCCGGTTTTAGCCGGGTATGATCCGGAAGGAGTTTTGTATGCAGGAATCTCCTCGCGCTTCCGATTCGCTGCGGCACCGAGCCAGTCTCGTCTTTGCCGCCGTTTTTGTCGCCATCCTCTTCGCCGTCCCCGTGATCACCGTCTGTCTGCCACAATCAAAGGTATCACAGATTGAAAACCGCACCTTGGCAGAGCTGCCTGAGGCTTCCTGGGAGTCGCTGATCTCCGGCGATTTCTTTGCGGACTGTGAAACCTGCTTTCAGGATCACATTGTCGGCCGCGATATCATGCTGATGGGGCACACTTGGCTGGAGCTTCATGTCGCCGCCCGCACCATTGTCAACGGCATCATTTCGACGGACGATTGTCTGCTGCCGGAGCTGTCCCCTTCCGACGAAGCACCTGAGGAAACGTCAGCGCGTGCGGAACGCATGGCGGAGCGTCTGCTGGCCTTGCAGGACGCGGTTCACGCGTACGGCGGGACATTCCTCTATGTGATCGTTCCGACGCAGATGACGGCGTTTGCCGATGTGTATCCGGCCGATCTCTACAGCGGTGCCGAGTCGCGTGCGTTGGCGCTGAATGCGTTCGAAAGCGCACTGGCGGAGCGGCAGATCGCCTGTCTCCGTATGCAGCCGGTTTTTGAGCAGGCCGGTGGTATGCAGCAGTTTTATATGCGAACCGACCATCACTACACGCTGAAGGGCGCTTTTCTCGTCTATCAGACGATGATGGAGCGCCTTCAGGCGCTGGACGGGACGCGGACGATGCCGGTTTTGACGGATTCGGATCTCGTTTTTTCGAAGGTATCGGCGACGTTTCGCGGTTCGCGCAGCCGGTCGATTTACTATCTGACGGGTTTGCAGGATGATTTCTGGACCTACGCCTTGCAGCAGCCGATCCCCTACACGCGCATGGACAACGGCGTTCCCACAGATGCGCCCGTGATTGTGCTGCCGGAGAACGACGCAGCGTCTGTCACCTATGCGGCGTACATGGGTGGAGATGTGGCGGAAACGGTTTTGCAGACGAATCGACCGGAGCTGCCGAACGTGCTGATTTTTGGCGATTCCTATACCAACGCCGTGGAAACCTTCCTGTATACGAGCTTCAACGAAACAAGAAGTCTGGATCTTCGGCACCATACCGACCTGTCCATTTTGGACTACGTTCAGGCAGTTCAGCCGGATTTTGTCGTCTGTCTGCGGGACGACGCCAATATTCTGACAGAATCTGGAAACGGCAGAATTCAATAGGTTCAGACAGGCAAGATCGCCGTTTTTCGCGCATACAATCTGAATATCATCCATTTGGCCGATGTTGTCGGAAAAGGAGCTGATTGTTTTGCACGAGCCGTTTCGACTGAGCGAGCTGCAGCTGAAAGAGGTGGTCAACGTCCGGGACGGGAAAATCTTTGGCCGGATTTGCGATCTGGAGATGGACACAGGCAGCGGTCAGATTCGTCAACTGGTCTTGCCCGGCCGTCCACGGTTTTTCGGTTTTTTCGGGCACGAGGAAGGCATTCACATTGACTGGGCGCAGATTCGGCTGATCGGCACGGACGCCATTCTGGTCGATCTGCCCGCTGTCCTCTGCCCGGCGGAGGAAGAAACGCGCAGGCGGTTTTCTGCGCTGTAGCGCGGGGCGACATTGTGAAAGATTCCATCCGTTTTTACAAAATCCTGTTGAATTTCCAGCCGTTTTGCTGTATAATATATTGGATTGGATTGATGGGAGGGGGATCATATGCCATCAGGGACTGCTCGGCGGTTTCTGGCCGTGCTGACGGCTTTGCTTTTGGCGCTATGCTCCGCCTGCTCCATGACGCCGTTGAATGCCCACGTTTCTACCACGGCTGCGACGTCTGTCTTCTCTGTCGCTTCTACGACATCGTTTTTGGATCCGGAGCAGCCGGATGAAACCACCGTTCCGGCGATTGATCTGAACGGCTATGTCTGGTCGATTCGCGTGCCATGGGCGGATCGGCTGCTACCGAACGCGGATGACACGGAATCTGACCGCCAGCTTCTGGCGATTTACAATGCGCTCTGCTCCGACTACAACGCCGTGATCGATATCAGCTATGCGCCGTCGCTTTCCGAGTGCATTGCGGATGCAGCTGCCGGGGTCTGCTCTGCGGATGTTCTCGGAATCCGCAGCTTTGAAATTCCGGTGCTGGCCAGCTCCAAAGCCATTTATGCAGCGGACGACCCGGTGCTTTTGAATGCCGGGCTGAATTGCAACGATAAAACACGATTTCTGACCGATATTTCCTCGCAGGCTCGTTATGACGGGAAGCAATGGGCCGTTCAGCTGGCCTCGGAATACGATATTCCCGCTTTTGGGCAGGTTCTACTCTGCAATCAGACGCTTTTGGATCGGCTGGGCACTGGGAACCTCTACAATCTCTTGGAGACCGGGAAATGGACGTTATCGGAATATACGCGCTTGGCTGCCGCCGCTTCGGCTCTCTCCTCCACAACGTATGGGACGGCGTTGACGTCACCGCGGTCTGCCTATCTGTCGCTCGGCGGTTCGATCGTTTCGCGCCGGGATGGTGCATGGAGCTGTGAGTTGACGGAATCCGCATCCGTCAAGGCGCTTTCGGAGCTTCGTACATTGACGTTTGCCTCATCGGGGATGTTTTCCGGCACACCGGCCGAAGCGAAGCAGCTGTTTATCGACGGGAAGCTGCTCTTTCTCTGGACGGATACGGCCAGCATTCTCGACACACCCGCATTGACCGCCTCCGGCACAGCTATTCTGATGCCGGTTCCGACCGGTTCCGCTGCGCGCCGAACACCGGTTACGGGGTATTGCGGGTACGCGTTCCCTGCCAATAACATCACGCTGCGCAACAGTGTGATTCTTTTCAACGCTCTGGCACAGCGGTTGAACGGTGACTGGGTTGCCGCCTTTGTCCGTCAGGCCAATCTGGACACAGATGCGGTACGGGTCATTCGGAATTGGATTTTGCCCGCCGTCACGGTGACGGCCGACGAATTTGACGTTCGGTTTCAGGCATTTTTTGACCGTTCGGTTTATGAGCCCATGCTGGAAGGGGATTTGTCCCCGGACGAAGTGCTGGACGCTGCGGCAAGCAGCTTTTATGCGCTGATTCGGTCATTTGAAGTGTCCCCGGATGGGACGCAGCGGAATGCCCGATGAATGCATCGTGAAGGGATGATCTCGTTTTTGAGCAAAGCATATGATTGTATTGTCATCGGTGCCGGGCCGTCCGGCATGATGGCGGCTGCACAGGCTGCGGCCGGTGGCGCCCGTGTCCTTCTCTGCGAAAAGAACCGGCTGCCCGGTCGGAAGCTCGCGATTACCGGAAAAGGCCGCTGCAATGTGACCAATAACTGTTCAGTCGCAGACCTTTTGAAAAATGTGACCGGCGGGCACAAATTCCTGTATTCCGCTTTTTCCCGGTTCAATGCACAGGATACCATGCAGTTTTTTGAATCGCTCGGTGTTCCGCTGAAAACGGAGCGCGGGCAGCGCGTCTTTCCCGAATCCGACCGCGCCATGGACATCGTTCAGGCGCTGCGTCGTTATGTCGCGGATTCAGGCGTTTCGACCGTTCAGACGCGCATTACAAAGCTGCTGATCGCAGACGGATGCATCGAAGGCGTTGCTTCCGACACAGAGCGCTGGCTCAGTCCGGCGGTCATTCTGGCAACCGGCGGTCTCTCCTATCCGGCCACCGGCAGCACAGGTGATGGCTATGCGCTGGCAAAGAGCTGTGGGCATCATGTGACGCCTCTCCGTCCGTCTCTGGTTGGGCTGAACTGCCCGGATTCGATTTGTCCGGCCTGTGCCGGGCTGACGCTCAAGAATGTCGCGATTCGTCTCCTGGCGGACGGCGAACCGGTCACGACCGATTTCGGCGAGCTGCTGTTTACACACACCGGGATTTCCGGGCCGGTCGTTTTGAGTGCCAGCGCCCATATGCGGCGTCCGTCGTGCAGCTATACCATGGAAATTGACTGCAAGCCCGCTTTGTCTGCGGAAATGCTGGACAAGCGGATTCTCCGGGATTTTGAAACCCGACAAAACAAGGAGATGAAAAATGCGCTGGATGCCCTGCTGCCCTCCGCGCTTCGTCTTCCGATTCTCGAGCGTGCCGGCATTCCGCCGGAAACGCCGGTACATACCGTGACGCGGCAGCAGCGGACGGCTCTGGTCAGCGCGATCAAGGCGCTTTCGCTGGAGCATTTGACGCCGAGCGGATTTGAATCGGCGGTCGTGACAGCCGGTGGCATTTCCCTCGATGAGGTGGTGCCGCGAACCATGGCGTCCAAGCTCGTTCCCGGTCTCTTCTTTGCCGGGGAGGTTCTGGATCTGGACGCATACACCGGCGGATTTAATCTTCAAATTGCATTTTCAACTGGATATGCCGCAGGCGAAGCAGCCGCAGCATATGGAATTACTTCAGGAAACGGCAGGTTATTTCAGTGATTGATCGTGATACCGGAGCGGGCAGCAGAAATGTTGCTGCGGCTGCTCTGCGCGTGGCCGTCAGCGGCAGTGCAGAGGATGAGCAGCGCGTTCGCAGCGAGGTTCAGGCGACAGGGATTCAGACGGCGGCGGCCAATTTTGGCGGCGAGTTCATCCCTTCTATCAATAAAATCATCGAGCGGGCGATTGTGGCTGCACGGCGCGAAGGCGTGATCGGCACCACGCATCTGGAAGAAGGTGCGGTTGCCGGTGCGGCGCGGGAGGCGCTGAGCCAGATCATGAACAAAGCCATCGGGTTGAACATTGGCGGCAAGATCGCCATTGCCCGTCAGGCTGAGCACGTCAGTGTTGCGATGTTTTTTGGCATCGGTCTGCTGCATCTGAACGAAGTGGCCGTCGGGCTGGGGCACCGCGCCATTTAGCGGGCTTTGGGTTCGATGAGACGATTTGCAAAAGAGGTTGACTATGATCAAGATTGCGATTGACGGGCCGAGCGGTGCCGGGAAGAGTTCCCTCTCCCGAAAAGCGGCTGAAGCGCTGGGCTTCCTTTATATTGATACGGGCGCATTGTACCGCGCCATTGGGCTGGCGGCCATCCGTTCCGGGATTGCCACAGACGACTCCCCTGCCATTGCGGCGCTGACTTCGTCCATTTCTGTGACGCTGCAGCCGACGCCGGACGGCCAGCAGGTCTTTCTGAACGGCGAAAACGTCACGGGACTGATTCGCACGGAGCAGGTTTCCACCTATGCTTCTGCGGTCTCGGCTGTGCCGGAGATTCGTGCGTTTCTGCTCGATACGCAGCGGCGGCTGGCCGCTGAGCAGAATGTGATCATGGACGGGCGTGACATTGGAACGGTCGTGCTGCCGGATGCGCAGCTGAAGATTTTCCTGACGGCTTCACCGGAGGCTCGCGCACGGAGGCGGCTGGATGAATTGCAGGCACGTGGCGAAGCCGCTGATTTTGAAACGGTCTACCGCGACCTCGTTGCACGGGATCAGCGGGATACGGAACGTGCTGTGGCTCCGCTGGTGCAAAGCCCGGACGCGGTGCGACTGGATACCACGGACAATTCCTTTGAGCAAAGTCTGGAGCTTTTACTGAAGCTGATCAAGGAGAGGATCTGACTTGTTTTACCGCTGCTGTGTCGCCCTGTTTATGGCGATTTACAAGTTTCTCTATTTTTACAAGATCATCGGTCGGGAGAATATCCCGGAGGGTGCTTTCCTGCTCTGTGCCAACCACACCGGGCTTTCCGATCCGATTTTTCTTTCCTTTCCGCTGGGACTGCGAACGAATCCCAAGCCGCGCTTCATGGCGAAGGCGGAGTTGTTTGATAACAAGATCGTCGGCACGATGATTCGCTGGTTGGGCGGCTTCCCCATTCGCCGCGGCGCTGCCGACATTGCCGCCATCAAGGAATCGCTGAAAACGCTTTCCTCCGGCGGGAAGCTGGTGCTTTTCCCGGAAGGGACGCGCAACGGGACGGATGGTGCGAAGGCTGGTGCCGGGATGCTGGCGCTCCGCTCCGGTTGTCAGGTGGTTCCAGCCTACATCACACCCGGCCGTAAGCCCTTCCACCGCGTTCAAATCGTGATCGGCAAGCCCTATGTTCCGGAAAAGCCGGAGGGCAAGCCGACGAATGAGGATTATCACCGCGCTGCGGATGAGATTTTAAGGAGAATCTACGAGCTTGATCCAAAACGTTCCTAATCGTCCGGCGCGTTTGACTGTTGCCAAATCGGCCGGGTTCTGCTTCGGCGTTTCGCGTGCCATTTCCATGACGGAGGCCGTCGCACGGGAGGGCACCTATGCGCTCGGCACGGTGATTCACAACACGTCCGTTGTTGCAGCGCTGGAGGCTGCCGGTATGCGCACGGTGGATTCGCCTGATGAAATTCCTCCGGGCAGCACAGCTGTGATTCGTGCGCACGGTGAGCGCCAATGTGTATACGATGCGCTCCTGGCCAAGCAGGTGCAGATTGTCGATACCACCTGTCCCTGCGTCCGGCGCATTCACGAAATTGTCTCCGCAGAAGCCGCGGAGGGGCGCTCCGTCATCATTCTCGGCCAGCGCGATCACCCGGAAACGATTGCCATTTCCGACCGCGCACGCGATGCCGTCATTCTTTCCTCGCCGGAGGAAGTCGAAACTTACCTGCATATACCGGGATTTGACCGGGATGAGCCGCGTTCTGTCGTAGCGCAGACCACCTCGGACAAAGAAAACTGGAAAAAATGTGTTCGAGCGCTCGAAAACCAGTGTACAAATCTCCGGATTTTTGATACAATATGTAGTGCCACTGCTTTGCGTCAAAGTGAAGCGGCTGCACTTTCCGCTTCCGTTGATGTGATGCTTGTCATCGGAGATCGGAAAAGTGCCAACACGGCGCGATTGGCAGAGATCTGCGCCAAACACTGTGCCTCTGTTTTCCTGCTCTCCGGGGCGGAAGAGCTGGCGCAGCTTGCCCCACAGCTCCACGCGCTCTGCCCGCGTACCATTGGATTAACAGCCGGCGCATCCACGCCGGATGGAAAAATTGAGGAGGTCATCCACATGTCAGAAGAGAAGCAGATCATTGAAAACGGCGAGCTGGAAGCCGTTGCAGAAGTGATCCCAGAAACCGAAGAGTCCTTTGCGGAAATGGTGGACAAGTCCATCAAAACGCTGCACACCGGCCAACGCGTCACCGGTGTTGTGACTCAGATTACGCCGACAGATATTCACGTCGATCTCGGCACCAAGCAGGCCGGCTTTATCCCGGTCTCCGAGCTGAGCGATGATCCTTCCGCCAAGCCGGAAGACATCGTCCACATTGGCGATGAAATTGAAGTGTTTGTCACCAAGGTCAACGATTCCGAAGGGATTGTCACGCTCTCCAAGAAGCGCATTGACGCTGCCCGCGGCTGGGAAAGCATCGACGCCGCCCGCACAGACAGAGCCCTTCTGGAAGGCACTGTCGTTGAAATCAACAAGGGCGGCATCGTCGCCTCTGTCAACGGCGTTCGCGTCTTTGTCCCGGCCTCGCACACCGGTATGCCGAAAGACGCCGATCTCAACGAGATGCTCAAGAAGCACGTCACGCTGCGGATCACCGAAGTGAACCGCGCAAAGCGCCGCATCATCGGCTCCATCCGCTATGCCAACGAAGATATGCGCAAAGCGGCAGCCGAGAAAATCTGGGAATCCATCGAAGTCGGCAACGTCTACGAAGGTGTTGTCAAATCGCTGACGTCCTTCGGTGCGTTCATTGACATCGGCGGTGCCGACGGCATGGCACACATCACCGAGCTGGGCTGGATGCGCATTAAGCATCCGTCCGAAGCGGTTTCGATCGGCGATCAGGTCACGGCTCGTGTCATTGCACTCGACCGCGAAAAGAAGAAGATTTCTCTGACCCTGAAGAATGAAGCGGACAACCCGTGGACGAAGTTCACCTCGTCCTGCCAGATCGGCGATGTCGTCGATGTGCAGATTGTCAAGCTGATGCCGTTCGGCGCATTTGCTGAAATCATTCCGGGCGTTGACGGTCTGATTCACATTTCCCAGCTGGCTGACCACAGAATTGCCCGCCCGGCTGATGTTGTCAAGGAAGGCGACACGGTTCAGGCCAAGATTCTCGACATCAACAACGAAAACGAAAAGGTCAGCCTTTCCGTTCGCGCTGCTCTTGAAGAGGGCGACGAGGAATAATTTCCCCGCGTAGCGCTGCAAAGCCATAGAACAACTCCCCAATCAAAACACTTTTCTGCTTTGATTGGGGAGTGTTTTTTGTTCAGGTAAGGGGCAACAGAAGAAAAGCCTCGGGCAGTCACATTTCGAGTCGGATTGGGTACCGCGCAAGGTAGCATCCACAGCAGGCGGCTTGAAGTGCGCCGTTCCGGGTCGGTCGATTGGGAATTCATCCACCGGGGCGAACATCTTCCCTGCAGGAAACCGCTATGCCATTTTCGTCAAAGGTAATCAAGAAGAGAATCTCTGGGTCTTTGCCGAGGAAATTGGCTTTTGCTTCCTGGGAGGAAATTGGCTTTTGCTTCCTGGATGGTATACCCGCAAGCCGTATTCCGATACAAGCCATCGGCACCGGCTGGCATACCGCAGCAGTCGAAGCGGCCAAATTCCGCCTCGATTTGAGCCGATGTCTTCCCGATCATATCCGCTTCATGATACATCGAACCGCATCCCACCAGTGAGAGCAGGAGCATCGCGCAGGCAAGAAGGCTTGCGATTTGTTTTTTCATCCAGTGACACACCTCTCTTCCATGTGAGACAGATCGATATTCGGGGCAAGCCACACGTGATCGACGGGAAACCAGAATTGCCGCACACGCACAAAGACTATGAACACAACGAAAAAGGTAACGCAAAACCATCGCCGAAGGAAAAAATGATTGAACGGGTGCTGAAAATATGGTATAATAGGCATAGTAGGTAGTAGTTTATACAGGAAAACTCCCCTTGTGGGAATTCCGGTGCGACTCCGGGCGCCTGCTATGCCGTAAGGTACAGAAATGTAGCTTGCGGCATTTTTGCATTTTGGAGGTAGCATGATAAATTTTGAAAATCTGGACAAGTTCATGTTCGGGGGTTGGCAAGTACAATCTCCCTCAGATCGAGCCAACGCATGGAAAACCGGTGGGGAAGTTCGTCCCGTCACACAAACGATACACGATAAAAGACCCGGCAAGCAAGATCGTGTACTTTTTTGAGAATGATTACCAATTCGCACGGTATTGGAACACGCTGGGCAAGTACATTTCAAAGTTATCAGAATTCGCGTTGGTTGCACAGTCAGGAACGGCCACAACAGATCAAGCTGTTGTGGCCGTTTTCAGTTTGATAGCTGCCACCCGTGATCGGGGCGGTTCTTTTGGATGGGCTGCAGTTGGTCAGATGCAGCGCATTACGCTTCAAAGAAGGCGTCTTCGACAAGTGCGCACAGGAGGTGGTAGACTGCGATATGGTATTCCTGCACCTCCGGCGTCCAGCTGCTTGGGACGCGGATGGGGATATCAAACAGTTCGCCCATTTTTCCGCCGCCGGAGCCAGTCAGCGCGATGGTTTTCATACCTTTCTGTGCGGCGGCGATTCCGGCTGCCACGACATTTTCGGCGTTGCCGGAGGTGGAAATGCCGATCAGGACATCCCCTTCCCGGCCAAGACCCCAGAGCTGCTGTGCGTACATCAGGCGCGGATCCGTATCGTTGGCGACGGCGGACATGATCGCCTGCTGTGTGGTGAGGTCAATGGCAGCCAGTGCGCCCTGCAGCTTTTCAGCCATCAGGACACCTGTTTCGCCGTAGGTGGAAAGCGCCATCCGATCTTCCTCGGACAGCGGGCGCTGACGGAGGAAGCCTTTCAGCAGTTCGCCGACGATGTGTGCGCTGTCGGAGCTGGAGCCGCCATTCCCGCAGCAGAACACGCGGCCGCCATTGGCATAGCATTCGCAAATCGCGACAACTGCCATTTCAATCTGCGGGAGGAGGTCGACGAGCTGCGGATTTTTCTGGCTGAAGCGCTCATAGAGCATTTCTTTGGAGATGTATTCTTTCATGGCTGTCTCCCCTACTCTGCCTGATTTTCCGCACGGAGAGCCATCAGATTCCGGTACAGGTTCGGCAGCGAGATCTTATGATCGACGCAGAAGTGCCAGCCCTGTCCGGCTACGCTGGTCGGGCGGTTGACGATATTTTTCCGCGGGCGGTAGTAGTAATTCGGGTCATCGTAGCCGATTTTGCAGCGATAATCGCCGAGGTTGATGAGGTCGAAGTTGCCGGTTGTGATGCGGAAGGTCTGGTAGCCCAGGTTGCGGGCGATGGACAGGCCTTTCAGGAAGACTTCCGGGCCAATGACGCCGGAACCAAAGTTCATGTATACGCCGTTGTCGAGGTGCGCAATCGAATGGCACATCTTGTGGAAATCAATCCCGCTGCACTTACCGATTGCGGCGAAATCGACCGACGGATGCTGATGAATGATATCGGTGCCCAGAGCGATGTGGTAGGTGGCGGGGATGCCGAGCTTCCAGGCATGGTAGAGGACGCAGTCATCCCGATACGGGAAGCGTTCCGGATGTTCATCGATATAGACAGCGAGCGCCTCACCGTAGCCGAGGTCGCGTTTTGCACCGGCCTGAATGGCTTCATTCATCCAGGCACCGGTTTCTTCCCACATACCGAAGGAGCCGTCTTCAATGGCGGTGGGGACGTCTTCGCTCGTTCCGCCGTTGTAGCAGAGCTCAAAGTCATGGATGCTGCAGGCGCCGTTGCCAGCCAGATGGGTGACAAAGCCTTCGCGCATCAGAGCAATCAGGAAGCGGGAAAGATTGTTTTTGATGACGTGGGCGCCCATGGAAAGAATGACCGGGGCACCACAGCTGCGTGCAGCGATGATGCGGCGGCAGAGCTCCTGAAAATCCGGGTGATCATACGGTTCGACCGGGTCATCCAGATTGAAGAGGTTATCAATCCGAACCAGATTGCGGCGATCTTTCACCGAATAGGTTGTGATATTTTCAAAAGAAAGCTGGCCGGGGATTTTGACATTGCGATCGTCGAGAGTTTGCATAGTATCGTCCTTTCTGTCGGTGCTTCATTCAGCTCTTATATTATACCACATTTTATACCACATTCGGCGCACTTCGGCTCATCTTTTTCGATGAACCGCGGCGCCTTTCCGGACGGTGCGGTTAAAAATAGCTGACCTTGATTCGTTTGCCCATTTTGCCGAGGCACTCGGACAATTCATCGACCAGGCGCATTTTGATATTGAAGTTGATGGGCAGGTTGGGGTTCTGATGAGCCGGGTTGACCGCACGACCGACATAGAAGTTGATATCGGTGGCCTCTTCGAACAGGAGCCGTGCGATCTGCGATGCGCCGTCTTTTTTGCACGTCCAGTCGTTGTAGAGGGTGTTTTCGCCGATATAGTCCTTGGCGTAGGTCAGCACCTTGCTCATGGTAATGACGCCTTCGGTGACGAGATCGACGCCTTCGATCAGGGCCGTTGGCGGGATATCCGGGTCATAGAAGGTCAGATCCGGAATCAGCGGTTTGTTCAGGAAGGAGGCGGCAATGGTGGAGGTTGTCCCGCCGCAGACGATGTGCTTGCCCTCTTTGCCAAAGAAAAGTGACATCATCTTGTCGCAGTCATCCCGGTTGGAGGGTGGCCCGATCAGGAGATTCATCGGCTGGCGGCGGCGGATTTTCACGGTGCAGACCGTGGTATCGTCGCCCGGTTCGCCGCCGTACAGGCGTTTGCATTCATCCAGAAGAATGGTGGACAGCATCTTCGCGGTGAAGCCGAGGTCAGAGGCTGTGACCGGTTCCATGAAGGAAATGATGTCGTTTCTCTGCCAGCCGAAATTGAGGCTTTTGCCGACACCGGCGTGAATGGCGCCGTCGCTGAAGCAGAAAAAGACGTCATTTTCGCGCAGCGTCACGTGGGAACGGCTGATCTCTTTCCCGCCGATGTTCATGATGGTTTCCGGCATTTCCACGTATTTTCCGTCGCGCATCAGGAGGACGTGCGGGTTGTCATATTGAATGATTTCCGCTTCCTCATTGTTATTGAGCAGGAGAATGGTGAAGGTTGAATAGGCTACGCCGCGAACCGAGCAGACCGGCAGCGTGGCCGCGATGGTTTCGACGCAGTCTTCCAGCTTCATTCCCTCTGACATCATGGTCGAAATGATTTTAGAGGTCAGCGTGGAAAGGATATTCGCTTTCACGCCGCTGCCCATTCCATCGGCCAGCACAACAATATCGCGGCCATTTTCCTGTCGGATGATTTCGACGCGATCTCCGCACAGTTGCTCTCCCTGTTTGTTGACGTTGCAGTAAGCAATATCTGCACAGAGGTTATTCATCCACCATCGACTCCTTCAATTTGGTCAGTGCTATTTTGGTTTCTGCGGTTGTTTCACCGAGCAGGGATGCAATCTCCTGCACGACGCGCATCTGCTTTTCAACCACCTTGTCTGCGATATCAATGGTGCGGTGGCTGAATTCTTCTTTCTTGGCGCGCTGTTTCTCTTCCGCCGTCACATCGCGCATGATGCAGATGATGATGCGGAACTCTTTATCATAGGTAATGGTTTCTTCGACATACCGGTCATACTCGGCCAGGTAGCAGCGGTGATTGCGAATGCTGTGTCCCGTTTCGCGGACGTTGATGAAATTCTTGGGATCCAGAATGCGAATGACCTGTTCGCCCATGACGTCCGAACGGCTGCGGATGTTCATAATCCGCTGTGCCGCGTCATTGATCTGCTGAACCTCGAGTTCGTCGTTCAACACAATGATGCCGTTGGGCGTATTGTTAATGATATTATCGGAGAAGCTCTCCGCTTTATCCTTGAGGAACGGGAGGCACATGGTCAGGTCGGCCTTGCCCAGTGCAACGGCGACGGCCTTTTCACGGCAGGTGTTATAGCCGCAGGAGCCGCAGTTCAGCTCATCCTCCGGCTTTGTTTTGCCCATCTGGCGCAGAATCGCTTCGATTTCACGCATACCCGGACGAATCTGATTGAGGCCGATGTAGCTGTGCATTTTGCGCATCCGCTGATCCGGAAGCGGCTCCACCTGGAAATCGCGCTGACCGGCATAGGAGGTGACCTGCTGGTAATCGCGCACCGGCGAGGCATGGTATTTTTCCATGACCGGGCCGCCGACGCAGCTGCCGCTGCACATGGACATTTCGATGAAGCAGTGATGGATTTCGCCGTTTTCGATATCCTTCAGAGCGGCCAGGCAGTTCTCTGCCCCGTCAATCGCCAGGTAGGTATAGCCCGGCTGGGTGCAGTCCATCGTTTTCAGGACGCCGCCGCAGGTCGGGAAGAGTCGGGCGCGGCTTTCTTCGGAGGAATCCGGCACATTTTCGAGCTGGATATCGCGTTCTGCAAGCATCTGCGACAGCTCCTCAAATGTCAGGACGCAATCCACGATGCCGGGGTAGCGCTCCGCTTCGTCTTTTTTTGCGATGCACGGGCCGATGAAAATGGTTTTGGCATCCGGATAGCGCCGTTTGATATCCATGGCGTGTGCCTGCATCGGAGACATCACATCGGCCAGGTATTTTAGCACCGAAGGATGATATTTCTGAATCAGCAGGTTGACGGAATGGCAGCAGGAGGAAATGAGGACATCGTGCTTCCCTCTGGCCAGGATTTTCTCATATTCGATTTTGACAAGTGTTGCGCCAATGGCGGTTTCCTCCGCGGCATAGAAGCCGAGTTTTTTCAGCGCCGCTTCCATGGCGTGAATCCCCGTCCCGTTGAAGTTGGCGACGAAGGACGGAGCGATGCTCGCGACTACCTTTTCGTTTTCCGCGATCAGGCGTTTGGCTTTTTCCGTATCGTTGACGATCTGTTTGGCGTCCTGCGGGCAGACGACGAAGCACTGGCCGCAGAGGATGCATTCATCCGGTGAAATATGCGCCTGGTTATCCGTAAAGCGAATGGATTTGACCGGGCAATGGCGAATGCACTTATAGCAGTTTTTGCAGTTTGATTTTTTGAGTTTCAGAAATTCCGTTGCCATAATTGTCTCCCATCTTTCGGATTGGTTTGGCCGGGGTTTCAGCTCGTTCCCGCTCGATTATTCTGCTTTGGTCACATTGGGCAAGACGCGTTTTGCGAAGAAAGATTCCGTGGTTTCCGGAGAAAGGGAAAGCAATTCTCCATCCAGAGTGACAGACACCCCGTGCTGACAATTGTTCAGACAGAATGTCCCGCTCAGTTCAACCTGCTCCTGCAGCTGATGCTCAGCAATCAAACGCTGCAAGGTCTGCACAACCTGTCTGGAGCCCTTCAAATGACAGGAACTACCGATACATACGGTGATTTTCATGATGATATCCGTCCTTTCTCATGTTCAAATTCTTCCGGCAACGTCCGCTTCCCGATGAATCTGTTCGGATAAATGTTTGGACAGCATGGCCAGAGACGCTGCCATATTCTCGTTTTGAACCAGCACACCCTTCGGAACATTCAGGTGTGTCGGTGCAAAATTCCAGATGGCCAGAACGCCGCCGCGGATCAGTGCGTCACAGACAGACTGCGCCGCCGCGGCCGGTACGGTGATAATACCGATGCGGATTTTCAGACGTTCGCACAGGTTTTCCAGCTTCTCCACCGGGAAAACGCATTTATCCCCGATGGTTTGGCCGATCAACGCCTCATCCCGATCGAATGCGGCGACAATCTTCAGGCCAAAGGTCTGAAATCCGTCATACAAAAGCAGCGCACGTCCGAGATTGCCCGCACCGACGACCACTGCATGATCTGTATTATCGTATCCAAGGAACTGTTCCAGGTCATGAATCAGATTCTGGGTCACATATCCGACCTTCGGCCGTCCGCCTGAGCTGACGACCGCAAGATCCTTGCGTACCTGCACATCATGCAGATGCAGCGCTTCGGCAATCGCAGTTGCGGAAATATTGACCGGGGCGCCCACAGGCAGAGATTTCAGGTAATTCAGATAAACCGGCAGGCGCATCAACGCCTGCTTGGAAATGGATTGTGTGCCCACTGACTCGCTCTTTCTCGCTTTCTTATTTCTCAGTTCTTTCATTATATCACGCTCGCGGCAACTTTGCAACAACAAATTCTGAATATCTGTCATTTTTTATCGATATTCTTTGGTTGATTGAGCGTTGGCCGGTGCTGCTGCGGCGGTTGCGGTTGCGGCGCAGCACAGCAGAAAGCGGTTTTGCACCTTTCGCACGCTTTTTTCTGGCATGGAGAAAAAAATTCCTGCTGTCAGCGCGGCTGACAGCAGGATTGACGGTCGAAATTGTTCAGGCCAGCATCGTCAGGATATCCTGTTTGGACTGAACGCCGATGGCCTGATTCACGACCTGTCCGTTTTTCAGAACGAGCAGTGTCGGGATGGAGGCGATTCCAAAGTGAACGGCCAGCACCGGATTTTCATCCACATTGACCTTGCCCACTTTGACGCGGCCTTCCAGTTCAGTGGCCAGCTCATCAATCGTCGGAGCCAGCATCCGGCAGGGGCCACACCACGGTGCCCAGAAGTCCAGCAGGACAGGCAGCTCGGACTGTTCCACTTCTGCTTCGTAGTTCTGGTCGGTAATCACATATTCTGCCATGTTTTGATCTTCCTTTCTGCTTCAGTTGGGGTGTTTTGCGTTTTTAGAGCACACGGGCAAACAGCACGTCCAGCCCGTCCACGCAGACGGTTCCGCTGATTTCCTGTTGCTTCAGAACGTCATATAGCGGTTTCTGAAGCGTCAGGCTGACAGGCGATTCCTTCGCATTAACAGCGATGATATAGGTCTGTCCGTCCTTTTCGCGGGAGGAGACAATCAGGCCGTCCGGTGCATCGAGGAGCGGTTCGATGTTGGCATAGCGATTGGCTACGCGTGCCAGCTCTTCGTAATACCGGTAATCCCGGGTATCGGAGGCATAGAGGACAACAGTTCCCTTGCCAATCTTTTTGGCGACGCCCGCCGCTTTCCCCTTGAGGCGGCCGCAGGTATAGGTGGCGAACACCTCTGCATCCGGGTCAACCTCCAGCTCATAAAGGTTGCAGGCGATGCTGTATTCGTTGCCGTTATCAAAGCGAACCGTGAGGGGTTCGCCCTTCAGGCGAGATGCCATGCTGCCCGCATCGACGGATGCGACGGCATGAGCGCCGCACTGTCCGTCAAACAGGGCGGGCAGGCGAACCTCACGGATGCGGTTGGCTTCGTCCCGCGTATCGGCCAACGGGTTGATCACGAGAACGCCGCCGTCCCGGACGTACTGTTCCAGCTGAGCGCGCTGCTGCTCCGTGAGGATCATCAGGTTCGGCGCGACAACCAGACGGTAGGATGACAGATCATCGGACGGGAAGACCACGTCCATATTCTGATGCAGCGCGTTTTTGAAGCCGCCGTGCGCCTCAAAGAAATCCTCATCATACGGCCCATCGACCACCCAGCCCGGTGTCGCCCAGCTGCTATGGTAGGAGTAGATGGAGGCGGCTGGGGAGACGGTTTTGGCGCCTTCGATCAGCGGGTAAACGGTTTTGATATCGGCAGTCAGCTTGCGGATGACCGGTTCGCAGGTATTAAAGGTGCCGTCTACGTTCAGGATGGAGGGGTAATTCTGTTCCTGGCCGCCAACCGGCACGCGGAACTCGAAGAAGATGTTGCCGAATGCGCCATGTGCCACGTCCAGCCAGGTCTGCATCCGAACCGCTTCCGGCCGAATATCCGCCGGGGTATTGGCGAGCTGTTCGGCGATCAGAAATTGCTGTTTGCCGTTGGAGAGGCGGCGGTCGAAATCGTGTTCCATGGAGGAGCGCAGCTGCACATGGTATGCATCACCCGCGGGGAGAGGAACGTAGTTATCCCATGCGCTGTAGTCGAGATAGCTGATGGCATCTTCGCAGGAGACCGACCAGTTGGCGCCCGGCCAGTTCGTGTAGATGAACTGGTTGGAGCCGTGAGAGCGGATGATTCGAGCCTCCTCCGAGAGCAGGCTGTTGAAGTTGTCAGAGAAGAAGCGGCGATAATCGAGGCGCATTCCCGGCGACCAGCCGCCCTCCGGTGCATTGACCGGCAGGAAGAAATCGTCAAAGCTGGTATAATGATGCGACCACATCATGCTGAACCAGGCGTCATTCAGCTTTTCGACCGTGCCATACCGCTGCTCCAGCCATTTCCGGAACTTCTTTTCGCAGCACGGGTCATAGCAGATAAACGGGAAGCCCGGCTCATTGTCCAGCTGCCAGCCGATGACGTTCGGGTCGTTTGCAAAGACCTTGGCCTGTTCCTCCGTGATTTTTTTCGCATAGCTGAGGAAGGTATCATTGGAGAGGCAGTTCCCTTTTCGGCCGCCGAAGCCATAGATGCCGTTGTCGTTGCCGCCTTTGACCTCCGGGTACTTCCGGTACAGCCAGGGCGGGCAGACTGCCGTTGTGGTACACATGATGGTTTTGATGCCGTATTCCGCAGCCAGGCGGACGGCGCGCTGCATCGGCTCGAAGTGATATTCGCCTTCCGTCGGCTCATACCAGCTCCACGCAAATTCGCCCATTCGAACAGCATTCAGGCCGAGCGAAGCCATTTTTTCAAAATCGCGTTTCCATTCCTCTTCCGGCCACCATTCCGGGTAATAGGAAGCGCCGATCAAATATGTCTGTTTCAGAGTCCAACACCTCTTCATTCTTTCGTCGTTCAGCATACAGATGGTGTCTGATGCACTTTGATTATATCATATTGTCTGCGGATGCGCAAGTATTTTTTTCGAACCCGCCGCAAATGATTCTTGCATTTGACGGGCAATCATGCTACTATTTAATGAGATGGGGGAAATGCCCCAACCTGATATCTGGGAGGTTACTTTGGATGCGTCTCTGCGATTCCGTCAGCGTGCTCATGGGGACAACCGGTTCCGGCAAGGCGATTGTCGGCCCGCAAATGCCACACGGCATGGTCAAGCTCGCCCCGGACACGCTTTCTCTCAACAACGCCGGATATGATTACAACGATGATCAGATTCTCGGCTTTTCACACACCCACACGGAAGGAATCGGCGGTTCCGGCGGGCGTGGGCACATTCTGCTCATGCCTGCGGTCGGGGCGATTTCGGTGGAGGAGCTTTGCTTTTGTTCGCCTTTTTCGCATGATCGTGAGACCGCGGAGGTCGGATATTATGCTGTCGATCTGCTCCGCTACGGGATTCGTGCAGAAATGAGTGCGTCGAAAAACTGTTCCATCTTCCGGCTGACGTACCCGGAGGCGACCGATGCGCGGCTGATGATCGATCTCTCGCACACGCTCTGTCGCTACGCACTCGGCTACGACGGTCACATTGAAGCACATGGGAACCGGGAGCTGTGCGGCTACGGCGTCTATCCGATCGGGTATCCCAACACGCCGGAAACCCGTGTGTATTTCACGCTGCGCCTTTCCAAGCCGTTTGAGCGGGTGATTTACTGGCAGGATGGTCAGATTCAGCCGGATGCGGTTTCGGCGGGCGGGCGAAAATTCGGCGCTGCGCCTGTTTTTTCCACAGCAGCGGGCGAAGTCGTCTTTGTCCGTGTCGGCATTTCGTACATCAGTGTAGAGCAGGCGTCGCGCAATCTGGATGCGCAGATTCCGGACGATGATTTTGAGCGGGTGGTCTGCGAATGCAAGGACGCCTGGGACCGTGCGCTCTCCGTGATCGAGATCGAGACACCCGACGACAACCTCCGGCGAATTTTCTATTCGGATTTGTACCGCTGCCTCAATCTGCCGGTTGAATACGACGAGGAGGGCGGCCGTTTTTTCCTGGGTGCAGACGGACACCCGCACACGCAGGACAGCCACGGCCGCCATTTTTACAGCGATATGTGGGCGCTCTGGGACACATTCCGCTCTACGCACCCGCTCCACCATCTGCTGGAGCCGGAGCGACAGGATGACGTTGCCTGGACACTCGTTGAGACCTATCGGCAGGCCGGGCGTCTGCCCATGTCCCCTGCGCCCTGTCTCGGTCTGATTCCGTGCATGACCGGGCACCATGCGTCCAGCGTCCTGACGGAGTCCTGGTTCAAGGGGCGCCGCAACTTTGATGCAGAGGCGGCTTACGAGGGGATGAAGCGCGCCGCTGCCGTGCTGCCGGACGATGCTGCTTTGAAGCGCGGTGTGGATGGTGTTCCGGCGGCCTATGATTCGCTGGGGTATCTGCCGGCGAACGAGGCCAACAGCGAGCGCGATTTTTCCGTTTCCGTCACGCTGGAATTTTCCTACGATGACTGGTGTACCGCGCAGCTGGCGCGGGCGCTCGGCTATGAGGAGGATGCGCGGTATTTTGCGCGGCGGGCGCAGAACTATCGGAATGTGTTCGATCCGAAGACGGGGTTTGTCCGGCGCAGGCGTGCCGACGGTTCCTGGGTGGAACCCTTCAACCCGAACGATTCCCACAAGCGTGGGTTCTGCGAATGCTCGCCCTGGGAATATACCACGCTGGTTCCGCACGACATTCAGGGCGTCATCAATCTGATGGGCGGCGATCAGCGGATGGTCGAGCACATCGACGGGACCTTTTCGCACAACCGTTTCAATCACATCAACGAAACGGCCTTCCATATTCCGTTTATCTACACCTTTGCGCGCCGTCCCGACAGAACGATGGAGATCTGTCGGCGATATATGCCCACCGTGCATTCGCTCGAGCCCGGCGGCTTATACGGGGAGGACGATTCCGGGGCCATGAGTGCGTGGTTTGTTCTGATTGCGCTTGGACTGTTCCCCTCCTGCCCGGCCAGACCCTGCTATACGCTGACGTCTCCGGCGTTCAACCGCTGGACGCTGCAGCTGCCGGGCGGCAAAACGTTCACGGTCACGGCCAACGGCAATTCCCCGGAAACCATTTACATTCAGTCGGCATCACTCAACGGTACAGCGCTGCGGCGGTGCTGGCTGTCTCACGCGGAGATCATGGCCGGAGGCGAGCTGGTTTTGGAAATGGGCAGTCAGCCGTCTGATTGGGGCACCGATTTTGACGCTGCGCCGCCGTCCGAAACGACGGAAACGCCCCGTTTTTCCGTGCTGGCGGTGGAAGGCGATCACACGCTCCGCGCCGGTCAGCCATCCGAAATCCGGGTGCATCTGCGCAACGACGGGGCAGACGGCTCTTTGGACGGTCAGGTTCTGGAAAACGGGATGGTGCGCAGTCGGGAGATCTGTTATCTGGCGCGGGATACAGACGGATGGTTTGTCCTGTCCGCCGTGGCTTATGATCAGGCAACCACGTCCCTGTCCGTTTGCGGCGTTCCGTTTGCCGTATCGGTTGCGGAGCCGCGCCCGCCCATCTGGCACTGCGGGGATACGCGAACGGATCGGGTGATGGCGCGTTCGCAGGACGAATGCTTCACGGTTTCGGCTGACGTTCAGAATCTTGGGAGCATCGCCGGTACGACGGAGATGCTCTGTCTGCTGGACGGGGTGGTTGCTGATCAGGTATCCGTCACGCTCTCACCGGGCGAAACACGCACAGTCGCCTTCCGGTTATTTTTGCCATCCTGCGGCAACCATGTAGCTGCCATTCAGCCGCGAACCGGCACCTGCGGTCAGGCGGCAGAGCTGGATTTCTGTACCCCGCCGGACGAAGCGCGGTGGATTTGCTGGCGCGGCACAGCTGCCGAATTCGGGGCCGCCGGTGAGCACCTCTACATCCGCGCCGCCGGGAGCCAGCATCAGTATCCGAGTGTGCGCTCCAACCGCATGGAATACGGAATTCTCTGGAATCGGCTGCCGATCGAAGGCGATTTTGACGCCATGGTTCGAATTGCCTGGGAAGGCTATACCACACCCTACGCCATGCACGGCATTGTCGTCAAGAACACGCTGGACAAGCCGTGGGACGATGTCGGCGGCTTGCTGTACGCCGGAGCGATGTCCTCTCGTGGTTTTTTTAACAAGGTCTACACCGATCAGGTGGATGCGGACAGTCTGGGCGGAATGCGGGACGGACCGGAAGCGCCCTACTGGATTCGCGTGGAAAAGCGCGGGCAGCATTTCAACTGCTTCTATCGAAACGGCGAGGATGCGGACTGGATTCGGCAGGGCGGATACACCTATCCGGATGCTGCTCAGGCGCAGTACATCGGGCTGTTTGTCAATTCATGCGTGCCGGATCTGCGATTGGTCAAATTCACGGATTTTTCCGTCACGCCGGTTCGTTGATCCGTCGGTTTCCCGCTGTTGTAAACGTGCGGGAAATGTGGTATAATGTTGCTGTTGCTGACATTCAGACAGTCAGAATATCAAATTCAGGAGATGTTATTTATGTCATTATCCGTTTCCGTTCAAAATATGCGTTCCTTCGCGCCCATCGATGAAGTGATGGCGGAGCTGCCTGCCGCACACGCAACACTCGTCGGCCACACCGGTCTGGGAAATGATTTTCTCGGCTGGCTCTCTCTGCCGAAAACCATCGACCGTGCAGAGGTTGCCGCCGTGCAGGCTGCTGCGGACAAGATTCGCTCCGACTCCGACGTTTTGCTGGTCATCGGCATCGGCGGTTCCTATCTGGGAGCCCGTGCCGCCATTGAATTTGTCAAGTCCCCCAACTATAATCTGACCGCCGGGAAGGGTTCGCCGAAGATTTTCTTCGCCGGGAACTCCCTCTCCGCAGCACAGGCCGAAGAGCTGATCGGGCTGCTGGACGGCGTGGATTACTCCATCAACGTCATTTCGAAATCCGGCACCACAACGGAACCGGCGGTTTCCTTCCGGATTTTCCGTGAGCTGATCGAAAAGCGCTACGGTGTTGACGGCGCAAAGAGCCGGATTTATGCAACGACCGACCGCGCACGCGGCGCACTGAAAACGCTGGCGGATTCGCTCGGCTATACGTCGTTTGTCATTCCGGATGACGTCGGCGGCCGTTTCTCCGTCCTGACGCCGGTCGGTCTGCTGCCGATCGCAGTGGCCGGAATCGACATTCAGGCCATGCTGGACGGCGCTGCCGCCATGGCCGACTGTGTGGCCGTTCCTTCCGTTGACAATCCGGCCTGGCAGTATGCCGCGGCACGCAACGCGCTCTACCGCAAGGGCTTCACCACCGAAATCATTGCCGCCTATGAGCCGCGGTTCCGCTATGTCGGCGAATGGTGGAAGCAGCTGTACGGCGAAAGCGAAGGCAAGGACAATCAGGGAATTTTCCCGGCGTCTGTCGATTTGACCGCCGACCTGCACTCCATGGGGCAGTACATTCAGCAGGGTATGCGCAATCTGTTTGAAACCGTCGTCAGCTTTGACCGCTCCGGTTCGCAGATTTATGTGCCGATGTCGGAGGACAATCTGGACGGTCTGAACTTCATGGCCGGGAAAGAGCTGGACGAGCTGAACCGTATGGCACGTCTCGGCACCGTCCTGGCGCACGTGGACGGCGGCGTTCCGAACATCGCGGTCGAGCTGGATGCGCCGAGTGCCTACACCTTTGGTGAGCTGGTCTATTTCTTCGAATTCGCCTGCGGTCTGTCCGGCTATCTGCTCGGCGTGAACCCGTTCAACCAGCCCGGTGTGGAGGCCTACAAGCAGAATATGTATGCCCTGATCGGCAAGCCCGGCTTCGAAGACAAGCGTGCCGCGTTGGAAGCACGTCTCGCCCGCTGACAATCGCATTAGACCAGAAAAGAAAGGCGGTTACAACAGATGGCAACTCTGTTTGGAAAACAATATACGCGTAAGGAGCTGCTTCGCTACGTCGGCAATCCTTCCAACATGGCCGGTGTCACGCCGATGGTATATGACAGCGGCAAGGCCAAGGGGACCTCTGCGCTCGAATTCCGCACAGGCAGCGGACTGGAATTTGTCGCGCTTCCGGACAAGTGTCTCGACATCCCCGTGCTGCGCTACAAAGGGATTACCATGTCCCAACAGTCGAAAAACGGGCTCACCAACCAGCTGTACGGTCAGCCGGTTCCCGGTCAGTTTTCGCGCACCGTTTCAGGCGGGATGCTGTTCACGTCCGGGCTACTGAATGCCGGTCCGGAGAGCGTGGAGGATGACGGCACCTTCCATCAGTGCCACGGCAACATCGGCGTCACGCCCGCGGAAAATCTCTGTGCCAGAGCGTTCTGGGACGGAGATGAATATCGAATCGAAGCCAGCGGCACGATGCGTGAAAGCGCACTGTTCCAGCACAATCTGCTGCTGCACCGTTCCATTGCAACATCGCTCGGTGAAAACAGCCTGACCATCACGGATGAGCTGGAAAACATCGGCTTCACACAGGAAGAGTTCTGCCTGCTGTACCACATGAACTTCGGATTCCCCTTCCTGAGTGAGGATCTGAAGCTGATTTTCCCGGAGAACACCTGCATTGCGCGGACGCCGGAGGCGGAGGAGGGGCTGGACGAAGCCTCAACGATCATTCCGCCTGCGGACGATTTCTTTGAGCACGTCTTCTTCCGGAAGCTGAAGGCCGATGCAGACGGCTGGTGTACGGTTCGGGCTGAAAACCCGACACTCGGCGTCGGTGCTGCCATTTCGTATGAGCAGCAGAATCTGCCCAATCTCTGCGAGTGGAAGTCCATGCGTTCCGGCGACTATGCCCTCGGCATCGAACCGGCCAATATGTATATCATGGGGCGTGAAGCAGAGCGGGTCAACGGCTCCATTCTGCGCATCAACCCGTTCCAGAAGCTGACGTATCGGCTCAAGCTTTCCTTCTACGATCTGTAACCGCAGCAACGAATGCGATGAAAGGCTGGAATTTTCATGCAAGCAGATAAACGTTCCTTTTTCCTCCGTTCGCGGGATTTTTGTGTCACACTGACCTGTCTCGCCGACGGCGCCGCACTGACACAGCTGCGCGATACCCGCACGAAAACCGACTGGTTTTCCGGGTGTGCTTCCCTTTTCTCGCTCTGCGTCCGGCATCTCTCTGACAACCAAACGGAAACGCTTGACTCTCTGACAGGTTGGTCTCTGTTTGTCTCTTCGGACGGCACACAGCTGACCTTCAACCGCCCGGAAATTCAGGTCTTTCTGTCTGCGGTGCCGAAGGACAATGCATCCATTGAATGGACGGTGTCCTGTTCGGTGCTGTCAGAGGACTGGTCGCTGCAGTCCCTGACCTACCCGCAGCTGCCGATTACGCTGGTTTCCGACACTTCCTGCATTTTCTACCCGCTCGGTCCCGGTGTTCTGGTGCGTGGTCTGCCGGGGCAGAAGCTGAAACGGGATCACGTTTATCCGTCCATCAACGTTTCTGCCGCATACATGGCCTGTTATGATGAGGCCACGCGCCACGGGCTGTACCTCGGTGTGCATGACCGCACGGCGGCCACGAAGCGCCTGGTCTATGACGTTTGCCCGGAGGGAGACGAAACGCATCTGACGTTGTTTGCGGATGTCCCAGCGTTCGACCTGACGCATTCCAGAAATTCGCAGACGCTCGGCGGGCGACTGGTCTGGGCACTCTTTGACGGCGACTGGTATGACGCCACGCTGCTCTACCGCTCGTTTGTCCATGCGGAAGCGCCCTGGCTCCCGGAATTCGGTCGGCCGGACGTTCCGCGCTGGATGCGGGAAACGCCCCACTGGTGGTCCGGCGGGTTGAGCGACAGCACCACTTCCGTGGATCAGGTGATTCATGCCACGGAAGACCTCGGTGTTCCCTCCGCCATCCACGTTTACAACTGGCACCGCAACCCGTTTGACAACGATTATCCGCATTATTTCCCAACGCATGATTTTATCCCCCCCGCATTTGACCGTTTGCAGGAGCACGGAATCCGCGTGATGCCCTATATCAACGGGCGGCTCTGGGATACGCGGGATCAGGGCACGACGGACTGGCTGTTCTCCTCGCTGGCCAAGCCCGGCGCGTGCAAGGATGCGGAGCAGCAGGTGATTTCGGAAACATACGGCTCCAAGGAGTCAGACGGAAGCGATGTCCGTCTGGCTGTCATGTGTCCGCAGAGCGGCGTTTGGAACGATACGGTTCGTTCGGTCTGTGACCGCATTCTGAAGGAATTGAATGCGGATGCCGTTTACATCGACCAGATTGCGGCGGCTCCGCCCGCGCTCTGCTGTGACGAGACGCACAACCACCCCGCCGGCGGCGGTGATTGGTGGGTCGAGGCGTACAATCGAATGCTGGATGCCATTCAGCGCACTGCGCCGCTTGGCAAAACGCTGACGACAGAGTGTACCGGTGAGCCGTATATGCGCCATCTGTCCGGGATGCTCTCTTGGGACTGGACGCATGACGGTCAGGTTCCGGCGCTGTCGGCCATTTATGCCGGGTATGTCACCTACTTTGGCCGCAACTACGGCGGTGCACAGGATATGGAGGCTGTCCGCATTTTCGCGTCGCAGTCCTTCCTGTACGGTGAGGCGATGGGCTGGTGTTCTCCGGCGCAGTATCTGTCATGGGCACCGGAGCAGCGGGATTTCTATCGCGACCTTGTCCAGACCCGCTATCGGCTGAATGACTTCTTCATCGCCGGGCAGATGCTTCGCCCGCCGGTTGTTTCGTGTGAGCTTCCGAATCTCTGCGGGCACTGTGCCGGGCGACCGACGGCGATTTCGGAGCGGCCGGTGCTGGCTGCTGTCTGGGAACGCTGTGAGGACAGTCGGCGTGTTTTGCTCGTGGTCAATCTGTCGACTGAGGCGCTTGAGGTTTCTATGCAGTCGGAGGATTGGACGCAGCTTCCGGACGGGTTGAACGGGACGATGGATGCAGACGGCACGCTTCATCTGCATTTGGAGCCGCTCTCCGTGGTGTCTGCTGAGTACACCGCATGAACGCGTTTTTTCAGTCGCTTTCCCCGCAGACAAAAGAAATGCTTCGGCGGTTGCAAGCAGCCGGTGCCGAAGCATATATCGTCGGTGGCTGCGTTCGGGACGCATTGCTCGGACGTCAGCCGACCGACATTGATATCACAACCAGCGCGCTGCCGGAGCAGATTCAGGCGATTTTTTCCGATCTGCCCACTTTTGATACCGGCATTCAGCACGGGACGGTCACGGTGCTTCTGGATCAGATTCCGTTTGAGGTGACCACCTATCGGGTTGACCTCGGATACACCGACGGGCGGCATCCGGATGCGGTCTGCTTCACGCGCTCCCTGTATGAAGATGCCGCCCGCCGCGATTTCACCGTCAATGCCATGGCATACAATGAAACGGATGGCCTGCGGGATTTTTTCGGCGGAGTGGCTGACCTGAAGGCCGGTCTGATTCGCTGTGTCGGTCAGCCGATGAAGCGATTGACGGAGGATGCTTTGCGCGTTCTGCGCGCCATTCGATTTGCATCGACGCTTGGCTTTTCGATTGAGCCGGAAACTGCGCAGGCGCTTTTTGCCTGTGCGCCATTGCTTTCCGCGATTTCAGCCGAGCGAATCACCTCGGAGCTGGAAAAGCTGCTGTGTGGTCAGGCTGCCTCCCATGTCATCGTCTCCTATGCGTCGGTGCTGAATGCGTGTCTGCCGGAGCTTCAGCGGCTGAGTGCCACCGAGCTGGCCACGGCGGCGAAGGTTTGTGCGCAGCTTCCCGCGTCCTTCCCCCTGCGTCTGGCGGCGCTCTGTTTTCAGCTGCCGTTTGACGATGGGATGGCTGCGCTGCGGCGGCTGCGTTTGTCGAATCGCGTGTCGCAGGCCGTTCGGACGCTGTTGGAGCGGCGTTCGGAGCCGCTGCCAACGGAGCGGGCGGCGCTGCGGGAGCTGGCCGGTCAGCTCGGCTTTGAGCCGTTGCTGAACTGGATTCATTTGCAGGCCTCCATTTGTTCGGTTCGTGAAGACGCTGACGGCGTAGCTGCCGCTTCGAAGGCAGGTCAGCTCGTTCATCGTATTCAGGCCGACGGAGACTGCTGCACGCTGCAGCAGTTGGCGGTCAACGGAGCAGATTTGCTGCAGCGCGGCATCCGCGGCGCTGCGGTCGGTCAGTTGCTTCAAACGCTTTTGCGGGGTGTAATGCACGATCAGCTGCCGAACGACCGCTCCATCCTTTTGAACAAGCTGGATGCTTTGATATCCGGAAAGGGAACTGTTTTTTATGAATGAATCATTGCGAGACAGGCTTGAATCCTTTGGGCAGTCACACCTGCTGTATGGCATCGACGATCTGGACGAATCGACCCGCTCTGCCTATTGGGATGCTCTGGAGCATCTCGATTTGCCGTATTTGCATCAGCTCTTCCGCGCTGCGGACACGTCACCGACACTCGGCGGAACCATCTCCCCCGCTCCCTCTGTTTCTGCGCAGTCGTTTTCCGATGCGGAAGCTGCCGCTCTGACCGAGCGGGGCTGTGCGCTGATTCGCGACGGTGCCGTTGCGGTGGTCACTATGGCTGGTGGGCAGGGCACGAGGCTCGGCTATGCCGGGCCAAAGGGGTGCTTTGACGTCGGTATCGGGACGTCTCTGTTTGGTCTTCTGGCTGCGCGTATCCGGAACTTGGAAGTCAAAACAGGCGGTGTCATTCCGTGGTATCTGATGACCAGTGTCGAAAATGAGCAGCAGACCCTTGCTTTTTTCAAAGAAAACGCTTTTTTCGGTCTTTCGGAGCAGCAGGTTTTCTTTTTCAAGCAGGCTGTTTTGCCGTTGATGGATACCAATGGCCGAATCCTGCTGGCCGACCGCGGACGAATTGCGGAAGGCCCCGACGGGAACGGCGGTGTATTTGCTGCGCTGCACGCCTCCGGCGCACTGGCCGACATGGTGCGCCGCGGTGTAGTCCACGTCTTTTTCTGCGGGATTGACAATGCGCTCGCCAAACCCGCTGACCCGTTGTTCGTCGGCTTTTTCGATCGGGACGGTGCGCCCTGTGCCAGCAAATCCGTCTGCAAAAGCGCTCCTGATGAGCGGGTTGGCGTGTTCTGTCAAAGGAACGGCAAGCCCTGCGTCATTGAATACACGGAGCTGACGCCGGAGATGCGTTCTGCGGTGGATGCTTCCGGTGCATGGCTGTATGGCGATGCCAACATTGTCACGCACATCCTCCGTCTGGATGCCTTGCAGTCGATCTGTCAGCTCGGCCTGCCAATGCATACGGCGCACAAGGCGATTCCGTTTTGGGATCCGCATTCGGGGCAGCAGGTGCGACCAACCGAGCCGAATGCTCTGAAGTTCGAGAGCTTTATTTTTGATGCGTTTCACTCGTTAGAGCGCATGGCAATTTTACAGGTGGAACGGACACAGGAATTTGCGCCGGTCAAAAACGCATCGGGCGCCGACAGTCCGGCCACTGCGCTGGCACTTTTGCACGCCAACGGATATTGAGCAGGAGGTTGCATGAATTTTCAGAGTTTGCCGGGTTCCCTTTTATTTGACGGGGCGTTCGGCACATATTACGCCGCACTGGCACAGACGGATGTGCCCTGCGAAACGGCCAACCGGACGGATCCGGATACGGTGCTGCAGATTCACCGGGAGTATATTGCGGCTGGGGTACAGGCCATCAAAACCAATACGTTTTCCTGCAATCCGGTTTTTTTTGCGGAAGAGCCCGCTGAGGATTGGGAACAGCTTCTGACCGCCGGGTATAGCCTCGCCTGTCAGGCCGTTCAGGATACGCCGGTGCGGGTCTTTGCAGACATCGGCCCCATTGCGTCAGGGACTTCTGACGATTATCTGGCGGTTGCCAACGCATTTCTCTCGTTGGGTGCGTCCGATTTTCTCTTTGAAACACAGCCGGAGCTGGAGCCGCTGATTCCCGTTTTTGCGGCGATCAAGGCGCAGCGGCCGGATGCGTATATCCTGATTTCGTTTGCAGCGGCGCAGGACGGCTTCACGCGCACCGGGAAAAGCTGTGCTGCCCTGCTGCAGAGTGCGGCTGCGCTCGCGGATGTGGATGCGGTCGGTTTGAACTGCATCTGCGGTCCCACGCACCTGCTGCGCCTCGTCCGGGAGATTCTCCCGTTGTCCAAGCCGTTTTCCGCCATGCCCAACGCCGGATATCCGACTGCTGCGGGCGGTCGGACGGTTTATCTGAACAACGCGACCTACTACGCCGAGAAGCTCTCAGAGCTTGCAGCGGCCGGTTGTTCCATTTTGGGTGGCTGCTGCGGGACAACGCCTGCGCACATTCGGGCGTTTGCCGATCTGCAAAGTCTGCGTCGGCCGATTCTGTCCACAGCTCCGGCCACTCCGCGGGATGTGCAGGAGCCGGTGACCATCCGTCCGAACGCATTCCGCAGCCGTCTGGCTGCCGGGACGCACAAGGTGGTTGCAGTGGAAATTGACCCGCCGCAGTCGGGCGATTTTACGCAAATTTTTGACGCCGCCCGAACCATGCGGGAGATCGGTGTGGATGTTTTGACGTTTGCCGATTCGCCGCTTTCCCGCACCAGGGCGGACAGCATGGTGACGGCTGCCGCGGTCGCGATGACCTGTGACATTCCGGTGCTGCCGCATTTGACGTGTCGGGATCGCAACCAGATTGCTCTGAAGGGCAGTCTGATTGCCGCCAATGCGCTTGGGGTTTCGAACGTGCTGGCTTTGACCGGCGACCCTGTGGCCGATACCGATCGCAGCGGCGCTTCCGGTGTGTTCTCGCTCAATTCCTACGGGCTTGTGCATCTGATTCACGAAATGAACGGTTCGTTTTTTTCGGCCAATCCGTTCTACATCGGTGCGGCGCTGAATCTGAACGTTCTGAACTTTGATGTGGAGCTGCGCCGCGCCCTGCGGAAGTGCGAAGCCGGTGCGCAGTATTTTCTGACGCAGCCGGTCTTTTCCGACCAATCGCTCGAAAATCTGCACAAGGCGCACGAAGTGCTCCCTGCCAAAATTCTGGCCGGGATTTTCCCGGTCGCAAGCTACAAAAATGCGCTGTTTTTGAACAACGAGGTCTCCGGCATCACCATTCCGGACGACTTTCTTGATCAGCTCAACCGTGCAGCGCCCGCTGAGATTCCGCAGCTTTCCGCACAATTCTCACTGGATATGGCGCGAAAAGCTGCACCCGACTGTGACGGCTTCTATTTGATGACGCCGCTCCGTCGATTTGACATTGTCCGCTTACTCGCTGAACAGATTCTCGATACGCTGTCAGCTCAACACTGAAAGGAAGATTTCTGTGATTCAAATCATTGGTGAAAAACTCAACAGCTCCATTCCCTCCACGCTTGCCATGATGCAGGCTGCCGACATGGACGCCCTGATGGCTCTCGTTCGCAACCAAAAAGACGCCGGTGCCATGTATCTGGATATCAACACCGCACTCTGCGGTGAAGCTGGCGTGGAGTTGATGCGTCGTCTGGTGAACATCTGCCGCGACGAGCAGATCGGCGTGATGCTGGATTCTCCGGATCCGGCTGTCATTGCGCAGGTTTTGCCGGAAACGGCCGGGATGGATGTCATTGTCAATTCGGTCACCTGTGATGAGCGAATGACAGAGCTTCTGCCTTTGATTGCCGAGGCAGGCTGCGGCGTTGTGCTGCTGCCGATTCTGGGTGGGCGGATTCCGCAGACGGCCGAAGCGCGGGTTGAAAATGCGCTGGCCGGTGTCAAGCGGCTGACGGAAGGCGGCGTTGCACCGGACCGCATCTACATCGACGCTCTGGTCGAGTCCATTGCAACGACGCCGGGCGCCGGACGCGTCACAGTGGACACGGTCAAGCTGCTGCGTGAGGCGCTGCCGGATTGCCACATCGTCTGCGGGCTGTCCAACGTCTCCTTTGGGCTTCCGGCTCGTGCCAGTCTCAACGCGACGGCGCTGGCCATGATGGTGGCCAACGGATTGGACGCCGCCATCTGTGACCCGCTCTCCCCCACCATTCTCGGTGCGCTGTATGCGTCTGACGCCATTTTGGGCGAAGATGATTACTGCATCGAATACATTGGCTACATCCGGGACAACATGGACTGATTCATGCCGTCCGATCAATGGCAGACAGATAAAAGCTGCTGTGCTTTTTTTGGCACAGCAGCTTTTTTGATCCGGTTTCGGTGGTTATTTGATTTTTTTCCAGATGCGCATCATGGCACCTGCGGGCAGCAGCTTGGCCACCATGCGATGCAGCTTGACATGGGCGCCATACACGGAGACATCTCTGGATTTTCCCGCATCGCGGTAAGCCTGACGGACGACATCCTGACTTTCATACAGCGGTTTGAAGTTGTTGCAGGCGTCTGGATTCGCAGTATCCTTTGCGACGGCGAAGAATTCGGTTCGAACGAAGCCCGGACAGACCGCCGTCACGGAGATGCGGCGCGGTTTCAGCTCGACATTGAGCGCACGGCAGAAGCTGACGACAAAGGCTTTGGACGCTGCATACAGGTTGAAATCCGGCAGCGGCTGGAAGGAAGCAGACGAGCCCATCACGATGATGCGGCTGCCCTCGCTCATAAAATCCAGTGCCGTGTGACAGGAGCGGACGACCGCTTTGCAGTTCAGGTCGATCATACTGCTGATTTCTTCATCGGAGAGGTCAAGGCAGGAGCCAAACTTCCCGAAGCCGGCTGCGCAGACAAGCAGTCGGACGTCTGCACCGGCGTCTTTCAGGAGCATCTTCAGCACCCGGAAGCTCTCTGCGTTTTGCAAATCCAGCGGGATTGGGCGAACCGGCACCGGCAGAGAATCGGCCAGCTCCTGCAGGCGGTCTGCACGGCGGGCAACCACCCAGATTTCATCGAACTGATTCTGTGATGCGGCCTGAACAGCAAATTCCCGACCCAGACCGCTGGAAGCGCCGGTAATCAATGCAATTTTCATCGCTTGTTCCTCCTGTTGTTTGGCACATTTCCGGAGCTTTTTGCCCGTTTGGACAGTCTCCGGAGCTTTCTTTGATATGATACCATATTTTCCGCCATAGAGCAAGCGGTTTTTGTAAATGTTTGTCGATTCCGTTGACAGCGTCCGCGCAAACGTGCTATAATACCTCCAACAAGTCTGATATGCTGGAAAGGTTCGTGTGACGTATGTTGTTCTTCCCTGTGCCCGTTGCCCGCGAGGCCACGCCTGTCAAGCTCCGTATTGTTTCAGAAAATCGTCTGATACGCGATCTGGATGTCCGTTTTTCCGCGGAACAGCCGGATTATGTCTATTTTTACCCGCTCCCTTCGGCGGATTCGCAAATCACAGTCGATGGGCAGCCCTACACCCCGACGCTGTCGGATGACCCGCAGCTGGCAGAATGGCCGCGCCCGCTCTGGCACTTTACGGCAGACGGCTGGCTCAACGATCCCAACGGGTGTTTTTTGGGGACAGACGGGCTGTTTCACCTCTTTTTCCAGACAAACCCCGTCGATTTTTCCTGGGGCAATATGCACTGGGGGCATGCCGTATCGAGTGATCTGCTCCACTGGGTGAAGCGTCCGATGGCACTGTTCCCGGACGAAATGGGAACGATGTTTTCCGGCAGCGCCGTCATCGACACGGAGAACGTCAGCGGGCTCGGCGATGGCACACAGCCGCCGATTCTACTCTTTTACACGGCAGCCGGTGGTACCAGTGAGCTGTCTGCCGGTCAGCCATCCACGCAGTGTCTGGCCTACAGCACGGACGGCGGTCAGGTGTTCCGGAAATATGAACACAATCCCGTGATTCCATGGATGGAAGGCGGCAACCGCGACCCCAAGGTCTTTCCGGCCGGAGACGGCACGTTTGTCTGTGCGCTGTATCTGTCGGAGCACGATTTCGCGTTGTTCCGTTCCGCCGATCTGTTGCATTGGGAGATGACGCAGCGAATCACGCTGCCGGGCGATGCGGAGTGTCCGGATATCTATCCCCTGCCCTGGGAAGGCGGCGTCAAATGGGTTCTGTCCGGCGCAACCGGCTGGTATTTGACCGGTGATTTGCGCGACGGCGTCTTTCAGCCAGACGGCTTTCCGCCGCGTCGAATCGGCTGCGCTGCCGACGACAGCTATGCCTCGCAGACGTTCTTCAGCACGGACGGCCTACGCCGCCGCATCGCATGGAGCCGCTGGTCGCACGCCGGTTCGCCGAAGGTGCCCTATCATGGTTGCATGACGCTGCCGGCCACCCTTTCGCTGCGCGCCTGCAACGGTGTGCCGGTGATCTGTGCGGATCCGATTCGCCCCTACGCGGATTGGCCGGTTTCTGCGCCGATCTGGCAAACAGAAGGAGATCGCATTTTGGCCGAGCTGCCGGCCTGTCCGTTTGCGCTGGTGGTGGAAGCGCCGCCCACGTCCTTCGACTGGTCGATATGCGGGGTAGACATCGCCTGTTCCGAAAACGTCTTGCGGTTTGCCGGTGCGGAAGTACCGCTGCCGTGCACGCTGCATGAAATTCGAATCACGGTGGATCGTTTCCTGTTAGAGCTTTCTGCGTGTGACGGTGCCGTTTTGATCACGCGTTCTCTGCCGGAGGATTGTCCGTCTGAGTGGGTGTGCCGGGCGGCCGGGGATGCTGCGTCGCTCGCTGTCCGGTTGTATCAGCAGCCGACCATCTGAGCGCCTTTCATTTTGATCTTCAACTTTTTCAAAAAAAAATCTGAGTCGCAGACGTGGAGCCGCTCCAAAACGTCTGCGACTCTCGTATTGTAGAGTGAAGACGTTTTCGAGTTCATCGCCAATGGAGGTGTTTTTCGTTTGATGAGTATTTCGGATCAGCAGCTGGCCGAGGCCATTCGTCGAGGTGATACGGCGGCGCTGGAGGAAGTGATGGCTGCGTATTCCCGTCTGGTCTGGACGGTCATTGCCGGGATTCTGTCTCCGGCACTGCCGCGTGAAGATCTGGAGGAATGCGTCGCCGACGTGTTCATTTCGTTCTGGCAGCACAGTGACCGGTTCGATGCGGCGCGTGGGTCGTTAAAATCCTATCTCTGTCTTCTGGCCAAAAGTCGTGCCATTGACCGGCTGCGCGCTTCCGCCCATCATCAGGCCGAGCCCATGGACAGCGAGCTGTCCGACGAACAATCGGATCCCTCCGATCTGTTTGTGACAAAGGAGACCTTTGAGCAGGCGTGCTGTCTGATTCAGTCGTTCCCGCCAGAGCTCCGTGCGGTTGCACAGCTGCGGTTTCTCTTTGAGATGCCGCCGTCTGCGATTGCGCTTCGGCTGCAGATGCCGGTGGAATCCGTTTATCTGGCGGTTCGCCGCGGCAAAAAGCTGCTGCGTGACGGCCTGAATGCAGACAATTGAAAGGAGAAAAACAAGTATGCAGAATCGTTCTTTGTTATCCGAGCTGGAGATGGAGCAGCTTCAACAGCTGGACATGGTCCCGGACATGACCGGTGAATCCCTCGAACGGATTCAAAAGCGCGTCCGCGCCGGTATCGCCGAAAAGCCGCGACGTCATTGGCGGTTGCCCGTTCTGATCGTTGCAGCTGCGGCGTTGACAGCGGGATGCGTTGTCGCCGGTGCGTCTTATCAGAAATGGAACCTCCCCGCCGCACAGACGTATACCGGTGCGCTGTACAGCCAGCAGGGCGAGCCGTCCTCATATCACATGAGCGACATCTCCTCCACGCCGCCGGAATCGCTTGCACCACAATCCGACGAAGCGTTGATTCAGGCGGGCTGCGCCCTGTTTGAAAAGCTGGGCGTTTCGGTACAGGATCCGCAGGCCATCACCGTCACTCGTCGTTTTCATCAGGGATACCAGCGCAACGAGGTCGTTGTCGCCTATGGCAGCAACGTCATTGAGGCAAAATTCAACGCGGACACCGGCGCTCTGATCGGTGCCACGCGGTTTATCTTTGACGAGGACGGCGTGCCGTGTGCCAACATTTCCGAAGCAGAAGCCTGTGCCACCCGGTTCTATGAGGCGCTTCCGGTTCCTCAGGGGTATGAGCTGTGCGGCTGTGACCAGTATGATGAAGACTACTGGACCTTCCAGTTTGCGCGCAGAACGCCGCTCGGCGTCCTCTCCGCCTATGAAGCGGTGAAGGTGAGCATCAACCCGCTCAACGGTGCATTTCTCCACTGCGTGGTGTTTTCCACGCCACTGCTGGACGATCACGCAGAGGGTGACGTTCCGCTCACGGAGGCGGATGCCATTCAGATTGGCGCGGAGAAGCTGCAAGCGATCGCTTCCGACGGATACTGGACGCTGACCTCCGCCACACTGGCCGTGGTTTCGCCCAATTATATGTTCACGGATGTGACGGATTCGGTAGGCAGCACGGACGTCTCTATCGAATTGGGGCATCTCCGGTATGCCGATGTGACGCGTTATGCCTATGTCCTACGCTATCATGGGCCGGAAAACGAGCTGTTTGAATCGGCCATGGAGCTGTACATCGATCTGTATACCGGTGAGCTCCTCGGCGGCGACATGATGAAGTGAGAGGGAAAACCAAGCGCCGCGCTCTGAAACGGAGCGCGGCGCAAATAACAAATAAGTGGAAACGATGCGTTTGAAGGAAGCTGCGTGAATTGCAAAATAGAGGATGCATTACCAATTCCGATCTTCGTAGGGCGTATCTTCGACGCCCTCTGCATTCAGATTAGCAACCATACGGTCGAGCTTACCCTTCCACATTTTCTTGAACCACTCGGTATGCCCAAAGCATTTTACAAGAGTGGGGCTAATGGCATAGTAAGTACGAATAAAGGCTCGGCCGTACCAAGTCTCAGCAAGCGTGTCATCGCGGTAGCGGCGTAGTGTCCAGACCTGTGGGCAATCATAGGAACCATAGACGGCAGTTGCAACATAGCAACCGCCTGCGGTCTGCTGTCCATTCATTTTGGTAATTAATTCTTGAATATATGCATCATCATGTTTTTCGGCAATTTGCTTCAATTCTGTAATAAATGCATTTTTTGTTTTATTGAGAATGTCCTTTTGCCACCGATTTCCTCCGACTGCTGCGCCAACCTGTGTGGTATATACATAGTTTACAGAAAACATTTTGATGATGGCATCACTGATTTTCGTCAAAACGGCTTCTTTCTCCTCGTCAGTTACTTCGTAATAATCATTAATAACAGAGATAGAGTTGTTCAGTACAGTGAATTTCTGTTGCCTCTTATAGTAGTCACCATCGCTAAGAGAAAGCATAGCCTTACCAAAGGCACTGAAAAAAACCGCCTCCATATTATTGGGCGCATTTTGTTCTACCATGTTGTAGTACTTTTCGACTTCTTCCCAGTCTTCCTTCGCATATGCACGACGAGCATTCGCCAGATACTTTTGGACAAATGCGGAATTATCGACTTTTACGGTACTTCCCGATACATCGACTGTCCCTTCTATCATCATTTTTCTGGCTTCCTCAACGGAATACTTGCATCCGCAATGCTGGCATACAAACACGCCTTCCTGCTTCAGCAGGTCATTGCTACCGCACATTTCGCAAATCAGTTGCTTCATTTCTCTTCCACCTCATCTATTGTGATCATTTTTTCATTTCACAAATTTTATAGAATCTATCTTCTGGAACCATCTCATCCCGGTTTCAGCACCCTTCCTATTTGATGATGTCGGCAATCTGTGCCATTTTGTTGCCTCCTCCAATTTTGAATCGTGTACCTTTGCAAAT
>CAYUXI010000002.1:207209-214815 GCA_964448855.1 uncultured Oscillospiraceae bacterium | reverse complement strand
CGTAACTTCTTTCGGGTTGTAGGTTTTTACCTTACCAGCCATTTGTCTCTACCTCCTTAAAACAGATTTTCGTAAGTCAGGCTGCCGCTGATTTCTACCAGATGGATAGCACCAGCAAGACGAGCCGTGAACTTACAATCTTCCAGAACTCTGGAGGCTTTCTGAGTGCTTGTAATCTCAGATGCCAGAGGAACGGAAGTGACATAGCCCTGATTTGCGTTGCCGTCTGCATCATACTCGGTCGGGCAGATGCCACCGTATTTCTGACCGTCCTTCAAGGAAGCAATCATCTGGTTCTCAACCAGAGCGATGCCGTTGTCAGTGTACGGAATTTTCGGATTTACAATCAGGAGGTTTACAACACGAACCTGCATATCATTCTGGAGCCAGTCTCTGAAGCGGATAATGTCAATCCACTCTCCAGCGTTGGTCTTGCCGCCCATCGTTACATTCTTAGATGCAATCGTCAGGAGATAGCTCACATTGGCGTTAGACAGCTTCGTGATGAAATTCGAGGACAGCTTGGAAGGAGTAACCGTTGCCAGTGCCTTCAACGCCCAAGTTTCCTCGCCAGCGTGGTAGTGCATAGCCTTGATAGCCATAGCGACCGCCATACCGTACTTGTTTTCGGCGGGTACATCGTTGTCGAGCTGTCCCTCAGTAACCTTCGGGTACACAGCGTAGCTACGCAGGTACAGACCAGTCGTTACAATCGGGTCATCAGGGTTATCTTCGATGTAGCCGCACATCTTATTCTGAGTTTCAGTCCACTGAATAATCTCAGTAACCTCACTCTTTTCGAGTCCAACGGGGCAAATGCAGTACCAGCCGTTCATTCCCAGAGCTTCCTCCAGAACATCGACAGCCTTTACGGGTTCGCCGTCCTCATCTTCGCCGACAACAGCGACATAGACTTCGTGAGGTCTCGGACTCTGGGAGTATGCAACACGGGCAGCAACGCCAATAGGGTCAGCACCGTCGCCCGTCGCAAGAAAGCCCAGCTCCGTAATCTCGTTGAGAGAATTATAAACGCCGATGGTAGGCACAGTCGTGTCTCCCTTCGGGTTCTTCGGAGCAGGACCGATAATCAAGATATTGTCAAAGCTGGCTTCGTTGGAAATAGGAGTGTCCAGCGAAATATCAACTCTGGCAATTCTATCGAGATTAGAACTCATTGTTTTTCCTCCTTTACGAGTTGTTCATTGATTTTGACATTCGAGAAGTAGTTTTCTTCATTTTCAAGCACTTCTTCGTTGCCTCCACCGCTTGGTGTTTCCACCAACTCAGGCGAAAGGACTGCTCCCTCAGCCTGAATATCGCCGCCAGAGACGACTTCTCCCGTGGACGCATCTTTATGAGTGATACTGTTTTCCGACAGCGTACCGCTGTAACCAACGGCGGTGGAGGTGAAGTAGACCATAACCTCTATCATCGCCCTGTATTCGTAGCTTGTATCATTGATGAGTCCAGTAAGGTCTTGCACCGTGTTCGGAACAACGATGGCAATGTCTTTCTGGTGGCAGTATTGAACGGCTACCTCCGAATTGAGGAAGTCCACAAACGACAGCATATCATCTGCCGCCGTGTTCTCCATAACAGGAGTAAAGCCGTGTGCCAGTTCCTTCTTCTGTCCCATAGTGAACAGGTCAATCTGAACGGGTACTGTGGACGGATAGAAACTGACTGGTCGCCCGTCGATTATCTTCGTCGGGGGATTGAGTGGTCTGGTAACAACGCCCGTATAGAGCTTTACGAGGGGCTTTCCTTGCTTGGCAATGTGGCTCTGTTGTCCAAACATCACCGTGGCATTTTGGAAATAATACTTAGTAAGCTCCAGCATTGCTTCTCTTACGCCCTTTATGTCCATAAGCAATCACACTCCTTGTTTTCGTCAGAGTCTACGATTGAGTATGGAGCAACCTCAGCTTCGGGTATCTCCACGAACTCACTCTTGCAATGTCGCAGAATGGTGTGGTCCCAGCCGAGGGAGCTGACGCACTCATACCAATGACCGTAATATAAAAGCCAGTCGCCTCGTCTGCCAGTTGACTGGTCTGCTGTTGTAAAGGTGAAGTCGCCATAGGCTTTCAGCCTTTTGGTTCTTCGCTCACCTTCAGGGAGAGCTTGCAACTCATCAGCGGACAGCGGCTGAACATTCAGAGCTACTTCGGAGTCCTCGTAGCTTGTGTGTCCGTAGCCGTCCACGATTTCTTCCTTGCCGAAACGCCGTATTGTGAAGTTGCGGCGAAAGATACCGAGTCCAGACATATCAGCTTCCTCCCTTCTTGATTACATAATGCACCGACTGTCGCAACTGACCTGTATCAATCAGTGGCTTATCAGAGCCTTTCGCCTTAATGGTTGACTCTGCGTTCGGTGCAAAAGTGCCGTTGCCGATTTTCTCTTGAACGAGAGAAACGCCAAACGCCCCCATCTGCTTCATACACTGTTCAGCGGAAGCTCCTTGGGCAATGCGTTTGGTCTGCGTCTCGACAAACTGGTTTATCTTATCTTTGTTCTCATCGACCGTCATACGCAGAAACGGTCTCGGTGGCGAGGTTGAAGTGCCGAGTTCGTTAAACATAGCGATTTCAGCCATATCAGCCGTGTTGCCGTCCTCGTCAGTATGTTTGGCGTGTCCAGCTTGGTAGCCGATAAAGACTTCATTCTGCTTCAGTTTTTCCAACTCAGCGTAGAACTTTTTACCTTCGGGTGTTAATTTGTCATAGCCAGCCATCAGCTTTCACCTGCCGACCTGATAGGAATGACGACGAGTCGCCTCAGAGATAGGTATTCAAGCCCATACGGAGTAAGGGCAAGCTCTGCGTCTACCATCAGGTTTGTAGACTGATTTACTGTATAGCCGACAGATGTTTCACCCTCAGAGTAACTTCCAACCCTCAGAGTGTCGCCCACTGTACCGAAAGTGTTATCGCCATACCCAGACATCTTCAAGCGGTGTGCCGTCAGTAATGCAAGGGCTTGGTCGTAGAGCTTTCCAAAACGCTTTTTGCTGATAAGCGGTGCGGTCAGCTCAATCCAGTTTTCGATAGTCTCATCGACCAGCGAGTCGAACTCGGTTGCCACCAATCGAAAAATCTGAAGGGTGTTCATCATAGCTTACTCCTGTTCTGCTGCGGGAGTTTCGTTATCAGCCTTGTTGTCCTCAGCGGGAGCAGAAGGCTTTTTGTCGTTCTTGCCCGCAGGTTTCTTGGTTTCCTTAACGATTTCGAGACGGTTGGTCTTTACGAGGTAATTGATAGCGGCGTTGTTCTCATACGCCTTATCAGCAACCTCTGCGGTTTCATCGGGGAGAATTACCACCTTGCCGATGTTGATGACCGTGGTTCCAAGGTTCTTCAGTTTCATAGGTTTTGCCTCCTTAAAAAATCAAGAAAAAGTAGAGGACCTGCGATGTGCAGGTCCTCCCCATTCAGCTTCTTAGATACCGATAGCAACCAAAATGCTCATCGGGTAGTAGATGATTGCACCTGCGGTACGAGCCTCGCAAGGAACCACAACCTCCAGACCCTGTGTCTGGATAGGGTACTGCATAAAGGGCAGCGGGTTCTCGATAGTCAGCTTGCGGGAGTCGTTCTTGAACAGAATGGCAACCGCCTGACCGTCCTCGTCGTCGGCATAAGGGTTGGTGTCAACACTGTCAGCGTCCAGCTCGGAGCAAGAAACAATGTTCTTGATGTCGGGCAGGTTATCCTGAATGTACTTCAGGAGAGTGGTTGCAGTGCCTTCGATACGCTTGTTCTGAATTTCGATGTAAGCATCGGCAGACAGAGCCAGAGTATCAGGCTTCTCAACCTTCTTAGTGATAACAGCCATCTGCTTCAGCATACCAGTGATGTCGGCGAGAATTTCGTCGGCAGTCTTAGTAGCCCAAGCAGTCTTGCCACTTGCACCGTTAGCCAGAACATAGCGAGGAACATCGTTGTCCTCGGACAGAACGCCCTTCAGACCAGTCTCGGCATCGCCGTTCCAAGCAATCTTGTTGTTCAGGTAATCAATCTGGTAACGAGCAGACTCAGCCTTGCGGGTATCAAGGGACTTGCCAGCCAGACGAGAAGCTCTCATCTCCTGAATGGAGTAGCCGTAGCTGTCGCCGATGGACTTGATGATAGCCGTAGTAGGCTTGCCCTTTACGTCAGCACGAGGCAGGTCGGTAGCGTAGTTGGAAATAATCTTCGCCAGACCAACCTTGTCGTAGCTGTAATAGGTCACAGTCTCTGCACCAGCATCAACCTCGCTGGACACAGGGAACAGACTCAGTGCAGTGAACTCAGGGTACTCAACATCGTAGGACTGAGCCTTAACATAGTCCAGTTCACGAGCGAAGAACACAGACGCAGCCTCTGCGTCGTCAAAGTTCATACTGCGGTTGCCAGCGATAGAAGCAGGAATACTGGAAGCCAGCAGAGCTTCATAATCGTTCTGGTCGTATCTCATAGATTTCTGATTTGCCATATCGTTTTATCCTCCTTCTGAATTATTCGCCAGCCTCGGCGGTCTCGAAGCCATACAGCTCAACGGGAGCAACGCCCTTGCAAGCGGAGCCGATGAAGCGACCAGCAATCTCAACGCCACCAGAAGTAGCGAAGCAGCCAGCCTCCTCACCGTCTGTAATCAGGTGAACGGGGTCGCCGTAAGCAGGAGTTTCCTCTGCCTTCAGCACAACCCAAATCTTGCCCTTACGCATAACACCCACATTCTGGTTGTTCAGAATGTAGAGCTTGCCTTCAAGGTCCTGCTGGTTGGAGAAGCCGTTGACTACAACGCCCTCAAAATCAGCAGCCTTAGCACCAGTTGCGGGCAACTTGATGTTGCTACCAGCGATGGAGCCTCTCACAACGCCAACGCCGAAACGCAGTACGCCGTTTTCCTCCTCGTTGAAGCGAGACTCAACGGGATAGTGGAACATATCAAAGATACCGCCAGCGATACCTTTGCCAGTTGCGTAACCATACTTAGTCTGAACGCTCATAGTTACTTGTCCTCCTTTTTCATCTTGTCAATCATTCTCTGACGGGCATCGTTTGCAGAGCCAACGCTCTTAGTGGACTTGGAGTCCTTGTGCATCATCTGCCCACGCTGATAGTTGGTGTCCTTGCGAGATTTCATCTCGGAGACAGCCATATCAAAAGCCGCATTGACATAGGCAGCACTCTTGCCGTCCATACGCATAGCGGGCTTCAGCTTCTTCAGGACTTCCTTCTTAGCGTTCTTCACGCTCATAGTCTCCAGACCGTCCATATTCAGCTTGTCGCCGATACGAACAACACGGAGCAGCTCACGGAAGTCGCTGGAGTCAGCTCTGTCAGCATTTGCAGCGGGTTCGTCCTCGCCCTCGTCAGCGTTTTCCTCCTCGTCAGAGTCCTCGTTCTCAGGCTCATCAGAGTCGGTGTTAGCAGCCTGAAGAACATCAATGACACCCAGCAGAGTGTCGATGTCCTCGTCCTGCTGTGCGATAACGCCCATCGCTCTGTCAAGGTCCTCGGGGTCGCCTTCTGCGTCACGGCGGTCTCTGCGGTCCTTAACCATCTGGACATTATCCTGCTCGCCTTCGTCTGCGGCAGGAGCAGCAGCTTCCTCAGCTACTTCCTCGATGCCCTCGTCGATAGCGGCGGGAGTTTCAGGGGCAGCTTCCTCGTCAGGAGTCATACGCTCCTCACGACGCTGCTTGAATGCCTCGACAGCGGCAGTCAGTTCCTCGGGACTCATCATATCGCTGTCTTTACGGTTTACTTTCTTAGTCATCAGTTTTCCTCCTTTTAGAGTGATTTGTTTGTCACGGGCATCAATATTGAGCCGTGCTTGTTCACCAGCCCTTGCCGAACCGACAAGAGCGAGATGATTGATTACGATGTCTCGCTGTATAGCGTCATACGGCTGACCGTTCCATTCGCCAGAAGTTTCTTCAAGGCGAAGGTTGTAGCCGAGGGATAGTTCCCTAAGACCGCAGCTTTTCATAGCGTCTGAGTCGTGGATAATGATTTCAGCCCTGACATCATCGCCGTCTTGGTATCCTTCTGATAGGATAGTTCCTATTGTTTCTTCCTCTACGTTATCCTTATCGACATATCCAGCGTCGTGGGTAACGATGATAGGCTTTCCTTTGTAGGACGCAAGACTCTTAGCTGCAAAGACATCTTCAGGAAGCCGAAGCTCCCTTCTTGTACTGCCATCTGGGTTCGTGTACTCGAAGATACCGACCGATGTTACAATAGGGTGGTCTACAAAGTAGCCCTCCTCAGTAAAATAGGTCTTATCCAGCGAGATACTGTCCAGACGCTGTACTCGTGATAGAGTTGGAATACTCATTCACTACCTCCTTTCAGCCTTTGGTGGCTGGTACTAAAACTTTTTCATATCAACCACCTCCATCGCCTGATATTGGTAGGTCAATCGTGCCAAAGTCGAAAACAGCCAGTGCTACGCAGCGGCACTGGTAATCTTCCCCTGGGTGGCACCTTCGACCCGTTTTATCATCAACAACGGGCGGGTCGTCCCACCTGCACCGTTTGCCATTCAGCTTGCGGTGTCCGCTACGGACTCGTGAGTCTCCAGAGGTAGACCAGATGTACTCAGTAACTCCAGCATCCTCCTGCTGCATACGACAGATTTGGCTATTGAGTTTAGCTATCTGGTCCCTTGCAATCAGTTGAGCGTGTCGCCTGTTGGTTCCATATACCTTTTGGATTTCTTTCACGATGGTGGTTGTCGGCTTGCCGTTGCGATACCCTTCAAGCACAAGACGACGCATCTCGGAGAGGCTGTCGTTGGGAATGGTTTTGATAAGGTCTACATTGTCGCCAATCCACTCATTGAGCAGCTTTTTGAACAATTCTCCCGTGTAGTAATCATCAGCCAGTTCGATGCCGAGCGTGGACTGCACTTCTTTCTTCCACTCGCTGATACTCAGCTTCTGTGTCAGTTTTGCCATAGCCTCAACCTTATCCTTGAAGCCAAAGTCTTTTATGCCGTCCTCCAGCTCTCTTGCCATCTTGTCGAACACATCGGAAACAGTGGACATCAGGTCTGATGTATCATCGTGTCTCTGGCGTTCTTTTTCCCTTGCGGCTGCGTCTCGAATTGTCGGCAGGTTCTCTTTCAGCAGCTTGTTCAAAAGCCGCATATAGGAGTTTGTTACCCGCTTAAACTCTCGTTCAGCTTGTTCGGGATAGTTGGGAGTTCGCTTGCTTATCAGAACCGAATGGCTACCAAACTTTTTCTTCAGGGCTTCCTGCACCATACGCTGGTGTGCGATATTGTTCATAGAAGCACCTCCTACGGTTTGGTCTTACCATATCTGTTGACTCGGAAGGTATCTTCCCAACCACGATACCTGTCTCGCTCAACAATATCGGTCTGACAATCCTTGTTGCAGAGCTTGTTAGAAGCCTTGCAAATGCAAACGGTCTTGCCATCTTTATAGTCGATGTGTACCTTGATGTACTCGACTCCATACTTTTGTTTCAAGCTACCATCTCCTTTCCGATAGCAATAAAAATAGACGGCAGGTAAACCTGTCGCCTTGCGATTGTTCGGAACACCTTGTAGGAACTCCGAGAGACTGTCTGGATTGGTTTTTCGGAGC
>CAYUXI010000002.1:115584-207109 GCA_964448855.1 uncultured Oscillospiraceae bacterium | reverse complement strand
GTTCGGAACACCTTGTAGGAACTCCGAGAGACTGTCTGGATTGGTTTTTCGGAGCCAAACAAAGGAATTAGTCCTATAATAAAAACCGCCCTTAAAACGAAGATAAAGGCGGTTTCCAGCGGTGTATGAAATTGTAGTGCTTACTCGACCTTTTCGCCGTTCTTCCAAGCCTCTCGTGCTTGGTTTAGGCTCATCTGGTTTTCGCCGCACTCCTCGTCGGGGTTCAGCTCCTGAACAATATCGTCCTGCCAACCGCAAACTTCGCAGATGTCATCGGAACCTTTGCACTCGAACTCAAACTCACCGCAAACGGGACACTTATGCTTCTCCATTTCCTTCTCCTTCCGAAGCCTTCTTGTGGGCTTCAAAATACTTCTGAGCCAATTCCAAGTCAGGCTCTCCTGTTTTTCTGTTTACTTTTGCGACCATACAGGTTTTCAACGCTCCATCAGGAAAACCAGAGGCATATTCGCCAGTCGTTTTGTTGAACCGAACAATTTTGCCTTCTTTAGTCTTAAACCCATCAATGTCACCACCGCACGGCTTTGACAACAACTCTTTTGCGTGTTCAATATATTGCTCCTGCGTCATACCCTTGTATAGGCTTGCGTTGTCTCTGACAACGTGGTCCTCAAAGTGGCTTTTCGCCTTTTTGTCACTGGCAAACCCTTTAGGCGGTTTGTTTTCACCAGTCGCTGACGATGTTCCAGCTTCCTCAGATGAACTCGAACCTCCACCACCCTCAGAGAACTTTCCGTTCTCGTCTCTTGGGTGGTCGGACTCGTTAAACTCATCTTCCTCTATAATTATAGCCGATTTCTTACGTTTGGGCAAGTCCTTTTCGGAAACTTTTGCAATTTCTTCATCAGAATTTACCTCTTGGTAAAGAATATCGTTCAGCACTCGGACGCTATCTGCGAATGGAGCAAAGAGGCTTTCGCTGTTTTCCTTGACGGCTTTCAGCAGTTGTCCTAAGTCGGACATCTGCGGAGCTACCATCTCGGAATGGTCGTCACAACGAGGCTCTCCGTCATACTCGGTGCAAAGGAAGTAGGCAGGAACGCCATACTCCTCGGCAAGTCCCGTTCTGACGGTCAGCGGATAGAGTTCGGTAGGTGTGATGCCGAACTCCTCCTGCGTCTCTCGAATAGCGGCTTGCTCAGGCGTTTCGCCCTCCTCGATATGCCCACCTGCACCGCATATTGTAAACGGGTGAAAATCAGACTTGCGAACTCCTGTCAATACCTTGCCATTCTTGATGACAAGAACACCAACCGTGTTCGGTTCTTCGCTGTCTGTGTTTTCTTCGGGTAGCATCTCAGGTTCTGCGACAGCCGCCGCAGACTGCTCTACGCCGCCAGCAGCCTCACTCTGCTCAATGTTTCGTATCGCCGCTTCGGTATCAGACTCAACCTCACCCGTTTCATTTCCAAACAGGGCAGAGTAGATGTCGTCATCTTCCTCGTCGATAATGTCCTCTACATTGAACTCGTCGTCGGAAGCCAACTTCCGTCTAACCTCGGTCGGGTCAAGGGCTTGCATATCCACATAGATTTGAGCCGTTTGAGCCTTCGTCATAGCGGTTGCCGCCTTCTGTTGGTCGATTGAAGCCTGTTCGGAGTCGCTCAGGCTCCAGAGAGGATTGAACTGCAACTTGTAGTCAGGTTCCTCGTCCAGCTCTCCAGACGCAACGCCAGCTCGGAACAAGATGTCCATAAGGTAGCGGAGGTTCTTCTTCAGCATCAGCTTCTGAATACGCTCCACGAAATTGTAGTAGTTTTCAAGGTCAGAGTCGCCAGTAGCGTTCATACCCGCAGGAGAACGACCGAACAGAAGCGTCTGCGGAATGTTTGTCAGTGCCGACAACATATTGCAGGTAGAGTCGATTACGTCCTTTACGCCTGAGAAAGAGATACTCTTGAAGTCGTAGGTCTCTCCATCGGCATCAATCGCAATACTGTTGAGCAAGCCTCTCGCCATATCAATGACTTCCAGCCTCTTGACAACTTGGTCCTCACCATCGTCGGTGGCAAGCAGTTGAGCGAGGTTCTTCATACTGTAAATCGCCTGTACGCTTCGTTCAAGCAGTTTTGTGGCATCGCTGTGAGCCGTTACTGTCTCTCGCAACGCCCTCTTGATACGAATGTACTCAGGCATACCCCACAACCGATATGTGGTGTTGGAAATCTGCTCAGGAAGTACGCCGTTACGGAACACAAGGCATCTGCTTTCGTGTACCGTAAACGAACCGTACATACTCGATACATAGTAGAACTCAGGCTCTCCGAACTTAGAAGTGCGGTTGCTCTTGTCCCCGCCAAAATCCTGCTTATACAAGCTGGTATAGTCGGGCTGAACAATCGCTCGCTCGTAGACCCTCAGTTCATCAATGCTCCGTATATTCTCCCAATCAACTGGTTCTTCCAAACCTCTGCCATCGTCGATGAGCATTACAATGATGGAGCCGCCGTACAGCCTTGCCCACTTGATAGCGGTGGTAGCCTTTTCCTCCCATTCAAGGTCGTCAAGGGCTTCCTCTACAAAGCTGTCCAGCTCCTCACTATTGAGGTTCAGGTTGAAACCGTGCTTCAAGGCTTCCTCTGCGGGCGTGTCGATAATCTTGGAAAACAGACCGTTGCCCTCATACAGACTTGTAAGCTGCATATCGGGTACAATCGGCTCTCGCTCATATCTGTACGCCTCAGAGTTATCTTGCGATGTGCCGTACTTGTTCAGAACATTGGCATAGCCGTCGTTGCGATATGGTCTAACGGCTTTCCCAGATGTCTGCCGAAGGACCTGACGACCCCTGATGTTCTCTTGCTTGCGTTCCAGCTCGCTTTTTGGGGTTCTCATAGGGTATCACTCCTTCCTTAGAAATCAATGCGATTATTTGCGGCGTTCCACACGCCAGATGCAACAACGCCGTCCAAAGACTCGAAAGTGATATAGAACGGGTTGCCCGTGATTTCGCCATTCATTACGCAGAGTTCAAGCAGTTCGACCCTTGCGGTCAAGTCTGCAATCGTTTCATCGTCAGAGGCAACCAACGGCTTAACCAAACTCCAGAACTTAGCGAGGTTGGCTGTGCCAACATACTTTTCCGAGGAGGAGGTCAGCGTGTTGAAAATCTCCGTGATAAGAGCGTCATCTGCTTTTGCAACATAGCTCTGCGTAACGTATGCACTCAGGTCTGCGTCGTTGGAACCAACAAGCTCCAGAGAGCCGTTGATAAGCATATACTCTTTGTACTGGTTGCCAGACTCACCGTCATTCTTTCTCACGAAGTAGATGGTGTTCGTTTTGGCGGTCGCCGCAGAAGGCAGCGTTTCAACAACCAGCAAAGTAATGTGTCCAGCTCCTTTGACCGCTTCCTCTACCGATGCTTCGGTGGCATACGCAGAGTCGTTTGTAAGCTCGGAGACTTTGGTAGGAACGGAGATGTCCACAATCTTATTGACGGGAGCAACCGCCGAACCATTCTTCTTGATACTTACAATCGTATTTGGTTCTGCATCATACGGAGCGTGTGCGGACTCAACGTGAGCTTCGCAGGTTTCCAACGAAGTGTTGATGTCGTCGATAATCGCCTGTAATGTTTCCGCAAGTGCTGCAATCTGTTCTGCCGTGTAGCCTTTCGACCTGAGAGAAGCGAGTCTGAGAGCATCAAGGGAACTTATACTTTCGCTCATTTGTTACTTCTCCTTTCATATAAGAAGCGAGGGACGACCTCAGCAGTCGCCCCTCAGCTCACAATTTATTCAGCGGCAAAAACTTCGTTCAGCATCTCGGTCACTTCAGCGTCAGATGCAATCATACCGTCAATCTGGGCAGAAGTGTAGTAGTTGGCGAACTTGTCGTCAACGACCTTGATAGCTGCGGTCATCTGCTCCGTAGTGGAGTAGTTAGCGAACTTAGCATCAATCTCGGTCTTTTTGTAGTATGCAGCCAGAGCGGTATTGATGGCAGAAGTAACCTCGGTGGTCTTGGCGTAGTCGTCAATACCGATGGCAGCAATCGCCTCGGCGATGTAAGCCACAACATTGTCAGAGGAAGCACCTTCGGGCAGAGTGCCTACGAGAGCTTCCAGCTCGCCGATGGCGGTTTCGTTAGCCTGAATGTCGGCTGCCATCTGTGCGGCTTCGGGACCGTGTTCCGCAACCCAGTCAACCAGCTCCTTGATAGTGTTGACAGTGCCGTCGTCGCTCACCTTAGTGGCGAAGTCGTTGATAGCATCGTCAACAGTTTTCTTAACGGAGCCTTCGCCAGAACCGTTCAGAGTGTTGACGGCGTTCTGAAGGGCAGTTACATCGGAGCTTTCAGCCTTAGCGTCAAGCACAGCCTTCAGGGCAGTGTCGAGGTCAGACTCAGAAACCTCAGCCTTGTAAGCCAGAGCTGCCAGACCAGTGATAGCGACATCGACATTGTTAACGGCGATAGTACCGTTAGCGGAGCCAGCCGCAATCAGAATGTCAACCATCTTCTCGGCGATAGCCAGAGCAGTGCCGTTCACCTTAACGCCGTTCAGGACGTTAGGCTCGCCGCCAGTGGAGATAATGTCGTCAATACGGTCATTGACCGCATTCAGTTCGGTTTTAGTTGCACACTCAGCCGCAACCTTCTGAGCCAGAGACTTCAGATGGGCGAGGCGAGTAAGTTTAGTGGTATCGTATGCCATTATAAATTCCTCCTAAAATTTGTTTCGTGTTACTCCTCAGAGAACACTTCATTCAGCATTTCTTCAACTTCGGCATCAGTTGCAATGTCGTCATCGGAAACACCGCCGATAGGGGCGAGGTCGCCAGCCGTATTCAAAATCTGATACTGAGTTGCTACGCCGTCAACAACGACAGCAATTTTCTGTCCGACATAAGCAGTCGGGTCGGTTTTTGCGTAGTTCTGAGCTGCCTCCAGAGAGGTCCAGATTTCAGAAGGGTCGAGAGCAAAAGCGTCCTGCCTTTGCATTGCCAGAGGGAACTCCATCTTGGCAAGGGTTTTGGTAGTGTTATCAATAGCCATATTTCATTCCCTCCTTTAACCCAGTGTAACTACGAGAGTGGCTGCGTTCTCGTAGGGTTTTGCAGGTTCGTACACCCAGACATTGTACTCCTTAGCAGAGTACCCGTTTGCACCTTCGACAGAGACGGTTTTCTGTTCAAAGGTAGAGGTAACATCGGCGTTCATAGCCGTCTGGTTAATTACCTTTGTTACGCCAGTCTTGCCATTGATGCAAGCGATAGCAATACGCTGGGTGCCAGCAGCAACATTGATTGTAATGGTTCCAGCCGCATAAGCCTTTCCGCTCTTAGTCAGGGTACGAATGTACGCACTGTCGAGCGTAGGAGCCGTCGCAGTAGCACCATAGAAGTAGTTGCGGTACGGTGTGTAAGCACCAGTAGTCTTTTCCTTTGTGCCAGCAGTAATAGCCACTGCGGGGTTGGACTGGTCGCCGAGATTATCGACCGCCTGTACGCCAGCTCCGTGGGTTGCTGTTACCTTGTACTTCAGGCTGGAGACCGCATTGTCGCCGCCGTCATCGCCAATAACAAAGCCGTTGCCGCCGTTGTTGTCGCTTCCAGCAGACAGAGAGGAACCATCAACATCTACCACCGTAGCGGTAGCAAGATTGGTGACACGTTCAACCTTCCAATGCGATGCAGTAACTCCAGTAGCGGGTCCATACTTGTAAGAACCAGCGTTCAGAGCTGCTGCGGAATACTGTGCTGCACTCACCGTTGTGCCAGCCTCTACTGTTCCTGCTCCAGTCAGAGAGAAACTTGCCACAGAGGGGCTTGCGGTGATTGCGGGCTGAAGTCTCTTGCTGAAGATGTCCGTTAAGATAGCTGCCACGGACTTGCCATCAGTAGTGAACTCCGCTGTACCGTTCTGTGCCTTCGTCTTGTTGCCAACCTGCGTGTAATCACCTGCCATAGTGATGTTTCCACGCATAATGACCTTATCAGCGTCCACATTGCCTGTCATAGCTACCCAGCTTTCGCCGTCATAGCCATAAGCGGACTTCTCATAGGTCTTGTCGCCGACGATTGTGTTGATTACAAACACATCGCCTTTCTTTGCAGCTCCACCCTGAGCCTCAAAGTAAGAGTTGATAACATCTGTGTCGGAGCCGTTCAGGTTTTCCTTCGTAGCCTCGTATACAGATGCCTGTCCTGCAACCACGTCGTTAAGGTCGTCGATGGTTACATAGTTGCTCAGGTCAACAGTGGTATCGTCCAGACGGACAACATCATCGCCAACCTTTGCATAAATGTCGTAGAAGCCAGTCTCAGCGTTCTGGACAAGGTACAGCACATTGGACGCTGCATCTTCAGGCTCAGGAACCGTAGCAGCTTCTTGGAAGCTGATGTGTTCAGAGTTTGCGATAGCAGTGTCAATAGCCGACATAATGGCTTCAGCCGTCATAGAGTCGGCTTCGTCCATCTTGCCATTGATGAGTTGCTTCAGTGCCTCAGAGAGTTCATTCTCCGAGATTTCGCTCTTAAATGCGAGAGAACCGAGTTCGCTTGTAAGGGTGTACTTCGCAAACTCAGCTTTAATTCTCTCTGCTTGGGTTCGTAACTGAGCGAGTGTTACGAGCTTGTCGGTAGAGATTGCCATAGAGTATCTCCTCCTTGGGAATATATTTCATAGTAGGCAGCTTACCACTATGACAACACCAACGCCCTCTTTCTTGGGCAGGACTTTATGTTGAACCGAAAATGTCGTCAAGCATATCGTTGACTTCTTTATCGGTGGCAACATCATCATCGGAGACGGAAGGCGTATCAGGAGTCTCAATTTCGCCTCCTGTATCATCGTCGCCGAACACATTGTCAAGCATATCGTTGACTTCATCGTCCGTAGCAACATCACTGTCGGAGATAGCCCCTCCAGATGCCATATTCCTGAGCAGGTCGCAGCCACCCATAGCACCGCACTCTTGCACGGTGATGGCTTGCTGAATGTCCCACGCTCTTGTGGTTAGGCGTTTCTGCCCAGAGCCGAAGCCAACGACTGACACATACAGCTTTCCAGCTTTCAGAGCCTCTACTGGAATGTCAATCGGTTCATCTTCGTACTTGATGGGCTTGGGAGTGCCACACTTCTTATTTGAGTTGCTGAATACGATAACCTTGTCAAGTCCGTCCCAGCTATTATCAAAAGTAAAAGCCGCTTTGACAACGCCTACGCTTTCGGCTACGAGGGTTCGCTTGCCTAAGTCGTGCGTTACCTTTTGGTCTTTTACAGTGAAAATAATCAACATCTACTCGTCCTCCTTTCTGTGAGTTTAGAGCAAGGAGGATATATCGAATGTACTGTCCAGCTCTCTAAAGGCTGCACTCGTTGCATCGACCATATCCTTGAAACGGCTCATCGGGAAACTTTCAAGCTGGTCGAGATACATCTCGTTCCACGCTCCGTAAACAATATCGAAGTTGCCAGCTTGCCACTGAGCGGCTACTGGCTCGGCTCTCGCTTCCTTTGAGCCTGTTTCTGCTACTGCCTTAACTGCAAAGCCCGACAAGAACTTGATGTAGTTCTGGGCTTGGTCTTTACCTGCCTGTCCAGGGTCTTTTGGGAGTCGGATATGAACTACTTTGTATTTCGCCCTATCCGTTTCGGCTGTATGTCTGATGAGCTGTCGCACATCGTTTGCCGCCATTCTCACATTGATTACATCGGCAATGACATAAGTACCATCTCTCCGCTTGCCCATAAGGACACCTGCGGTGTAGGCGGGTTCGCCGCCCTCGTCCTCGGAAGTAGCTGCAAGGTCCCACGCCCTTGCCCACGATACAACATCGAGAGGAGGAGCATCGAGAATGTGCCGCACCTGAGAACGCTTGAAGTAAAGACCTGCTGCGGGTTTGATTTTCCAGTTACCAGAAAGCAAACGCTCCCTTTCCACGAGTGGCAAAGCCTTCAGGTTCGCCAAGTAGGAAGGGTTCATCTTCAGCAGTATTTGGTTGTCGTATATGGTAGAGGCGATAAAGGTCACAGATTTGACTTCGCCTATCTCCTCTGGTGTCTCCAGATTAAAAAGCTCTATCAGTTCCTCTTTGGTGTCAGACCAGTGGAGCTGTTCTTCTCGCCTAATCATATAGCGTATTTTGCCTGAGCGTTCCTTGATGGGGTAGCCCGTGTCTTGGTCTATCCACCATTCAATGAACTTGGCAACCCAGCTATCAGCGTCGGGGTTGCAGGACGCTCGGACATAGGGGTTTATTCCGCAAAGGGAACGGTTACGGGAAAGCATATAGAAAAAGGTCTTTTCGGTGAAGTGCGTCAGCTCATCAAAGTAGATGCCGCATATCTGCGAGCCTTGCCATTTCATAAGGTCTTGGTCTCGCTCAATATGGGCAAAGCTGATTTTTGATACCTCTCTGCCAGCCTTGTTTCGGAACACCCAGCGTGAGCGTCCTAACTGTGGAGAGGCGTTCTTGACCTGCCCGTACATCTTCATACTTTCGTCCCAGAGACCGCCCTGAGAGAATATCTGATTGTGGTGCTGTCGGAAGAATACTGCACCGAAGTCCTGCTCATTCTTGAACCGCAACGCATCAATGAGCATACCGCAGGTCTTTCCTCCTCCTGCCGCACCACCATAGATGGTGATGTCTGCACTGGAAGCAAGGAACTCAAACTGCGGTCCTTTTTGTGGAGCTATCTCCTTCTTCATTCGTCGCCACCTACCTTTCTTCCGTTGTCAGGAACTACAATGACAACATCGTCCTCATCTTGTTCCTCGGTGGCAATATCAACTCTGTATTCGCCGATGCTCTCCGTTCTCGCTCGGCGTTCAAGTTCTGCACCAAGTTTGACGGCTTCTCTTATATCCTTGAAGGATAGGTTGGAGGCATCGAGGTTTTCGAGAGCTTCCAACGCCGCCTTTTGCAATCGCATAGCGATGTTGGTGTGTCTCTCATTCATCTTCTGCCGTTCTTTGACGGCTTTCGCAAGGGCTTCCTTTTGTATCTCGTTGTCGTATGCTCGGACTCGCTCGTCCCAAAACCAGTTTGCTTTGAATTTTGTGATTTGCTGCCTACTTTTTGACAACTTGTCGGCAACCGCTTGAACCTTGCGTGGAGGTTCCATATCTCGGTAGGTAAGGAAGGCTTCCCACGCTTGTTCGCTTTCCTTCGGCTGTCGTTCCCAAAGACAAGGCTCTTGCGTGGTCTTTTGCTTTGCCATACCTCCTCCCCTTTCCTACGCAAGACTCGGAGGTCTATCTTGCTGGTCTAATCAGTCAGACTTCCTCCTCAGAAGTTTGTATGCCTGAACAACTACAAGCACTACGTTTAACAGTATGGTGCTGAAAGAGCCTATCGTGAAGCCATATACGATAAACAGTACTGCACCTATCATATCAAAGACTCTGATTTTCGTTTCGCCGTTCATTGTGAAGGCGAGGATAATAAACAGAGTTCCAAGTATGCCTAACCACTCCATAACATCACACTCTCTGCTCGTATGCCGATACCTTCTTGACAACAAAGGTCGTCAGAGGCAGGATAAGGAGTTCGTAGCCCGTTTTCAGGATAACCTGAACAATGAGCATCTGAACCAGAGTATCAAACGGCATCTGCCCAAAAAATGCGATGGGAATGAATACAAGGCTGTCGGCTACTTCGCCAAAGAAGCTGGAGATGATTGCTCTCCAACCGAAGCCTTTGATTTCGTTTTGGTGTTTAGCTTTCATCTTCTTGAACACAACGTCGTTCACAAGGTCTCCGATAACAAATGCGGAGAGCGACGCAATCAGCACTCTCGGTGCATTCCCCAGTACAGTAGCAAACGCCTCCTGATTGCCCCAATAGGAAGGAGCTGGTGTCATAATTACAAGCTCAAACATAATGGACATCAAGAGGTTCATTGCAAAGCCCAGATAGCAGGTAATGCGGCTCCATCGGTAGCCATACACCTCAGAGAATACATCGCTGAGGATATAGGTGATGGGGAAGATGAATACACCGCCCGTCATTGTGATGCCAAGCGGGAACAGTACCTGCTTAGAGGTTATGACATTGGAGATAAGGAGGCAAGATACCGAAACTACGGTCAGCAGCACCTGAAGGAATGTGAACCGTTCCTTCCTCAGAGGAATATCTTTCATACGCTTTCCTCCTTCAGTGCTGGGTCTGCCACGCCATTGGCTTCAAACGCCTTTGCTCTGTCAATGCAGGTTCCGCACTCTCCGCACGGCTTATCGCCGCCCTCATAGCAGGACCAAGTGAGTTCATAGGGAACTCCAAGTTCCAGACCTGCTTTGACGACCGCCGCCTTATTGACTCTTACAAAGGGAGTTTCCAGATGGACTGTGCCTCCCGTTCCTTCCTCAATGGCTTTTGCCATATACTCCGCAAAGGTTACTGAGCAATCAGGGTACGCTGCACCAGCCGCATCATCTGCGTGGCAGCCATACATCACCACATCTGCGTTCTTACTGATTGCAAAAGCAGCAGCCGCAGAAAGAAACAAGCCGTTGCGGAAAGGTACATAGGTTTCGACCATTCCACCTTCCTCTAACTGCTTGTCGTAGCTCTTATGCTCAATCGCCTTGTCGCTGTGTTTCAGAAGCGGACACTCGCTGTATTCCATTACGCAGCTCATATCCATTTCAAAGTACGGCACACCATAGTACGCCGCAACCTTTTTCGCACTTTCGATTTCTCTGTCGTGCTTTTGCCCATAGAACATATTGAGGGCAATCACATTCTCTTTGCCCAGCTCCTTCACTGCAAGTGCGAGGCAGGTGGAGCTGTCCAGACCGCCGCTCAGTAGAACGACGGCTCGGTGGTGTTTGTTCATTGTGAGGTTTTCTCCTTTCGAGGTTTTTATCACTTTCGGTTTAAGACTCTTTGATAGTCTTGATGGGGAAATGGCTGTCGCTGAGAACAGTTACTCGCAGGTGCTTCGGCTCATAAACATCGTTCAGAGTCTGGAACACTTCATCGCAGAGTGCCTCAGTAGTGAGTTCCTTGCCGTTGAGTTCCTTCTTGAAGTAATCTTCAAGGTCAAGGAAGTCTACGATTTTGTCTCCCAGCTCAACCTCAGCGGTTACAGTACCACGGTAGTAGTTCGGTCCCAGAGGGCAGAATACAGTAGCGGGTACAGTAAACTCCATTTTGGTGATGCCATTTTCGTTAGGATAGGTTCTCATAGGTTTTCTCTCCTTTCTTTAATGGTCTAACGACTTCGCATATTGAGTCCACACTTTCAGGTTGTGAATGTCCAGCATCTGTCCATCTATGCGTTTGTCCTTATAGATGTTCTTCTTGCCGACCATTCCCTGAGCCTTGTACTCAAAGGAAACGCCGTATCTTGAACCGCTGCTCCACGATGTAGAGTCAACGGAGTCAAACGGATATTGTTTGAGCTTCTTTGTGTCGGTGTAGCCCAGACCGTGTATCTGCGTTCCCGTCTTGTGGGCGTGGTCGATGAACCACGGGAATAGCTTTTCAATCGCCTTGCCGTTAGGGTTCTTTGCGATACCGCCGATAGACACATAGCTGTACTCTGCACACATTCTCTCGAAGTACGCCCAGCCTCTGTTGCTATGCCATACGGGAATACATTGTTTGCCAGTTCCTTTCTCAATGCGTCTGCGGAACTCCTCGACCTTATCCAGCCCGACAATTCTGTCAATATCCAGCTCAAAGAAGTGGTGGATATTATAGGCGTTGATGAAGTCGATGTACTCGTCCACATAGCTGTCCCACTCGGCAAGAGTTTTTGACTTGCCTTTTGAGAAGTAGGTGAACGCTCCACTATCGCAGAGGAAGTCTTTGCACCACGGGCTTCTCACGCAGTCCATTATCTTCTCTTTCTTTTTGCCGCCGCCCTGACAGGAAGCAAAGGAAAACAGAATGTAAGGCGGTTGAGCCTCTTTGAACTGCTCGGTTCGCTGTTCTACGCCAGCGAGATACATTCTCACGGCTTATCGAACCATTCTCCGCAATGCGGACACTGAATACGCTCAGGTTCCTCGTCCTCTGCGGGCTTATCCTGCTTGTCTTTCAGATAGTCGTCGATGTCGATTTCGGGTAGTTCGAAGAAGCCAAACTCCTCCATATTCATCTCAATATCGCCCAACTCAATCTGCAACTTTGCAAGGTCCCAATCAGCGAACTCGGCGACTTTGTTATCAGCCAGTCTGAACGCCTTAACCTGCTCAGGGGTCAGGTCATCGCACATAATGCAAGGCACTTCCTTCATACCCAGCTCCTTGGCTGCTTTCAGTCGGGTGTGTCCTGCGATGATTACATTGTCCTTGTCCAACAGAATAGGAACTTTGAAACCGAACTCCTTGATACTCTTGGCAACAGGCTCTACCGCTCGGTCATTGATACGAGGGTTGTTCTCGTAAGCCATAAGCTCGTTAACGGGTTTCAAGATGATTTCCATTCGCTCAACCTTCCTTTCTCGATTTATTATATCACCATATTTCTTACGAAACGGTAACACGATGGGATAAAAAAATAACCCTCGTCGCCGTAGACGGGGCTAAAATGGTGCGGAAGGCGGGATTTGAACCCGCACGAATACTCACAAGTACCTGAAACTTGCGTGTCTGCCAGTTCCACCACTTCCGCATTTCTCAGAATATAAATTTTCACGGTAATATTATACCACATTTGATTGGCGTTTGCTTGGCGGCTTTTTGGGATATTGCAATTCAATCTTATTTGTGTTATAATGTAATGTGAATAATTATATTTAGGCGAGGAATTAGTTATGGAAGAATTGCAATCAATCCTGCTCAAAATGGGCAAAGAGTTCTTTGAACAGCCCAAACCCGAACTTGTAAGGTTTACTGACGACTTGGAGAACGACATCTTTATCAACGACATCGAAAACTATCCCCACGCTTTTGTGTTGTCCTGCTGTATGGATAGACAGATGAACGCCAATCGTGCGTGGGCTATCGCTTCAAAGCTAAAAGAGATGTACGACGGAGATTTCTCCATTGAGCATCTCGCCTCCATATCCGTTGACGAATACATAGCCGTCTTTGAGGAGAATAACCTGCACCGTTTCAATTTCAAAATGGCTCAGGTGTTCTATAATGCTGTCCATCGTATTGCAGATGTCTATGGAGGAGATGCTTCTCGGATATGGGCTGGAAGTCCCAGCAGTGCCGCCGTCGTTTGCAGGTTTCTCGAATTTGAAGGCGTTGGTATCAAGATAGCTACTATGGCTGCTAATATCCTCGCTCGTCAGTTCAAAATCCCTATGTCTGATTACAGCTCCATTGACATCTCTCCTGATGTGCATATCCGCAGAGTGATGTACCGTTGCGGTCTTATCAATGACGAGGACGATACCAACTACATCATCTACAAGGCAAGAGAGATATGTCCAGAGTTCTCTGGTATCATCGACTCCCCTTTGTGGAATATCGGACGTTCTTATTGCCACCCATCTAATCCTCTTTGTTCCGATTGTCCTTTATCTGAGTATTGTCCTAAACGCCGTTAGGAACTCCATAAGACTGCCTAAATACGGTTTTCATCTCGGACAGTATAATTTATCCCACAAGTAAAGCCCTCCCGTTGTAGCGTACAGGAGGGCGTTCCCTTAGTCGATATACCCGAAGAACAATGCACTCAGGTCTTGCATCGCAGCTCGGTTGTACTTGTAGATAGTGCTGATGTCAACAAACATCTCGTTCGCAAGGTCCTGAACTGTTTTCTCGTCCTCGTCGATATACAGCTTCTTGATAACCTCGTACTTACGCATTATCTCCTCTCTGCCAGTTCGTTTGCAGTGGAACTTGTAGAACTCCAGCATCTTATTGATGTGGTGAATGATGATTGCTACCGTTGCGGCTCGTTCCTGAATAGAATGAACCGTCAGGGTGTAGTTATCGCTCCCGTCCTTCATCATATCCATAAGAGATAGGAAGTCATAGTCGTCCTCAATCTGAGCGGCATTGTAGACCGCCGACTTGCTGTACTCTACCATTCCTCTGTACTTCTCCATCAGGAGCCTTGTATTGTAGAGCCTCTTGTCTCTCTTTTCGGCTGCAACTTTTTCTGCCTCCTGATGATACTTTTCGATGGCTACCTGTGCGGCAGCCTCCGTTATCGCTCTGAGTTGTTCCTTTGTCAACACCACTTCGGTGTCGGTAGTTTTTTTAGCCATTATGTATTCCTCCGTTCTTTCTTCTCTGGCTGATAGTCTCGACCGCCTCCGAAAGAACGAAGGTGGTGATTATGGTGTTTTAAGTCCTAAGCTGATGCGAATAGCATCGTCAAGCTGTTTCTCGGCTTCCGTATTTATCACTGTACCGAGATAATTGGAAAGACAATGCTTGTCGATTGTCAAAATGTCCTCCAAGACCGCCGTACTTGGTTTCTTCAATCCGTGTCGTGGGTACAACGGAACGTGCGTCGGCAGCGGTCTCTTTTTGACGCTGGTTATGGTGGCTACGATAACACTGCCGCTATTGATATTGCCCTTGTTGTTCTGGAGAATGATAACAGGGCGGCAACCTCGCTTGGAGTTATTGCCCTGACCGCTTAGGTCTGCGAAAAAGATGTCGCCCCGTCTTGGCTGGAAGCCTCCGTTATCAGGAGTCTTTCTGCTCAACATTGTCCTCCTTCTGAGCATCAATGCGGGCGGCGTTTGCCTCTCCCAAGAGAGCCAACAGTTCATCAAGCCTAACAGAAACCATCTGTTTCTGCTCATCTACGCAAAAGCTAATAGACACCACACCATTTTCCCAGCTTGTCAATATCCTGCAAGGCAGGAGCTGTTGAGCCATCTTATCTTCCAAAAACTTGATGTGCATACACTGAGCGTCAAGAGCTACTCCGTCTTTCACTCCGCTGACTTCTTCAGGTACTCTTTCGATTTCGTTCATTGTACTTCCTCCTCACTTTACGCCCGTGCTTCCAAAGCCGCCTCTGCTTTTGCCTTCAAGGTGTTCAACCTTTGCAAACACCAGCTTCGGCTGTTTCTGCATAATGCGGAACTGGCAAATTCTATCGCCCTTATGGACAACTGTATCTCGCATAGCGATTGCAGGAAAGCCCCAGATGTCATCTTCGCCGCAGTACGAGTTGTCAATCAGCCCGTAGCTGTTCGCCAGCAGAATACCAAAGTTTTTGAAGGTTGAGCTTCTCGGAATGATGTGTGCCTCATATCCGTAAGGCAACCTCATACTTACTCCCAGAGAGATAATACGGAACTCGCCTTGCTTCAGCTCCACCGTCTCGGCAGCTCTGAGGTCAATCCAATCGCCGTAGGACTTGTGTTCGGGTACGGGAAGTTCCTCGTCGTGAACCTTAATGGGAATTACAAATTCTTTCATTGTGCGTCCTCCTTAAAACGGTAATTCTTCGTCATCGCCCAGCTCCTCAAAGTTCGGACTGTCATATCCACTGTAAACTGGAACGCTGTCCTGCTGGCTGTTATCGCCATCAGCCTTCTTCTTGCCCTTCGGAAAACTTACTTGGTCGCAGACCACCTCTACTGCCTTGCGTTTGTTTCCGTTCTTGTCCTCATAGTTACGGGTGGTGAGAACTCCCGTGATTTCAATGCCGTCGCCCTTGGCGAAATACTTACTCAGAAACTCTGCTTTCTGCCTCCACGCCACGCAGTCAATGAAGTCTGTTTTGTCCTTGACGGCTGGTCTGTCTACGGCGACTGTGAAGGAACATACCGAAGTACCTTGCTGAGTCGTCTTTAGCTCAATGTCATTGGTTACTCGTCCTGTGATATTGACGCTGTTCATTTCAAATTCCTCCTATTTCAGATATGGCTGGCAAAAGCTCCGTGATATTTTAGCTCTGCCTCGTGCCTTGCTTGTACGGCTTCTTCAATTGTATCGTAGTTTCCAATATGGTGTTCTACGCCATCGGCTACTATTCTTACATTGAACTTTCCGTGGTCTGTTTTCCTTACACCAAGAACTTGTGTCTTGCTGTTTTTAGCAACAGTAACATTTCTTGCGTTCTCTTTGAGGGTGCAGAACCTGAGATTGGACTTGCGATTGTCGAGCTTGTTTCTGTTGATGTGGTCTACGATTTTTCCCTTGCACTCATCAAGCCCAAGTATGTATCGGTTCATCTTCACCACTCTGGTTCCAATGTTTGCTACCGCATACCCTTGTACTGATACGCACCAAGAATAACGCATCAGCTTGTCTGCATCATCGACATCTGCAAGTATCTCCTTGCCCCTCGCTGCGATTATTTTCAAGGTGTTACCTTCAACCTCAAACCTGTTTGTGTTCTTCCTTTTGTTGCCTATACTCATTGTTCTGCCTCCAGCTCCGTCAGGGCAACTTCCACTCTTGGTTCCTCTGCGTATCTCTTGTTGACATATAGCTGTGTAACCTGAGCGTCATCGTGATACGCTATTTGGTTCAATGCATCTAAAATCGTTTTAGCAAGATTGTCGCAGTCTATCTTGTGCGTGTACTCTATCTTTCCGTCTATCATTTCGGCTCGCTTTTTCTTGCTCACCGACTTTGGAATTGGAAAGTAACCTGTAATTTCTGCCTTGATAGCACCTTCAAGTTGTTTACTTCCTACCTGTGAACGATACATCACTTTCACGAGGTTTTCGTATACTACCGTTTGCTGCGGCGTGTATGTGTGTCCTGCCTTTGTCATTCTTGGTCGCTGTTTGCCTTTGGGCGGACCAGCCACTGTAAACTCAATTCTCATCTTCGTCCTCCAAATAGTTTCTTCCGAACACCTGACGGAATTGCTGTGCCGTCCAGCCCTGTTCTTTCATAGCTTTCTTTTGCCCGTAGGCGTGTAGGAACGCCATTGTCTCGGCGTTTCGATGTGCCGCCTTCGGACCATTTCTGTGGCAGCTATCTCCGCAGAGATTTACTACGAGTCCATATTTCTCTGAAAGATTTCTGCAAGGACCGCCAAAGATATGGTGTCTCTCCAATCTATCCTGCGAGCCGTTCTTGCCGCAAAGGAAACAATACTTATAGTCCATTGGTTTCACCTTCCTTCCCACGCCGACATCAATCGTTCCAGCTCATCTGGCGGCATAGTCTCAATTCCAGCATCTTTACACTCCTGCACGACCATTCCAATCAGCCTTGACATTTGTGCCGTATCGTAGGTAGAGGAGCCGTAGTAAACTTTTACATTTACGCACCCTTCGATTTTTGAAGGGAGAACCTCCGTCTGCCAGCCAAGTCCGTTTCGTTCCCAGCTTTTGCGGAAGGAGTCCACGGCTCTCTCCGAGTCTATCATACAGACTATTTCTGAATTGCCGCCAATCTCTCTGACAAAGTTTCGGTAGACTTCAGATACGGCAACTCTGTAATGCTCTGCGAGTTTGTCCATCAGCACCCAGCAGTAAGCATTGGAGTCAAGGCTGCGTTTCTTGTTCCTCGCCTTTTTCAGTTCGAGGTTGTAAACCTTGCCTTGCTCAAAGTTCTCCAGAGCGAACATAGCATCTTCCTGTGCCACCAAAGCACATAGCCAAGTTCCCTCCATATCCGAGGACCACTTCAACTGTGTCGTTTTCATTGAGGTTCTCCTTCCAGCGTGTATCTGGCGTAGTGTTTGTCGCCGTTTGTTTCCATCGTGGAAGTAATCGGGTAGCCGCTTTTCCTGAGCGAATATATGATGCCCGATAGCCTTGTGGCTCTAAAGAGCGTTATAGCTTCCCACGAAGTAATTGTACCGTTTGTTTTCAGGTGGTTCAGTACCTGCTGCCTCTGTGTTACTGCGTTCATTCCTGTTCCTCCTCTCCTTCAGATTTCTTAGGCTTGCTGTATTCGAGGTAGTAAAGGTAGCTCCTTTTGCCCTCTGCCCGTTCTCTGGTCTGTCGGACGGTATAGCCGTTCTTTACCAGCACCTGAGCAACCGCAAGTCTGTCAGCTTCATTGAAAATTTCTAACTTTGCCATTAGTCGCCCTCCAAAAAATTCTTCATCTCTCTGTATCGTCTATTCGCTTCAACTTTTCGGAACGAAGCACCAGTGAACTTCACGGGATAGCAGACCTCAAAGATACGGTCGTATATGCGGGAGTATCTGATGTCCGTTACCTGCTTCATTTCCTCCAAGCTAAGGTTCGTTGTAAGTATCATCGGCAGTCTCGCTCTGTATCGGCTGTCAATGATGTTGTAGACCTTTTCCAATGCGAAGTCTGTGCTTCTCTCCGCACCGAGGTCATCAATGATAAGCAGTTTTGCCTTATTGAGTCTGCTTATCAGTTTGTTGTCGTCCTCTTTGAAGTTCTGCATATTCTCCAGTAGCTTTACAAAGGAGGTCATCACAACGGGTATCTTCCTGTCCAGCAGAGCGTTTGCAATGCAAGCTGCGGAGAATGTTTTACCCGTACCTACATCGCCCCAAAATAGTAAGCCTTGATTTCGACTAACCATCTCGTCGAAGTTGTCGGCGTACCTACGACTGAGTTTCAACGCTCTCTCGTTATCCTGTGTTGTGCGAAATGTATCGAAGGTCTGGTCTAAGAACTTATCGTCCATCAGGCTGCAACTGCGTAAGAGCCAGATTTGCTCTAACTCCTTTTGTTCCTGCTTTCGGCGTTCTTCTTCCTCAACTTCTTTTTTGCGGCACTCGCACATCACTGGGACTTTGTGAAACTCCTCTGGCTTCCCGTTTACCGAAGGAAACTTCAGGAGATACTGCTTTCGGGTTTTGCACTTGCCGCAGTAAAGGAGTCCGTCATCTGGGTTTACATAGTCATCATCGCTATGAGGCTGGTTTTGTTCTGCGGTTGCAATCACTCCTGCCAGCAACTCATTCATTCCCTTTAACTCCTCACTCATTTGCCTTCACCCCAATCTGCGTATGGGTTATCTGGGTCGAAGTTCGTTCGTGTTTCCACCTTCGGAACGCCGTACTCATCTTCCCACCGCTTTTGATTTAGCCAAGTGGCAGGATAGGGAATGAACCGCCCGTTGTCCTTTTTCCACTGGTCGCACTTCTTCGCCGCATCGAGTGCCGCCATAATCTCATCAAACAACTTCTGTGAGGGAGCTATCTTCTTCCACGCCTTTTCCGCACCGCCCTTGCCAGACTTTCTCGGATAGGCTTTCCAGAATACCTTGAAGCGTTCTGCAACGAGGTCTACCTTTTCAGTATCTTCAGATACATCTTCATTTTCAATTTCAACTTCATTTTCAGAGTTTGCTTCATTTTTGCTTGATGGTTTGCTTGCATTTTGCTTAGAGTTTTGCTTATCTTCCTCGTCATCGGCATTGCCTTTCGTGGTCTTACCGCCCTTAGAACCTGCCTTCGCTCTCTTTAGGCTTATGTCTCCGTCCTTAACCATTCTCTTTTGGTATAAGCGGTCTCCCTCCAGCGTAACGACTCCTTCGTCAATAAGTTCTCTCAGTGACCTCTCGATACAAGCTACATCATACGGCATCTGGCGAACCAACTTCGCTGCAAAGTTACGAATGTTGCTCTCGTCCTTCTTTTCCTTTGCTTTGAGTTCAATAACGCCGTACTCCTCCATCTTGTGGAGTATGCACATAAGCCTTATGTAGACTCCTGTACTTTCGGCACTGCAATTCGCCAGCTTCTCGTCGGTAGCAAAGTCCATCACATACAGCGGAATATATGGTTGGTCTCTCAATGCCATTTGTATCACCTGCCTTCCATATCTGGCAGTGGCATCGCTACCACTGCCAGACCGCTTACTTTCACTGCTGCTCTGCGGCATCGGCAGGTTCGCCATCGTCCTCTGTGGAGTTCTCAATGATTTCCTGCAACTCAGCCATCACCTTCACAAAGTCCGACACGAGAAGTCCAGAAGTGCTTGTATAACCGTACTTCCCGATAAGGTCTTTGATAACATCGTTTGCACTGTCTCCCAGATACTTCTTGGCGGTTCGGAACATTTCCTGACGCTGTTCGTTTGTGATAGTCGGTTCATCTTCCATCACGACCGTCTCGTTCTGAGGTTGGACATCTACATCGACATATTCAATCGGTACTGCACCCGAAGCAATCATCTCGTCCTCGGAGTATACGCCCTCGTAGTCCTTCGGGAACGCATCTCTTACGCACTGGCTCACCGCAACCTTGTTAATCATCGTAGCGGGCTTGGACTTCCAGTTCGCCATATTCTTATTGTACTCAACCAACGCCACTTCCTTAAAGGCTGTGCGTTCCTTGCCGCCTCGCATAAACACTACCTTGCACCAGCCGCCCACCAGAACCTCGTTGGGATAGAGACAACACCCTTCCTTCTGAACGATTTGATTGCCTCTCTGTACCGTGATACCATCGGTCTTGGAAAGATAGTCGGGATTGTTGTAGGCTCTGCGGAGGTATGCGTCCTTGCCAACCACCATCTGTGCGGGTTCGTCCTTGCTGTACTTGATGAGGTAAACCTCACCAGACACCAGCGGATTGAGCTTTTGTGCTTTACAGGTGTTCAAGAAGAACACCAGCTCCTGATTGGTCGTCAGCTCTGCACGACCACGAACCAGATAGTTCTTAACGAAGTCAATATCCAGTTCCACCATCGTTCCAGCCACTTCATAGCTGGCTACCAGAGCGTTTTTCTCTGCCTTACTTAATGCTGTACTCACTTGAAATTCCTCCTATACTCACTTTTATTTCCTAAAGGCAATCTTGGCGACTTCCTTGTAGGTTACTCCAGGGATATTGATAGAACCCTTTGACGCTCTGATAAGTCTCATTACTGCGGCTGTATCAACTGGTCTGATTTCCACTCCTGCAAAGTTTGTGGGAACTGCATTGCTGTCAATACCTACAATCTCCCAATCCTTAGAAGTGGCAACTCCTGCGGCTTTCGGCTTGGTTGAGGCTACTGCTACGCTCTCGGACATATCGTCCATTACTTCGGCTTCCATCATAGCCATCTCAGCTCCCTCGGTATCTCCAGCAGCATCAAGGTCGATAGCTTCCTGCATCTTGCGGTCAACTTCTTCCTGAGCGGCTCGTCTGGCAGCCTCCTCAGCCTCCCTACGCTTTCTTTCCTGTTCAGCGACATAAGTACCCATCGTCTGTTTCAGGATTTTCTCAGCGTTTGTCAGCGGCTGGAGCATAGCCTTTTCTTTGGAGCAAATTTCGGCGTGAGCCTTATGTGCTGCGTCCTTCATCGGCTTCCAGAAGTCCTTGACATCTGCTGTACGCTGCTTCAACATTCTCCCGAAGGTCGCCGCCTCTGCGTAGTCCTCCTCGCTATCAATCGTGATAGCACCTGCTTGGAATTCAATCTCCGTAACCTGCTTGCTAAGGTTTTTCTCCTGCTCGGTTACATCGGCGACTTCCATTACTGCCACTGTGGTTTCTTTTCCTGCACTCATCGTGTTCAGCCTCCTTGTTTGAATTTCATTTTATAGTTCCTAACGGTCAGCAAAGCCGCAAAAACTCTCCAACACTCCATATCGTTTGGACCGTATTCAATCATCTGGTATGTACCGTCCTTTTTGAGATGGAGGATAGCCTTCCTGTCAAAGCCTTTACCGCCCGTGTGGGACTGGATAGCTCTGTCATAGGCTTCTAACTGCACTCCGCAAAGCATTTTCTGTACGGCTGCGGAGGTTTTGAAATCGACCAGCGTATCAATACCATCTACGCTTGCGGTCATATCTGTTGTACCTGCGTACATCAGGCTCTTGTGATATAAGCGGATTTCATTCCCGTAAGGCTGTACCTTATGTTCCTGAACCCATTTGAGAAACGCCTCAAAGTAACCTGCGTGTTCTGGTGGAATATCCTCAACGCCGAACTTCACATAGTTCTCAATAGCGTTATGTACCGCTGTACCTCTGGCGGCTGCTCTGTTAAGCACCTGCTCATCAATGCCGCCGTATACATCGTCCGACAAAGGTTTCATCACTGTCGTAACGCTTGGAATAAACAAACCGTTTACGGTGTAGATATGCTTTTTCTCATCGAACCGAAGTTCTGGGAACTCTCTAACCTCTACCACTCAGGTCCCTCCAATTCCGCTGTACCTTTCATTGCACCGCACTCGTCCATCAGGATTTGAACTGCGTTATCCTCGAAGCACTCCTCGTGATAGAACTCAGCGTCCATCTCGTAATACTCCTCGCCCTCCACGATAGGCTCTCCGCAGATTTTGCAGGTATAAACCTTCGGTGGTTCTGGAGCATTGGGGCATCGTGGGTGGCACGGACTCATATGACATTCACTGCACATTGTTTCTTCCTCCTGTTTTCCTCTCCTCGGATATTGATATACGCTCTCATCAGGTACTGCTCCAACTCGTCTGGAAGCAAGAGGTAGAAATACTCCTCGTCCTTTCCGTTCAGCTCGCACTTCCTAATGGCGTACTGGATAATCTCTGTTAGTTCCTTCGGGCAATAGGTGTAACCCGTCCTCTTTTGGATTTCATCTACTATCGCCCAAGTACGCTCGACATCGAAGTTTGTAATCTTGGTCTGCTGTCTCATCAGCTTCACCGCCTTTCACTTTCTATAACTTTTCTTCTTATGTTATAATTATAGTAAGTTTTACACAGTTGGGCAAGGCTTTTTTGAAACATTTTTGTGATAATTCGCTAAGATTTACCTTTTGGTAATTCATTCGGCGACATTCAACTCGTTCATCGTGGCTATCACATTACGGCTATATGTAGAAGTCGTATAGCCCTCTGCCCACAACTCCTTGGCTCGGCGTTCTCCGCAGTTGTAAGCCATCAGTGCTTTATGATAGTCCTCGTACTTTCCTACGAGCCTACCGAGCATATAGGCTCCTGCATAGATATTGTCCTTTGGGTTGTTCTTGATGTCCGTTACGCCGTAGCCCTTCAGTTCGCCCTCCAACCACTCGAAATTCATCTGGTGTATCTGCATCAGTCCATAGCAAATGCTGTTTGCAGCTTCGGGGTTGTAGCTACTCTCTCGGAACATCACCGCCAGCAAAAGTTTGTAAGGTATGCCAAACTCCTCGGCAGCTTCTCTTGCGGTCAACTGCAATTCGTAACTAAGCGAGATTTCATCTGTCAGAACTCCACTTGCCAGCAGGTCGTCCGTTGTTGGCTCTTGCGGTTCTGTAACCACAGGCTCGGTCGTCATTGGTTCTCCCGTCGCTGCAACTGTATATGTGGGTGTCGTTTGCACTTCTGTATGGCTGGGGGCGTTGGCACCTTTCACTGACAGTGCGACTACTAACGCCTTTACTCCCATAATGAACAATGTGATAAAGGCAACTGCGATAGCAAGGACTATAATCCTGCGTATCATATACTTACGCCGTCTGGCTTTTCGGGCTTGCTCCCTCCGTTGTCTGGCAATTCTCGCCGCCCTAAGCTCTTGCGGCGAACGGTATTGGTAGGCTGTTTGTTGTGTCATTGTTTTTCCTTTCCGCATCAGAACGGAGGACGAACTGCGTAATGTCCAACTTTGTCATATCACTGATTGCTTTGAGCAACTGCTCTGCGGTAGTGATACCGTAATCTTCTCTCAGCGTTTTGATTAAAGCATCTTTTCTGAAGTCAGCCATCTGTTCGTCCTCCCTCCTTTAGCATTTTTTGATATACCAGCTCCAACGCCTTTATGTCGTTGGCGGCTTGGCGTAGCCGTTCAAGAATTTGGCTCATCTGTCCCTTTTCATTTTCATCAATCACTCCGTCCTCTGCTATGTCCACCAGTTCCTCTCGGATTGACGATATACATTTGGTAGAGGCAAGCAACTTCAAACTCGCTTGTTCAAGGCTGCCAGCCGTAATGCAATCGACCGTTTCTCTCCCGATGGGGCAAAGGGTTGAGCAAAAGTGGTTCAATAGCTCTGGAGCATTGTAGGCATCGGCATATACGAGTACCTCCTCTGGATATGGGCAAAGCGTTCCAAGCTCCGTATAAGCTATCCTGTTTCGGTCAATGCCAGTAAGCTCCGATGCTCCTTCTCTTGATGCCAGCTTATCGTTGTACGATGAGGCATTCATTCGTGCCTGATAAAAGACATTAGATGCAGCTTTCGTAGCTTTCTTTGGCATTTATTTCTCCCTCGCTTTTCGGTATAATATTGGTGTAAGGTTCAAGGTCGGACTTACGAAACGGTAAGTTTAACCTAAAAAATATATCGTTGAACTCCTCCAACGAAAGACCGTACATCTTCGACAGTGTTGCACACTCAGTCAAAGAAATAAGAACCTTGCCTTTCTCTCTCTGTCTGTATGCGGAAACGGGAAGTTTGAGGGCTTTGGCTGCTTCTGCCTCTGTGCAACCAGCTCTCTTTCTCGCCTCCATCAACGGATAGGCGTATTGACGGAATTTATAATTTTCTTCGCTTTCTGCACAAAAAGGTAAGTCTCCGTCAAAAAAAATAGTAACGAACTCTGCTAAGGTCAAGTGTAGTACATTTGTGATAGTGAATACATCGCTGAGAGTCAACCTTACATTGCCGTTCTCTCTCTTGATGTAACTATCTACTGTCTTGCCTAATGCGTCCGCAATCACCTGTGCCTTAACTCCACGGCGAATGCGAGCTACTTTCAACTCTGTCAGGTTCATCTGCGAACCTCCTTTCTTTAACCTACACCTATATTATAGTATATTTTTTCTGTAAGGTCAAGAGGTTTCTTATAATTTGAGTAAGAAATCTTGTAAAAGTTTATAAGATGCAGTATAATATTACGAGTAGGAGGTAATTTACTATGACCGATTTTTCAACCAGACTCAGAGACATCATTGAGTCCAGAGGAGTAACACAAGCGTGGCTCGCTGAAAAAACTAACACAACAGAAGCCACCATCTCCCGTTATCTCAAAGGTGTCCACAAACCCAACCTTGAAATTGTGGCTCGCATAGCCCAAGCGTTGAATGTGTCCATTGACTACATTATGGACCTCAACCTCAGCCCGCAGCCATACAGGGAACCCGAGAAGGAGATTGTCGTTCTCGCTAATGCGTACCGCAGAGCAGACGACGACCACAAGAACATCATTTGGAGCGTTCTTGACAGCTACCTCACGCCAGAGGAAAAAACATTCGTATTGCAGATGACGCAAGGCGACGCTTCGTCGCAAGTCGGCTAAAACGGGAGTCGAATAAAACACGCCTCCTGCGTTTAGACTTCCAGCAATACCAAAACACGAGCGAAAAAGCCTCCTCCGATAAGGAGAGAGGCTTTGCCATTTTGGAGGTGATTAAAGATGAGCAAGATAAGTGACCGCCTCAGTTCTGTCCGTGTGGCGATATATGTTCGTGTTTCCACGCACTATCAGGTAGACAAGGACAGTCTGCCAGTCCAAAAAGAAGAACTCATCGCATACGCAAAGTATGTGCTGAACGCCAGCTCCTATGAAGTGTTCGAGGACGCTGGTTTCTCCGCAAAGAACACAGACCGCCCAGACTACCAGCAAATGATGTCCCGTGCAAGGGACGGCGAGTTCTCCCACGTTCTCGTTTGGAAGCTCGACCGTATCAGCCGAAACCTTTTGGACTTCGCCGCTATGTACGACGAGCTGAAAAAGCTGGGCGTTACTTTCGTTTCCAAGAACGAGCAGTTTGACACATCTTCCGCTATGGGCGAAGCAATGCTCAAAATCATTCTTGTGTTTGCCGAGCTTGAACGAAAGATGACTGCCGAGCGTGTTACTGCCGTTATGATTTCCAGAGCTGGCAACGGTCAGTGGAACGGTGGCAGAGTTCCTTATGGCTACGACTATGACAAACAGACTGAGACATTCAGTATCAACGAGTCCGAGGGAGCTGTTGTACTCCGCATCTATGACTTGTACGAGGAGAATAACTCTCTGCTGTTCGTGGCAAAGGCTCTCAACGCCGCAGGAGTACGCCATAGGAGCGGAAAAGAGTGGACACCTACAACCGTAAGCCTGATACTTAAAAACCCGTTCTACACGGGGACATACCGCTATAACTACTACGATATGTCTAAGCGAGGAAGCCGTCAGGACATCAAACCCGAGGACGAGTGGGTACTGGTTGTAGACCACCACCCAGCGATTGTCGATGTCGAGCGATGGCAAAAGGTCGGAGCTTTGTTGGAGCGTAACCGCCGAGGCTGGCTCTATGAAGGAAAGACCTACACCAGAAAGAATGTTCACGTCTTTGCAGGTTTGCTCACCTGCGGAGTCTGCGGTAGCACGATGAGTGCCACAAGCAACTGTCGCACACACAAGGACGGCTATCGCCCGTCCAACTACGCTTGTATGAATCATCGGAAGAACAATCTGTGTACGAACAAGTACATCTCCGATACCAAGATAGGACCATTCGTACTGAACTACATCTCCAACCTTATCAGAGCAAAGGAGAGCTTTGGCAAGACGACTTCGCCCGAAACGCTCCAGAAGAAGCTCCTGCGAGGAGAAATGTTCAAAGATGTTGTCTGCATCAAAGAACACGGACTTATGGAGCTTCACGCTCTATACAAGTCCCAAGTGTCAGGCATCAAGTATACGCCGCCTACCGCTGCGGAGGACGGCGAACCGCAAGCCTCCGAACGAGATATACTCCTTACAGAGAGACGGCGGTTAGAACGGGCGTTATCACGCTTAAAATCGCTGTACCTGTATTCCGAGGAGGATATGTCCGAAAGAGATTATATCATCGAGAAGAACAGCCTCTCCGAGTCCCTCGCGAAGGTCAACGCCAGACTGGACGAGCTGGAGAAGGGACTGACATCGCAGTTCTCCATCAGCGACGAGGAACTGATTGCAAAGGCAAGCTACTTCATTATGAGTCAAAAGTTGCTTGACAAGAGGTTTGTCGATTACAAACGACTTTTGAAGGAGACAGACCCAAAAATACTGAAGGATTTTATAAACTCGGTAAGCTCCAACTTTTGTATAAAAAACGGGCGAATTGAGTCCATCACCTTCAAAAATGGCATAATTCACGAATTCGTCTACAAGGACGAATAACAGCAAAAAGCCCAGAAACCGCTTGATTTCTGGGCTTTTCCTATGTCATTTTGGTCTGAGAAAATACTGTTATCGGATAAACATAGCATCACCGATGGAAAAGAACCGTCTGACCGAAATCAGGCGGTTCTTTTTGTTGTTCAGTCGGGCAGAGGCGGGGTTTAAGTGGCTGCAAGGACGCCCACCGTTCGGAGGGATGCCAGCAGCGCGTTGTAGGATGCGATGACTTCGGCGAGCGTTGCCGTCGCGTTCAGCTCATCAATGGCCGGGGCAGCCGTTACAGTTCCGGTGGCACCTGTTGCACCCGTAGCGCCCGTGGCGCCGGTCGCGCCAGTTGCGCCTGTTGCACCTGTTGCACCTGTTGTGCCCGTAGCGCCGGTGGCTCCCGTTGCGCCTTGGATGCCCTGTTCGCCGGTGGCTCCGGTTGCACCTGTGGCGCCTTGGATGCCCTGTTCGCCTGTGGCTCCCGTGGCTCCCGTGGCACCTTGGATGCCCTGTGAACCCTGAGGGCCGATTGTCCCCTGTTCGCCCGTTGCGCCTGTAGCACCCGTTGCACCCGTTGCACCTGTCCGGCCGGTGGCTCCGGTCATACCCGCGCCGCTTCCGGCGGGTCCCGTGGCACCCGTTGCACCAGTGGCTCCCGTGGCACCGGTTGCGCCAGTGGCTCCCGTTGCGCCGCGGCAGCAGCAGCACGTCAGCTCCGGGTTGGGATAGCGCGTCATCGGAATCAGCGGCTCCGGCGGTTGGCAGTTCGGCGCACCAAGCATCCCGCCCGCATCCGTTCTTCGGCCATTGGGGCCAAAGAAGCTGTTTGATCTCTCGCATTCATGAAACATTCGCGTCACCTGCACATAGGATAAAATCGGTACGGCATCAGATGCCGTACTCAGTACAGCGTATGTTTTGGCTGCCGTGATTGCCACCCCGACAGCCGCAGGAGGTTGTATGGCGACATTATCGGTCTGTCTGATTATGAAAAACGAAGCGGACGTCTGTGCGCGGGTGCTTGCATCGGCACAGCTCTTTGCCGACGAATGCATCGTCGTGGATACCGGTTCGGACGATGGAACGGCGGAGATTGCCGCAGACTGCGGCGCGGCCGTGTATTCCTTTCCGTGGAACGACAGCTTTGCCGCTGCGCGCAATTTTTCCTTTTCCAAGGCGAGCAGCTCCCATCTCATGTGGCTGGATGCGGACGATGTGGTTCCGGAAGCCAGTGCCGCACGCATTCAGGCGGCCAAGGCGGCTGATTTTTTCCACGCGGATGTTCTGATGCTGCCGTATCATCTGTCCTTCCACGCAGACGGCACGCCGGCTGTTTCCATTCGCCGGGAGCGGATTATGCGCCGCTGCCCGCTGGCCGAATGGCAGGGTGCTGTCCACGAGGTGATTGTGCCGTTTGGGCGGGTGGAGCTGTTGGATGCACCCATCGAGCATCGCAAGACGCGTCCGTCCGAGCCGGGTCGGAATCTGCGCATTTACGAAGGGCTGCTGGCTCGGCGCGCCCTTTTGTCCGTTCGGGAGCGCTTTTACTATGCGCGGGAGCTATCAGACAACGGCCGTTTTTCGGAGGCGGAGCCTGTCTTTTTGCAGCTGCTCTCCGATATGCCGCCGGAGTCTGCCGATCGCGGAGCCGTCTGCCGCGGCTTGGCCGCCTGTCGGGATGCAGTCGGCGATGCGGCCGGGGCGCTTCGTGCGCTGCTTTGTGCGCTGGAAGGCGGGTACCCTTCCGCCGTGACCTGCTGTGAAATCGGTCGGCACATGATCGACGCCGGGCGTTTGGAGGCGGCGGCCGACTGGTACCGCTGTGCGCTGACGCACGGCAGTTACGCGCCGGAAACGTTCGATCTGCCGGATTGTCACGGGTTTTTGCCCTGCATTCAGCTCTGCCTCTGCTGTGACCGGCTTGGGCGCTTTCGGGAGGCGGCGCACTGGAATCGGCGTGCCGCGCTGTACCGTCCGCAGGATCCTGCGGTACTGCACAATGCGGCGTATTTTGCGTCGCGTTTTCCGTCGGTCTGAGCTAGTCTTTTCCTTTTTTTCAAAAACGACTTGATTTTCCGCCTGATTCGTTGTATGATATAGAAGGAGATTTCTCCAAAAACCCTTTCAAACGTGAGGTATGCGTCCATGGCTGACGGCATCAAAATCATCGCGCAAAACAAAAAAGCCTGGCATGACTATTTTGTCCTGGAACAGCTGGAAGCCGGTATTGCACTGGTCGGCACGGAAGTCAAGTCCATCCGCAACGGCGCTGTCAACCTGAAGGACAGCTTTTGTTCCGTCAAGGACGGAGAGCTCTTTGCACGCGGCATCCATATCAGTCCCTATGAAAAGGGCAACATTTTCAACCGTGACCCGATGCGTGATCGACGGTTGCTGGTTCACAAGCGCGAAATTCGCCGCCTGTACAGCACGATCAAGCAGGACGGGCTGACCCTTGTTCCGTTGAAGCTCTATCTGAAAAATTCGAAAATCAAGCTGGAAATCGGGCTCTGCAAGGGCAAAAAGCTGTATGACAAACGTGAGGTGGAAGCCAAGCGTGCGGCCGACCGTGAAATCGAAAAGCAGCTGAAAACAAGAGATCGCCGCGAATAAACACATGAGGAAAGGATAATTGACCGATGATCTGCGAACAAATCAATCTGAATGAGCAATATCCCCTGCTGCCGGACGTTGGCACACCCACCATTTTGCGTTCCTACTGCCGTTCGGCGTCGCCGGAGCTGGGCAACAAGCGCTATCCGGCCGTTTTAATCTGTCCCGGCGGTGCCTATGCGTTTGTCTCTGAGCGCGAAGCGGAGCCCATTGCGCTGGCCTTTCTGGCGCACGGCATTCAATGCTTCGTCCTGCAATACCATGTGGCTCCGCAGGCGCATTATCCGGTCTTCCAGCTGGAAGCCGCTGCGGCCATGGCCTGGATTCGCTCCAATGCCGACCGGTATCAGATTCTCCCCGACTGCATCTCCATCCTCGGTTTTTCCGCAGGCGGACATCTGGCCGGAAGCTATTCCACACACTGGTCGGAGCCGCTTTATCACGAGACGCTTCAGCTGCCGGTTGAACTGCTGCGGCCAAACGGCATGATTCTCTGCTACGGTGCCTTGTCGTCGGCCACGCTGAAGGCGCACGAAGGCTCCATGCGCAATCTGCTCGGCGATCAGGATTCACCGGAAATGCGTCAACTGCTCAGCACGGAATTGCACATCAACGATCAGACGCCGCCCGCCTTCCTCTGGCACACCTTCTCCGACTCCTGTGTGCCGGTTGAGAACAGCCTGATGGTGGCCAATGCGCTCACGGAGCATCACATCCCCTTTGAAATGCACATCTATCCGGAGGGCGAACACGGGCTGGCACTCTCCAACTGGCTCACGACGTCGCAGCCGGAATCGGGTCTGCCACCCCGCAAACCGTCGCGCTGGATTGCTGAATGTGCCGACTGGGTGCTGCACCTCGCCGGAATGGCCGAAATCTGCGGTCTGGAATGAGACCGGTTATAACGTTTTGTTATGACCATATAAGGGTACATATCATTTTTTTGTTCGTTTGCACTGCAAAAAATGCCCTCACCGAAGCCATGCTCCGTTCGGTGAGGGCGTTTTTTATTCGCTCTGTTTGCCGTATTCAAAGTACATTTTGGACAGGTCGCGCAGGATGTCAACGTGTTCGAAATCGCGGTGATAGACCAGATTGACCTCCCGGATCATGCTCAGGTTTTCGACCGGCAGTGCAACCAGCTTGCCCTTTCGCAGCTCCTCCAGGCAGGCGCTTTTGGCCAGGATGGAGACGCCGAAGTTCCGGCGAACCAAGTCTTTGATGGTGGCGATATTGTCCACCTCGAGGATGACATTGAAATCGTCCAGAGAGAGGTTATTGCTTTCCAGGTGGGAAGCAAACAGGTTGCGCGTGCCGGAATTGGGCAGGCGCAGGATCATTTTCTGCTTTTTCAGCTCGGATAATGTGACAATATTCCTGTCTGCCAGCGGATTTTCCGTCGAAACGGCCAAAATCAGGCAATCGGTATCCAGGAGGATGGAATTGAAGCTGCTGTCCGATGCGCGCCCCTCCACGACCGCCAGGTCAATTTCATAGGTGCGGAGCTTGGCGTAGAGATTCTGAATGGTGTCCGTGACAATTGTCAGGCAGACGCCCTGCCGTTCGCTGGAATACCGCGCAAGCACCTCGGCCATGACGTTGCTCTCCGCCGTATGCGTCATGCCGACAGAAAGGCGGGTGATATACTTTTTTTCATCCTTCAGGCTCTGTTCGAGGTTCAGATACAGCATTTCGATTCGTTTTGCGTATTTTGCGACAATTTCCCCTTCGCGGGTCAATTTCATCTCGCCTTCTCCGCGGTTAAAGATGCGGATGCCCAGCTCCTTTTCCAGCGTCCGAATGTGCTTGCTGACCGCAGGCTGGGTCAGTGAGAGCGACTCCGCCGCCCGGGTAAAGCTGCCGGATTCCTGCACGCGCAGCAGTGTGATCAGTTTTGCGTCCATCAAGGGAACCGCCTCCTCCATATCGTTTCGTTATCCCATTCAAGCAAAAGATAATTTGACATTATGAAAATTTGCGATATAATAATACCATAGCCTGAGCGAAAATGCAAGTCCTGTTTCGGAACACGGCCTGCATCTTTGCCCTGGGGTTTTTGTATTTTTAACGGAGGTTTCTCATGCTCAGCAAGTTTTTTGACGGTATGCCCTACACCAGCATTATTCTCATTTCTCTCTCGCTGATTCTGCTCAGCGGTTTTCTGGTGACACGTCTCACCAAGCTGCTGCATCTGCCGAACGTCACCGGCTACATCATTGCCGGTGTTCTGATCGGCCCCTACGTTTTGGGCGTTGTCCCCACCAATCTGATTGAGCAGATGAGCTTTGTCAGTGATGTGGCGCTGGCCTTTATCGCGTTCGGCGTCGGGAAGTTTTTTAAGAAGGAAGTCCTGCGTGAGGCCGGCTTCCGTGTCATTATCATCACGATTTGTGAAGCGCTCTTTGCCGGCATCCTCGTGACGGTTGCCATGCACTGGATTTTCAAGCTCGACTGGAACTTCTCGTTGATTCTGGGTGCCATCGCCACGGCGACCGCCCCGGCCAGCACCATGATGACCATCCGGCAGTATCACGCCCGCGGCGAGTTCGTCAACGTCCTGCTGCAGGTGGTTGCGCTGGACGACGTTGTCTGCCTGCTGACCTTTGGCGTTGTCACAGCCGTGGCTGAAGCGAACAGCGGTGCCGGTGTCCAGCTCAGCGACGTTCTGCTTCCGATTGTCTACAACATTGCTGCGCCGGTTCTGGGCTTTATCTGTTCGTTTGTGCTGAGCAAGCTGCTCAACGCCCGCCGCAGCCGCGACAACCGTCTGATTCTGGTCACCGCCATGCTGCTCGGCATTTCCGGTCTCTGCGCCATTTTCGATGTGTCTCCGCTGCTGGCCTGCATGGTCTTCGGCGCCGGTTATATCAACCTGACGCACGACAAGGAGCTGTTCAAGCAGGTGGACAATTTCACCCCGCCGATCATGTCCATGTTCTTCGTCGTTTCCGGGATGAGTCTGGATCTGTCCTCGATTCAAACCGCCGGCGTCATCGGTCTGGCCTACTTCTTCATCCGGATCATCGGCAAATACGCCGGTACGTATTTCTCCTCGCTGGCTGTCGGTGCCAGCCGTCCGATTCGAAAATACCTGGGGCTGGCTCTGATTCCGCAGGCCGGTGTTGCCATCGGTCTGGCCTTCTTGGGGCAACGTATGCTGCCGGGTGAAACCGGTGATCTGCTGCTGACGATCATTCTCTCCTCGTCGGTTCTGTACGAGCTGATTGGCCCGGCCGCTGCGAAGGGCGCGTTGTTCCTGTCCGGCACCATTCGCCGGGAGGATGCTGTCGCAGCCGCCGGAACGACCGAAGCCACTGCTACGGCGATTCGGCCGGTCGTTCAGGATGCCGAAGAAGAGTCAGTGCAGCAGCCGGAGCCGGTTGGTGCCGCTGCCTCCTCCTCCAACCCGCAATAGCCCCTGCATCCAATGCAAGCATGAAATCCGTTCAAAATGGCCGCAGCCAATTTGGCTGCGGCCGTTTCGTTTATACCAGTCAGGTTACGCCAGCGCAATCGTGGCGCAGACCGGGCAGTGATCCGAGAGCCAGACGCCGTTCACCGGGGTATCCCGAACGACGAAGGCATCAGCCGGATTCGCATCAAAGGTGGTAAAGACGTAGTCGATTTGTTCCATCCGTTCCGGCGGGATTTTGCCGTAATTGTGAAACGTCCCGCCCAGATCGGCCGTTGCATTCCGCACCGGGCGGTCGCCGGTCTGCTCGGTGAAGAAGCGGATTTCCGGTGCATCGGGTGTGGCGTTCATGTCGCCGGTGAGGATCCAGTGGCGGCCGCGATTGGCCAGCACCTGCATCACCTGCGCCGCGCCCAGCAGCCGTGCGTTCTGCCCGACATGGTCGAGATGGGTATTCAGGAAGACGAACGGCTCGGTCATATCCCGGTGCATCAGCGTGACCGCCGTATACACTCTGGGGCACCCGCTCTGGTCGCCGCCATACGTCGAGGCCGGAACCGTCGGTGTGTGCGAGAGCCAGCACGTTTCCGCGTCAATCATTTCGAACAAATCCCGGCGATAGGCCAGGCAGGTAGATTCACCGTGGTAATTTTTCTCCCGGCCGCAGCCGACAATCGCATATCCCATGGGTGTCAGCGTCTCGATCAGGCTCTCCCGAATGCGGTCGGTCGCCTCCTGAAAGCCGATCAGCTCCGGGCGGTACTCGCCGAGCATCGCATAGACGCGCTGTGCCCGGTGCGGGAATGCGCTCAGGCGCTCCACATTGACGGCGTCATCGCAGCAGAGATTCATGCTCATGACGCGAATGGTCTTTGTCATATTGTTTCTTCCTTTCTGTTGATGCGGTCAGTTTTGGCGCAGCTCGTCCAGCGAATGCTGTGCAACCAGCGTGTCCAGATCGCCGTTGCCAAACCGTTCTTCCGTCTGAATCAGGGGTTCCATAAAGGCCGCTGCAATCCACGGCAGCCATACGCCGTTTTCGGCGGTGAAAAACACCCAGTCAGCCGTGTTGCTGGCTTCCAGCGCAAAGCCGCCGTAGAGGTAGCCGCGGCTGCCGTCGAGATCCATGGCTTTGGCCGTGTGGTTCTGGAGCAGCTCTGCCACGGTCAGGTACACCGCGTTGCCGCTTCGGAGGTACTGGCGGAACAGCTCATAATATGCGTTGGAGCCGAACACGTCAATCGCCGAGTGGCCGGTCGCGATCACCGACCAGCCGGAGGTGCCGCCGTCTGCAAAGATGTTCAGCGCCGCATATTCCTCACTGGCCGCGTCTCTGACTGCGTAGTCATAGGTATAGACCCAGGACATGGCACAGACGGCTGCGTGCTCCAGCGCCGCGTAGTACCGTTCATCCCCCGTCAGGTCGTAGATGGCGGAAAACGCATAGAGCGCGTAAATGGCGGCCTCCTTGTCTGGCACATTCGGGTTGTCCGGCGTTCCGCCGACGTACTGTCCGAGTGCTTCATACAGCTCCCGATAGCAGTAGTCCGCGGCGCGTTCTGCCGCAGTCCGGTAGGCTTCGTTGCCGGTATATTCATACATCCGGCAGAGGAACCGCACCGCAACCGGCGTATTCAGCTTGGACTTGCTCTGATAGGATTCGCTGGCCGGTTTGCCGCCGCGCCAGTAGGCGCGGTAATAGGAGCCGTCATCGTTCTGGTTGTCCGCCAGGAAATCGGCGATGCGGATGACCGCAGCCTCCCAGGCCGACACATCCAGATCGGCTTCCGCGCCGTAGATGCAGGCATTCAGCAGCCCCTCCGCGCCGTCAACAAAGCAGCGCAGGAAGGCCGGATAGCCGACATGGCTCCCAGCGTCGCCCCCTTCTGCGGGCTTCCACCACACGCTCGGCAGTACATCCGAAAAGACGGTTTCCGATGTCCAGAAGTTCAGGATTTCCGTCCCCTTTTCCAGCGACGATGGGCGATCGTTGCGGATGCCGTCGCGCAGCAGCTCTGCTGCGATGGCCGTCTGTGCGCCGATAAAGCCCATTTGGAAGGAGACTTCATAATAGCGGTCAAAATCGATGACATTGACGGCAAACGGATATCCGGCGGCATATTTGCCGTTGCTTCCTTCATATTTCAGGTACAGCGCATCGTACAGCTCCATATTGAGGTCATAGACGCGGTTCAAATCCACATCGGTGTCCACCTCGATGGTGGAAAGTGACAGCGCCGACAGGTACGTCTCGACCATGGCCGTATTCCAGAGGTCGCTTTGCAGCGGCAGGATGCCGAGCGTATAATGCTGTTCACGGCCGGGTGTGAGGGAATGGTAGCGCCGCACGGTGCCTTCCGTCAGGTACGAGGTCGGCGTTTCCGTGGATGGCCAGACAAAATCCACCGAAGCGCGGCCATCGAGCGTGAAGCCCAGAGAACCATAGAGCTGTTCGTCGGAGATCAGGCAGGGTGCGCCGAGCTGATCGGCCGTCCCGGACAGCTGCGGGTTCACATGAACAAGCGCAACGGAGGCGCCGTCCTGCTTGCCACGGAGCATGGCCAGCGGCGTTCCGCAGCGCGTTTCCTTGACGAGGTTGACTGCATCCAGCGACGCCAGGATGCTGTTGTGTTTCAGGCAGGTATTGTCCTTGTAAATGATCGACGGGATGAAATATTCATAGTCGTCAGCCGTCCCGCCAGTGACGTCCGCAATCGCAAACGCGGTGGCAAAGCCCGTTTCTGCCGTTCCGGCTGCTGCAACGGTGACGGCGCGTTCCATCAGGAATGCGTTCCCGGACGTGCTGTAGGTATCGACAAAGTCAATCGCCGCGCCGTCTGCGGTGTGCACCGTTCCGCGGGCGACCACCGTTCCGTCGCGTGTTTCGACCGTCTCATAGCCCGCAGCGGTCTCCACCGGCTGCGACTCCGCCGAGGTGACGGTCATCACCGTCATGGGCGTCGTTTGGAGAAACTGCGTGCCGGATGCGTCTGCAAGCCGGAGTCCCCATTGTCCGTCCGTTGTTTCAAATTGCAGCGTGTATGCACCGGCTGTCAGTGTGTTGGTCATCTCCGGTTCCGGCTGTGGATTCGCCGAAGTGCCGGAGGAACAGGCCGTTTGGAGCATCAGAATCGCCTGCAGGAGTGCGAGCAGGCGCCAGCGTTTTTTCTTCATACAGGTTTCTCCCTTCCCCGTCGTCCGTTTTTTCGGGACGGCGTGTCATTTTTTTGCCGGTTCGCGCAGCAGTCGGCGGATGATCCACATTTGTGTGCGCTGCGGCAGAGCGTTCAGAAGGCGCAAAAGCGGGTTGCGATTGATGGCGTAGGCAAATGCGGGATGGCGGGTTTGCAGGATGCGCTGCACCCGCTCCGCAATCGCCTCCGGCGGGATGCACTTGGCCTCCACGCGATCGACAATCCGGCGAAAGCGTTCGGCGTTGCACGAATAGAGCGCCGTGGTGTTGCAGAAGCGCGTCAGCGCATCGGTGGAAGCGCCGAGCATATGGGTCTGCACGGCACCGGCGCGCAGCACCGATACGGCGATATCGCGCAGCTGCAGCTCCATGCGCAGTGCATAAGCGTAGCGATCGAGCGCCGCTTTGCTGACGGCATAGATGCCGGTGAAGGGCAGCGGGTCCAGCGGTGCCAGCTCGCTCGTGGTCATGAGAATCCGGCTGCCTTTCCGGAGGAACGGGAAAAAGGTGCGGTTCACCAGAAATGCGGCCAACAGGTTGACCTGAAAGATCTGCTCAAAGCGCTCCGCTGTCATTTCCACCAGAGAGTCCAGCTGGTACATTCCGGCAAAGTGCAGAATCGCGTACAGCGAATCGGTTGTCTGGCGAACGGTTTCGGCCGCCTGCTGCACCGCCTGTTCGCAGGTCAGATCGACCGTCAGCGGGATGATCCTTTCATCCGCTTCGCCCGGTACCCGATCCAGCGCGAAGACGCCGAAGCCCGCTTCTGCCATTCGTCTGGCTACGGCGCGCCCCATACCGCCGGATGCACCGGTTACAAGGACATATTGCATGGTTGCTTCTCCTTTTTCGGATGGGTTCAAAAAAAGCACGGAGCCGGGATTTCATAACGGTGGCTCCGTGCTTTTGCAATTGAGCCTATCAGAAGGCAATTTTTTCGTTCAGATAGGTTTTCAGTTCGGCAATCGGCAGACGAATCTGCTCCATGGAATCGCGGTCGCGGACAGTGACGCAGCCGTCATTTTCCGAATCAAAGTCATAGGTCACGCAGAAAGGCGTCCCGATTTCGTCCTGGCGGCGATAGCGCTTGCCGATGGAGCCGGCATCGTCAAAGTCGACAGAGAAATCCTTGGAGAGGTCGGCGAAGACTTCACCGGCTTTGTCGGACAGCTTTTTGGACAGCGGCAGAATGGCGGCCTTATAGGGAGCCAGTGCCGGATGCAGGCGCAGCACCGTGCGGACGTCGCCCTCCGCGATGGTCTCTTCGTCATATGCGTCGCAGAGGAACGCCAGTGCGGCGCGGTCGGCTCCGAGGGACGGTTCAATGACGTACGGGATGTATTTTCTGTTTTCTTCCGCATCAAAGTAATCCATCTCGACGCCGGAGTGCTCCTGATGCGCCTTCAGGTCATAGTCGGTGCGGTCTGCAACGCCCCACAGCTCGCCCCAGCCGAACGGGAAAAGGAATTCAAAGTCTGTGGTGGCTTTGGAATAGTGCGACAGCTCTTCCTTTGCATGGTCGCGGAGACGGAGGTTCTCCTCCTTCATGCCGAGAGCCAGCAGCCAATCGCGGCAGTATGCGCGCCAGAACTCGAACCATTCGAGATCGGTATCCGGTTTGCAGAAGAATTCCAGCTCCATCTGTTCGAATTCGCGGGTACGGAAGGTGAAGTTCCCCGGTGTGATTTCGTTGCGGAAGCTCTTACCGACCTGGCAGACGCCAAACGGGATTTTCCGGCGGGTGCTGCGGGCGATATTTTTGAAGTTGACAAAGATGCCCTGTGCCGTCTCCGGACGGAGATAGACCTCATTCTGGGATTCTTCGGTGACGCCCTGATGCGTTTTGAACATCATATTGAATTTGCGGATGGGCGTGAATTCCGACTGGCCGCAGCCGGGGCAGGTCACGCCGTGCTCGGCGATATAATCGGTCAGCTGGTCGTTGGTCATGGCTTCAATGGACATTTCGATGCCATGCTCTGCATTCCACGCTTCCACGAGCTTATCGGCGCGGTGGCGCATTTTGCAGTGCTTGCAGTCAATCAGCGGGTCATTGAAATTGACCACATGGCCGGATGCAACCCAGGTTTCCCGGTTCATCAGAATGGCGCAGTCAACACCGACGTTATAGCGGCATTCCTGGACAAATTTTTTCCACCAGGCGCGTTTGACATTGTTTTTGAATTCCACACCCAGCGGGCCGTAGTCCCAGGTGTTGGCCAGTCCGCCATAAATTTCGCTGCCGCTGAAGATAAAGCCTCTGTTTTTGCAGAGCGCAACGATTTTATCCATGGTTTTTTCTGTGTTCAGCATTTTTCTGTTCCTTTCGGCATCTATTTTGAACGGTGCATACAACCGCACCCAAACGAAACAAGCGAAGCGGATGTCACTCACACGTCTTCTTATATGTTATATTATAACGCAGAAAAAAAACTTGTCAAGCCGTTTTTTTCCGTTCGATGGGAAGTTTGTCGGTTTCTGCTTCAATTTTTTCCTTCTTTTTCCGCAAAAAAATCATTTTGTGCGAAAAGGGGCTTGCCATTCCATTTTTTTTGTGTTATAATAATGACTGTTGAAAACTTGTAGTGTTTTCGTTTCCAATGCGGCCGGCTCGTCTCTGCCCCGCAGGATGTTCAATCGGAATATCGGGGTGTTGCGCAGTTGGTAGCGCGCCTGCTTTGGGAGCAGGAGGCCCGGGGTTCGAGTCCCCGCACTCCGACCAGAAAAAGATCAAGTCCTGGGCTTGGTCTTTTTCGAACACGCGGTGCCTTTCGGTTTCCGCAAAAGAAATGTCATACAAGTGAAGTTTGTTTCCACCAAGCCAGCCGGACGATATCGTGCGGATGTTGTCCGGCAAAAGTTCAGTAAGAGAAAATGAGGGAGAACTGTGCGCAAAAAACCAATCACGAAAGAGGAAATTCAGGCAAGGAAAGAAGAGATCATGGAGCAGTGCTTTGAGTGCTATGCAGACCATGGTTTCCGGGAGACCGGACTCAAGGCGCTTGCTAAGTACTGCGGGTGTACCTCCCCCAATCTGTACACGTACTTTGAAAACGTGGACGACCTGATCATTCAATCCACAGAATTTTGCATGAGCAAGGTCGAAGATGAATTCATGTCCAAAGCACCGACGGATGTAGAAGACCTGTGGCGGTTCATTGACGAGATTCCCTACTGGACCGCTGAAACCCACGGCAAGCGGTATCGTCTGATGTACCAGATCTACACGCATCCGAAATACAGAGAGTACGGGAAGAAATTCTTTGCCGGTGTCGACCAGCGTTACACCGAATACGCTCAATCTCTGGAGCCCAAGCTGGGAATCCCCTATCAGAAGCTGCTGCCGCTGATTTTCATTTTGATTCGTGCGTGCGTGCATTATGCACTGTTTGACGACGAATTCTACATGAAGTCTCAGATTGAAACGCTGAAAGAAACGCTGGAGATGTTCATCCAGAAGTACAATCCGTCCGGCTGCTAAGCCTTCGGACTGTGATCTGGGCGCTTTGGCCACCATTCACAGAAAGCAAACCCCGACAGATGCAAGTCTGTCGGGGTTTTGTGTGCGTTAAGGGGGCGTGGCGGGAAGATTTGGCGTGTTCCTATTCCGGTGCATATTCAGCGTCGTCATACCAGCGCGTGGGGTTTTCATCGATGTATTTCACGGTATGGTCGTAATCTTCCTGATTGCGGATGATGTGTTCATAAAATGAGCTTTGAAACAATTTTCCGTTCAAGCCGTTCCTTTTACAGGCTCTGGTTGTCAGCGATTTGTATACACAAACAATATCTGTGAGTGTAGGGTGGGGGCTTGCTCCCGCCGTTTCGCCGTTCAGAATCAAGATGACATGAATATGATTTGGCATCACGACAAATCGATCTACCGTCAGATGTGGAAATCGGTTTTCGAGTAGGATGAGTTGTTTTTCTGCAATCTCTCCGAATCGAGTCTTGCAAATTGAAACAGTCTCGGCGGGAGCAAGCCCCCGCCCTACAAGCTGCGAGAACAGGCATCTGCGATTTTGCGTACAAATAGTGATAAAGTATGCGCCTGTTGTGCCGTAATCGTACTGTTTCAGGCGTAGGTGTTTGCGTTTTGGCCATTCTTTTTTCTGTTCCATCAAAGCACTCCATGTCCTTACACTGTTGTGGACCATGTTACTCTTGACAACAAGCCCCCGCCCTACAAGCTGCGACTCAGGCTGTGCGTGGCGGGGACACTTCCGCCCTACGAGTGACTGGTTTGGAAGCAGATGGTGACGATTTCGCAATGGGTGCCGACGCGCAGGGGCATTCCCCAGCTGCCGACGCCGGACGAGACAATGACCTGCGGGCTCTGTGCATCCTTTCGATACGCGCCGTAATCGACGGTATACATCCGTTTGGTGAGCAGATTGGCGGGAAAGACCTGACCCTGATGCGTATGTCCGCAGAGCACCAGATCGACGTCCGCGCCGTACTCATCGATATGCGCCGGGTTGTGGTCGAGCACGATCACCGGCAGCGCTGCATCCTCTGTGTGCAGGACGTCGGAAAGCGGCTTGCGCGTTTGATCGCCATAGCCACCGATGGCGGATGCATCGAGCCGACCCACCAGGACGAACCGCTGATCAACGACCACGCTTTCGTCGGCCAGGAGGCGGATGTTCGCCCGCTCCAGAAAGTCCACCATCTGTGGGAAGGTTGCGCCGCCGTCATGGTTGCCGAGGCAGGCGTACACGCCATAGGTGGCGCGGAGTTCATGCAGGGTTGTCAGTGCCGCATCCGGATTCTGAATCGCGCCAAAATCGGTGTCGAAGAAATCTCCCGCGATGCAGACGACGTCCGGCTGCTCCGCATTGATGGCTGCGACCACCTTTTTCAGTCGGCCTTCCGAACCGACTGCGCCCAGGTGCAGGTCACTGATCATGACCACGCGCAGGTCATCAAGCTCCTGTTTGCCCTGCAATTCGACGGTATAGGCGACGTGCTTCACCTGATTGGCGCGGAGATAGCCGCCGAAGCAAGTGGCAAGCGTTCCAATCACCACAGCGAGCGCCACAAAGCCATTGAAAAGCCGGTGCGCGACGAACGGGAGCTTCAGGAGTCGCGGCACGAGCAGCAGCAGATCGGCCGCCACGGTATAGAGGAGGCCATACAGGGCGACGCCCATGCAGGCGGCACCGATCACACCGAGCACGTGTCGAATCGCCGCTGGGAACGGGAGCAGCGACCGTGCAAAGCTCAGGATGAGAAGAATCAGCAGCACGCCCACACCGAGCAGCACCGGCCAGAAGTGGACGGTCGGAGCGAACGACGCGATTCCGCGGTGGAGTCGGCGTGCCAGATAGTAACCCGTTCCGCCCAGCACGCAGAGCAGAATCGGCAGCATCAGAAAGCTTCTCATAGTCCCTGTCCTCCATAAAAACCGAAAATTCCGAAAGCGGTTGCCTCGCGGCAGCCGTTTTTTGTTGACTGGATTGGTTTCGGCCATCGCCGATGTGTTGTTTTATGCTTCGGGGTACATTTCCTCGAGTTCGTGCTGGATTTCTTCAGCGCGGGCGATTTGGTCGTTAAGGTTCCATTTGCCGATATTCACGCCGTCACGCAGGAACATGGAGCCGCACTGGTGGAAATAGAACTCGATGTGGCGCGCTCTGGCCTCCAGGAACAGGTCGCGCACCCACTCCCACTGAATGGGGCGAACCTCGTTTTTCGGCGACATCTCGCCGCCGACATTGACGCATCGAATCAGGCCGGTATCCAGGTATTTGCCAAGGGAAATGGGCGCAATCAGCGGTGAGCAGAACACCTCCCGATGTGCGACCGGTGCAGCCAGGAACGCGGTCAGGCGTTTGTCGGCCATCTCCTGATTCTCGATGGAAATGCTGATGTGGACGTGTTCCCAGCCGTCCCCCCAGTCCGCAGGGACACATTGGGCGATGCGCTCCGGGCGTTTGGTCGTCGTGACGAAGGTGCAGTCCTTTCTCCGACGGATGAAATCCCAGCAGCCGTCGCGCCATGCGTCGGCTTCTTCAATGAAGAAGTCCGAAGAGAAGCAGAGCTTGACGAGTGAGCCGAGCGGGCAGTCCTTGTCCTTGAGCTCATAGGTGGTCTTCCCTTTGGTGATGACGGTGGTATCGCGTCCGTAGCGTCTGTCCATTTTATAGACGAAGCAGTTTTTGCAGCCGGGGCTGACTTTTTTGCAGCCGTGCCACGGATTCCACGCCACGGCCTGGCTGATTTCATTGTTTTGCATGGTCGTTTTTCTCCATTCGATTCAGACTTCAGCCGAAAATCGGCTGATCGTGTTGATGCTTCAATTGTTTGGCGCTTCCGCCACCCGGACTTCCCGGAATGTCAGGCCGCCAAACGTGCCGTATTCGCCGAAGCGGGTCGTTTTGCTGCCGAGATTCCCCTGCTCGGGGTGCAGGATCAGAACGACCTCGCTGGTGGAAATGCCGTCAAGCCAGCCGCTGCCCACCCTGTTGATCACGCTTCCGAACGTGATGGAGGTCAGGACGCGGCAATCGTAAAAGAGCCCGTTCGGGATGCTTGTCAGGCAGGGCACTGTGATTTCCGGCAGCGCATAGCAGGCAGAAAACGTATATTCGCCGATTTCAGCGGCGCACGGCAAATCGATTGCCGTCAGCTTTGTGCAGGTGGCAAACGCATATTCTCCGACCGTTTCCGCACGGGGCAGGTCAACGGTGGTCAGCTTGGTGCAGCCTTCAAAAGCGCGCATTCCGACGATCCGGACGCACGGCAGCTGCGCGGATTCCAGCGCGGTACACTGTTGAAATGTCCAGCCATTCACGGCAATCGCGTCCGGTAGCGTGATGGTGCGGAGCTTTTTGCAGCCCGTGAAGGCAGATTCCGCAAGCTCCGCGATGCCGGCGAGCGTCAGGCTCACCGCCTTTGGAAACCGGTTCAGCTGCGCCGTCAGCGTGGACAGCATCGATGCATCCGCGTCCGGCGGCAGCAGAATGGCCAGCTCCGTTGCGCCGCTGTCGAGCCAATCCGTCATCACGCGCTCCAGCGTCTCCGCATCCGTGGCCGTTGCCATCGGCTGAAGCTCCACCGTAATCTGTCCGAGCGAGCCGTCTGCAGTGATGGCGTCGCTGTCGGGGTCGATGCCAAACTGTGTGGTGGCCGCATCGTCCGCCGCAAGCAGCGTCAGGTGCGATTTCGAGAAGGTACCGCGAATCCCGCTGTTCCCCGTGAAGGAAAAGCCGGCCAGCACAGCGGTATCGGAATGGTTGGTCACGGTGATGGTGGCGGTTTCGTCCGCCCAGCCGCCGTCCGCCGACTGATAGGAGTGGCGCTGCGCATCCCAGGTGCTTCCGCTGCCTGCGTGATACGTGAAAACAAGGCTGTCCCACTCGATATCGACGCTGACTTCGGCGGCTTGTGCGGCGCGGGTGCTGGCAGCAGGGCGGTCTGCGGTTGTCGATTCGTCCGCCGCACAGACCGGTGCGGTCAGCATGGCGACACAGAGCAGCAGGTACAGCAGCTTTTTCACAGAATCCTCCCCCTTTGAGCGCTTCGCATTTTTCCCGGAGCTGTTTATGGATAGTATAGCAGGATTGTGGCTTTTTTGCAAGCATCAATCCCCTGCTTTCGCACCGTCTTTTGGCGGTCTCGGCGTGCGGCCTTCGCCGGTATCAAAAAAATCCCGTTTTTTCCACAGAGGCTATTGACATTTTCCGGAAAACGTGTATAATAGAATCATCGTTGCGGAATCAGCGTTGCAAAACGTATTTTCTAAATCAGGAGGTCTGTATGTCACTCAAACCCAGACACTTTTTCGGCATCGTGCTCGGTGCCCTGCTCGTCGCGTGCGGCGTGCTGTACATTCTGAATCTGTTCGGCGTGACCGACACTGCCATCTCGCTGGACGGCTGGTGGACGCTGTTCATCATTCTGCCGTGCCTGAGCGGGGTGTTCACCAGCCGCGACAAGCTGTTCAGTCTGTTCGGGCTGGCGGTCGGCGTGCTGCTGCTTTTAGCGGCGCGGGGCGTTTTCAGCTACGCCATGTCCGGAAAAATCATGGTGCCCGTCCTCGTGATCCTGCTCGGCTTCAAGCTGATCGTCAAGGCCGTCCACCCTCTTGCAGAGCCTGACGAACCGGCACACGTTGCAGCGTCCCAGAAGGTGACGGCGTTTTTCTGCGAAGCGCGTACCGATTTCGGCGGCGAAGCGCTGACCGTCGCAAAGGTGTCCTCCATCTTCGGCGGGGCGACCTGCAATCTGCGGAACGCGGACATCACGCAGGCAAGCGTCGTGCAGGTGTCCTGCATTTTCGGCGGGGTGAAGCTGCTCGTGCCGGAGGACGTGGTCATCCGGAATGAAGCGTCCTGCATCTTCGGCGGCATCAGCGACCGCCGCGTTCGAGCCGCTTCACCGGAGACGCATCGAACGCTCGTCATCCGCGGGCTGTGCCTGTTCGGCGGCACCGAGATTCAATAGGCCGTGGAGCAGATTTGAAGGCACCGCACCATAAACACAGCAGTCCCCCGCCGTATTCTGAGCGGAACGACTGACAACAAATTCAGATAGAAGGAAGGGTTTATCAATCGTTATTGCGATATTTGGTGACAGTTGCACAGGGAAATCAACTATTGCCGAGCTACTGGCTCCGCGGCTGTCGGCGGAGGTCTACAGCGGAAAGGACTACTTGCGCCTGGCCAAGAGTGAAAGTTTGGCCACTGCCCTATTCCGAGAGAAGCTGTGCGGCAGCGAAACATATATTTATGTCATTTCCGAACCGGCGCAGCTTGCGCTGCTGCCGGAGGACAGTGTTCGGGTGCTGGTGGTAGCCAGTCTGGCGACCATTCAATCTCGCTTTGCCCTGCGGCTACGCGGGAACCTGCCCGCACCGGTTGCCACCATGCTGGAACGGAAATACGGGCAATTTGACAATCAGCCACACGATTTGCGCGTGAATACGGATGCGGCCTCTGCCGAGGAGGCTGTGGAGCAGATTTTGACCATGTTAGGAGAAGAAGCATGAAAACACTGAAAACCATTCAAACGCTTTCCAAAATCGGCAAAATTTTCAGCAAAATCGTCACCGTCTGCTGTGTGATCGGCGTGATCGGCTGCGCGGTGGGCAGTCTTGCCATGCTATTTGCCCTGCGGGTGGTCAAGATCGGTGGGCGGACGCTGGAAAGCATCCTGTCTACCGAGGCCGGTGTTTACACGGGGACGATCTGGGCGGCGATTGCTGTCGGCGCGATTCTCTGCATCGGCGAATTCTTTGTCGCGCAGATGGCGTGCCGTTACTTTGACCATGAGCTGCAGGCCGGGACGCCGTTTACGGCGGACGGCGCGAAGGAGCTGCTGCATCTGGGGATTTCGTGCATCTGGATTCCCATCGTGGCGCTCGTTCTGGCGCAGGTCGCGCAGGAGGTCATCGCGCATTTCATGGCGAACGTGGAGCTGATCGCCATCGACGGGTATCAGCATGTCTGGCTGGGTGTTGTCTTCATCGTGACCTCCCTGCTCTGCCGGTACGGTGCGGAGCTACAGGCATCGGACCATCCAACGCTCTCCTGACCGGATTTTTCGGCGGGTGCGGAGGTGCAAGCCTCTGCACCCGCTGTTTTTCGGAGAGCGCCAGCCGGGCAGCGTTCGACGGCTGGCATTCGAAAAAAAATTCTGTTTTTTGCGCTGTCCCCGTTGCAATTGATCGTCAGCTATGATATAATCGGTTTAGCGAAGTATCAATAAAACTTAGGCGTACCAACGATGCGCCGAAGGGCAAACGCTCGGTGCGGAACAGACGCACCGACAGGCAATTCTCCGGTGCCGCGAATTGCGCCGGAGGCAAACATCCACACGGGAATCCGTGCGGAGAGAAAGGGTGAATGGTTTTATGAAACAGAGAATCTCCAGTTGTCTGCTGGTTTTGTGCATGGTTCTGGCGCTTCTGCCGGTCACGCAGCTTCCGGCCGCGGCTGTTGCATCGGATTCTGGCAGGACAGCACTGACCGCGTCCTCCACCACACTGTCCGGTGGCACCTATTATCTGGCGGGAGATGTCAATCTTTCGACGAGCATTGTGGTGACCGGCACCGTCACGCTCGATTTGGACGGCCATGTGCTGAAAATGACCGGGAACGATTCGGTCATCAAGGTCCAAAACGGCGGGACGTTGACGCTCATTGACAGCAACCCGACCAAATCGAACACGGTTGACGGCGAGACCATCCATGGCGGCGTGATCACCGGCGGGAAAGCGACCAACGGTAGCGGCGTGTATGTGGCTTCCGGCGGCACGTTTGTTGCAAACGGCGGTGTGGTCGCCAAAGATAACAGCGTGTATGTGGCCTCCGGCGGCACCATCACCAACACCGCCACCTCCAAAGAGCTTACCGAAAGCGGCCTGGCCAGCGCAACTGTCTTCTTTTCGAGTCCCGACATCCAAGGCACGAACGAGGGTCGTCAGGTGACATTTCGAATCGGATCAAGCATCGGACTTGAAACTCCCCCTGACAGCTGGACGGGGGAAGGTTATGCCTGGGAAATCGTCCATCAGGACGGGTATCCTGTGAATCCGGACAGCAGATACGCGTGGTACGGCACAGTAGCCAACCAGGCCTTCTATCCGTGGTCTTTTTACACCATTCTTACACTTTCCAATGTGGATTATTCGACACTGTATGCTGACAGAAAGATTCAATCGCTGAAAAAATCAAATCTCGACAATGGAACTTTGTCGTTGGAGCTTGGGAAAAGCTACAAGCTGGAGGAAGACATTTCTATTTCCTCAGCGATCACCACAATTCTTTCCGAGAACCAAGCGGCTATCGTGCTCGATTTGAACGGTCATGTGCTGAAAATGACCGGAAACGATTCTGTCATCAAAACCTCGAATACCCTGTTGATGCTCATTGACAGCGACCCGACCAAATCGAACACGGTTGACGGCAAGACCATCTCCGGCGGCGTGATCACCGGCGGGAAAGCGGCCGGCGGCGGCGACGACGACGACGACGGCGGCGGCGGCGTTCATTCTACCAACGGTATATTCGTCATGAACGGCGGCAGCATTGTCAACTGCTCCGCCACCAAAGGCGGCGGCGTGTGGACTAATACGAATTTCGTCATGAACGGCGGCAGCATTGTCAACTGCTCCGCCACCAACGGCGGCGGCGTTCTTTCTACCAGTGGATTCGTCATGAACGGTGGCAGCATCAGCGGTTGCTCCGCCACCAAAGGCGGCGGCGTTCTTTCTACCAGTGGATTCGTCATGAACGGTGGCAGCATCAGCGGTTGCTCCGCCACCAACGGCGGCGGCGTGTATTCTGAGGATGGATTCGTCATGAACGGCGGCAGCATCAGCAGCGACGTGTTCCTTGAATATACTTCTCAACTAAGCGACCCTTTCACCATGAACGGCGGAGTCATCGGCGATCCAAACAGCCCCGTCAGCCTCCAGGTGGATGGATCAGTCAAGATCTCAAACACCGCGGCGGACAGTACAACCATCTGCTATTGTAGCAGCTTCCCTTCAACAAACAACCTCGCTCCCGACAACTACCTTGTCACGTTCAAGAATGGCAGCTCCACATATGCCTACGAGGTTGTCAAGAAAGACGGCAAGGCAGTGGAGGTGCCGATAACAGAAGCAGGGTATGTCTGGTACAACGGGGACAAACCCTTTGATTTCGGCAGCACCGTCACCAAACATCTGACACTGACGAAAACAGCAAGGAGCTACACGATCACCTACGATCTGGACGGCGGGACTGAACCGAACCCTGCTAACCCGACCACTTACACAATCGAAAGCGAAGCCTTCACACTGATTGCGCCGACCAAAGCAGGTTACACCTTCGAAGGCTGGACTGGCACAGACCTGACAGGCTATATGATGTCTGTCGTAATTTCCAAAAACAGCACGGGCAACCGCAGCTATAAGGCGAACTGGGAAGAAAAGAGCAACTACACGGTCGACTTTCATTCGGAGGGCGGCACGTATGTCACCCCGAAGACCCGCGTCAAGTGGACAGACAAGGTTCTGGACAAGGTGAAAACGACCAGAGAGGGCTATGAGTTCAAAGACTGGACATACAACGGCACGGCTGTTGGCACGAATGCCACCTACGGTTCGCTGGTTCCGGATGATGACAAGACTTCGATCACGCTGACGGCCAGCTGGACGCCCGTCACCTACACGATCACCTACGAGGACTGTCCGGATGACACCGGAAACCCGACCTCCTACACAATTGAAAGTGATGATATCACATTGATTGAGCCGACCAAAGCGGGTTACACCTTCGACGGTTGGACTTTCGAAGGGCAGGCTACGCCGCAAAAGGAAGTCACCATCAAAAAAGGCAACACGGGCCACAAAGTCTACACAGCGAACTGGACGGCCATCGAATACAATATCAGCTACGATCTGGACGGCGGGACTGAACCGAACCCTGCTAACCCGACCACTTACACAATCGAAAGCGAAACCTTCACACTGATTGCGCCGACCAAAGCGGGTTACACTTTCAAAGGCTGGACTGGCACAGACCTGACAGGCTGTATGATGTCTGTCGTAATTTCCAAAAACAGCACAGACGACCGCAGCTATACGGCGAACTGGGAAGAAAACCACGACTACAAGGTCGTGTTTGACGCCAAGGGCGGCACGGATGTCACCACGAAGACCAACGTCAAGTGGACAGACAGGGTTTTGGACGGTGTCGAGCATCCGAGACGGGTTGACTGGGAGTTCAAGGGTTGGACGCTGAACGGGCAGCCTGTCACAGCGGAGAGCACCTACGGCGAGCTGGTCGGAGACGAACATGACGATGTCATGAGCATTACGTTGACGGCAGAATGGCTGTACGCCCCAGCCTGTTCGTTCATCGAGGCGACAGCCGGAGAGGGCGGCAGCATTTCCCCGGCCGGGTTCTCGGTTGTGCTGGACGGGAACGACAAGACCTTTACCATCACGGCGGACAGCGGTTATCTGATTGCGGACGTTTTGGTGGACGGTGAGAGTGTTGGCGCAGTCAGCACGTACACGTTTACGGATGTCCGTGTCGATCACACGATTGAAGCGAAATTTGAGCTTGTGCAGTTTGAGGACTGCACGGAGGACGACTGGTTCTACCCGGATATCATCTATGTGGCCGCCAACGGCATCATGCGGGGTACGGGTTCGGGCGAATTCAGTCCGGACGTTCTGACCACCCGCGGAATGCTGGTGACGATGCTGTATCGGCTGGACGGCGAGCCGGAGGTGTCCGGCAGCTGCCGCTTCTCGGATGTGCAGGCTGGCTCCTACTGTGAGGCTGCGGTGATCTGGGCGAGCGAAAACGGCATTGTCAACGGTTATGACAACGGCCTGTTCGGCACGAATGACGCTATCACGCGGGAGCAGCTGGCGGTCATCCTGTACCGCTATGCGGAGTTCAAGGGGCTGGACGTCAGCGCCGGTGAGGATACGGATCTTCTGAGCTACAGCGATGCATCGGAGACGGCTGGCTACGCGCTTCCGGCCATGAAGTGGATGTGCGGCGTGGGCATTCTGCACGGCAACGACAACAATCAGCTGATGCCGAAGGGCAGCGCCACGCGGGCAGAGGTTGCGGCCATCCTGCACCGTTTCTGCGAAAACATTTTGAAATAGCACCCTGAAATCAGGGATCTGACGGCAGAGGACGGATTTTTCCGCCCTCTGCCGTTCCAAAAACAAAGACTTATTGCAAGGGTGGCCACCCTTGCAGCGGGGATATCCCCGCCGGCGACTTTGATCGATCGGGTGAGATGCAGAGGGGTGAGCATGATGGACAGGAAGAATCTGGCCATTTTGATTTTGAGCGGTTTGATTGTGATTTGTATCGGCGTGACGCTGTGGGCGCTGTTGCGCGGCGGTGCGGATGCGCCGATTTCGCCCGACTATCCCCCGCAAGGGACGGAGCGCAACCAGCAGCCGTTGGAGGATGGCGGCACGCCTCTCGAATCGCCGGAGGGCGGTGGTGCCATCAATGTGACGTTCGGCACAGAGGCGACGGCTGCGCTTTCTGCGCAAACCGTATCGCTGTACTATGCCAATCCGGGCGTTTCGAACCAAAATGTGGCGATTCTGATCCGGATAGATGAGCTGGTGGTGGCGAAATCCGACCTGATCACGCCCGGCCATGCGGTGACGGAATTGCGGTTGGAGGCCGCTGCGTGTTCGAAGCTGCAGGTCGGCAGCTATGCGGCGGAGCTGGTCATCCGCGCCTATGACCCTGTGACGGGCGAAAAGGCCATGATCGATACGCGGGGTGCCATCACGCTGCGGGTCGTGGAGTGAGTGCCGGGTGCGGCGAAGAACTACCGGAATTCGAGCCCTTTGAATCGAAGCGCAAGCATTCAAGGGACTTTGCATTCAGAAAAGAAAAAAGTGGGAGAGGAAAACAATGAAGAAGCAACTGATTTCTGCCGTCACAGCGTTGGCGCTGGTGGCCGCGATGCACGTTCCCGTTCTGGCGGATGGGCTGACCAATCAAGCTGCCGGGGCGCACACCATTGATGTGCAGGGGAAGTATCAGGCCGGTGCAGCGGCAGCGGACGTGATTTCCGTGGATGTGCAATGGGAGGGGCTGGAGTTCACGTACACGGCGGGCAATGCCGGGACGTGGAATCCCGCCGACCACAGCTACACGGGTACCACGGAGGGCAGCTGGAGCGATACAAAGGGCTCTGTTACCGTCACCAACCATTCCAACGTCGCAGTGACGGCCAGCTTTGGCTTTGACTTTGTCGGTTCGGCAGAGGGTCAGGACATTCGCGGCGTGTTTTATGAGCAGAATGGTTCCGGCTACACGGAAAGCGTGAATCCGGCGCTGACGCTGGCGAGTGCGGTTGGGACCTCGCGGGAAAATGCACCGAGCGACACGATGTACTTTGGCGTTGCAGGCACAGACAGCGTGATCACGGCAGACGGAAGTCTCGGCACGATCACGGTGACGATTGCGAAATCGAACGAGAACTGAGCAGTTTGAGGCGCTGTACGGGTGTCCACTTCCCTGCCCGACGTGTTGCCCACCGATGAGGAGGAATGCAGATGAAGCCATTGAGACACGCGAGGAGGGATTGGGTTCTGCCGATGCTCGGCGGGGTGCTTCTGGTCGCGGTCGCGGTCATGATTGCGGTACTCTGCATTCCGCGGACTGCGGCATTTGTGCCGCCCGCATTTGTGCCGCCCGCTCCGGACGAACACGCGGTGCAGGGTGTGCCGGTCGTGGAGGAGCGGTTTGTGTACCGCGAGCTGTACCGGGAGGGCATGGCGTACCGGATTTCCGTCTGCTGGGCGCCCGGCCTGGACGGCGCGGAGCTGATTGTCTATCTGACGAATCCGGCGGTCAACGATTGTCTGCTGAAGCTGCGCGTGCTGGATGCAGACGGCAGCCTTCTCGGCGAGACGGGCTTGCTTCGCCCCGGTGAATATGTGCGGGCGGTGACGCTTTCGAAGGCGCTTGCGCCCGGAGCGGACGTCCGGCTGAAGGTCATGGGGTATGAGCCGGAAACGTATCATAGTGCGGGTGCGTTCAGCATGAATTTCACGGTGCAGTCGGTGGACTGATTCACATGGGCGGTGACGCTCGTGCGAACGCGTTCGGGCTGGGCATGGCCGACAAAAGAGGTGCATCTCGGATTTGAAATCCGGGGTGCGCCTTTTTTTGTGTGCGTTCGGGATGAGGGCGATGCTGAGCGGTTGGATGGTGCTGCGCAGGGGTTTTGGGGGCTGTTCGACAGTTTTTTCCGCCCACCCTATCAATTTGAGGGGTTTTGACGGGGACAAAAAGCCGTCTGAGGGTGTATAATATGTCATACTATATTAGATGAAGGCGAGGAGTCTTCATCCGGCTCGGGATCCGGCTTGCAAGGAGGCAATTGGATGGACAGGAAAAAGACCGCCGCGTATTCGACCATCGCGGAGGACGGCGGCAACCGCTATCAGTTTTATTGTGGGGTGTCCGGTGCGTGTGTCTGCACAAAGCAGGCGTATCATGCAGACACGCCGGAGGAGGAGCTGATGGCTGCATTGGAGAATGAAGGCAAGGTCTGGTTCAATCTCTGCCACAAGTGCGGGAAATGGGTGATCGCTGCCGTGTATAATCCCGAGGTCTTTGAGTGTACCGATTGTGCGCCGTTTGAGTATGAAACACATTATTGCAAATCCTGTGGTGCGAAGGTGGCGGATGACATCCGCTTCTGCCCCGTCTGCCACAGAAAGCTGCATTACGAAGGAGATTGACAGTTGTGACGGCAAAAGCAAGGATGGATTGGCTGGAGCAATGCGGATACGGGCCAAACGTCATGAAGCGGTTGAAGGTCTGTCCGAATTGCGGTGCTTTGACCGATCGAAAGAATTCGGCCTGTCCGCAGTGCGGGATGCGCTTACTCTACAAGACGCTGTATGACCGCTATCGCGAAAGGCATATCTGCTGCGACAAGTGCAGCACGGTGCTCGCGGCCGATGCGCGGTTCTGCCCGCACTGCGGTCGGGCGCTATATACGGGTGTCCGTCTGTCGGGCGACCGATGACAGGTTCCCAAAATCAACAGGAGGCGATTTTCATGCATTCCAAAGCATCATTCAGGTTTTCCCGTTTGCTGGCGGTTCTGGCTGTCCTGCTCGCATCGTTGCTGCTTCTGCTACCGGTTGAAGCGGCGACGGATGACAATCTGCCGAGCCTCATGAACGTCGAGATCGTCGGCGACTCTCTCTACTGGGACGCGTTTGACGGCGCTGGCACCTACAGCTTCGGCGTCAAGAACTCCGGCGGCTACTATGACCCGCTCACCGATGAAAACGGCAACATCCTGCCGCGGCAATCGATGAATCTGAAGGAGTACTGTGAGCAGCACTCGATTCCCAGCGGAACGTTTACCGTCTCCCTCCGCGCCGCATCGAATTACCTCTGGAAGGGCGGAGAATACACCACCAAGATGTGGTATGGCACGTATACATACGTCTCCGATATTCCGCAGCTGGCCACGCCGCAGCACGTTGTGCTGAATGAATCCACCTTCGATTTTTCGTGGGACGCTGTTCCGAATGCCACGAGCTACTCCATCACCCTGCACTGGGAGGATCCCAAGACCGGGCTCAGCGAACGCTTTTTTGACCTTGAAACGAGCGATACGCACATCGACCTCAAGGAGTGCTTCCTGCCCGGCACAACGCATTATGCGATCTATCTGACCGCCCATGCGGACGGCTATCTCCACAGCGAGTCATTCGCCCAGGGGTATACCTTCACCAACGAATATCTGGCTGAAAAGCTGCCGGATGTGTTTGTCCGGAATGTCCGGCTGACAAGCGACGGCACGCTTTCCTGGGACGCGTACCGCAATGCGACCGCCTACAGCGTCTCGCTCGGCGGCAACTCGGCCATGCTGAAGGTCGGCAAGGAGCTTCAGAGAGACGCGTCCGGTCGGTTTTCCTGCAACCTCAACGATTACTGTGTGGCGTTCGGCTGTTCGCCGGCTGATATTCAGGTCGGCATCAGCGCCTACAACGATCAGTCCAACAGTCTTGGCGACCGCATCAGCGGCTTTACCTATCTGACCTACGCATACGGCGGCGTTCAGATGCTGACCGGCGAGGTCGTTTACAGCGGCGAGATGCGGTACGGCTTCACCACATATGCCACCATCGCGGGCGCACCGGCCGGTGTGGCGCTGAATTACGAGTGGCAGGTGCACGAAAACGGCGTCTGGACAAAAATCGCTTCGGCCGCCAACAGCCCATCCTTTTCGATCAACTCCGCCAATCTCATCGGCAAATACATCCGCGTATCGGTGAAGGCCAAATCCGGTGCGTATCAGGGGACCATCAACGGTGCGCCCAAGCTGGTCGGCAAAGCGTTCCCCTATCAGTCGGTTCCGACGCCCCAGCTGCGGTATACGTTGACGCAGAGCAACCGCGTCAACGTTGCGCACATCCAGGTGACGAATGTGAAGAGCGACATCGAATATGTCATCACCTCGAAGCCGTCCACCAGCGGCTGGCCGACAGACGGTCAGGCGATCAAGAATGGCACGATTGATATTCCGCTCGCAGATACGGCCAAAACGTATTACGTCTATGCGCGCTATGCGGAGACGGCGACCCGCGAAAGCGGCACAAGCTGCGTCGGCAGCAGCATCAGCATTCCTGCAAAGGACGGCCAGAGCACGACCGTGATGGAGCTGTTCTATCCCGAATACGACACGCCTACCCCGACGATCTACCTTCCCAAGGGACAATCGGTCACGGTCAAATATCAGCTCAACCCCAGCAAGGCGATTGAAAACCTGCCGAGATGGAATACGGTCTACGACGGTCTTGTCAATGTCCAGCAGGATGCATCGGCCAAAACGCTGACGATCACCGGTACGGCGGTCGGTCATGCATTCGTGACGGCGTACAAGCCGAACGAAAATACGCCGTGGTACTACGGCTCTGACTACTCCAACGCCGGGCGCACCATCCATGTCGTGGTCTACGACCCCAACAATCTCCGCACCGTTCCGTTCACCACTACGAAGCTCAACACGGTGGAGCTCTTTATCGGCGACCGGTACACCGTTGACCTCAAGCAGCTCAGTCAGCTGCCGTTCGTGCCCGACACGGTTGACAAGACAAAATACCACTATTCGGCGTATGTCAAGACCAAGGACAACATGACCGGGAGTCCCTATGTCGGTGAAACGTCCATGGACGGCAGCGTGACGATTCGCGATGCGGTCATCACGGCCAACAAGGTGGGCGAAGCGACTGTGTATGTCTTCGCCACTCCCGACAACGCGACCCCGGCGACGGCCAGTTCGTATTTCGCCTATTTCACCGTCAAGGTCAGCCAAAAGCCGCAGAATTCGGTCGAAAAGCTGACGCTCAACAACAAGAGCGTTTCGCTGCGTGTCGGAGAGACGCTGCAGCTCGTCGCAACGAAGGATCCCATTGACGCGGCCGGCTCCGTCAGCTGGAGCAGCAGCTCCTCGTCGGTTGTCCAGGTGGACGCAAGCGGCAAGATCAAGGCCGCCGGCAAGGGCAAGGCGACGATCACCGCGAAATGCGGTACGGTTTCCGCCACCTGCACGGTGGAGGTGCTCCCCGCCTATTGCGCGGAGCATCAGGATGTCGAATACACCTATGTCAATCAGAGCACCCATAAATGGGTCTGCAAGACCTGCGGCGTGACCGGCACGGAATCGCACGAGGTCACGGGCTGGAGCTCCAACGCGACCCACCACTGGAGAAGCTGCACCACCTACGGCTGCTGCGCCACGATTGAAAAGACGCGGGCGGCACACGATTTCAAGTGGGTCGTTGACAGAGCTGCCACCTCAACGGCCAACGGCCTCAAGCATGAGGAATGCAAAACCTGCGGATACCGGAAAGCGGCGGTTGAAATCCCCGTTCTCGTTGTCAGCGACCCGGTGACCTCTGTGACCTCTGCGCCGCCGGCGACCTCCTCTGAGCCGCCCGTCGCATCCAGTGCCAGCACACCGGCTGCATCTTCGGATGTTTCCTCCGTGACGCCGACCGAATCCACGCCGGAAGCATCCTCCACTGTGTCCTCTGAAGCACCGGCAGAGTCCTCGTCGGAGATTCCGATGGAATCCTCGTCGGTCGCTTCGTCCGATGTTCCGGCGGAAACGTCGTCGGCAGCATCCACCCAAGCGCCGTCCGGCAAATCCTCCGGCGGCACCAAAATCGTCTTGATCGCGGCGATCGCAGCAGCATTGATCCTTGTGGCCGTCGCTGTCATCATACTCATCAAGCACAAGCATTCCTAAGCGTACCAAGTCCATTTTTCTGAAAATTTTATTATGAAAGGAACATGATCATGGGACTTATTAAAGCAGGTATCGGCGCACTCGGCGGAACACTGGCAGACCAGTGGAAGGAGTTTTTCTATTGCGACGCCCTTCCCAACGACGTTCTTCTGCGCAGAGGTCAAAAGCAGACCACCAGCAGATCCTCCAACACCAAAGGAAATGACAACATCATTTCGAACGGTTCAGGCATTGCCGTTGCAGACGGCCAGTGCATGATCATCGTCGAGCAGGGCAAGGTGGTTGAAGTTTGCGCCGAGCCCGGCGAATTCACCTATGATTCCTCGACGGAGCCCTCGATCTTCTCCGGTTCGTTCGGTCAGAGCCTGAAGGACACCTTCAAGGCCATCGGCAAGCGCTTCACCTACGGCGGCGATACCGGCAAGGATCAGAGAGTCTACTACATCAACACCAAGGAGATTCTCGCCAACAAATTCGGCACGCCGAACCCGATTATGTTTGAGGTCATGAACAAGCGCATCGGCATGAGCCGTACCGTCAGCGTCCGCTGCAACGGCGTCTACTCGTACATCATCAGCGACCCCCTGCTCTTCTACACACGGCTCTGCGGCAACGTTTCGGGCGATTTTACACGCGACATGATCGACGAACAGCTGAAAACCGAATTCATCGACGCGCTGCAGCCCGCATTCGGCAATCTGGCCGAGCAGGAGCTGCGCCCCGCACAGATTCCGGCCAAATCCGGCGAGCTGAAGGATGCCATGAACAGCGCCCTGAAGCAGGACTGGGTCGAGACACGCGGTATTTCCGTCTGCAAGATCGCTCTGAATCCGATCACGCTCACCGATGCGGATATGAAGAAGATCAACGAGATGGAAGACGCTGCCACCATGGGCTCCAACCCGTTTATGATGGCCGGTCGTATGACCAACGCCACGGCTGACGCGATGGAGACGGCGGCCGGCAACTCCGCCGGTGCCATGACCGGCTTCATGGGCATGGGCATGGTCGGCATGGGCGGCCAGGGTGGCTTTGGCGCAGCGCAGAATTTCTACAATGCAGGCGTCCAGCAGCAGCAGGCACAACAGGCGCAGCAGCAGGCTGCTCCGGCGCAGGACGGCTGGAAATGCTCCTGCGGTGCCACGGCAACCGGCAAGTTCTGCCCCGAATGCGGCAGCAAGAAGCCCGAGCCGGTTCAGGCGGGTGCCTGGAAATGCTCCTGCGGCGCAACCGCAACCGGCAAGTTCTGCCCCGAATGCGGCAGCAAGAAGCCCGAGGATGCAGACGGCTGGACCTGCTCCTGCGGAACGGTCAACAAGGGCAAGTTCTGCCAGAACTGCGGCAGCAAAAAGCCCGCCGGTGTCCCGCAGTATCGCTGTGACAAGTGCGGCTGGGAGCCGGAAAAGGGCTCTACCCCGCCGAAGTTCTGCCCGGAATGCGGTGATCCGTTCGACAACGGCGATATCATCTGACTGGGTGCATGAAAAAACAACGGATTTGCAGGGCGGTATGGTTGATGCTTGGATTCTCTCTGTTTGGCTTGTTCTCCGGCTGCGGCGGGCAAAAGCGCCCGACGCACAGTCCGCAGGAGCTCACGGCTGTTTCGATTGCGTGCGGCGAGATGGACAGGACGTATTCCTATTCCTTCACGGCGCGCAGGGACGGCGAGCGCTGGCTGTTTGATGCCGACTGCTTCGTCCACGACTTTGCGGACGAAGTGACCCTTCGGGACGTCGAGCTGGCGGCAGAGGATGTCCGTTCGATGCTCGAGCTGTTCGAAACCGGCGGGTACATCGCGTCGGTCGAGCAGCATCGGACGTCGCGCTCCGGTGCTGTAGACGGCTCCGTCTACAGCGTCTGTCTGACGTTTTCGGACGGCAGCCGCACGGTAGCTGCTCTCCGTCTGGAAGATCTTGAGCAGCTGTTTTACCGCCTTGCAGAGGCTGGCTCGGACGGCACAAAGCCGGACAGCCGGACGTGAGGTGCAAAAACCATCCGCGATTTTCGCCCGGTTTCGGCGCGGCGCAGATTTCTCCGCCGCGCCGAACGGGCGGAGCATCCAGGATTGAAAGGAGCGATCATTTTTGAGCGCAGGATTACAGGAATACAAATGTCCCTGCTGCGGAGGTGCCATTGCCTTCGACAGCGATTTGCAGAAGATGAAATGCCCGTATTGCGACACCGAATTCGAAGTCGAAACGCTCAAGGGCTATGATGCCGACCTCGGCGCCGATTCTGTAGATGAAATGAACTGGCAGACGAATGCCGGTTCCGAATGGCAGGAGGGCGAAGCAGACGGCCTGCGGTCGTACGTCTGTCAGTCGTGCGGCGGTGAAATCGTCGGCGATGACAGCATGGCGGCGACGTCCTGCCCCTTCTGCGGCAACCCCATCGTTGTGATGGGACAGTTCAGCGGCGCACTCAAGCCCGATATCGTCATCCCGTTCAAGCTCGACAAGGACGATGCGAAGAAGGCGCTGCTCCGCCATGTGACCGGCAAGCGGCTTTTGCCGAAGGTCTTCAAGGATCAGAACCACATCGACGAAATCAAGGGCGTCTATGTCCCCTTCTGGCTGTTCGATTCGGACGCCAATGCGTCGGTTCGCTACCGCGCCACCCGCGTCAAGATCTGGGAGGATCGCAACTACCGCTACACCGAAACGCAGCATTTCTCGGTCATCCGCGAAGGCGCACTCGGCTTTGACGGCGTCCCCGTGGACGGTTCGAGCAAGATGGCCGACGACCTGATGGAATCCATCGAGCCGTATGACCTGTCTCAGGCCGTTCCGTTCCAGACCGCCTATCTGGCAGGCTACCTCGCCGACAAATACGACGTCAGCGCGGAGGAAAGCATCGAGCGCGCCAATGCGCGGATTAAGCAATCGACTGAAAAGGCGTTTGCCGCAACCGTGACCGACTACGCGACGGTGCGCACCGAAAACTGCAACATCCGGCTGCAGGGCGGCAAGGCGCGCTATGCACTCTGCCCCGTCTGGCTGCTCACAACCGACTGGAACGGGCAGAAATATACGTTCGCCATGAACGGGCAGACCGGCAAATTCGTCGGCGACCTGCCGGTTGACAAATCCGCTGCCACCAAGTGGCGCTTCGGACTCACGGCTGTGTTTGCCGCCGCCGTTTACGGCGCGGCATGGCTGATGAATCTGATCGGCTTGCTGTAAAGGAGGATGCAGAGATGAAAAACAAATGGTTATCTGCGCTGCTTGCAGTGCTTCTTTGCTTCACCTTCGTGATTCCCGCCTTTGCCGCACCGGCCAGCTCCGTGCGCGTTCTGGACGGCGCCGACCTTTTGACCGCCAGTGAGGCCGCGGATGTGGCCGCAGCGCTCGACGAGGTCAGCGAGCAGCATTCGATGGAATTTGCCATCGTCACCGTGGACTCCCTCGGCGAATTCACGCCCGAGGACTATGCGGACGATACGTTTGACGATCTGTTCGACGGTGCCGACGGCGCACTGCTGCTCGTCAGTATGCAGTACGGCGACTGGTATATCTCCACCTGCGGCAGCGCCATCCGGATGTTCACCGACGCCGGGATTGACTACATTGGCGAAAAGGTCTCCTCGCTGCTGAGCGACGGCAAATATGCCAAGGCGTTCGAGCAGTTCGCCGAGCTCTGCGATCAGTTTGTCACACAGGCGGAGACGGGCGAGCCCTACGACAGCAACAACCTCCCGCGGGAGCCGCTGTCCGCCATCTGGATTCTGATCGCGATCATCGCCGGCTTTGTGCTCTCCGGGATGGTCGTCAGTGGCATGAAGGGCAAGCTCAAAACCGTCCGCGCCCAGAACGAAGCGGCGAACTACGTCCGCGACGGCAGCATGAACCTCACGAACAGCCGCGACCTCTACCTGTATCACACCGTCACACGCGCCAAGAAAGCCGACAACAACAACAAGCGCTCCTCCGGCAGCAGCACGCACACCTCGTCCTCCGGCAGAACGCACGGCGGCGGCGGCGGTAAATTCTAAGCAGTCTCATTCAAATTCAGGAGGAAAAGAACCATGAAAACCATGAAAAAAGCACTCAGCATTCTGATGATTCTCGTCCTGGCCCTGAGCCTTGTCGCCTGCGGCACAGACGACGGCAAGACCAATGGCGACAGCACGGATCCGGTCGACGCCGGTGTTGAAACGAAGGATTCCATCGCGGAGGTCGCCGCGACCTACGGCCTGAACCTCGAATCCACCGACCAGCAGCCGATGAGCGAAGAGCGCGCCACCACCGCACAGCTCTACTCCGTCATGCACGATTATCTCAAGGGCGTGACCTTATTCGGCTACGACCCCGCTGAAAAGATCACTTACGCCGACCTCAAGGAACAGATCGGTGTCGATGCAACGACCTATTACGCCGAGGGTACCATCAAGCAGTCCTTCGTCTGGGAGGCCAGCGACAACTCGACCGCCAAATTCCTGGCGACGTTTGTTGACGGTCTGCTCTACGGCACCGGCAGCGCCAATCTCTCCTGAGCCATCGCTTCGACGAGTCAACTTTCCCTGAAAAAACAATGAAAGGTATGGTGCAAATGAAATTGAAAACAACCACGAAATGGCTGAAGAAATCATTGGCACTGGTTCTTGCGCTGATCACGGTTGCGGGAAGCGTTCCCCTGCTCGCCACAACCGCATCGGCAGATGAAAGCTACGCACCGACCCCCCTGCCCCTGACGTTTCGGGATGATCCCAGCCTGGATGATTTCGATGGAATATCCGTGCGGGAGGTCTACGAAAATTGTTATTACGATGTGGATACGGACTACCTGCTGGATGGGTTCGACGCCAGTGAGTGTTTCAAGAATCACTCGAAATGTATCGTCGTATTAAGGTATGGCAGTCAGCGTTGGATATCCGATGCGAAGGCAAGCTTCTGCGGCAATAATATCTACACTGAGTGGACTGATCCGGGGTACTACGTAAATGCTCAGATCGGTAAGGAATATACGTCAGCCTTTACGTTGCCGAGTATCGGCATGCGTATTACTTTGGATAGTGGGAAGCCGTACTGCGACTTTTATTCGCTGGGTTTGTCTATCTATGACGCCACGACAGACGAACTCGTCTATTCAAAAACAGCTCAGCTCAAGATTGCCGCATGGCCATCCACCAGCAATCTTGTCATTGAGGATTTCAACTTCCCCGGCACGCACGCTGCTGCCATGGACACGGAAGCATGGTGCAACGTGGGGAACGTCAAAATTCGTTATCTGGAAGAGGACAAACAGACGGAGCGCACCAAGCTGACAGGCGGCGACAAGGGCTATGTTGAGTTCACCGTCATCCGGGGGCAGAACGGCCGTTCGCTTTCTTCGAGCGCCACTTTATCCTTCGGAAGCAGCAGCAGTGTTGCCAATCTGTCCACAGCATCTTCGGATGTCACCCGTTCTTCCAACGGCGATTGGGTGAAGTTCTACCATTATTATGAGATTGCGGATGACGAAAAGTACATCTGCAAGCAGGGGCGAATCACGGTCAAGGTGCCGGAGGTGGGTGCCACCCCCAGCAGCGACATCAACCTGGTCGGCCAGGGCTCGATCATCGTTCGGAAACGGCAGTACGCAAAGTATACGGCGGAGGGCCCGGTGTGGATGACGATTGACCGGAGAGGTCGTATGCAACCCGTCACCACCTTCAGTGCCAACAATACCTACCGGGCGTTGATCAGGCTGAAGCCCTACGGCAACTACTACTTCAATGCGGAATCCGCCAAGGGCATCTCCGTTTCCGGTGCGGAGAAAGTGACGATTTCGTACCAGAAGGCCGGGGCCAACAAATTCATCCAGGAGGACGGCTGGTACCTGACGGCAATTTTCCCCATGCTCACTGCAAAGACCTTTGACCTGTCGGTCGGCTACGATCAGACGGACATGACGGTGACGCAGGACAGCAAGGCGTATCTGACGGCGACCAGCTCCTGTGATCTCTCCAAAGCGACCGATGTCAGCGTGCAGTGGTACTGCTCCAACGACATCAGCAAGGATCCGGTCGGCGAGCTGTGCGCCGCCAGTGATGGCGACCTGAAGCTGCAGCTGGATACGTCCACCGTCGGCACGCGCTACTACCGGTGTGTCATTTCCTGCCAGCAGGACGGCAAGGTGGCAAACGTCACCTATCCCGGTTCGGAATGGGCGAAGCTGACGGTCACGGCCAAAGCGACCGCTCCCCTCTCGCTGAGCGCGGTCGGCAAGCAGACGGTTGACATCACGGAGGCCTTCCAGACCATCGATTTTGAGGTCAAGGCCAACAACGCCAGCGGTGAAGTCCGCTTCGCGTGGTACTACTGCGACAGCAAGGGCAACATCACGGATACGAACCCGATCGGGAACGGTCAGGCGGTCGTCATTCGCGGTGTCTCCGGCAAGACCGGTCAGCAGTTCTACTACAAGTGCGTTGCAACGGACGGCAAGAGCACGGCGTCTCTGGTCTTCTCCTGCACCATCCGGTATCAGTCTGCGGGAACATCCGCAACGACAAAAGCACCAGGCACGACTAAAGCACCGGGCACGACGACCAAGGCGCCGACCACAACGAAGGCACCGGGTACGACCAAGGCGCCGGAAACCACAAAGGCTCCGGCCACAACGACAGCACCGGGCACGACATCGGTTCCGGAAACCACCTCCGCGCCGGCTACCAATCCGGACGGCTCCACGCTGGACACCTCCGCGCCGGTCGATTCAACCAGCGCACCGGACGGCAGCACTTCGGACAGCAGTGTTTCGGATAGCACGTCGGACGGTACGCCGGAAAGCAGCGTGCCGGATGCGAGCAACGTCCCCGTTCTCACCGATGAGGGCACGACTTCGGAGGAAGCGCCGAGCAACAACGTCGGCGGCCACGGCGGCAGCAGCGGGAATGGCGGTTCTTCGTCCTCGACGCTCTGGATTGTGATTCTGGGCGTGGTTGCGCTGCTCTGTGTGGGCGGTATTATCGTATTTTTTGTTCTGAAAAACAGAAAAAGATAAATCATCATGAAAGAAAAGGAGCATCATCATGGGAATTTTTGACAAACTGAAGAGCACCGCCAAGCAGGCGGCCGTTTCCACCGCGCAGTCCTTCGGTACCAAACGCGAAACCTTCGTCTTTCGGGCACTTCCCGAAAGCCTGGCCGAATTGCAGGCGCTCCCCGAGGCTACCATGGATACCCCGTACAAGACGGCAGCACTGACCGTCCTTGCGCTCTGCGCATTTGCGGCCGATCAGAGCATTGGCACGGAGATGCTCAACTTCCTGCGCGGCCCCCGTCCGCTGAACGGTCAGGACATTTCCTTCCTCAAAGACCGGTTCCGCGACGGCAAGACGTATCTGCCGTTCACCTATTTTGCAGGTGCAACGCCGGACAACAGCTACACGCCGACCGAGCCGTACACGATTACGATTGAAACGAACCACACCTCCGACGATGAGCAGGGCTACATCAAGGCCTTTATCCCCTGCGGCGGCGCGGATGCACCGCGTCCGATCAAGCTGCGGCAGCGCGGCAGCGACGGCAAGTGGTTCCTGTGGGAGCAGTACCTGCTGACCGGTGTTCGCACCCCCAAATCGGAAGACCCGTGGGCATAACAGAAGGAGGAAGAACGATGGATTTCATCGGGAAATGGAAGCTGAAGGGCATCAATATGCCGACTGAGAACGGGATGCAGTTCATGACCCGCGAAACTGCGCCGGAGGAAGCTCTGGATGTGTTCGACGAAGGCGAGCAGATGCTGCTCGAATTCTGCGAGGACGGCACGTATCACATGATCGCCGAGGCGACCGATGAGCTTGCCGAGACGGCGGAGACGGAGGGCTATCCGATTCGCGAGGACGGCTTTATCGTCATCAGCACCGCCAACTGGGAGAACCGCGATGGCAAGATCTTCTATGACAGCCAGGCGGAAGGCACGATCGGTGATCAGGAGATTGACCCCTTTGTCGAGCTCACCTATACCGATGACGGCTGCATCGTTTTCAACTTTCTCTACGTCTACGAGAAAATGTAAGTGGTTGGTTTTACACCTCTCCGCTCGTTGAGGTGCAGCATCCACGATTTCAACAGACCGGCTGTTTGGACAAATGTCCGAGCAGCCGGTCTGTTTGCGCGTGGTTGGGAATGAGGAATGAGGCGTGAGGCGTGAGGCGTTGGATTTCCGTCTAAATGAAAATGGGATTTTCGTTTAGACGGAAATCCCAGGTGCTTTAACAAAACACAAACATATCGCAGATGTTTCAACAACAGAAGTGGGGTATGATAAGGGTGCATCCCAAGCAGAAAAGGAGAAACCATGAACGCAATTGAAATCCGAAATCTTTCCAAGAGTTTTCGCGGTATGTATGCGGTTGACCATTTGAACATGACCGTGCCTGTGGGCGCGATCTACGGGTTGATCGGCGAAAACGGCAGCGGCAAATCGACCACGATGAAGCTTCTATGCGGGCATCTTGTGGCGGACGGCGGCAGCATCCGCCTGTTTGACCGCGATTACACCGACCCCGGCGTGCGGGTGCGCGTGGGCGCTCTGATTGAGAACGCAGGCTGTTTTCCCGGTGCATCGGTCTACCAGAATCTGCGGATGCAGGCGATCAACCTGAATCTGCCCGACCCGGATGCGGAGATTCAGCGCGTGCTGTGCATCGTCCGCATGGAGGAGAACGCTCAGCTCCCGTTCAAAAAGTGCTCCCTCGGCATGAAGCAGCGGATTGGGATTGCCATGGCGCTGCTGGGCGACCCGGCGCTGCTGATTCTGGACGAGCCGATCAACGGGCTGGATGCTGAAGGAATGCGGCTCATGCGGGAAATTCTCGTGGACATCACGCAGCAATCCGGCTGCACGGTGCTGATTTCCTCGCACATTCTCGGTGAGCTGGAAAAAATCGCCACGCATTACGGCGTCATTCGGCAGGGGCGGATGGTCATGGAGCTGTCCGCGAAGGAGCTGGAAGGCCGGGCGAAGGTGTTTGTGTCTCTGGAAACGGCCGATCTGTCTGGCGCACAGGCGGTGCTGAAGGCCAGATACCCGGATGTGCGGCTGGAGGACGGTCTGCTGCGCGTATACAATGAGAGTTCTGTCGAGGCGATTGTGGCGTGGCTTTTCGAGCACGGCCATGTGGTCAGTGCCGTCAAAAAGAACAAAATCGGTCTGGAAGAATTCTACATGGAGCTAATGAGCCGAAAGGAGGCAACCGATCATGGAGCATCGTTTGCAATTTGAAAATCCCAGCTTTGCGGAGCGGCTTCGCGGGATGCTGGGCGTTGATTTTTACCGGCTGTTCCACACGCCGCTGTTTTCTATTTTTCTCGCCATTGCGGCGATCATCCCTGCCATGATTCTGGGCACCTCCGGCATGGAGAACCCGCAGACCGGTGAGGTAACGGCGCAGCTGTACACGAACGTCTGGAATGCCATTGCCACCGACACCCCGCTCTATGTATTCGACGACATCGGCGGCTATGCCAACATGAACATGGTCTTCATCTTCGGCGGCATCATGGTTTCCATCTTCATCGGGCACGACTACAGCAGCGGCTATGTCAAGCAGCTGTTCACCACGCACGCCAAAAAGCAGGATTACATGATTTCCAAGACGCTGACCTGTGCATTCGCGATGGCCTGTATGTGTGTGACGTATCTGTTCGGCAGTACGGCTGCGGGGCTTTTGACCGGGCTGTCGTTTTCCGTTTCGATCCCCGGTCTGCTCTTTGCGCTGCTCGGCAAAATCGTGATGAGCCTCGGCTGGGCCAGTCTGTACACCTTTCTCAACGTCATTTTCCGCCGGTATTTCGGGGTTTCGATCGCCTCCTCCTTCTTTTTCGGGACGGGTATTCTGACGATCGGTGCGGCGGCTGTGTTTGGAAGCAGCTCCGTTTTGAACATTTTCCTCTACGGTTCCTCCGTCTATGCCTGTCTGAGTGCGACGCCCATCACGCTGCTGGTCTGTCTGGTGTGTTCGGTCTGCTGGGCGATTGTCTACAATGTGGCCGGGACGATGATTCTGTCGAGAAGCGATGTCTATTAAAGGAGGCGGGACGATGAATGCCATTGAAATTCGAGGGCTGACGAAGGCCTTTCAGCAGAAGCAGGCGGTCTGCGGGCTGAATATGACCGTTCCGCAGGGTGCGATTTACGGGTTGATCGGCGAAAACGGCAGCGGGAAATCCACGACGGAAAAGATCATCTGCGGGCTGTTGCGTCCAGATTCCGGTACGGTTCGGCTGTTTGGGCAGCCGCTGAGTGATGACCGGGTACGCGCCGGGCTGGGTGTTCTGATTGAGGCACCCGGCTGCTTCCCCAATCTGACGGTCTGGGATAACATGAAGCTGCAGGCGGCCAATCTGGGCTTGAAGCGGGCGGATGCGGAAATTGTGCGGATTCTGAAAACGGTGCGCATGGAGGGAGCCGCCTCCAACCGGTACAAAAACTGTTCGCTCGGCATGAAGCAGCGCATTGGTTTGGCGATGGCGCTGCTGGGCAATCCGAAGCTGCTGGTGCTGGATGAGCCGATCAACGGGCTCGACGCGGATGGGATGCGCATCATGCGTGAGGTGCTGTGCGAGCTGGCGGCCGGTGGTGTGACCATCCTGATTTCCTCGCACATTCTCGGTGAGCTGGAAAAAATCGCCACGCATTACGGCATCATTCACGGTGGCAGGCTGCTCCGGGAGATGACAGCTGCGGAGCTGGAGGCGGACTGCCCGACGTATACCGCATTGCAGGCGCAGGACATGGTGCGCGCAAAAGCAGTGCTTTCCGGCCATTTTGCCCGGGTCGAGCCGGATGAAGGCGGCTTTCTCCGCGTATACGATTTGGTATCGCCCGAAGTCGTTGTGCGTCTGCTGTACGAAAACGGCATTGTGGTCTGTGAGCTGGAGAGCAGAAAAATCAATCTGGAGGAATTCTATCTGGGTTGGATGAAGGAGGAGCAATGAGATGAAGCGTTTGAAAACCCTGCTGGCGGTGGATGGGCGCCGGATGTTTCGCTCCGGATGGTTCTGGATTCTGATGGGGGCTTGCTTGGTCATGCCCATTCTGATTCTGGTCATGACGACGCTGATGGACGGTTCCGTCACCGTCAACCCGCAGACCGGCGCAGAGACCGTCCTGGAAGGCTTTGACAACGTCTGGCAGATCATCGGGTCGACCAGCGACCATGCGATGTCGTCGGAGATGAGCATGACTGCCATGTGCAATTTGAATCTGCTGTATTTTCTCTTCCCTGCCCTCGTCTGCGTCTTTGTCGCTCAGGATTTCCGCAGCGGATTCGCCAAGAACATCTTTGCGATTCGCGCCACTGTTTCGGGCTATGTCGCCTCCAAAAGCATCGTCTGCTCACTCGGCGCGATGGCCATGCTGCTGGCGTTCGTCCTCGGTTCCCTCCTCGGCGGTGTGTTGGCGGGTCTTCCCTTTGAAATGGTCGGCTTCACCAGTGGGCAGCTCGCGCTGTGTATTCTGTGCAAGCTGCTGCTTGCGCCCGTTTTTGTGGCGCTGGATCTCTGCATGAGTGTGATTGCCAAGGACAAGGCCTGGCTCTCCATTCTGCTGGCTGTTATGGCCGGGATGTTTTTGTTCATGATGATTGGGATGCTGACACCGCTGGATGCGGGTGTGGCGCAGGTCGGGCTCTGTCTGGCGGGCAGCGCGCTGTTTGGCGTCGGTCTGGGCGCGGTCAGCCGTCTGCTTCTGACAAAGCGCGATCTGCTGTAGCCTCGCGGTGCGCAGGCCATTTCGTGAAAGCCGCGGCGTGGTCGGCGAATGTCGAAGAAAAAGGTGGTTCCGTGCAGAAACACAAATAAAACTTCAACATTTGCGTGGTAGAATAGAACCGATCAAGCTGGATTCGGGAGGTCCCATCATGTTTCAAATTTTAGTGGTCGAGGATGACAGAGAGCTGAATCGGACGGTCTGCGCATTTCTGAATCAGAACGGCTATGCAGCGACCGGTTGTCTGGGTGCCAATGAAGCCTATGACGCGCTGTACGAGACAACCTTCGACCTGATCATTTCGGATATTATGATGCCGGGCGTGGACGGTTTTGAGTTTGCGCGAAATGTCCGTGAGGCCAACGAAAACATTCCCATTCTCTTCATGACGGCGCGGGACGATCTGGCGTCCAAGCAGCGCGGGTTTCGCATCGGTGTGGACGATTACATGGTCAAGCCCATTGATCTGGATGAGCTGTTTCTGCGAATCGGGGCGCTGCTGCGCCGTGCAAAAATCGCTTCGGCGAGAAAAATTGAAATCGGTCAGTTTGTGATGGATGTGGATGAGCATACGGCCTATCTGGGCGATGAGGAAATCAGCCTGACCAACCGGGAATTTTCCATTCTATACAAGCTGCTCAGCTATCCGAAAAAGACCTTCACCCGGACGCAGCTGATGGATGAGTTTTGGGAGGCGGACACGGAGACGGCGCCCAGGGCCGTCGATGTCTATATGACCAAGCTGCGTGCAAAGCTGGCGAGCTGCTCGGATTTTGAGCTCAAGACCGTTCACGGGCTGGGCTACAAGGCGGTGCTCAAGTGAAAAAGAAGTGGTGGCAGAAAATCCTGCCGGAGCTGTCGCATTGTCTGATTTTCTTTCTGCTGGTCGCGTTTCTCGTCACCTGCACGATGACGCTGTTTGTCAGCACGCTGTCGAACGATCTGCACATTACGCTGACCGGTGAAAATCTGAACCGTGCTGCCAAGCTGACCTTTTTGAACGTGATCCTGCTGAGCGTGCTGTTTACGGTGATTGATGCGCTGCGCCGCCGTTTGACGACCGAGAAGGTCACCAAGCGCATCACCGCCGCCACGAAGGAGCTGGTGCAGGGGCGGTTTGATACGCGGATTGCGCCGGTTTCCAAATTTGGAATCAGCGAAGACTACAGCGAGATGATCGACTGCTTCAATCAAATCGCGCAGGAGCTGGGCAGTCTGGAAACGCTGCGCACCGATTTTATCGCCAACGTATCCCACGAGATGAAAACGCCGCTGGCCGTCATGCAGAATTACGGCACCCTGCTGCAGGCACCCGATCTGTCGGAGGCGCAGCGGATGGAATACGCGAAGGGCATCACGGACGGCTCCCGCCGGCTGGCCGACATGATGACCAACATTCTGAAGCTGAACCGGCTGGAGAACCAGCAGATTTATCCGCAGTCCACATCGTTCGATTTGGGTGAACAGCTCTGCGAAAGCCTGCTGCAATATGAATCGGTCTGGGAAGCCGCAGAGATCGAGGTGGACACGGAGATTGCAGACCATGTCATGGTACAGGCCGACAGTGAGCTGCTCGCGCTCGTCTGGAACAATCTGTTTTCCAACGCCTTCAAGTTCACCCCGGCGGGCGGGCGGGTCTTTGTCAGCCTGACGGCGGACGAAAGCCATGCGGTTGTGCGGGTGCAGGACACCGGCTGCGGCATGAGTGCCGAGGTCGGCAGCCACATTTTTGAGAAGTTCTATCAGGGCGACACCTCCCACGCGACACAGGGCAACGGGCTGGGGCTGGCACTGGTAAAGCGCGTGGTCGATATCCTCCGGGGCGAAATCAGTGTGGAAAGCACCGTCGGCGTCGGCACCACCTTCACGGTCAGGATACGGAGGGGCTGAAATGGACTGGAAGAAGCTCGGGAAGCGGCTGCTCTTTCCGCACATCGCTGTTTTGCTGCTGTTGCTGCCGATTTGTACCGTCGGGCTCGTCTATGCCATGCTCCGGCTGGCGGAAACCGATCCGATTCGGATTGCCTGTTACGTGCTGTCCTTCTACACGCTGACCATCTGGTGTGTGCGCGTGCCGGATATGCTCCGGTTTTTCAAGTCCTTCCGGGAGGAAAACCGGTATGTCCGGCGCTGGCTGTCGGATGTCCATCTGCGCACGAATGTCACGCTCATTGCGCACATTCTCTGGAACGGCGCATATGCGGCGCTTCAGCTCGGTCTGGGCATTGCGCACCGTTCCGCGTGGTTCTGCTCGCTGGCCGGTTATTATGCGTCGCTGGCGGTCATGCGTTTTTTCCTGGTACGGCACACGCTGCGCCATAAGCCCGGTGATCAGATGCAGCAGGAGCTCCGCCGCTATCGCATCTGCGGCTGGATTTTCCTCCTGATGAATCTGGCGCTGTCGGCCATGATGTTTGATATGATCCGGCAAAACCGGTTGATGCAGCATCACGAGATTACGACGATCGCGATGGCGGCCTACACCTTTACCACGCTGACGGTGGCCATCGTCAACGTCATCCGCTACCGCAGATACAACAGCCCTGCGATTTCCGCGGCGAAGGCCATTGCGCTGGCATCGGCCTGTGTGTCGATTCTGACGCTGGAAAACACCATGCTGGCAACGTTCAGCGGTGAAGAAATGACGCCGCAGGTGCAGCGGTTGTTTCTCGCACTCAGCGGCGGTGCCATTTCCGTTTTCATCGTTGTGATGGCCATTTATATGATTCTACAGGCCAACCAGAAACTCAAAGCATTCGGAGGTTCGAGCAATGGATAATCATCAGGATACGTTCAAAATGACCTACTCCGCGCAGCAGCAGGAGGAAATTGATCAGATTCGAAAAAAATATGTCCCGCAGGAGCCGGACAAAATGGAGCAGCTTCGCGCCCTGGATGCCGGTGCGACCTCCCGGGCGACGATGTATGCCATCATTGTGGGTGTAGTCGGCGCGTTGCTGCTGGGGGCGGGAATGAGCATGATGATGACGGAGTTCGGCGCGATGCTCGGCTCCTCCCGTTTTCTGGTCGGCATCGGAATCGGTGTCGTCGGCATCGTTCTGGTGGCCTGTGCCTATCCGCTGTACCAGCGGATTTTGAAAAAGGAGCGCGAAAAAATTGCACCGGAAATCCTTCGATTGACGGATGAATTGATGAAATAGCAAAATTTCATGATATTTGGCATGGCACGACCAACCGGTCTGCCATGCTTTTTTTCTTGACAACGTCGGTGAGATCTGCTATCATATTGCCGGAAAGCAATTCCGTGCAGCTGCGCGGAAACGAAGGGTGGATTTGGGATGAGCCATCGCAACTGGAAGCTCATCTATACAAGCTGCAGCGGTCTGGAACAGAAGGCGCTGGAGTTTTTGTACCGCGAAATGGGTGCGCTGCTGCTGCGCGACCGCGGCCGGTACACGATTTACACGCTGCGCTGCGAATCCGTGCAGGAAGCGGAGCGCACGCCCTGGGAGCAGAATGCCGTTGTCCTCGGGCTCTATGCGGAGAATCCGATTGTGCAGCGTCTGATTCAGAAGCAGGAAATTCCGCCGAATGGCTATCTGGTGCGCGTGATGGACAACCCGGAACAGCCGGACTGTCAGCTCGTTCTGATCACGGCAAATGACCCGGCTGCTTTGTACTACGGTGCGGTCGATTGGGTCGATCAGATCCTGCCGACGGCTGCACCCGTCCACGGAACGGTTCGGCTGGTCGATGAAGTATTTGAGCAGCCGCTGCCGACCGGCACCTTTGCATCAGCGCCAGTTGTGAAGACCCGCTCCGTTTTCACCTGGGGGCACCCAATCAACGACTACAGAGCCTATCTCGAAGGCATGGCACGGCTCAAGCTGAACCAGCTCATCCTCTGGAACGACTATGTCCCCCTGAATGCGGCGGAGATCGTCGCCTATGCGCACGCATACGGCATTCAGGTGATCTGGGGCTTTGCATGGGGCTGGAGCCGTCAATGCGACCGTGTGAATCTGGACGAGCTGGACGCGCTGGCCGCTGAGATTCTGAGCACGTACCGAACCTGCTATCGGGAGCTGCCGGGGGACGGCATCTATTTTCAGTCGTTCACGGAGCTGGGTAAGGACCGCATCGGCGGGCGGCTGATTTCGGAGGCTGTGGTTTCGCTGGTGAATACCGTTTCGGCTGCCATTTTGGCGGAGCAGCCGGAGCTGCACATTCAGTTCGGGCTGCACGCGACGTCGGTGCGGGCGCATTTGACCGATTTAGAGCGTGTGGATCCACGCGTGGAGATCATGTGGGAGGATTGCGGTGCGTTTCCGTTTGCCTACGAGCCGCAGGCCGGGAGTGCGCAGGAGGTGCAGGAGACGGACGCCCTGATGCAACGGATTCTGGCGCAACGGCCGGGCGCACCCGTCAGCGCATTGCTGAAGGGCTTTTTGACGCTGGACTGGGTTGGTGATCGATTCGTCCATCAGGCCGGGGCGTTCCCGCTCGGTGTCTCCGGTTCGGCGCTGATTGAGCACGACAGGCAGATGCTGGCGCCGATCTGGCGGCATTATCAGACTGGCTGGCTGCAAAACGGTGAGGAGGCCTACCGTATGGTGCGCCGGTTGACGGCACTGCGGCCGGATATGACGCTCGGCATGGCCGGGCAGTTTGCTGGTGATCTCTGGTTCCCGGAGGCGCTGTGTGCGCAGATTCTGTGGGGCTGTGACAGGCCGTATGATGAAATTCTCCGTCAGGTTTCCGGGCGTCGATGTGTCCGGATGGTATAATCCCTGTCCGACCGGGATACGGTTTTCCGCGGCCGTTTTTGTCGGTCTGGGCTGTGAATTTCAGCTTGTAAATGTCGGCAAAATGTCGTATAATAATAGCAGAATCAGTTGCATCACAAACGTGTGTCACTGAGAAGGAGGAAATCAACCATGGAGTTACAAGGGAAACGCATCAACTTCCTCGGGGACAGCATTACATATGGGCACGGCACGTCCTCGCCGGACAAACGGTTTACCAATCTGCTAAAGGAGCGTCTGCAGCTCGCTGCGGCCAACAACTACGGCATCAGCGGAACGCGCATCGCCGTTCAGCACAAGCCGTCCACGGAGCCCACCTGGGATTTGGATTTTTGCAGTCGCGCTTCGCAAATGGAGCCGGATGCGGATGTCATCGTCGTTTTCGGCGGCACCAACGATTTCGGGCACGGCGATGCACCGATCGGCTGCATGAGCGACCGGACACCGGACACATTCTACGGCGCCTGTCACACGCTGATGCAGACGCTGATCTCGCGGTATCCGGAGGCGGTCATTGTGTTTCTGACGCCGCTGCACCGCTGCAATGAGGACAATCCCCGTGGCGACGGCGGCAAACCGGAGGACGTCGGCGTCTTGTCGCGCTATGTGGACATTCTCCGCGAAACTGCGCGCTGGTACTCCCTGCCGGTCCTGGATCTGTTCGCCGTCAGCGGTTTGCAGCCGCGTGTCCCCGCCATTCAGAGCCGGTATGTACCGGATGGTCTGCACCCCAACGACGCCGGTCATGAAATTCTCGCCGACCGAATTGAATCGTTTCTTCGCGCCCTGTAAGGTTTTTTGATTGTAGAAAGAAGGTTATTTTATGTCCAACAAAGTTCGCGCCGCCATCATCGGCTGCGGCAACATTTCCGGTGCACACGGCCCCGCATACAAGGCCATTGCCGATTCTGTCGATCTGGCCTACTGTGTCGATCTGATTCCGGAACGCGCTGCCGACCGAAAAGAGCAGTTCGGCAATCCGTCCACGATCTGCCTGACCGACTATCACGAGATGCTCAAGGATCCGACCGTTGACGTCGTGTCCATCTGCCTGCCCAACGATCTCCACGCACCCGTCACCATCGACTGTCTGAACGCCGGGAAGCACGTCCTGTGCGAAAAGCCGACGGCTCTGAATTATGAGCAGGCGCTCACCATGAAGGAAGCGGCTGACCGCAACGGCAAGATTCTGAACATCGGCGTTGTCAACCGCTTCAACCGGAGCGTTGAGATCGTCCGTGAAAAGATCCTGAGCGGTGAGCTGGGCGAAGTCTATCAGATTTACTGCTCCTTCCGCGCCTTCCGCAGCATCCCGAATCTGGGTGGCTGGTTCACGACAAAAGCCCGCTCCGGCGGCGGTGCGCTGATCGACTGGGGCGTTCACTTCCTCGATCTCATCAACTACTGCATGGACAATCCGAAGCCGCGTACCGTTTCGGCAGTTTGCCATTCCAAGCTGGCCACCGATCTGTCCGCCTATCACTACCGCTCCATGCACGCAGGCCCGACGAAGCTGGACGGCATCAACGACGTTGAAGAATTCGTCACCGGCATCGTTCGGACGGAAGGCCCCACGCTGACCTTCAACGGCGCATGGGCGCAGAACATCGATGAAGACGCCATGTTTATCGAATTCATGGGCACCAAGGGCGGCATCAAGCTGGACTACGGCAGCCAGTTCACGCTGTTTACGGAGCGCAACGGCGAATTTGTCTCCGAACGCTCCTCGCACGATATCCCCAGTCATTTCGCCGCGGAAATCCGTGCATTTGTGGATTCCGCCATGCGCGGCGAAAAAATCCGCTCCAACATCGACAACGTTCTGGTCACCGCACAGCTGATGGATGCCATTTACCAATCCGCTGAGCTCGGCCACGAGGTCACTGTTGACTGAATCTGATTCCGTTAAAAATCCCTCTCCGCGCATTGTTAAATGCGCAGAGAGGGATTTTTTCATAAGAAGTCTGGGCAAAACCGGTCAGCCGTTCGAGAGCAGCGTTCCGTCCAGTCCGTTGAGCAGGAAGGTGCCGTTATCCGTTCGAATCATCAGAACAGGCAGCAGCTCGGCGCTGCCGTCGTCGTTGACGGTGTGGAAATAGGCCGTTTCAATCGAGACAATCAGGCTGATATCCAGATGATAGGTGACGACATACGCGCCAAAGTCGGCCAGCAGGGTCGGGATGCGGCGCATGAGCTGATCGGTGGCCGTTGCGGTATTCACTAAGAAGCAGCCGGAAATCTGCACCTCGCCCGATCGGAAGGCCACCTCCAGCGCCGCATTTTGCAGGCGGCAGCCGTTGCGTTCGGCGACGAAGCGCACCACGATGCCGTTGCCGTCTTCGATCACTACACCGGCGGATTCCGGGAGAATCCCGGCTTTTTTCAGCAGGGATCTGGCCGTTTTTTCGGCGTCTGAGCCTGTTTCCGGCATCGTCTGGTGTTGGATGGTCAGATTAACCAGCCCGCCGCGACGGAAGACCGCTGTCCCCTGTTCGGATTCGTAGCGGCTGATGCCGCCGCCCTGATCGACGCGTTCCTTCGTCCCGATCAGGATGCCCGCAATGCTGGACTCCTGTTCCGGGTTGCGTTGGGCAGACAGCACCGGAAGGTTGTGGATGCGTCTGGAAATCAGGTCACTTTCCATCCAGATGCCGCACTGATCGAGGAAAGCGACGGTGTCGTCGATCGTCTGCTTCGCAATCACCGTCTGGCGGTAGTTCGTGTAGAGCAGATTGCCGCCCAGCACCAGATTGATGCAGATCAGCAGCAGGATGACAATTTTTCGCAGTCTGGACGCGTTCATCGTTTCGCCTCCTCTGACGGTGTCACCGGCAGCACGCACCAGGACAGCTGCCAGCCATCGGCCGCTTGCAGGTAGGCCGGTGTCAATCGGCCGGTAGACAGCTGCCCCTTCATCCCGCTGAGCAGCGTGTACAGCGGAATTGCCGGTGTGGTTTCCTCGGAGGTCTCCTCTGCCACCGTGAACAGGAACGCTTCCGCAGCCGTCAGCCAGCCGTTTTCGAAGCGGAAGCTGGCCGCCGTCCGGCTGCCGTTCTCTGCAATCATCGGGTAGCCTTCTGCCAGCGCCTCATAGATGAGCGTCACGCCGGTTTCGTCCGTTTCCACGCGGTGAAGGGCATAGCGCGGGACGCCGGAGAGGCCGACCAGGCTTTCCTGCAAAATTTTGGAGGCGCAGGCTGCATATTCGACGGACGTCTGTGCGCCGTTCAGGAAAATACCGCCGGTTTCATAGGCCGAGAACGAGACATACCCCTCTGCGCCCAGCCGAAGTGTTCCGTTTTCATCGAGAAAGACGCGGCATTCGGAGGCATCCAGGTAGCTGCGCGCCGTATAGACATCGAAGCCGAAGGCTTCCAGAATGCGCTCCTGCCGTTCGGGTGTATAGGCTGCGTTGCTGTCGCTCAGCGCCGTGCGCACGACGGTGGATTGCAGGGTGATCTCCAGCGGAATCACAGAATGCGACGTCAGCGCCGAAGTCGCATAGCCGGACATGGACGCATAGACGGCTGCATCCCCCGCCGGTGCCGACAGGAGCGCAGTCAGGTCGGCGGTTTTCAATGCGGTCTGCGCGGTCAGGCAGGTGGCGTTTCTGCCGTTGATATACAGGCGCACCTGCTCCTCCTCCAGGCTGATCAGCAGGGCATTGGCTTCCCGGCTGGCCAGGCTGCCGCCCGCATCCCCCGCGAGGACATCCATCGGCAGCACGACGCCGTAATCGAGCAGGACGCCGCTGGCAGACAGCGCCTTTTTCCACTGGTCAGCGGAAACCGTCTCTGCCGTTCCGGCTGAGCCCAGCAATTCGATCAGGGGCTGGCGAAGCTGTTCAAAATAGGTAGTCAGGAGGTTGGGCTCCGTCAGGCTGCTGCACTGTTCCCCGTCGTTGATCACAATGGCCACAGGCTGCAGCGGTGACGGCAGGAGCGCTTCCTCCGCCGATTCGCGGGATTCGCGCTGCCAGAGATTCATGCCGTCATGCAAGGTGCGGTGCAGCAGGAATGCAGCCGACAGCGACAAAAGCAGGATGGCGACGATTTCGATTTTTCGCTTCATACCACACCATTCGTCTCTCCCGGCAGCCACACCGTCACTGCCGTTCCCTGATTCGAGGCACTTTCAATCCGGATGGTGCCATGGAGGTTGTCGATGAATTCCTTTGCAATGGCAAGTCCCAGACCCGAACCGCCTTTTTCACGCGATCTGGCTTTATCGACGCGGTAGAAGCGTTCGAAGATGTGCGGCAGATCGGCTTCGGGGATGCCGATGCCGGTGTCGCGCACAACAATGGTCACGCCGCCCCGCTCCGGTGCGGCTGTTACCTGAATGGAGCCGCCCTCCGGCGTGTATTTGATGGAGTTGCTGACGATATTGGCAATGACCTGTCCCAGACGATCCTGATCGGCTGTCAGCACCGGCAGTGGGCCGTCCACGGACAGCGTCAGCGTCAGCTGTCGTTTGCGCGCCTCCATCGCCATGGCATCCACCGTATTGCTCAGCAACGTTTCCGGGTCAAACTGCGTCAGGTTCCAGTCCATGCGGCCATAATCCAGCTTGGAAATGGTCAACAGGTCGCGCACCAGACGCGTCATGCGGTCGGTCTCATTCAGAATGACCTGCATAAACCGTTCGCGGTAGGCCGGTTCCATCTCCTGATCGGCCAGAATCGTTTCCGCGTAGCTGCGGATATTGGTCAACGGCGTCCGCAGCTCGTGTGAAATGTCGGCGACAAATTCCCGTCGCGCCTGATTCAGGCGTTCCTGCTCGGTGATGTCATAAATCACGATGATGATGCCGCCCTCGTGCTCCCCGCTGCCGAACGGTGTGAAGAAAAAGCGCAGGTCTTTGCCGCCGTACCGGCAGACGCGTTCCAGTGACTGGCCGTTTTCGAGCGTCAGGATGCTTTCCGGGGACATATCGAGCGGCGCTGTCAGGGTTTCATAATCCGGCTGCTCCGTTTCGTCTGCCGGGAGACCCAGCAGGCTGCGGGCGGCGGCGTTGATATGCAGCACATCGCCGCGGCGGTTCAGTGCGACAATGCCGTCGGTCATGTGCTGGAAGACAGCCGACAGCTTGTTGCGCTCATTTTCCACGGCATCCAGTGTATCGGAGAGCGCCTGCGACATATCGTTGAAGGTTCGGGTGAGCACACCGATTTCGTCGTTAGAGTCTGCCGGTGGTTTGCTGGAAAAGTCGCCGGCGGCCACCAGCTTTGCGCTGTGTGTCAGGGTTTCGATCGGCCGGGAAATGGTCTTGGCCAGCATGATCGACAGCATAACGGAAATGATCAGGCCAAATGCGACAGCCTGCAGAATGGCCGACAGGAGCATCTGCTGCAGCTCTGCGACGTTTTCGCGGGTATCGCGAATATAGATGATGTAGGCGTCATCCCCGGCCTGAATGGGGACGGCGATATCGAAGCAGTCCGACCGCATCCCCGTTTCCATGCCGACGGAACCGGCCAGTGCGGCCAGAATGTTGTCTGTTTTTTCCACCGTTGTCTCGGTGCCGCTGCCGCCCAGGTACGCGCCGGTGTGGCCATCGAGCAGTGAAAACGTCCGGGACGAATCCAGACCCAGCGGCAGCGAATAGGCCTGGACGTATTCGACGGCTCGCGCCGTCCCGTTTTCACCGCCGACCAGTTCCCGGAAAATATCCAGAAAGTCGCTGGTGAAGACATCGCCCATTTCGTTGTAAAAGCGTTCCTCGTAATAGGTTCCGACGTTATTCAGCAGGTAGATGCCGATGACGGTCGTGACGGTGACGACGAGCAGCACCAGAATCATAATCAGTTTGACTTGTAGCGAACGCACCACGGCTGTTTTCTGTCCTTTCTCTCCGGGTTCCGGTTTACTGTCGGCCGGCATCCGGCGCATAGTAATAGCCGATGCCGTGGCGGGTTGCGATCAGGCGACCTGCGCCCTCCTGACATTCCTCCAGCTTTTCACGCAAGCGGCGAACGGCGACGTCCACGATGCGCGTGCCGCCGTCGTATTCATAGCCGAACGCCTGCCGCAGAATTTCCTCCCGGGTGAAAACCTGACCCGGAATCGAGGTCAGCAGGCGAAGCAGCTCAAATTCCCGCGCGCTGACATCCAGCGTCCGGCCGTTGATGCAGACGGCCTTTCGGCGCAGATCGATGGTCAGTTCCTCTGTCCGTTCGCCGGTGACCAGTTCCCCGCTGCTGCGGCGGAGATTCGCACGGACGCGGGAAATCAGCTCGCGCATCTGAAACGGCTTTGTGATATAGTCATCCGCGCCGAGCTCCAGCCCCTCAACCTTATCGTCTTCGCCTTCGCGTGCCGTCAGCATCAGAATCGGCACCGCCGAAGTCTCCCGCACCCGCTTACAGACTTCGAAGCCGTCCATCCCGGGCAGCATGACATCGAGCAGAATCAGATCCGGCTCTTCGGTCTGCGCCATATGCAGGCCAGTTTCCCCGTCCGCTGCCGTCAAGGGCAGAAAGCCTTCTTTTTTCAGGTTATATGCAATGATATCGGAGATGATCGCGTCATCCTCCACAATCAGAATTCGTTTTCCCGCGTCCATTGGCTGCGTTCCTCCCGTTTGAATGGATTGTTGTTTTCCTGTCAGCGCGTCCAGCCGTCCCGCGTGGCTGCGCCGATTCGTTCGGCCATGTCCCGTGCGGCACTGTCCAGCACCTCCGGCAGCGCCCCGTCGCTGAGCGGATTGCCGTTCCGTTCCAGCCATGCACAGAGCGTTGTTTCATCGGCTTTGAGAATGGCTTCAAACGCCAGCAGCTCTCCGGCGGTTGCGCCGGTCAGCACGGCGTTCAGGCGGCAGACGGCATCCAGCAGGCAGCGCTCCAACAGTTCGGCCAGTGCCGGTTCGGCGGCAATCAGGCTGTGCAGCGCGGCAACCGCCTCGGCTGCGCGGCAAAGGCTTGGGCGGTTTTCCGCCGCCGGTTCCGGCTGAACACCCAGCAGTGCATCCACCGTGCATTCATAATATTGGCTGGCGCGGACGAGAAATTCGAGTCCCGGTTCCCGCAGGCCGTTTTCATAATGGGAAAGCAATGCCTGAGAAATGCCGAGCGCCTGTGCGGCGACCCGCTGGCTGACTTTTTTCTGTTTCCTCAAAGCAGCAAGATTTCGTGCGAATTGCATAGATGGTGTGCTCCCTTCTGCCGGATTTGTTCCGCTCTCCTTGAAAAACCATTGACAGGGATTGCCGGACAGTAATATTATAAATGAAAGAATACAAATTGTAAAGAGGCATTTTGCTGTCCGGTTTGTTTTTCCGCTTTTGAGCGATTCGATCTTGCAATCTTCCGCCATTTGTGGTATGCTATAAGGTGAAAATACAGAGTTTATGGAGATGAATCACAAATGGAACGTTTCACAGTTTTGGTTGAAACCAGCGCTCGCCATGTCCATCTGTCGAAGGAAGATATGGCTCGTCTGTTCGGTGAAGGTGCCGTTCTCACGCCGAAGCGTGATCTGTCTCAGCCGGGGCAGTTTTTGTCGAATGAACGCGTCTCGATCATCGGTACGCGCAACCGGATGGACAACGTCGCCGTTCTGGGTCCGGAACGCAAGGCCACTCAGGTTGAGCTGTCTATGACCGATGCGCGCACGCTGGGTGTGGATGCGCCGGTTCGCGAAAGCGGCGATGTCGCAGGCAGCGGAAAAATCACGATCGAGGGCCCGGCCGGTACCATTGAAATCGAAGAAGGCGTCATTGCCGCCAAGCGTCACATCCATCTGACGCCGGAGGATGCCGAAAAATACGGCCTGTCCGACAAGCAGATTGTCAAGGTCGCTCTTGAGGGTGATCGCGCCCTTGTGTTTGACGAGGTCGTCTGCCGTGTCAGTGAGAAATTCGCGACTGCGATGCACATTGACGTGGACGAAGCCAACGCCGTCGGCGGTGTCAAATCCGGCGTCGTGCTGGCGTAATATTTTTTGAATCTTGCTTCCCGCCCCGCTAATGAAGCGGAGGTGGGCGCCGCCGCGGGCGGATATGCGGGCCTTGTCTGCATACCCGCCCGTCGGCTTTGAATCAGGCAAAGGGGTGTCGGTTCCGTGCCGAAGACTGATCTGATCATCAACGCAGACGATTTCGGCATGTGTCATGCCGCCAATGCCGCAACGTTTGACCTGTTTGAAAAGGGTGGCATTACCTCCGCCACCATCATGACACCGTGCGGCTGGGCGTCGGAAGCGCTCCGTTTTGCCGCGTCGCACCCGGAATACGCCATCGGTGTCCATCTGACGCTGACCAGCGAATGGAACAACTACCGCTGGCGGCCGGTTTCTGCCGCTCCCTGTCCGACGCTGCGTGATTCGGCCGGATATCTGCCGCGCAGCTGCGCCGAGCTGGAATCGCAGGCCGTTGAGCAGGAGATCGAAGCTGAAATCCGTGCCCAGATCGCTCTGGCGCAGCAGGCCGGTCTTTTCCCCTCCCATCTGGACAACCACATGGGCTCGCTCTACGGGCTGGAGCAGAACCGCTGTTTTCTGCCGACGGTGCTGCGGATCTGTGCGGAGCTTGGGTTGCCCTTCCGGCTGCCGTGTGTCGCCTACGGCGCTGCATCGGACGGCCATGCGCCGCATTTTGAGCAGATGGTTCAGCTGGCGCATCAGCTGCGCGTGCCGATGCCCGATTATTTATGGGAATACGACTGGCACGGCCCACAATCCGCCAGTTATCAGGCATTCCGGGATGATATGCTGGAGCGGTTCCACCGCTGTCCGGAGGGCCTTGTTGAAATGTACATTCACCCGTCTCTGGAGTGTGACGAGCTAAAGGGAACCTCATCGGTCTGGTTCCGCCGCGTGTGGGAGCATCGGCTGTTTGCCGACCCGGCCACGCGCCAACACATTGAATCGCTTGGGATTCGCCTCATCAACTACCGGGATTTGAAACAGCAGCGGGAGGTTTTTTATGGCAAAGCCTGAACTCCGGTTCCGTTCAGACGGAACGTTTCGGATTTTACAGTTGACAGATCTCCACCTTGTGGATGTCGCCGGGCGGGATGCCGTCCTCCTTTCCCGGATTCCGGAGCTGATTGCGCGGGAGCAGCCGGATTTGATCGCATTGACCGGCGATATCGCCTGTGACGGTTCCGCCGCGGATATGGTGGAGCAGTTTTCCACGCTGTACCATGCGATGGAGCCCGCCGGGGTTCCGATCACCATGACACTCGGCAATCACGAAAGCGACCCCGCTTCTGACGGCTCCTGTCGGCAGCATCTGCTGGCCGATGCATTGGAGGCGCTCCCGCTCTGTCTCTTTGAGCGTGGCCCCGCTGAGCTGGGTGTCGGCAATTATGCGGTGCCGATTTTTCCGCATACCGGTGACAAGCGGCCGGCCTGGATGCTCTATCATATCGACTGTCATTCCGGTGAGGACGAGCCTCTGCCGGATGCGTTTGCAGTCCACAAGGATGCGCCCGTCCGTCCCAGCCAGATTGCCTGGCTGCAGCAGACGCACAGGGCGTTGCAGGACACCTACGGCGCGGTTCCCGCGCTGCTGTTTGACCATGTGCCGCTGCCGGAATTTGACGATCTCTGGATGTTTGAAGGGTTCCATGGTGACCTGGGTGAACGGGTCTGTCGCCCGCCGATCAACACTGGGCTGTTCTCCGCACTGCTGCAGCTGCAGGATGTCCGCGGCGTCTTCGCCGGGCACGATCACACCAACAGCTGCTCCGGTGAGGTATTCGGCATTCTGCTGGCCTATGGCCGTTGCTCCGGCAATCTCGGCTGGTGTCTCTGGCCGCATCCGCACGCTTTGCAATCGGAGGCGCTCCCTCATCCGACGGACGGTCGTCCACCGTTCCCGGATTGCTTTGAACGCGGCGGGCGGGTCATTGACCTGAACGAAGCCACCGGGCGCATCGAGCGAACCTACATTACCTGCTATGATCCGATTTCTGAAGCGGAAGGCTGGACGCCTCCGCGGTTTACACGTTCCAGATTTCTGCCGTCGGCGGATGCTTTTGCCCGCGAATGAGGCTGAAAGGAATCAACTGATATGGACAAACCGACTCTCCGTTTTCGTCCGGATGGGACATTCCGGATTTTACAACTGACCGATATGCATTTCCGGTATCTGACCGGGCGCAATGCGACCACGCTGGCACTGATTCGCACGCTGTTGGAGCGCGAGCAGCCCGATCTCGTCGCTTTGACCGGAGATATTTCCTGCAACGGCGGCATCGGGCATATGACGCGCCTGTTCGCCCGCATCAATGATATTTTCGAGTCCTTTGGCGTCCCCTACACCTTTGTCATGGGCAACCACGAAAACGACCCCGATGATGTGCCGGTCGGCCGCCAGCACCTGCTGGCCGATGCATTGGAAGTACTGCCGCTCTCGCTGTTTGAGCGCGGCCCCGCTGAGCTGGGCGTCGGCAACTATGTCGTGCCGATTCTGCCCCACACCGGTGAAGACCGTCCGGCCTGGATGCTCTATCATCTGGACGGCCATTCCAACGCGATGTACCCGATGGCCGACGGTTCGACCGTTCGGAGTGATGCGGCCATCCGACCCGCTCAGATTGCCTGGCTGGAGCAGACGCATACAGCGCTGCAGGCCGCGCAGGGTGCCGTTCCGTCGCTCGTCTTTGACCATATCCCCCTGCCGGAATTCGACGAGCTCTGGATGTTTGACGGCATTCAGGGGCACCGTGGGGAGCGCGTCTGTCATCCGCCGGTCAACACCGGGCTGTTCTCCGTCCTGTATCGTCTGAAGGACTTCCGCGGTGTGTTTGTCGGGCACGACCACACCAACTGCTATTCCGGGGAAATGTTCGGCATTCTGCTCGCCTATGGGCTCTGCTCCGGCTATCAGCCAACCTGTCAGACCGGCTTCAAGCGCGGCGGGCGCATGATTGTGCTCGATGAGGCCACCGGCCGGATTGCGCGCACCTATCTGACGCTGCACGACGGTTCCGAGCCGGACAACACATGGACGCCGCCGTTCTGCAAGCGTAAGGAGTTTTTTCTTCCGCCCCGGCAGTAGGCCGTTGATTTTTTGATATTCGTTCCGAATTTGCGAAAGAGGCAGGTTGCTATTTCATGCAAACACAAACACAGCGGCCGACGCGGCGTGTCGTCGTGAAGGTCGGTTCATCGACATTGACCTATCCGTCAACCGGACAATTGAATCTGCGCCGGATTGACGCATTGACGACGGCGCTCGCCGATCTGAAAAACAGCGGGATTGCGCCCGTACTCGTCACTTCTGGTGCCGTTGCCGCCGGAATGGCCAAGCTGGGCATATCCGAACGCCCCTCCGATGCGCGCTCCAAGCAGGCCATCGCCGCAGTCGGGCAGTGTGCGCTCATGCACATTTACGATAAGATGCTCGGAGAATACGGCATCAGCGTCGGGCAGATTCTCCTGACACGCGATGTCATCGACAATCCGGCACACCGGGAGCACGCCGCCAACACGTTTGAGCGACTGCTCGCGCTCGGCGTCATTCCGATCGTCAACGAGAACGACTCCATCTCCACCTATGAGCTGGAGAGTCTGACCACCTTTGGCGACAACGACCGGCTGTCAGCGTATGTCGCGCTGCTGTGCCGCGCCGATCTGGTCGTCAACCTTTCCGATATTGACGGGCTGTATGACAGCGATCCGCGCCTTTGCCCGGACGCCAAGCAGATTCCCGTGGTCTACGCCATTGATGATCAGCTGCGTGCGCTGGCGGGCGACCCTGGTTCGCAGGGCACCGGCGGGATGCGCTCCAAGCTGATGGCCGCTGAAATTCTGCTCGATGCGGGCATTGAGATGGTCATCACCAACGGGCAGCACCCGGAGCAGCTGGCCGAAATCTGTGCGGGAATTCCGCACGGAACCCGTTTCACAAGCCGCAAATAAAGGAGATGTCCATGATGAATTTTGAATGCATTGCCACTGGTGCGCGTGCTGCCGCTTCTGTTCTGGCCACCGTCGGACAGCGTGAAAAGCAGGCGGCTCTGTCGGCGATTTCCGAGGCGCTGCGCGCACAGACCGATGTCATCCTCGCCGCCAATGCGCAGGACATTGCCGCAGCCGAGGCGAACGGTACCCGCTCGGTCATGGTGGATCGGCTGCGTTTGACAGCGGAGCGGATTCAGGCCATGGCCAAGGGCGTGGACGAGGTTGCTGCGCTGCCCGACCCGACCGGCGAAGTGCTTTCCATGACCACGCGCCCGAACGGGCTGGTCGTCGGAAAAAAGCGTGTCCCGCTCGGCGTTGTCGGCATTATTTTTGAATCCCGCCCCAACGTCACGGTGGATGCGGCTGTCCTCTGTCTGAAATCCGGCAATGCCTGCATTCTGCGCGGTGGGCGTGAAGCGCTCCACAGCAACCTTGCGCTGGCCGATATCATGCGCCAAGCCATTGTCTCTGTCGGGCTGCCTGCCGATGCGATCAACCTGTTGAACGACACCACCCGTGAGGGTGCGGAGGCCATGATGCAGGCGCACGGCCTGTTGGATGTGCTGATTCCGCGTGGCGGCGCCGGACTGATTCGTTCGGTGGTGGAGCATTCCACCGTGCCGGTCATTGAAACAGGCACCGGGAACTGCCACATCTATGTGGAAGCGACGGCGGATCCGGATATGGCAGTGGCCATCGTGGACAACGCGAAAACCTCCCGCCCCTCTGTCTGCAACGCGGCAGAGAGCTTGCTGATCGACGAAGCTGTCGCCGCATCGCTGCTGCCGAAAATCGCAGATCGGCTGCTGGAAAAGAAGGTGCAGCTGTACGGCTGCGAAAAAGCCTGTGCCATCCTCGGCGAGCGCATTCAGCCCGCAACGGAGGAGGACTATGCGCGGGAATACCTCGACTTTGCCATGTCGGTCAAGGTTGTTTCCGGCCTGCAGGAGGCCATTGCGCACATCAACCGCTACAGCACGCATCACAGTGAGGCCATTGTCACGCAGCGCTATGACGCTGCACAGCAGTTTTTGAACGAGGTCGATTCCGCTGCGGTGTACGTCAACGCTTCCACCCGCTTTACGGATGGCGGAGAGTTCGGCGAAGGGGCGGAAATCGGGATTTCCACGCAAAAGCTCCATGCTCGCGGTCCGATGGGATTGACCGCGCTGACCAGTGTGAAATATATCATTTACGGAAACGGGCAGGTTCGCTGATCGGACTGTGTGGCCCACCCCGTACCCCGGCAATTCAGAGAAAGATTTTTGAGATGGATGGAGACGGAACCAATATGAAATGCGGCTTTGACAACGCGCTTTACATCAAAATGCAGACGGAGCAAATCCGGAAACGGATTGACCGCTTCAACAATAAGCTGTACCTGGAATTCGGCGGCAAGCTGTTTGACGACTATCATGCGTCCCGCGTGCTGCCGGGCTTTGATGTCAACGGCAAGGTCAAGCTCCTGCGGGAGCTGTCGGACATTGCGGAAATCATCATGTGCGTCAGCGCCGGAGCCATTGAAAAGAACAAGATGCGCGCCGATTTCGGCATCACCTATGATCAGGATGCGCTGCGGCTGATTGACCATCTGACCAACCTCGGCATCTCCATCAACTCGGTGGTCATCACGCAGTATGCGGAGCAGCCCGCCGCCGCCATTTTCAAAAAGAAGCTGGAAAATCTGGGCATCCGCTCCTACATTCACCGTCTGACCAAGGGCTATCCGACGGATGTAGAGACCATCATCAGCCCGGAAGGCTACGGTGCCAATCCGTACATTGAAACCACCCGACCGCTCGTCGTCGTCACGGCGCCCGGCCCCGGCTGCGGCAAGCTGGCCACCTGTCTCAGCCAGCTCTACCACGAAAATGTGCGCGGCGTCAAGGCGGGCTATGCCAAGTTTGAAACCTTCCCGATCTGGAATCTGCCGCTGAAGCACCCGGTCAACCTCGCCTATGAGGCAGCCACGGCCGATTTGAACGACGTCAACATGATTGACCCGTATCACCTGGAGGCGTATGGCAAGACCACCGTCAACTACAACCGCGACATTGAGGTGTTCCCGGTTGTCCGCACGATTCTGAGCCGCATCACTGGGGAGGATATTTACCGTTCTCCGACCGATATGGGCGTCAACATGGCCGGTTTCGCCATTGTGGACGACGAGGTCTGTCGAGAGGCTTCCCGTCAGGAGGTGCTGCGGCGGTACTACAAATCCTTCTGCGACTGCCGCCACGGTCTGGCCGACAAGGAGGTGCCGGGGCGGATTGAGCTGATCATGCAGCAGATGGGCATCAAAGCGGATGACCGCCGCGTCGTGCATCCGGCCTGTCAGCGTGCGGCAGAGTGCGGTTCGCCGGTCACGGCCATTGAGCTGCAGGACGGCCGCACCGTCACCGGGCGGATGTCGGATCTGATGACCTCTCCGGCCAGTGCGCTGCTGAATGCCGTCAAGCTGCTGGCGGGGATGTCGGATTCTCTGCACCTGCTCTCCCCTGTCGTGTTGGAGCCGATTCGCCGGATGAAGGGCGAAATGCTGCACACGCATCCGACGCGTATGAACCTGTCGGAAATCCTGCTGGCCATGAGCATCTGTGCCGCAACCAACCCGACGGTGGAGCTGGCCATGAGCAAGCTGCCGGAGCTGGCCGGCTGTGAGGCACACGCCACCGTCATGCTGACTGATTCCGATGAAAACACCCTGCGCAAGCTGGGTATCAATCTGACCTGTGACCCCGAATACTGCACCAACGAATTTTACCGGGAATAATCCCGCGGATGCACTGATTTTTATTTTTCGAAGGAGGCCGCAACGATGATCCACTATGAAAACAACTGGGAGTCCCTGAACGCACGCCCCGTTCCTGCATGGTTTGAAGATGCAAAATTCGGCATCTTTGTCCACTGGGGGCTCTACTCCGTACCGGCGTTTGCCGACCGCACCAAATATGCCGAATGGTACTGGTACAACCTGAAGCATGACGGTCTGGAGCCGGAAACCTCCGCATTCCATCGGCGTATGTTCGGCGATCGGAAGCAGTACGAGGATTTTGTTGGCGATTTTCACGCCGAGCTGTTCGACGCCGAGGAATGGGCGGATATTTTCCAGCGGAGTGGTGCCAGATATTTTAACCTCACGTCCAAGCATCACGACGGGTTCTGTCTGTTCCAATCCCGCTATGCCTGGAACTGGAACAGCTTTGACGTCGGCCCGCACCGGGATTTCTGTGCGGAGCTGAGCCGCGCTCTGTCGCACACGGATGTCCGTTTCGGCGTGTATCACTCGGTCTATGAATGGTATCACCCGCTCTATCTGGAAAGCCCGGAGCGCTATGCCGTGGAGCATCTGATCCCGATGCTCAAGGAGCTGATCGAAAAATATCAGCCCGCCACGCTGTTCACCGACGGTGAATGGGAGCATCCCAGCAGCGTCTGGCACAGCACGGAGTTTTTGCAGTGGCTGTACAACGATTCCTCTGTCCGCGATTTCATCGTGCCGAATGACCGTTGGGGTAAAGAGACGCGTGGCCGTCTCGGCGGCAACTTCACCACGGAATACGGTCTGGTGGAAGGCGACCGCGCACTGGACGATGGGATTGGGCGTGTGTTCGAGGAGTGCCGCGGCATGGGGCATTCCTTCGGTCTGAACCGCAATGAGCGCGCGGAGGATTATCTCTCGGTGGACGAGCTGCTTTGGCTGCTCTGCGATCTGGTCTCCAAGGGTGGCAATCTGCTGCTGAACATCGGGCCCTCCGCAGACGGCAAGATTCCGGTGCTGATGGAAGAACGCCTCCTGCAGATGGGGCGCTGGCTCTCCGTCAACGGTGACGCCATTTACGGGACGCGCAAAGGGCCGTCTGCCGACGAGGCCAATGTCCGCTACACGACGAAAAACGGCGACACGTTTGCGCTGCTGCACGCGTTCCCCTTTGGTGAGCGCACGCTGCACGCGGTGGATTATGACCCGAGCCTGACTGCGGTGCTGCTGAGCGATCCGTCTGCCACGCCGATTCATACGGAAAATGAAAACGGCAAGCTGAAGCTCTGCTTCCCCGCCTATGCCCCGGATGCGCTCCGTTCCGGCCACATTTACGCCGTGCGTCTGAGCCGCTCCACCCGCTGACATTTTAGTTTTGTGATCTGCGCAGCGCCGCATTCTGCGGTCTGCGTTTGTCTGTAAAAATCAATTGTAAAGGAAGATTTGTTATGAAAACATTCCCGAAAGGCGCATATCCTGCAATGATTACCCCGTTTACCGCCGACGGTGCGATTGACTACCCGGCCGTAGACAGACTGCTCCGCTGGTATGAGAGCATGAACTGCTCCGGCGTTCTGGCGCTGTGCGCTTCCTCCGAAACCGAGAAGCTCTCTCTGGAAGAACGCATCGAGCTGACGAAATACATCGTTGAACACAAGGGCAACCTGGTGATTGTTGCATCCGGTCACGTCAGCACCAGCCTGGAGGATCAGCTGATCGAGCTGAACGCCATGGCCGATACCGGTATCGACGGCCTCTGCCTGATTGTTGGTCTGCTGAACCAGAACAACGAGACGGAAGATGAGTTCATCGAAAACACGAAGACGATCATGAACGGCATCCGCAACAAGACCATCCCGCTCGGCTTCTATGAAAAACCGTGCAGCACGAACCGCGATTTGAGCGAAAAGATCATCCGTTTCTGCGCAGATACCGGCCGTTTCTGGTTCATGAAGGAGACGTCCTGCGACCCCGAAATCATTGCGAGCAAAATCCGCGCAGCCGCCGGCAGCCCGTTCAACATCTACAATGCCAACTCCATCCAGCTCTATGAATCCCTGAAAAACGGCGCAGCCGGTTTCTGCGGCATCATGGGCAACTTCCACCCGGATCTCTATCAGTGGCTCTGCGTGAACCATGAAACTCATCCGGCCGAAGCCGAACGCGTCGCCGCCTACATCAGCGCCATCGGCGAAACCGGTGACCAGTATCCGGCCAGCGCCAAATATCATCAGAGCCTCTACGGCGCTGAGATGACCACCTATACCCGCCGCGCCGGTGAGGTTGTTCAGATGAAGACCTCGACCAAGCTGCGTCTGCAGGCGGTTGAACGCGTCGTCAACGATGTCCGTGAATGGCTGAAGACCATCTAACTCTCCACTGACAAAGGAGGATTTTTGAATGAAAGTTACATTTATGGGTGCAGGCAGCACCGTGTTTTCCAAAAATGTCCTTGGCGACATCATGTGTACACCTTCCATCCAGTGCTGCGATATCGCGCTCTACGACATTGACCCGCACCGTCTGGAAGAAAGCTACCTGATGCTCCAGAACATCAACAAAAACATCAACGAGAGCCGCGCTGTCATCAAGACCTATCTGGGTGTTGAAAACCGCCGCGAAGCCCTCGCCGGTGCAGATTACGTCGTAAACGCCATTCAGGTCGGCGGCTATGACCCCTGCACGATCACCGATTTTGAAATTCCGAAGAAATACGGCCTCCGTCAGACCATCGCCGATACGCTGGGCATCGGCGGCATCATGCGCGCACTGCGCACGTTCCCGGTACTGGACGATTTCATGCGCGACATGGAAGCCGTCTGCCCGAATGCGCTCTTCATCAACTACACCAACCCGATGGCCATGCTGACCGGCTACATTCAGCGCACGTCGCCGATCAAGTCGATCGGCCTTTGCCACAGCGTTCAGAGCTGTGCAAAAGACCTGCTCCGCAATCTGGAAATGGAATACAACGACCAGTATCAGTGGAAGATCGCCGGTATCAACCATCAGGCCTGGCTGCTGGAAATCCATGATGACAAGGGCAACGACCTGTATCCGGAAATCAAGCGCCGTTCTCTGGAAATGGGCACCGACAAGGGGCCGGATCGCGTTCGCCGCGAGCTGATGCACCGTCTCGGCTACTACATCACCGAATCCAGCGAGCACAACTCGGAGTATTGCCCCTGGTTCATCCGTTCCAAATATCCGGAGCTCATTGAGCGCTTCGATATTCCGCTGGATGAATATCCGCGCCGTTGTGTCAACCAGATCAAGGATTGGGAGACCCGCCGCGACAGTCTGGTGCACAACGCAGAGCTGACCCACACGCGTTCCAAGGAATACGCCTCGATGATCATGGAAGCCATGGTCACGAACAAGCCGATCAAGATCGGCGGCAACGTCCTGAACAAGGGGCTGATCGACAATCTGCCGACCGACGCCTGTGTGGAAGTCCCCTGCCTGATCGATGCGTCCGGCATCCAGCCGACCCATGTCGGCAACCTGCCGGTGCAGTGCGCCGCAATGAACCGCACGAACATCAATGTGCAGCTGCTGACCATTGAAGCGGGTATCACGCACAAGAAGGAATACATCTACCAGGCCGCGATGATGGATCCGCACACCGGCGGTGAGCTGTCCATCGACGATATCTGGCATCTGGTGGACGATCTGATTGAAGCGCACGGCGACTGGCTGCCCAAATTCAACTGATCATGAACAAGCGCCTGTGGATCATTCCGATTGCTCTGATTCTGTTGACATCGGCGTATATCGCGTATCTCAACCTCCGCGAAATCGACCCGGAGGACTATATTTGCGCCACGTCGGTGGAGGATGTCGTCACCGTCACGGAGGCCGATGCACTCCGCATCGTAGACAGCGGCCGTGAAGCGTTCGACGCCTGCTATCAGGCGTTTTCGTCCGGCTTGCCCTATGACCTGCCGGAGCACGTTCTGCGTGCAGACGAAGCCGCCGGTGCGCTGGTGCTGATTCTGGAAGAACGCCCTGGCCTGACGGTTTCCGTCGGGCGTGGCGCTCAGCTGCCGCCGGCTCTGGACAGTCGCGGTGGGCAGGGCTATAATGCCGTCCGCGTGTGCAGCGAGCTGATTGGCGAGTGGCGCTATTGCGTGGATTTTGTCTGCGAATTGACACCTGCGGAAACACTCACGGAGCGCCTGCAGGATGCGCTTTCGGCGGATGAACTGGCGCAGCTGGCTCCGGATGCATGGGCTCACGTCGTGTATCTGCTCGTCGATACTGAGCAGGCACCGGAAACAACGGCGCATTCCACCAGCCGGTATGCGATCTGTGCGCAGTTGGAACGGTCGGACGGAACCACCCTGACGGCGGTATTTGATGCAAAGCGAATCGCTTTTCTGGGCATCGCCGCGGACTGACGCTTGACAAACAGAAAATCATGCACCCTACAACTCCCAACGAGAGCTGTAGGGTGCATTTTTTTTGCGCGTGAGGGTGAGTGTGGGGCGGTGAGTGGTAGGTCGGGAGTGGGTGGTAGGTCGGGAGTGGGTGGCAGGTCGGGAGTGGGTGGCAGGTCGGGAGTGGGTGGCAGGTCGGGAGTGGGTGGCA
>CAYUXI010000002.1:0-115484 GCA_964448855.1 uncultured Oscillospiraceae bacterium | reverse complement strand
GTGGCAGGTCGGGAGTGGGTGGCAGGTCGGGAGTGGGTGGCAGGTCGGGAGTGGGCGGTTTTTTTGGGGCGAACAACAGCTGTCGCGGCGTTTCGGCGGTCGTTGGGGCACTTGTGGTACGTTGGTGTTCGTGCGGTGAATGGAGTTTGCAGTGGCTGTGGTTATTGATGAGTTGGTGTCGCGCAACGTCCGTCCGTTTTGGGGATGGCGGCTGGGGGGATTGCCTGTGGTGGCATTACCGGGGCGTTTGGGTGCGGGTGGCTGGTGCGTTTTGTGGCGGCGGTGGCTGCCACTGGGTGCAGGGCGGCGACTGTCGATGGGTGCGGCAGTGTTTTGGGGGCAGTGGCTGCGGTGATTGGATGGCGGTTTGCTTCGGCGGATACGGGAGATGCAGATGTGGCCGTCATGGAAAGGCTGTGTGGCGTTGCCGTCCGGCGGTGAGGTTGGATTGGGTGTAGCGGCTGTTGGTTGAAAGCAGTGGTGTTCGTTTTCTAAAAGAAAAACGCTCTGCATCGGTTTTCACGGCGCAGAGCGTTTGGGGTGGATCAGAGTGCGGCGCATCAGTGGGTGGAGTGTGATGCGTTGAGGCGTGGCAGCGTATTCGGTGCGTTTTGCGTGGGACGAGGTTATCGGCCAAAGGGCCAGATTGTATGGTGCCGCTTTGCAAGGCATTGCTTTCGTTTTTTCTCTGCGCCGGAATGACCCTGTCGGGCGGCGCGTTCGAGCCATTTCAAGCCTTCCATCCGCGTTTCCGTTGATCGAATCAGTGCGAGCCCCAGCTGATACTGTCCTTCGGCGTAACCCGCTTCGGCGGCTTTTCGGCAGAAATACAGCGCACGGGTGCCGTTTTTCTTCGTCCCCATACCGTTCGCATAGCATTTTGCCAGCTCCATCGCGGCAAGCGGCGAATGGAGCTGCGCTGCGTTTTCGAAGCATTCGAGCATCCTTCGCAGGTCGCGTTTCACGCCCTGACCAGAGCGGTAGCAGGCTGCCAGCCGGAGCCACGCTTCCGCGTCACCCAGCTTGGCGGCGGATTCGTAGGCTGTGACGGCGGCAGCAGCATCTTCCGTCAGGCGTTCATCGCCCAGCTGCACAAGCGCCTCCGTCAAGCCGCTGTCCGCTGCGCACTGAATCCAGCGCATCCCGGCCTGTCGGTCGGCTGCGTCCGCCGATTGGCCAAGTAGGAAGCGGCCGAGCCAGAGCTGCGCCTGCGCATCGCCCAGTTCGGCAGCTCGGCGATAATGGCTCTCTGCAAGCTGGGCGGTGCGGCGGCCCTTCTTCGCGGCAATCCAGGCACCGAGAAGCCGATGTGCCGCTGCGCAGTCCGCGTCTGCTGCCCGTTGCAGGAGCTCCTTGGCCTGTTCTTCATTTGGCTGAACGCCAATTCCATCCAGCAGGCATCGGCCATATTGGCACATGGCGTCGATTGCACCGGCTTCTGCGGCACGGCGATAGAGTGCGGCGGCACGATTTTCATCACGCTCGGTTCCTCTGCCGTGCTCCAGGCAGTCGGCCAGCATCATGACTGCCGTTTGGGAGCCGTGATGCGCGGCGCGTTCCAGCCACACAATGCCTTCATGTGGTCTTTTTTCGGTGCCGATTCCCTGCATCAGGCAGTTGGCCAGATGGATGGCCGCATCCGCTTCATGCTGTTCCGCGGCGCGGCGGTAGCAGGACACGGCGCGTGCAGCATTTCTTTCCACGCCGCAGCCGTTCTCATAGAGTCTGCCCAGCATCGTCATGGCTTCCATGCAGCCGCTCTCGGCAGCGCGGGAGCAGAAGGTAAACGCCATGGCTTCGTCCTTGGGAATTCCGTTGCCGTTGAGCAGGGCGCAGGCATACAGCCACATCCCTTCAGGGTGTTTGACGGCGGCGGCCTGTGCATACAGTGCGGTGGCGCGTGGCACATCCCGCGGGATGCCTGCGCCCCGTTCCAGCCAGGTACCATACAGGCACATGGCGTCCGCATTGCCCTGTTCGATGGCCTGTTCTAAGCATTGGATGGCTTCGGCTTCGTTCACGACGTCCGGTGCATCCGGCCAGAGCATGGCCAGCTTGACCGATGCGGCTGCACTGTTTTGCGCGATGGCATTCCGATAGGATTCTGCGGCGCGTGGCAGATCTTTGGCAACGCCGCGCCCCTGCCGATAGCAATCGCCGAGCGCCTCCATGGCGGCACCATGCTCCTGTTCGGCGGCCTGACGGAGCCATTCAACGCCCTTTTCCTCCTGCCGTGCCGTTCCGATGCCCTGAATCAGGCAGCGTGCATATTCGAATTGTCCGTCTGCGTAGCCGCCTTCTGCTGCCTGTTGATAGAGCGAAACAGCACGTGGCAGATCCATTGCTGCGCCCTCGCCGACTTCGCACATCCGGCCAAACAAGCAGACGGCGCGCAAATATCCCTGATTGGCGGCGCGCTCCATCCAGACCGCTGCTTCTGCCGGATTTTTCTCGACGCCAAACCCATCGTGCAGGCAGCACGCCAGGTTGGCCTGTGCAGACGGAACGTCGCGCTCGGCGGCGCGGCGATACAGCTCGGCTGCGTGCTTTTCGTCCTTTTCGACGCCATACCCCTTTGCGTAGCAGACGCCGAGCAAATCCCAGGCTCGCGCACAGCCCTGTGCGGCGGCCTGTTCCGCGTATTGGATGGCGGTCTGATCGTCTTCCTCAACGCCGTTGCCATTCAGCAGGCAGACGGCATACAGCCACAGGCCATCCGGGAAATTCTGTTCGGCGGCCTCGCGGTACAATTCGACGGCGCGAGCCAGGTCGCGCTCGACGCCGCAGCCCTTTTCATACTGGGCACCCAAAATGCATTTTGCACGCGGATCCCCCGCTTTTACGGCGCGTTTTAGCCAATTGACCGCTTTTTTGTCACTTTGTTCAGTTCCGTTTCCGTTCAGGTAGCAGACGGCCAAATTGGTCTGCGCCGAAGGATAACCCGCCAGCGCACTCCGTCTGTACAGTCGGAGTGCGGTTGGCAGATCGGCTGCCACGACGATGCCGTTTTCGTAGCATTCGCCCAGAATATTCTGTGCGCGGGCGTCCCCGAGATCGGCGGCGCTGGTCAGCCATTCCACGGCCTTGGCAGGATCCTTTTCAATGCCGTTTCCGTTTAGCAGGCAGACGGCCAGATTCGTCTGTGCGGGGGAAAAGCCCTCCTCTGCCGCCGCCTGATAGAGTGCGACGGCTTTTTCAGCAGATTTTGCCACCCCGTCTCCGAATTCATAGCAGAGGCCGAGCGCGCTCATGGCCGCCGGGTATCCGTCCTCCGCCGATTCCATCAGCAGGCGGATGCTCTTGGCGCGGTCTCGCGGGAGGTTCAGGCCGTGGTGATACCACATGGCCAGGTGATACTTCGCCTGCGAAAAGCCCTGTCCGGCCGAGCGCTGCATCCATTCAATGCCGGACTCGACATTCTGTTCCAGACCAATCCCCGTCATCAGGCAGAGTGCAAGGCTGCACTGCGCCGGAGGGAATTCCGCCTCCGCCGATTGCTGATACAAAGCTACCGCTTTTTCGACATCCGGTTCCACACCGACGCCGAACTGATAGCAGCGTCCGAGCGCTTCCTGTGCGCGGGCATCGCCCGCATCGGCTGCGGCCTGAAACCACCGCGTCGCTTCCGTCAAATCCCGTTTGACACCGATTCCGTCAATATATCGTGCGCCGAGCTCATATTGCGCGTTGGAGTCTCCGTTTTCCGCACGTTCCATCAGAGCGGCTGCGTCTTCCCGCTCCTGATTCTGATTTTCAACCCAGCGAAGCAGAAGGTTCGTGTCAATCATGACCACATCCTCCTGCTGTTCAAATGACTGGTTTTCATTGCGTGGACTGTCGTTCTGGTTCTGTTCCCATTGATTTTCCATCAACACCGCCTCCTTTTTCTCTGGCAGAGTTGTCCAGTTTCTGATTATATCACACGGAGCCCGCCGCGTCAAGCACCAATTTGACATTGGCTGCCAGATTTCGACCTTTTGCACAGCGAATTGGTGGAACCCGGTTGAAAAAAACTTCCGGCAACCATGGCGGTTCCCGGAAGTCGAATGTCGTTTCACATAGGAAGGGTTACGAAAAGAAATCGAGAATCTGTTCAAAGAGCCGTTCTTCTTCAGCCGAATCCCCCAGTAGATAGACGGGGCATCTGTCCGAGTACCGGCTTTTGATTTCGTTCACGCGTGTGGCCGTGACCGGTTGTTTTTTCATCGAAAAGCGCTTCCACTGATCGTCCAAATCCATCGGGAACAGGACGAGCGCCAGCACCTTGCAGAAGCCGAACGACTCGAGATACTGAATCGTGTGCTCGACGTAGTCCGGTTCATCATACGGGTTGATCAGGAGGACGGCCGCATCGGGCATGGTGCCCAGAAAGAAGGTCTGCTGCTTCAGCGTGTAGCGATCCAGATTGCCGAAGTCATAGGGAATGGTATTGGCCTGCGAGCCGACCAGAATAATATCGCGGTCTTCCAGCGAATGCACCAGATGATTCAGGTACAAAATGGCATCGCCTTCATCGATGGACACTGAGGAATTGTACCCCATCGGGAACGCATAATCCATCCCAAACAGCTCCGCGTGCGGTTCTGTTCCGATTTGGCCGACGTGATATTCCTGCCGGAGGAACAGCTCCCGCAGTCTGAGCTGCAGCGTCAGCTTGCCCTGACTGGACGAGGTGCCGAACACGCCCAGCACGGGGCGTTGAATGCGGTAGAGCTTGCCCATGCGGTTTGGCGGCACGTCCGCCTGCGTCACCCTCGGGCAATACACATTGGGGTAGTTCCAGTCGGAGACATCGTCGAAGGAAAACACCTGCTTTCCGTGCGCCTGCAGCTGGTCGAGCAGATTTTTTCGGAACGGTTCATCGATCAGCGCTTCCAGCTCCGTAAAGTGGCCAAAGATCAGCGCATCGAACGAATCAAAGCAGATGTCCTGAATATTTTCGACCGTCAGCGCCGGAACGGAAGGGTCGCGCATGATGGCGGCTGTCGTTGCGCCGACATGGCCTGCATATTTCAGGTCATACACGTTGGTGATTGTAAACGGAAGGCTGGCGGCATAGCGAATCAGGCTGTGCATTTCTTTTTGAAACGGGAAGATGGCCGCCCGTTGCCAGCCGAATGCAGCCGGTTTTTTCGGCGGCGCTTCCGGCTCCATGCGGTATTGAGCGACGGCAGCAGAACGGAAGCAGTCGAGAATCGACCGTCTGCCCCGGACGCCACGCAGCATGAATTGCAGCGTCTGGCGCGTTGCATGGGCACACGCAAAGCTGTTGCCGTCCATGAACACCAGCTGCGGCTCCGTCCAGGCCAGCCGCTGCAGGCTGCCCTTTCCGGCGAGATTGATGCACGAATCCTCGATGTAGACGAAATCGTCCGTTTTCCGGCATTCCTCCATGCTGACCACGCCAATGACGCAGTCAAAGGCAGCTGGAAACGACATGGCGCCCTCGTTGTCGAATGCGCTCAGGATGACGGTTCCCTTTTCATCGAGCCGTTTGCAGACCTCATACAGCTGGCTGTCCGGACGGCAGCACGTCGTTCCAAGGCTGAGGTTGATCACGTCCGCATCGCAGTGCGCCTCCACATACGTCAGCGCCGCGAGCAGCGCAGCTTCGTCGATGCCTTCCTGTTCGATGGATGCAATGCGGACGTTGATGAGGTTGACCTCGTCCTTCAGGGGCTGCAAAATGTGGTAAATCGCCGTCCCGTGGCCGTACCGATCGTGAAAATCTTCCAGGCGCTCCACCGAACCATCCGGGTGAATCGTCAGCGAAAAGCCGGACAGGCGATTGCAGTCAATCAACGGGTGGTGATCGGAGACGCCGGAATCCAACACGATACAATTCAGCATAACTACCTCATATAATATGCGCTCTGCATTTCATACATTTCGCGGAACATACCGTTTTCGAGCTTGACCAGTGTGTCAAAGGAGCCGATTTCCACGATTTTCCCGTTGGAAATCACGGCGATTTCATCGGTAAACCGGGTGGAGGCCAATCGGTGCGAGATGAACACGGAGCATTTGTCCTGGGTGTAGGTGTGCATCATCTGGTACAGCTCGTATTCGTTTTTGGGGTCAAGGGACGCCGTCGGCTCATCGAGGATGACGAGCGGTGCATCCTTATACAGCACCCGGCAGAGCTCGATTCTCTGGCTTTCACCGCCGGAGAACTCCACGCCGGCATCGTCCAGGATTTTGCTCATGGAGGTCTGTTCTTTGGCTGGCAGTTGGTTGACCTTATCAGCCAGGCCGCATTTGGCCAGTGCATCGTTCAGGCGTTCGCTGTCGTATTCAGGAGACAGCGCGACGTTCTCTGCGACGGAGAAGGCCAGCAGCTTATAATCCTGGAAGACCACGCCGAGCACCTTTTGATACGTCTCGGTCGGAATCTTGAAAATGTCGGTACCGTTCAGCGTAATGGTGCCCGACGTCGGTTTGTAGAAGCGGCAGAGCAGCTTGACCAGTGTGGTTTTGCCCGCGCCGTTCATGCCGACAATCGACAGCGATTTGCCTGTTTTCAACTCGAGGCAGATATCGTCGAGAATGAGCTTTTCGTTGCTGGGGTAATGGAACGAAACATGGTCAAACCGGATGGTGATATCCTTCGGCATCGGGAACGATGACGGATCCTCTTCCACCGGATTCTTCTCGATCAGGTCGCGGTACATGGCGAAAAAGTCCCCGGCCTTCAGAATTTCTGAGGAGCTGTCAATCAGGGAAGAAAATGCGGAGGCGAAGGACGAAATACTGGAAACATACATGGAAAAGTCACCGATCAGCATCGCGTTCCGCAGCGTTTTCCGAGCCAGCAGCAGATACACAATCAGTTCCTGCACGATCAGGGACAGTTCGACGATCAGGTTTTTTTGCTGGAGCTTCCGGTTGTAGGCGCTCATGATGTCGATGTATTCGTCCGATGCATGATCCATCTTCTTGGAAACCCAGCTTTGCAGCCCGTTGATGCGGATTTCCTTGCCGTAGGACGGCTCGCGAAGGACCTCGAGCATATAGCTGACCTTCCGGAACTTGTCGTTGACCACGGTACACCACTTTTTCCAGAGCTTTCTGGTGAGCCGTTTCACGAAGGAGCGTGTCCACAAAACAAGGGCGAGCAGGAGCAGAACGAACGGCTGAAGCGTACAGATGATGCCGATCAGCCCGGCCAGCACAATCACCTGCATCACCATATTGGAGAATGAGTCGAGCAGATCGGTAATGCTCAGGTCGTCTTCGAGCATATGGAGAAGGTTTCTGGTCTGAGGCGCTTCGACCTCCTCATACGGGAGATGGATGACGTGCTGGTTGATATCCCTGCGCATGATCCGGCTCATGTTGGAGCTTTGACGGTCTTCCAGATAGGAAAAGTATTCCCGGAGGAGCCAGCAGACGAGCATGGATGCGCCGTACACGGTCGTCCGGAGCAGGACGAATTTCAGGTCGCGGTGCGTCTGGATGCTGTTAAGGATTTCGCGAACCAGCAGCAGCGGCAGGAATTTCATCGCTGCGGAAAGGAGAAGCGACGGAATTTTGACGAGGATGCCCACCGGATTTAACTGGTACGCACGTTTCACAAGGAACCACGCATTGGCCAGTGACGAAACTGTCTTTTCTCTTTTCTTCATTTTGCTTCTCCTTTCTGCGCGTACAGCTCTGCCTGAATGCCCCACATCTGGGCGTAAATTCCATTCAATTTCAGCAGTTCCTGATGCGTTCCGAGTTCTGCAACCTGCCCTGCCGAGAAGACAGCAATCTGATCACAGAATGCGGTGGAGGCCAATCGGTGCGAAATGAAAATCGCACTTTTTCCGTCAATGATGGATTGGAAATGATTATAGAGATAGATTTCAGCCTGTGGGTCCAGAGCGGAGGTCGGTTCATCCAGAATGACGACCGGGCTGCCCTTGTAATAGGCGCGTGCCAGCGCGAGCTTCTGGGCTTCGCCGCCGGAGAATTCCACGCCGTGCTCATCGAATTCGCGGTTGATGAAGGTATGGACGCCATCATCAAGGGAATCGATTTTCCCGCGCAGATCGGCGCGGTCAATCACGCTATTCAGCTTTTTGTCGTCCAGCTCCGCATTCAGAACGATATTGTCGGCGACGTCAAAGGAGAACAGTTTGAAATCCTGAAACACCACGGACAGCAGCCGGGCATAGACTTCGCGCGGGATTTTTTCGATATCGATGCCGTTTATGGTAATGCGTCCGCTCGTCGGTGAATAGAGACGGCAGAGCAGCTTGATGAAGGTCGTCTTTCCGGCGCCGTTTTCGCCGACGATTGCCAGCTTGCAGCCGTCCGTCAGCGTCAGGTTGAGGTGATTCAGCACCTGTCGCTCCGTATTCGGATAGGCAAAGGAGACATCCTCAAATTTGATTTCAATCGGCCGTTTGATTTCCAGATCCGTGAGCACGTCGTCCGGTTCCTGCGTCAAAGCGGCAAGCTCCTTATAGGCCGGAATATACCGAACCGCAAGGTCAAGTGTAGAGAATGCCTCAACGAGGTTGAAAATCGCGTCGGAGAAATTGATCACGGAGGCCGCATAGGCGGTCAAAGCACCAAGTGTGATCGCCCCGTTCCACGCCAGATACCCGGCGTATCCATATACGACCACCAGCTGCGCCGCGTTCGCAACGTGCGTGATCGCACGAAGCCCCATTTGCTTTCTGCCATATGAGGTGTTGAGCTGCCACCGCCGGAGGAGGTTTTTCTGATGCTTCTCATCATACAGTCCTTCTGTCTGATTGATGCGGACTTCTTTCGCATAATCGAAACCGGCAAAGGTATCGTGGATGTAGTCGAATTCGCGGCTATTCTTCTTGAAATCGGCAAGGGTTTCATCTTCCAGGCGATTCAGGCGCGATTTGACGAAGATATTGACCACGGCGACAACCAGAACCACGGCAAGAATGATGGGACTCAGGCCGACGATGTAGGTGGTGTAGATTATCAGGCTGACGAGCGTCGACACCAGAGATGCGCAGAAATCCGCGCCGAATGCACCGCGCACTCTTCCCAGCGCCATCTGCAGCTTATCCTGATAACTCGCTGTTTCAGTGATCGCATACTTCGTGTGGCTGGCCATGTTCATGTAATGCTTGAAGGCATCAATGTTGCACAGATTGATGCTGGCGTTGATCCACGGGCGGGTCAGCAGACTGAGCAGCCTGACGGCGGCGACAGATCCGATAAAGATGGCGATGATCGTCAGGACTTCCCGCCAGGTTTTTCCCTCGACCAGTGCATCAATCACGTATTTTGGGAAAAATACATAGATCAGTTTTCTTGCCACGGAAAACAGCGAATCGAGTATCGCAGTAGGAAAGCGATGCGGCGACATTTTCCATGACAGTTTCATGAAAAATGTGAAATTTTTGACCTTTTCCATAAGCTTCATACGCCCCTCCGATTGAAACAGAAGTGAATGATTTTTATTGAAGATAGGAGATGTCTGCGGTGCATTTCCATTTTTTCCGCTGGACGGCCGGTTGGCCTTCCGGCTGAATCAGGATGGCCGTTCGGCCAAGCGGGTAATGCAGACCCTGCTCCGGATGCGTCAGGAACTGATACATATTTTTTCGGATGTACTGATTGTACTCTGCAATGAATGCATCCGATTGGCGAATGCTTCGGTTGCGGTGGGGATAAACGGTTTTCCCGGCGTAAATTCGCTCTCTCATGGTCAGAAGGTTCAGCGGCTTGCCGTCTTCATCGCAAATCACGGAGCGCGAGGACGGATCAGCAACCACCCATTGCTTCTGCCCTTCCAACCAGACGTGGTTGAGCGCGTGGCATTCTTCGTCATTCGGGTCTGCAGACAGGCACCAGATGGCCTTGCTCTGAAAGCCCATGGAAATCAGAAGATCATTGAGCATGATGGCGAAGCACGCACAGTTTGGCATATATGATTTTCTGCATTTTTCAAAAATTTCAAAGCCGTTATGGCTGTGGAACCGGCAAAAGACTTCCCGCCGGTAGGACGGAAATTGATGATACAGCCAGAAAATCAGATGATAAATGGTGAACAGGTCGTTTTTCGAAGAGATCCTCATGTTGTATTTTTGACAAAATTGCGTAAAAACGTCTTTGTCAACCGCATGATAGATCGTATGTCCGGTGGAGACGGACTGAGCAGTATGATTCTGTTCCATATACGAATACAGCGGTGAATGATCGCCCATCCAATCATTCACCGCATCTCCGCTTCAAATGTTGATTTTGATGGGCCTTCGGTCATTTAGCTTTTGAGTCACTTTTTTTTACAGCCAAAGCACTTGCTATTGCTTCCGCCTTCTTTGGTATCGTACAGGCGAACCATGGGTTTGACAGCCGTTTTTTTGACCAACGTTTTTTTCATATTGGCAACCCCCGTTCTTCAGTTTTGAGCCAGCAAATCTGCCGGAGCACCTTCGTCATGGACAGATATTGTCTGGTGAATGATTTCGGAAACATTTTCTACGAGGTTGTGGAAGGTGCCGATCGAATCTATCCGGAGCATTTCATCGGGGAATTCAATATCGAATGCTTCCTCGATTCCGATGACGATATTCACATAGGTCAAAGAATCCGGGATATAATCTGTCAGCAATCCATTTTTGTCGTCAATCAGGACGCCATTTTCCTCAAACACTTCCTCCAACATTTTTTCCACAGTTGCTGCATCCATGTTCAAAGCCTCCTATCGTTTTTCGGATTTCGTCAGATCGATGATATACGGATAATCATCGTCGCATTTGTCCAGAAGCAGGAGCAGATTCTTGCAGTTGTCCCGCGCCAGGAAGCAGTTGCAGCCCGGTTGATCGTCCATCACCGACGGTGCCACACAGCTGGACTTCAGGCAGAGCCCCTGCAGGAAGCACTGATCACACGCCTCCGCTTCCTGATATTGGGTGCTCCAGCGGCCGAGGAGAGATTCGTTCAGCTCCATCTCGCCCGTCTGAAGCAGCTGGCCAACGAGGTTGTTTTTTCGCAGCTCCGAGCAGGTACATTTATTCAGAGAGCCATCCGGATTGATCACAAAGCTGTTGAGTTTCGACGCGTAGCAGACGACACTCCCCGTCAAATCCGAAAAGAATTCCAGGTAATTCAATTTGACCTTGGATTGCAGCAGCTTTGCAAAGATCATCTGGTCGGCTTCTTTCTGGAGCAGCTGCTGCCGGAATCCGTCAATGGTATCTCCGCCCCAATCGTATACCTGGCGGAAGAAGAAGGCAAAGCGCGAATCGTCTGCGAAGCGTTCGTGCATATATGCGAGGTAGTCATCGAGCGCATCCAGATTCGCTTTTGAAATGTTGCTGCGGATATTGACGGTAAAATACCGGTGGCGGGGTACCGTTTTGATGCTCAGCAGGTTGTTCAGAATCGTTTGAAAGGTGCCGCTCCGATTGACGAGGTAGCGCTGTCTGTCATGTTCCGCTTCGAGACCATCCAGCGTGATGAAATACCGGCGGATACCGCAGTCGAGCAGCTGTTCAAACAGCTCTTTGGTTAGCAAATAACCGTTAGTCGTAATAGTGCTCTGGAACGTCTTATACCGTGCTTTACAAATTTGTCGAATGGCGCCGTTGATTTTGACAATCATGTCCGCGCAGAGGAGCGGTTCTCCGCCGAACCAGGAAATTTCGACGGAGGTATAGTTGGAGATATTCTTTTTGACAAACCGAATGATGGCATCCTGTGTGTCTTCCCGCATGACCCATCCGTTTTCATGATCCTGATAGCAGTATGGGCATCGAAAATTGCATCGATAGGTCGGGACAATTGTTAAAATCAGCGTGGAGTCACTGATTTCCTTCAAATATTGATAATGTGCTGCGGCATTCTCATCATAGGTTTCCGGGACGATCATGCCCATGTCCTTCAGTCGGTTTTCCAATTGCTCATTGAAAAAGACATAGTGAGACTGGCAGCCATCTGAAATACCGATTTTTTGGGCATCCTGCACGGAAAGTCTGGCGATTCTCCTGTGTAGGGACTGGTAGATCAAAACGCTGTTGGAGAAGTCCGATTTCTGATAGAAGTTGAATTTTGAAAAAACGAACGATTCCATCGTGAAGCCTCCATGTTGAGGGGGTTCTCCCCCGTCTGGTAAGCTGAGACATCCGAGTCAAAGGAAACGATTATTGATCTATCGTGATTATACCACTCCTGTACTGGTTTGTCAAGAGATTTTGAAAAAATTGTCTACAGTATCCTTTCGGTTTCAATATTCCGGTCATGATTGTGGGTGAGGTTGTGGGTGTGAAAAGCCCCTTTGTCAATTGACAAAGGGGCTTTTCAGCGTTCACAGGATTTCCTCGGCGGTTCTGCAGGAGGAGATAAGCATGGCTCTTAAAGAGGTACACTTGGAAGAAAGAGTTTTGAAAGTATGCTCATTGATGTATTTCGTCTTATATAGCAGTTCAATCCAATAGCCTGTTTCGCTTGCTTCCTTCAGGGCAATTTCAAGTTTTGATACAAAATCCTTCTTGCCCTGTGCATACTGCGCTTCGTAAATATTTGCACCGATACTTGTTCCGCTTCGACCAATTTGATTGGATATGATCGACTCTTTCACAGATTTCAGATATTTTACAAGTTCAATCACATCCACAGAAAACTTCATCGATTGCTCCCGCAGCTTGGATTCTGACATAAAGTTCACCTCATTTTTGATATCATAATCGGGTCTGTGTCATTTTGTGATAAGTGATGCGGCTGCGCCGTGTTAAGTGATGCGATGCGTTCTCCGTGCGCCGAAGGCGTGCATCACAGCGCCATAGGCGCGCATCACGCACACAGTGTGCATCTCGTTCCGAAGGAACGCATCACTCAAAAACGCCCGATTTGCCATGGCAAATCGGGCGTTTTTGCTGGAGCGGTAGACGGGGCTCGAACCCGCAACATTCAGCTTGGGAAGCTGACGCTCTACCATTGAACTACTACCGCATCAGGTACCTCTTTATTATACAACATTCTTTGTAAAAAAGCAAGCCCTGTACGAAAAAAATCAGGCAAGATCCGGTTGCGCATCCTCGCAGATATCGTCCAGCAGTGTTTGCAGCTCGGCCAAGGTGGCGATCTGTGCGGAGCGTTCGCGATACCGGGCGGCGTAGCGGATGCCGCGGAGGTAATGAGCCAAATGGGTGCGCATTTCGCAGCAGGCGGTTCGTTCGCCCTTTTGTTCCGCTGCAAGGACGGCCTGGCGATAGGCCGTTTGCAGTCGAACCGGCAGCGGCGGCATTTCAAAGGGTTCGCCCGACAGTGCGGCCTGACAGGCGGCAAAAATCCAGGGATTGCCCAATGCGCCGCGGCCGATCATCGCAAAGTTGGCACCGGTTTCCCGGAGCAGTTCCCTGCCGGACTCGCCGGAAACGACATCGCCATTGACCATGACCGGGACGTTGCCCGCTCGTTCCACCACCTGCTGCATCAGTCGGCGGTCGGCCGTACCCGAATAGAGCTGGGCACGGGTGCGGCCATGGATGCACAGTGCGGATGCACCGGCGGCGACAGCCATTTCCGCAAATTCGACGGCATTGCGGTGTTCCTCGTCCCAGCCTGCGCGAAATTTCACCGTCACCGGGACGCGGACTGCGCGCACGACGGCTTCAATGCAGGCTGCGGCACGCGGCAAATCCCGCATGAGGGCGGAGCCCTCTCCGGAACGGACGATTTTGCCCGCCGGGCAGCCCATATTCAGGTCGATGAGGTCGGCGCCGGACATTTCCAGTGCGCGCTGTGCACCCTCCGCCAAGAAGGGCGGTTCTGCGCCGAAAATCTGCACGGCGGACGGGTGTTCATCCTTTCCAAGGAAGAGAAGCTCCTCGGTTTTGCGGTCGCCGTAGCACAGCGCCTTCGCGCTGACCATTTCCGTGACGGTATAGCCCGCACCGTGTTCCCGGCAAATCGTCCGGAATGCATAATCGCCGACGCCGGCCATCGGGGACAGCCCGAAGCTGCCCTTCAGCCGGACATCGGCAATTTGAAACTCTGTCTGTTCGTTCACTCTTCTGCTGTGCCTTTCTAATCGTTGGAATCGCTCGGCAGTCGCGTCACCAGAAGGCTCTGCAGTTTGCCGGATGCATGGATGACGGCTCGCAGCATCAGCGGGATGGGCTCCTGGCGGTAGGCAGTCAGCTCCGCCTGCAGCTCGGGATAGGTCACCGTCTGCACGGAGCCGTCCGATGAATTGCAGAGGTAGACGACATCCGAATCGGTGATCGCGTAAATCAAAGCACGATCGCCCAGCCGGAGCATCACGTTGCCCTCGCTTGTGAATTCCAGGACGGCGTTGGTGGAGAGGGCATTCGTCGTGCGTTCGCCTTCTGCGTAGGAGCCGTTCCACGAGAGTGCCGGATTCCTTTCGGCGGCGTAGTACTGAATGACACGGCCGAGGCAGGAGACATCCGTTTTTCCCCAGTTGGGTGCGTGAATCCGGGAACCATTGGCGAGGATGTATTCCTCATCGGTCAGGCCGACCACCATGGCGGACTCCTGTGTCACCTTGCCGAAGGAGCGTTCTTCGACAGTCTGCGAGTTCTGCATATAGACGGCTTCATTCTGAACCGGGTAATAGGCGACGGTGTGGCAGGCGAGCAGGTTTTGGCACATGACGGCGACATCCTGTCGGGTGATGGCCTGCTGATCCCAGTTTTCCGCGTCGCAGGTCAGCTGTGCAAACAGGCTGCACTGTCCAGCCAGTTCGAGGATGCGCTGACGCCACTGCTCGACCGTCTCGGTCGGTGCGACGTCGAGCGTTTCCTGCACATAGCCGATCAGCCGCAGACAGACCACGGCGCATTCGAAGTAGGTGATGTGGGCGGTGGGGTTCAGGCGGTTCTCATGGTCACCGATGAAGAGCCCGGTGCTGATGCAGTAGCCCGCGCTGTCCAGTGCCCAATCGGCGATGTCCGCCTTATCAATAAAGGAAGAAGATCTGGCAAGTGTGGTCAGAAATCCGCTTTTCCCGGTCTGACCGGCGGAATTCAGCGCGTAGGCCACGCGGAACATTTCCTGCCGCGTGATGGCCGACAGCGGGTTGAAGAAATAGTCGCCGTTGGCATTGTAGCCGTGCATAATGTTATACCGGCGGCAGAGATCGACCGCGTCCAACGCGTAGCCGGACACGGACGACAGATCGTCATAGTCAATGATCGTGGATGCGTAGGTCAGCTCATAGAGCAGCATATCGTCGTCCAGAACCAGATCGAGCTCTGCAGCAGCGGCCACGGGCGACAGAACGTTCACGAGGCACGCGCCGATCATCACAATTGCCAGCAGACCCGGCAGCAGGTGTTTTCCGAAGAAGTTCATTTTTGTCGCCTCCCTATTGTTTTTATGCATCAGAACTCCAGTTTTCCATACACAGTATACCTGAGACGCGAATCAATGTCAAGCGGACTTTTCCAACTGTAACTCAACTGTAATATTCATTCCGGTCAGGATTCGAATCGGATTTGCAGCTTTCCCGGATCCGTTCAAAAAATAGAGTTGAATTTGTCCGCTTGATATGATATAATGAATAGCGTATCGGGGTTTGTCCATCTGATTCGTTTTTTGAATCGGATTGGGCAAATGTTCTGCCTCATCGCTTTCGTTCGGAGGGATCGACTTGTCACCAGAACTCAGCATTATTATCCCCGTGTATAATGTGGTTGATTTGATTCGGGATACGGTGGACTGTATCCTGGCTCAACAGGGCGCTGACTTTGAACTGCTTCTGGTCGATGATGGTTCTACAGACGGCACCCTTGAGGTTTTGCGTTCGTATCAGGCTGCGGACAACCGCGTTCATCTGATTCAGCAGGCCAATGCCGGTCCGGCTGTCGCCAGAAATACGGGGATTGATGCGGCGGCCGGGCGCTACATTCTGTTTGTGGACGCCGACGATACCATTCAGCCGGATGCGCTCTCGTTTCTTTCCCAAAAGCTCTCGGAGACGGACTGCGATTTGATGATTTTCGGGTTCCGCACCCGGAACATGAACGGCGCAACCGATTTTTTCTACACCTATCCGGAAACACGCCTCAACAATCAGGAGGCATTTTCGGCGCATTTCGCCGACCTGTACCAGAGCAATCTGCTCAATCAGGTCTGGAACAAGGTGTATCGGACGTCTCTGCTGCGCGATGGCGGGTGTCATTTCCCGGATTATCGCTATGGCGAGGATCGCCTGTTTGTCTTTGACGTCATGCAGCGGTGCAACCGGATTTACATTTCCGACCAGTGTCTGTACCATTATTTCATCCGTTCCAAGGAAAGCCTTGTTTCCAAATTTTATGACCGGAAGTTCGAGGTCTGCAACCGTTTTGATCAGACGGTTCACGCGTTCCTGGCGGCTCATCACATTTCCGATGAGAAGTCTCTCCAGGAAATCAACTATATGTACCTGAAAAGTGTGCTTTCCTGTGAAACGAACCTGTTTTTGCCGTCCTGCCCCTATTCGCACAAAGAAAAGCGCCAGGCGCTGCGCGAAATGCTCGCTCATGAGCAGGTGTACCGCGCTGTCTGCGTGTATCAGAAGCGCGGCTTTGTGATGAACACGGTTGTGCGCGTCATCCGTTCCGGCAACTGCACGCTGAATTTCTGGATGGCTGCGACCATTTCCTGGGTCAGCCGCCATTTTTCCACCGCCTTTATCCGTGCCAAGCATCCCGAGGCACAGACGGCCAAGGCTGATTGACAGTCTTGCGCATCCTACGGAACTGTCCATTCTGCGCCCGCTGATGCGGGCGTCTTTTTCTACCATCCGTTAGACTCCCGATTGTTTTTTTCATCGGATTTTTCTCAGGAGAGACGATTTATGAGTAACACCCAACCCATTTCCCGGCAACCTGTCCGCATCGGACTGGACATCGGCTCCACCACGCTGAAGTGTGTGGTGCTGGATTCGGACGATCGGATTCTCTTTCGCGACTATCATCGGCACGGGGCGCAGATTGCCGCTCAGGCCACGCTGTTGCTGCGCCGAATCCACGAGTTTCTGGGCGATACCCCCGCTCTGCTGACTATTTCCGGGTCAGCTGGTCTGGGTGTGTCGGAATCGTGCGGCATTCCGTTCGTTCAGGAGGTGTATGCCACGCGCAAGGCATTGAACCGGCTGCTGCCGGGAACGGATGCGGCCATTGAGCTCGGCGGCGAGGATGCAAAGATCATTTTCCTGACCGGCGGCGTCGAGGTGCGCATGAACGGCAGCTGTGCCGGCGGCACCGGTGCGTTCATCGATCAGATGGCCACGCTGCTCGGTATGACGCCGGAGGAGCTGAACGCGGCCGCTTCCGAGGCGACGGAGCAGTATACCATCGCCTCGCGCTGCGGCGTGTTTGCGAAATCCGACATTCAGCCGCTGATCAATCAGGGTGCCAAAAAAGCGGACATCGCCGCGAGCATTTTCAGTGCGGTGGTGGATCAGACCATCAGCGGCCTGGCGCAGGGGCGGCCGATCATCGGTCGTGTCGCTTATCTGGGCGGCCCACTGCACTTTTTCTCGGAGCTCCGCACCCGCTTTGACGAGTCTCTGCACCTGACCGGCACCTGTCCGGAGGATGCGCTGTACTACGTTTCTCTGGGCGCTGCCTTTTCGGCCACGGAGTCCGTGGATTTTGATCGGCTGCTGGCCGGGCTGGAAGCGTATGAGAAAAACCACGCCTACAACTCGGTTCCGCCGCTCTTTGCGGATGCCGAAGCGTATGCGGCCTTCCGTCGTCGGCACGCACAGCACGTCGTCCCGCGGCGGGATCCCACCGCCTACACCGGCCGCGCCTATCTCGGGATCGATGCCGGTTCGACAACGACGAAGCTGGCGCTGGTCAGTGAACAGGGCGAGCTGCTGTTCACCGACTATCAGGTCAACCAGGGCAACCCCGTCACGCTGGTGCGCGACACGCTGATGCGCCTCTACGACACCTACCCCAACCTGTCCATTGTCGGCGGCGCTTCCACCGGATACGGCGAGGAGCTGATTCGGAACGCCTTCCGGCTGTCTGACGGCATTGTGGAGACCGTCGCGCATTTCATCGCCGCCAAGCGGTTCATGCCGGACGTTGAATTGATCATCGACATCGGCGGGCAGGATATGAAATGCCTGCAGATTGCAAACGGCGCCATTGACAACATTTATCTGAACGAAGCCTGTTCCTCCGGCTGCGGCTCCTTCCTGCAGGCGTTTGCCAATGCGCTGGGGTATTCCTCCGAGGAGTTTGCGAAGCTCGGACTATTTGCCGATCGCCCGGTGGATTTGGGGTCGCGCTGCACCGTTTTCATGAATTCCTCTGTCAAGCAGGCACAAAAGGACGGCGCCAGTGTGGAAAATATCTCGGCCGGTCTGTCCATCAGCGTCGTGAAAAACGCGCTGTACAAGGTCATTCGTGTGGCCGACAAGAGCGCACTCGGCACCCGCGTTGTCGTGCAGGGCGGGACGTTCCTGAACGATGCCGTGCTGCGCGCCTTTGAAGCGGAGCTCGATCTCGAAGTCGTTCGGCCGGACATTGCCGGTCTGATGGGCGCATACGGTGCGGCGCTCTACGCGGCGGAGCACCACAGTCAGTCCGTCATCACGCGGGAGGAGCTGGAGAGCTTCTCCCACACCGTCACCGATGCGCGCTGCGGCGGGTGCGAAAACAACTGCCGGCTGACCGTCAACCGGTTTGCCGACGGCCGCGTGTATATCAGCGGCAACCGCTGTGAGCGACCCGTGACGCACAAAGCGCCGAAAACCGATCTGAACCTCTGCGATACCAAGCTGCATCTGCTGATGGCGGATCCGCCGGTCGAGTCCGCGCATCGCGGGCGCATCGGGATTCCGTTCGGTCTGAATCTGTACGAGCTGCGCCCGTTCTGGGCCACCTTCTTCACAGAGCTGGGCTTTGAGCCCGTCTTTTCCCCGACGTCCGACCGGGCGCTGTATCGGAGCGGTGCCGCTTCCCTGCCCTCGGATACGGTCTGCTTCCCTGCCAAGCTGATGCATGGGCACGTACAGCAGCTGATCAACAGCGGTCTGGACACGATTTTTTATCCCTGCATGAGCTACAATCTGGATGAAAATCTGGGCGACCGCCATTTCAACTGCCCGGTTGTCGCCTATTATCCGCGTGTGCTGGCCGCGAATATGCCGGATTTGCAGCGCGTCCGGTTTCTGGATGAATTCGTTGGGCTGCACCGCCGCCGCGATTTGATTCGGAGAATGTCGGAAATCCTCACCCCCTACTGGCCGGAGCTGACACGGCGCGAAATCGCCCGGGCGGCTGATGCGGCCTACCAGGCGCGGGACGTTTATTTGCAGAAGGTTGCCGACGAGGGCGCGAAGATCATTGAGCGCGCCCGGGCACAGAAGCGGCCGATCATCGTGCTGGCCGGGCGACCGTATCACACCGATCCGGAAATCAACCACGGTGTGCCGCAGCTCATCACATCGCTCGGTGCGGCTGTCATCACGGAGGATGCGCTCCTGCCGCTGCTGTCCAAGCATCCGGTGCAGGTGTTGAACCAGTGGACGTATCATGCGCGGATGTATGCGGCGGCGGAATATATCGCGACGCAGCCGGATATGCAGCTCGTGCAGTTGGTTTCCTTTGGCTGTGGGCTGGACGCCATTACAACGGACGAAATCCGGCGGATTCTGGAAGGCCACGGCAAGCTGTACACGCAGCTGAAAATTGATGAAATCACGAATCTCGGCGCGATCCGGATCCGTCTGCGCAGTCTGCTGGCTGCGCTGGGGTCTGCCGAACGTACAACGGAAAGGTCAGGTATCTGAGTCATTATGGCGCAAAACCAATCCAATTATCCATGCTTTACGCGGGAAATGCGCGAAACGCACACCATTCTTCTGCCCATGATGTTGCCGGTTCACTTTTCCATGCTGAAATCGATTTTTGACCAGGAGGGCTATCGCACGGAGCTGTTGACCAACACCGGTCGAGCCGTTGTGGATGAAGGGCTGAAGTATGTCCACAACGACACCTGCTATCCGGCGCTTCTCGTCATTGGGCAGTTTCTGGACGCTTTGAAAAGCGGTCGATATGACATCAACCGCGTGGCCGTTGCCATCACGCAGACCGGCGGCGGCTGCCGTGCATCAAACTACATCCACCTGCTCCGCAAGGCACTGGTCAAGGCCGGGTTTGGGCACGTGCCGGTGATTTCCCTGAACCTGAGCGGTTTGGAGCTGAACAGCGGTTTTCAAATCACGCTGTCCATGCTTCGCAAGGGGATTTCAACCGTCGTCTACGGCGATATGCTGACGCTTCTGCGAAACAGCGTCCAGGCGTATGAGGTCACGGCCGGTCAGGCTGAAGCGCTGACGCAGCAGTGGCTGGCGCGGCTGAATGACCAGTTTGCCAAGAAGCAGGGGCTGAGCACGGCGGCCATGCGCCGCAATCTGAGCCAGATGGCTGCCGATTTTCACCAGATTCCCGTGCGCCGCACGCGAAAGGTACGCGTTGGGATTGTCGGGGAAATCTATGTCAAGTATTCGGCGCTGGCGAACAACGGGCTGGAGGAATTTCTGCGTTCGCAGGACTGTGAGGTCTGTGTCCCCGGTCTGATGGGCTTTTTGCTCTACTGCTTTCGCAATCCGGCGATTGACCGTCGGCTCTACGGCGGCGGGTTCTTCTCTTCCAAGCTCACGAAGCTCGCGCTGCGCTATATGATCGGGCGGGAGCAGCTGATCACCGATGCGCTGAAGCCCTATCCGGAATGGACGCCGCCGGCGTCGTTTGAACATCTGGAGGCCTACGGTGAACAGGTCATCGGCTGCGGCGTCAAGATGGGTGAAGGCTGGCTGCTCCCGGCGGAAATGATGGAGCTGATCGCCTCCGGCTACCCGAACATCGTCTGTGTGCAGCCGTTTGGCTGTCTGCCGAACCACATTTGCGGGAAGGGCGTCATGCGCACGCTCAAGCAGCTCAACCCCTCGGCGAACATCGTTGCAATTGACTATGACCCCGGTGCGACCAAGGTCAATCAGGAAAACCGCATCAAGCTGATGCTGGCGGTTGCGCGGGAAAATCTGGAAGCTTCGGATGCGTCCGAACCGGCTCCTGTCCCCGTCGAGATCTGAGTGGCTGCGGCTGCTATGCGTTCATCGTTCAGGAGGTTTGAATGGCTTATTCGTTGAAACGGTATCGGCTGGCAGCGTGCCGGTGGCTGATTCCCTTTGTGCTGTGGGAAGTTCTCATCATTCTTTTGTTTGCCACAAACATAGTGAATGTCACCTGTCTGGCCATCGTCAGTCTGGCGAACGCGGTTTTCCTGTTCCTGCCGGGGCTGTATTTTCTGGTGATGTTTTGGGTCTTCCGGCGAAAATCTGCAAATGCGGTGCCCCGCGACGGTGTGATTGCCAACTGGGGAGCCGGGTTTTACCGGTATACTGGCCGCGTTGTCATTCAATCAGACGGCAACACGTATGCGACGTCCGCCTATTTCAGCGCTGATGAATGTCAGGCGCTCGTCGGGACGGCCGTTTCCTACGCCATCATCGACGAAACCCTGTTCCTCTATGCGCTCCACGAGGCGCACGGCTGAAACCCCTGCGCAAGGGTTTCAGCGTTCATCTCCCCTGCCCCATGCAAACGGCTCGCTTTTTTGCAAAAAGCGAGTCGTTTTTGATCAAAAAAGCCATCCGGAAAAATTCCGGATGGCTTTTTGTGCAGGTTTTATTCCATTTCGTTCAGCTTGCGGAGGGAGCCGCCGTCGCGGTAAATTTCATCAAAGAAGGTATGCGCCCAGAGCACGTGCGGCTGAACCGGGCGATGCCATGCACCTTTGAAGTAGAGGCGGCCATTGACCATCAGCTTCGCGACCGCCCAGAACGAGAGAGAAACATCGCCTGTGCAGCGGTAGACCACCGTTTCGCGGCTGTGGGCTGCGACGGAGATCGGGCGCTGATAGGGCGAAATTTCCGCCACGCCGAACGGGTTTTTGCCGCCCATGCTGCCCCATGTCTCAACCGGTGTGGCCAGCGCCAATTCGCCGCGGAGCATTTCATCGGTATCGTTGATCACCGTGACATGGATTTCATCGCCCTGGATTTCCAGGTTGAGGTTCGGGTTAAAGTAGCCGACCTCAAAGATGTCCTCAAAGGTCTGTCCGAGGTGGTCGGAGAGCAGGCGGAGAATGCCCTTCGCATCCGGCTCCGGTTTTTCCACCGTGACCGTTTGCACCATGTGCGCACCGGGCTGCAGGTGGTAGGCAATGGTCGTCTGATCGGCCTTCCAGCCCTCCGGCAGCGTCAGGGTCGCCGTTCCTTCGGCTTCGATATCGGTGTGGTTATTGGCCACGGAGACATCGACCTGGAAGCGGCGCTCATCGAGCTTTTTGGGATGTCTGCTGATGACCGCGCAGAGGGAGAGATAGCCCATCGGCATGGTGCCGAGGTCATGCTCCCAGGAGCGGAGATACGTCGGCTCCGTGATTTCCCGGACGGCGCCGATCTGTGCGTGGCCGGGCTTTACGGCGCATTCTGCCGGCTGCACCGTCACGGTTTCGATCGTATGCGCTGTCACCGGCAGCTCAATCACATGATCGGCGATCGTCAGCGGTTTGCCGTCCTCTTCGAGCAGGTTGGTCTGCTCGGCGGCCGTCGCATGGAAGCCGAGGTGGATTTGCGCCTTGGCGGTGCGGCCATTCGGCTCGAAGCAACGGAAGGTGATGCCGCGTTCTGTCAGCGAACCGACCTGGCCCTTCATGACGGCATACGGATAGCCGCCGGCCTTGACGGCCGTGACGATCACGTTGTCGTCGGTACGGAGCAGGCTCATGGAGGTGGGCATGGATGCGTCTGCTGCCTGTTCGGTCTTTGCGACTGCAAACAGCGGGTCATTCTTTTCCAGCGCACGGCGATAGAGCTGCGCCTCGCGGTAGCTCTTGGAATGCGGGAACAGCGAATAGGTAAAGATGTGGGATTTCTGCTCCGGAATCAGCTTTTTGCCGCAGTTTGTGTTGCCGATGTTGCCATAAAACTCTGCGGTATGGAACAGCATCAGGTTGAGCAGATTGCCCTTTTCGACGCTGCAGGCGATGTTCCCGGTATTGATGAGCGCGACACCGTAGTCGTCGGCGTCTTCCAGCGGGCTGCCGAGCACGGCATTCGCACGGAGGAAGCGGTCATTTTCGAGCGTCTGTGCGGTGGAATCGACCCATGCGCGCAGCGCGTCGAACGTCGGGGCTTTGACGAGCAGCACATCGATGGGTTTCTTCCAGGTATTCTCGGAATCGCAGAGGTAGAGCACGGCGGCCTGCTTCTGCGCGGCGCGGTTCAGGCGATCGTACGCCTCCGGGAATCGGGCGGCCAGATCCTTTTCGTATGCATTTTCCACGCCGTCCACACAGAAGACGATGCGGGTATCGGAGGAGAGATCCTCGTTGAAGTGAATGATCTGAGAGCCCAGGCAGGATTGCATACCGTCCGCAAACGGCGTCACAGGAATCGCCTTTTTGGTCAGCGCCAGCAGCAGCGTGTCGGTCAGCGCTTCCAGCTGCGGCTGTTCCGGACGAATGATCTGCGTCATGCCGAGCTGGAATGCGCCGTTCCGGAAGCCATCGCGCAGGCAAACGGTGACGGTCGGGCCGTAGTCCATCCACTGGTTCGCGGCGTAAACCGCGCAGTGGGAGGCCATTGCAAACTGGTGGGTGCGGAAGGAGAGGGCATTTTTGGACGCGGTGCGCACCTGCGGGGCGAAGCGGTCATCAAAGATCGGCTTGGCACCCTTCAGGTTGACCGGGAAGGTCACGGTCATCAGGTCGTCCTCGTCGCGGTAATCGTCGAGGCGGGTTTTCAGATCAATCCGGCGGCTGCCGCGTGCCAGGTAGATTTCCTGCGTCACTTGGACGACATTGCCGAGCATATAGCGAATCGTCAGCTGTTCGAACTCGGCGCAGCGCGTACACGTAACATCCGCCTGTTCCCAGTTGGAGAGGAGCTTATGGCCGGTGGTGTAGAATTCGTGCTGCGTCTCCATGCGGTCATGTGTTTCCTTGAGTGCGACGAGGCGGTTGGCCGGGCCATCGCCGTTTGCGTCGATCAGCTCACGCTTTGCCTCTTTATCATAGAGCGAAACAATGCCGCCGCCCTGCATCGGATCGACCTGAATCCGGTAGAATTCGTTTTCAATGACGGTGCTGTCATTCGTTTTCAGTGCATCCACCGGAATGACCAGCTCGCCCGGCAGGGACAGCACCGGTTTTTCCTCCAGGTAGCAGACGGTATAGCCGCAGGCCGGAACGGTTGCATAGAGGAGCAGCTCGGTGGTGTAGGCATCCCCGTCTGCGCTCTCCTGCAGCAGCTGAGCCGGAACCGTCTGGCCATCCGTCGTGACCACGCGGAGCCGTGCAAACGGAATCGGGTTCCGGATGGAGAGGCGGACGTGCTCGGTGCGTTCCCATGCATGGGGGTTGAAGAGGACAACGGCGCGTTTGCCGTTCTCCGTGCAGATATGGGAAGCGATGTACGCCGATGCGCGGTCGCAGATATCGGCGGCCAGCTCGACGGCTTCGCGGTATTCGACCATCAGGTCAACGAAGGAAACTTCGTTATTTGTACCCGTGATGGAGTCATGGTGCTGGCCGCAGAGCACCTGCCGCCACGCCTTATCAAGGGCGCGTTCCGGGTACTCCGCGCCGTTCATGGCGGCCAGGACGGAGAGCTTTTCCGCCGTGATCAGCAGGTTTTCCGCCATGCGATTGGCCTGTTTGAAGTCCATACGGGTCAGCGAGACAGCGGCGTGATAGAGCGACATATCGCGGCTGGTCATGCCAAACGGCGACGGTTTTCCCTCTGCCAAAAAGCGCGCCTCATCCTCATCGAACGCTTTCCGCAGCTCGCCGCGGACGTCATAGCGCCCCTGCGGGACGGTTTCTTCCATCCAGGACAGGTCGCCATCGACCGGATAGCCGGGCACGGTCATCATGCAGCCGCCGCCGCCCATGCAGGTGGTCAGTCCCCACTCAGCTGCGCAGTTTCGGCCGACTTCGCCGCGGACATGAATCAGCGACGAGCCGTCCGGCGAGACGTGCCGGAAGGCGGGCAGGAAGCCGAAGATATGCTTGCCCCAGGAGACGCCGCCGCATCCGCCCTTGGCCGACAGCTGCGACATCTGGTTGAAGTGACCGAACACGTCGCCGGGAGTATACACGTCGCACAGGCGGCCGAGCACGTCGCGGTGATAGAGCTGGCCATAGGCCAGGTTGCGAACGAGCCCTTCCGGCGCAGAGGTCAGCTCATTGGGCTGGTTATAGAAGCAGTCCGCCTCGGCCTGACCGTTGACAAACACCTGCTTCAGCAGCGCACGATCCTCCGGGTAGATGCTGTAATACGGGTGGAGATAATCGACCTCGGAGATGATCACGCGGAAGTTCGGGTCGCGTTTCATTTCCTGAAGGATTTCTTTCAAAATATAGATGGCGCCCATGGCATACACGCGCTGTTCCTGGTGATAGGTGGTATCGAAATGGAACATCGTCGTGGCGATTTCCTTGCCGCGGAAGGCGGGCGGCGCATCGGTGGTCAGGTGGAAGCTGCCTTCGCCCGGCTGACAGCCGTTCGCCGTGATGGAGACGGGCACCGTCACTTCGGAGGCGTTGGCATCGACCTCGGCGCGCACAAGCGTGACGGCGCCGGCGGTCATCGGCTTCAGGTCAACTGTCTGCCAGCCATCCACCTGAACCTGACCGCCGTCCGAATCCGCAAACGCTGCCGCAAAGCAGGGGAAAAGCTGTTTGAACTGGCCATCGCGTTCCGTATAGGAGGCGGTTCGTGCCGGGTAGGAAAGGCCGAGCGGGCCACTCTCCGCCGCCATCGGGTAAATGGAGCAGTTGCTCATGGAGAGGTCAACGGTATCGCAGATATAGCCCGGGCGGAGCTTGAAAAGGACAAGGTTCAGTCCCTCTTCAAAAACGACCGGCACCATGTGGCCCATGGTCGGGACGCCCTTGACGCGGCCATAGGGGGTATCGGCAATCAGCCGTCCGTTCAGGAAGAGGCGGCAGCCGGAGTTTTCATAGCAGATAACGGCGCGTTTGCGCGCATTGCATCGGACATAGACTGCGGCGTAGAAGATGCAGTTGCGCTGTTCGGTCATATACAGCGCTTCATCGCACGCGGAATCCCCGTCGTCCGGGTCAAAGCGGAGCATATTCCATTTGCGGACGCCGCGTGTCCAGATCGGGTCTTTGCAGCCGAGGTAAGCATTGTGACCGCGCAGACCGAGGTACGGGACGATCCCGGATTCGCCGCCGTCCTGCGCAAGGTAGTCGATTTGCAGGATTTTCTCCCGCTCGTACAGATATTCCGTTTCGAATGCGCCTTCCGTTTTGACGACGAACGGTCCGGTCACCATCCAGTTGCGGTTTTCAAATTGCGTTGGCTGACCCTGTTCGGCAGCCGCCTCCAGATCTGCGAAATCGACGCTGGCGATTTCGCCGTCGATGTAGGCTTCGTATTTCTTCATGCGCAGGCTCCTTTAATAAGATACGTTGATCGCTGCGGCCGTTGCGTGTGGCGCAGACAGATATATGATACTACATTTTTTATCCGTTCGCAAGAGCGACTTGCGTTGGGCAGGCGATTTTTCTGTCAATTGATCACGACGATCAGCGTCCCGCTGCGGACGCGGATGATGCTCTCCTCGCCGATGAATTCGTTGCTGAGGCCGAGGGGGTAATCGTCGCGGAGCTCTGCATGGTCGAGCGTGTATTTCAGGCCGATCAGGTCAACGCCCTCTGCAACAGAGCCCAGACAGAACACGGAAAGGTAGCCGTGGTCTGTTTTGGGCAGGCGCAGTTCCCCGTCTGAAACGGCGAGGATGGTCTGCGAGCCGTTGACGAGGCAGGCGGAGACGCCGCAGCGCGATGCCCATGCAATTGTCTGGATGTTGGCGAGGGTGTGATCGAGGCGGCCACCGAGCCCGCCATACATCAGAACGCGTTTGTAGTTGCGGCGAATCGCCTGGCGCAGTGCCAGCAGCATATCGGATTCGTCTTTTTCCGGCAGGTAGGTCAGAACCTGGCCGTCTGGCTTTTCGCCGCGGAGGGAGTCAAAATCACCGAGTGCCAGATCCGGTTCGATATGCGCCTGACGGAGGTAGTCGAGTCCGCCGTCAACCGCGATGACCATATCGCCCGGTTTCGGCTGGAAATCGAGCGATTCACACGCGCCCGCGCCGACGAGATAGGCCGTCGGCTGTTGTGCGCCCATTGGAAGAATCATGAGCATTCACCTCTTCTGGTTAAAAAAACAGAGGAGACGGAAATCCGTCTCCTCTGTTGAAAGAACAAAATTAGTCCAAAACCGCCGTAACGGAACCGGAGCCGACTGTTCTGCCGCCTTCACGGATAGCGAAGCGCAGACCCTTTTCAATAGCGATCGGCTTGATCAGTTCGATCGTCATGGTGACGTGGTCACCCGGCATGCACATTTCAACGCCTTCCGGCAGAGAAATGACACCCGTAACGTCTGTTGTACGGAAATAGAACTGCGGACGATAGTTGGAGAGGAACGGCGTATGACGGCCGCCTTCTTCCTTGGTCAGAACGTAGACCTGGCCTTCGAATTTACGAACCGGCTTAATGGAGCCCGGCTTTGCCAGAACCTGGCCGCGTTCGATTTCGTTTCTCTGAACACCACGGAGCAGAGTACCGATGTTATCACCGGCTTCGGCGTAGTCCAGCAGCTTGCGGAACATTTCGATACCGGTAACAACGGTCTTTCTGGATTCGTCGTGCAGACCAACGATTTCGACTTCTTCGGACAGCTTCAGCTGGCCACGTTCAACTCTACCGGTGGCGACGGTGCCGCGGCCGGTGATCGTCATAACGTCTTCAACCGGCATCAGGAACGGCAGGTCTTCCTTGCGGTCCGGTGTCGGGATGTAGGTGTCGACCTGATTCATCAGTTCAACGATCGGGGCATATTCCGGAGCGTTCGGATCGGTGGAGGTGCATTCCAGAGCCTGGAGAGCGGAACCACGGATGATCGGGATGTCATCGCCCGGGAATTCGTACTTGTTCAGAGCGTCACGGATTTCCATTTCGACGAGCTCGAGCAGTTCCGGATCGTCAACTGCGTCGCACTTGTTCATGAAAACGACGATGGCCGGTACGCCGACCTGACGAGCCAGCAGGATGTGCTCATAGGTCTGAGCCATAACACCGTCTGTTGCTGCGATAACCAGGATACCGCCGTCCATCTGGGCAGCGCCGGTGATCATGTTCTTGATATAGTCAGCATGCCCCGGGCAGTCGACGTGCGCATAGTGGCGCGAGTCGGTCTGGTATTCGACGTGAGAGGTGTTGATCGTGATACCACGAGCCTTCTCTTCCGGTGCCTTGTCGATCTGATCGTATGCAGTGAACGCGGCGTGCGTCGGATCCTGCAGCGCCAGAACCTTCGTAATTGCAGCGGTCAGCGTGGTCTTGCCGTGGTCAACGTGGCCGATGGTACCAATATTGACGTGGGGTTTGGTTCTTTCAAATTTAGCCTTTGCCATTGTATGTGCCTCCTCTTGTTTGACTTTGAAGATAATAGTATTCTACACCATTGCGTAGGATTTTGCAAGTACTTTGGCGATTTTTCTCTAAAAAAACTCAGAGAATTCGCCAGAAAAAGGTTATGCGCGGCCTTCAGCCTGACGACCGGCGACCAATTTCTCCTGAATCTGCTTCGGAACCTCGACATAATGGCTCGGTTCCATCGAGTAGTTGCCGCGACCCTGGGTGCTGGAACGCAGGGATGTTGCGTATCCAAACATCTCAGACAGCGGGACAAATGCGTCGATCTGTTTGCTGCCGGCGCGGTCAATGAAGCCCTGAATCTGGGCACGCCGGGACTGCAGGTCACCAATGACGGTTCCCATGTATTCTTCGGCGACAATGACAGACACCTTCATGATCGGCTCCAGGAGAACCGGGTTGGCCTTCGCAGCGGCATCCTTGAACGCCATGGAACCGGCGATCTTAAATGCCATTTCGGACGAGTCGACTTCGTGGAAGGAACCGTCGAACAGGGTGACGATGACGTCAACCATGCCGTATCCGGCGAGGATACCGGCATCCATGGCGCCCTTGACGCCTTCGTTGACTGCCGGGATGTATTCCTTCGGGATGGCGCCGCCCGTGATCTTATCGACGAACTCGTAGCCCTTACCGGACTCGTTCGGCTCGATCTTGATCTTGACGTGACCGTACTGGCCTTTACCACCGGACTGACGCGCATAGCGCATATCCGAAATCGCTTCCTTGCGGATGGTTTCTTTGTATGCAACCTGCGGTTTACCGATGTTGGCTTCCACTTTGAATTCACGCAGAAGTCTGTCTACGATGATTTCAAGGTGCAGCTCGCCCATACCGGCGATGATGGTCTGACCCGTTTCACCGTCTGTATAGGTGCGGAAGGTCGGATCTTCTTCAGCCAGCTTGGCCAGCGCGATGCCCATTTTTTCCTGACCGGCTTTCGTTTTCGGCTCAATGGCCACGCGGATAACCGGTTCCGGGAATTCCATGGATTCCAGAATGACCTTATGCTTTTCATCGCAGAGCGTATCGCCGGTCGTCGTGTTTTTCAGGCCGACAGCTGCGGCGATATCGCCGGCATAGACCGTTTCGATGTCTTCGCGGTGGTTGGCGTGCATCTGGAGGATACGACCGAGACGTTCGCGGTTTTTCTTGGTCGAGTTATAGACAGCCGAGCCGGTGTTGATCTGACCGGAATAGACGCGGAAGAAGCAGAGCTTTCCGACAAACGGGTCCGTTGCGATCTTGAATGCAAGAGCGGCAAACGGAGCGTCATCGTCCGAATGGCTGAGAACCTCTTCGTCTGTATCCGGATCAACGCCTTTGATGGCCGGGATATCCAGCGGGGACGGCATATACGCAACGATGGCATCCAGCAGCTTCTGTACGCCCTTGTTGCGGTAGGATGTGCCGCAGACAACCGGGATCATTTTGACCGCGATGGTTGCCTTGCGGATGGCATCGTGAATTTCCTGTTCGGAAACTTCCTGGCCATCCAGATATTTTTCCATGATCTCGTCATTGAATTCAGAGACCGATTCAAGCAGGTTGACACGGTACTCGTCGGCCAGATCACGCATATCCTCCGGGATTTCTTCTTCATCAATCTTCTGACCCTTATCGTCCTGATAGAAGTAGGCCTTCATTTTGATGAGGTCGATGATTCCGCGGAAGGAATCTTCGCTGCCGATCGGCAGCTGAATCGGCACGGCATTGCACTTCAGCCGTTCCTTCATCATGCCGACAACACGGTAGAAGTCTGCACCGGTGATGTCCATTTTATTGACGTACGCCATACGCGGTACGCCATATTTGTCCGCCTGATGCCAGACCGTCTCCGATTGGGGCTCAACGCCGCCTTTCGCGCAGAAAACGGTCACCGCGCCGTCCAGGACGCGGAGCGAGCGTTCGACTTCAACCGTAAAGTCAACGTGCCCCGGCGTGTCGATGATATTGATTCGGTGACCATGCCACTGGCAGGTGGTTGCAGCAGAGGTAATGGTAATACCACGTTCCTGCTCCTGCTCCATCCAGTCCATCGTTGCCGTACCGTCGTGCGTTTCGCCGAGGCGATGATTGATACCCGTGTAGAACAGGATTCGCTCAGTCGTCGTCGTCTTACCGGCGTCGATGTGTGCCATGATACCTATATTTCTCGTTAACTCCAATGGGAATTGCCTTGGCATAGTTTGCTCCTTACGTTGTTTTTACGGCGCGCAGACTACCAGCGGTAGTGCGCAAACGCCTTGTTGGCTTCGGCCATCTTATGCGTATCTTCACGGCGCTTGACAGCGTTACCCGTATTGTTGGACGCATCGATGATTTCCGCGGCCAGACGCTGCGCCATCGTTCTCTCACTGCGCGTACGCGAGAATGTAACGAGCCAACGGATGCCGAGCGTGTTCCGGCGTTCCGGACGCACTTCGATCGGCACCTGATACGTAGCACCGCCTAAGCGGCGTGCTTTGACTTCCAGAACCGGCATGATATTTTCCAGGGCTGCCTGGAAAACTTCCAGTGCCGGTTTGCCAGTCTTCTCTTCGACTGCGGCAAATGCGTCATACACGATCTGCTGTGCGACGCCTTTTTTGCCGTCATACATAATGCCGTTGATGAGCTTTGTGACGACGACAGAATTGTAAAGCGGGTCCGCAAGGACTTCCCGCTTGGGTACATTTCCTCTTCTTGGCACAAATCTTCCCTCCTTCATTAAAAATAAAATGATTTCACAGGTACTCGAAGGCTTTTTTCAGCCCCCGTGCGCGCCTTGCATACGAGGAAATATACAGCGCCTTTGGCGCATCTATATTCACCCCTGCAAAGCGAGATGCGGTCTATGCAACCGCACGCTTGTCGGGAACAAATCGCTTGTATCCTGACTGCGGATTACTTTTTGGCCGCCTTCGGACGCTTCGCGCCGTATTTGGAACGACCCTGTTTGCGGTTTGCCATGCCCTGTGTATCCAGGACGCCGCGGATGATGTGGTAACGGACACCAGGAAGGTCCTTGACACGCCCGCCGCGGATCATAACGACAGAGTGTTCCTGCAGGTTATGACCGATACCGGGAATGTAAGACGTGACTTCGAGGCCGTTGGTCAGGCGGACACGGGCGATCTTACGGATAGCGGAGTTCGGCTTCTTCGGGGTTCTGGTTGTAACGACCGTGCAGACACCGCGCTTTTGCGGAGAAGACTTATCGGTCTGATGCTGTTTCAGCGAGTTGAAACCAACCTGAAGAGCCGGAGCCGTGGACTTATAGACCGCTGCTTCGCGTCCTTTTCTGACGAGCTGATTGAATGTAGGCATATTGCACCTCCTCCCCCATCTTGACATCAGTGCTTGTAATTATATCACAACCGGTGGATAAAGTCAAGGTTTCTTCGAAAAAAATCGTGATTTTTCCGGATATCGTCAGTTTGTTGTATCAGATGGGACGATTCCGGCTTTCATTCCGTCTGTTTTGCTTGTTTTTCACCGTGGGGCGGCCGTTCCCGTGTTCAGATTGCGCCGCAGGCCGACCGTTTGTCAGCGGTTGGCCGATTCCTTTTCGGCATAGGCTCGAATGGCATCCAGAAACAGTCGGCCGTATTTTTTGAGCTTGACGTCGCCGACGCCGCTGATTTGACGCATGGTTTCCTCGTCATGCGGGCGTTTTTCGCACATCTGCATCAGCGTCTGATCGGAAAAGACCACATACGGCGGGACGAGCTCCCGCTTGGCCGTCTCCTGGCGGAGTGCGCGGAGCACATCGAACAGATTGCCGCCCGCCGGTGCAGTCGAAGGAGCCGATGCAGCCGATGGAGTCGGTGTCCGCTCCATCCGCATGGTCACCCGTGCCCGTCCGCTCAGCACCTCCCGGCCATAGCCGGTCAGGCGCAGGATTGGCAAGCCGTCCGTTTCGCGTTGCAGGCAGCCGCGCACGCAGAGGTGGTCGATCAACGCGTGCAGCTGGTCATGCGACCAATGGGACAGCGCGCCGAAATCGTCCGGTCGGAATGCGCGAGACGCAGCCACCCGCTCCGAGTGGCTGCCGGACAGCACCTCGACGATCCTCCCCGCGCCGTAGCGTTCATGGCTGGCGGAGATGCAGGCGAGGACAATTTGGGCATCCGCAGTGATATCGCGATCGACGAAATCGCCCTGGCAGTTGGAGCAGTGATGGCAGACATCCGGCGCTGCTTCGCCGAAGTACCGGAGGATGTATGCGCGCAGGCAGTCGGTTGTGCGGCAGTAGTCGGCCATTTTCATGAGGAGGTTCAGCTCCGCGGCGACCAGCTCCGGCGCACGCGGCTCCCCGTCTTCCTGTGTATGCTCAATCAGGTAGCGGTCAAGGGAAACATCCCGCTCCGAAAAGAGCAGAACGCAGTCCCCCGGCAGGCCGTCCCGTCCGGCGCGGCCGGCCTCCTGATAATAGCTTTCCAGATTTTTCGGCATTTGATAATGAATGACGAAGCGGACGTTGGATTTGTCGATGCCCATGCCGAAGGCGTTGGTCGCCACCATGATGCGTTTGCGGTCGTAGAGGAAATCATCCTGATTGGCCGTCCGTTCCGCATCGTCCAGCCCGGCATGATAGCGGGTGGCCGGGAGACCGTCCGACTGCAGGCGTGCCGTCACCTCCTCCACCGCTTTTCGCGTTGCGCAGTAAATGATGCCGCTTTCCTCCGGATGGCGTTCCAGCTGCAACCGGAGCGCCCGGTATTTATCGGTGGGCGTCAGGACGGAAAAGCGCAGGTTGGCGCGGTCAAAGCCGGTCATTTCGACCATGGGCTGTCGGAGGTCGAGCAGGCGGATGATATCGCCGCGCACGCGCTCTGTGGCGGTGGCGGTGAATGCGGCCACCGGCGGACGCACCGGCAGCAGGCGGACGAAGCGCTGGATATCCAGATAGGCCGGGCGGAAGTCGTGTCCCCATTGGGAGACGCAGTGGGCTTCATCGACGCAGAGCAGGCGAATCGGTGCAGACTGGGCGAAGGCCAGGAATTCCGGGGTCAGCAGCCGCTCCGGCGCAACGTACGCAATGCGGTACCGCCCCTCCGACGCGTATTGCAGCGCGAGGCGATACTGGCGCGGCGTGAGCGAGCTGTTCAGATAGCAGGCGCGGATGCCGACCTGATTCAATGCTCCGACCTGATCCTTCATCAGGGAAATCAGCGGTGAAACGACCAGCGTGATGCCGCCGAGCACGACGGCGGGAATCTGATAGCACAGGGATTTTCCGGCACCGGTCGGCATAACGCCCAGCACGTCCCGTCCGGCGCAGATGGCGCGAATGACCGGTTCCTGCCCGTGGCGAAACGAGTCATAGCCAAAATAATGTTGTAAGGCCTCCAAGGGTTCCACGCCGTCTGCGCTCCTTTCACGATGGATACTTGCATTTTCGGATGCTATGGTATCAGATTTTCGCGGGATTGTCAAGCGGAGTTGCGCAGGTCGTCCGTTTCTGGTATAATGGTAGAATGGTTTTTTGATTTCACACGTTTGGGAGGTACTTATGCAAAAAATCAGACAGTTGATCGGCACCCGGCAGTTTTATCGGACGGTGCTGGCCGTGGCTGCGCCCATTATGATTCAGAACGGCCTGACGAATTTCGTCAGCCTGCTGGACAACATCATGGTGGGACAGGTCGGAACCGACCAGATGTCCGGCGTGGCCATTGCCAACCAGCTGCTGTTTATTTTCAATCTCTGCATTTTCGGCGGTTTGGCCGGTGCGGGGCTGTTCACCGCGCAGTTTCACGGTTCCGGCAATCGGCAGGGTGTGCGGGATACGTTCCGGTTCAAGCTGTGGATTGCGGCCGGTATCTGCGCCGTGGCCTTTGCCGTCTTCCTGCTGTTCGGCGAAGAGCTGATCGGCCTGTATCTGCGCGGCGCAAGCGATGCCGGCGACCCGGTGCAAACCGCCAAATACGGGCTCTCCTACCTGCGCATCATGCTCATCGGGCTGATTCCGTTTGCATGGACGCAGATTTACGCCAGCACGCTCCGCGAGACGGGCGCCACAATTTTGCCGATGAAGGCGTCGCTCGTCTCCGTGCTCACCAACTTCGTCCTGAACTATGTCCTGATCTTCGGGGCGTTTGGGCTGAAGCCGCTCGGCGTGACCGGTGCTGCGATTGCGACCATCTGTGCCCGCTTTGCGGAGCTGGCCGTTCTGGCGTTCGGCGCGCATCGTCGGCCGGAGCAGTATCCGTTTTTGCGCAGCATCTACCGTCATCTGCGCATTCCGGCGGAGCTCTGTCGGCAGATCGTGGTGCGCGGGATGCCGCTGCTGGTCAACGAGCTGCTCTGGTCCGTCGGGATGTCGTTTCTGATTCAGTGCTACTCGCAGCGCGCCCTGTCGGTCGTCGCGGCGCTGAACATTTCGACGACGGTCTACAACTTTTTCAACATCGTCTTCCAGGCGCTCGGCAGCGCCGTTGCGATTCTGGTCGGGCAGCAGCTCGGTGCGGGCGAAACGGAGCGTGCAAGGGATACGGCGCGGAAGCTGATCTGTTTTTCCGTGGCGTCCTGCTTTCTGTTCGGTTCCCTGCTGGCCTGTGCCGCGCCGTTCATTCCGCGGCTGTACCAGACCGATGCGATTGTCCGCTCGTTGGCCACGCGCTTCCTGCTGGTTTCCGCCATCTGTATGCCGATTCAGGCCTTTACGCACTGCTGCTATTTCACCCTGCGTTCCGGCGGCAAGACGCTGATCACCTTCCTGTTTGACTCTGCGTTTGTCTGGCTGATCGTCGTGCCGTTCGTCTGTTTCCTCGTCTACTGCACGGATTTGCCCATCGTCCCGCTGTACCTGCTTGCGCAGCTGACCGACCTGATCAAATGCGTCATCGGCGGCATCATGGTTCACCGGGGCATCTGGATTCACAAAATTGTACCCGCAGCTGCCGAATAAATCCGATGGCTACCAAAGCGCCCTCTGCCTGCATGACAGAGGGCGCTTGTTGTTTCATGGTCGGGGCTCGGGCAGGCTGCACGCATTTCGTTTGGGCATCTGTGGCTCGGATGCGTCAGTCCTTCCAGACGAAGCGGTAGTTGATCGATTCACCGCCGTCCACCAGAATATTCTGTCCGGTGCAGAAGGTATTCGTGACGGTCAGGAAATAGGCCCATTCGGCGATTTCCTCTGGGGTTGCCCATCGTTTCAGCGGCGTTTCCTCCATGATCTGCGCCCAGAGCGCCGGATCCTGCATGACGCAGTCATTCAGCGGTGTTCGCACGCCGCCCGGATCCAGGCTGTTGCAGGTGGCGCCATACGGTGCAATGCGCATGGCCACATTTTTGGTATAGGCCAGCACACCGCTTTTGCTGGCGCAGTATTCAGGGAATTCCGAGCCGGTATGTGCACTTGCGGAGCCGATGTTCAAAATGGAGCGGATCTGCGGCTGAATCCCGTACCGTTCGGTGATCGATATCAGCGCCTTCAGGTTGATGTCGATGTCCTGTTCATTCTGCGTCCCGGCGTTGTTGATCAGAATTTGAAGATCCGGGAGGTCGGGCAGCTTCCCGGTATCGCGGATATCGCACTGAACATGGCGATAGCGTTCATGGTCGATGCTGGAGGGCTGGCGGTCGATGCCGATTACCTCGTGCGATGCTGCCAGAAAGCGTCTGGCAATCGCCTGTCCGATGCCCTGTGTTGTCCCTGTGATGCAAACCTTCATGGGTGTGTTCCTCCGTTGATCTGTTCCAAATATTCCCGGCCAACCCGGTGCTGCTTCCAGTTCCGCAGGATGCGGTAGCCGAGCGGTACAAAGAGCATCTCCATCATCAGCTCAGCGACGGCCCCCGTGAGTGCGCAGGCGATGCATTGCGGCACTGTCCAGTGAAAGCCGTCCCAGAAGGTCGGGGCGAGCCATACGAAAACAATGAGCGAAAAAATCAGGTTATCTGCAAACTGGCCGACGAAGGTGGAGACGAAGGACGGAACGGCATAGGCGAGTCGCCCGTCCGGGTGTCTGCGAAAGGCGCGTCCGATCGCCCGGTTCAGGAAATTATTGAGAAACGCAGACGCCAGAAAGGCGACCGTGCTGCCGAGCAGCACAATCCACGTTCCGCCGAAAATCCGGTTCCACGCGGTATAGTCGTCTGCCTGAGACGGAATCCGGCTGGCCAGATGGAAAATCAGGCAGACCAGCAGGTGAATCCCAGTGGCCAGCACGGCCATCCGGTTGGCGGCGCGGGCGCCGAAATAGCGCGTCACCAGATCCATGCAGAGAAACGACAGCCACGAGAGCAGGATGCCGCCGTCCAGCGCGATCCACTCCGTTTGCAGCAGCGTCTTCCCGGCCAGCAGATTCATGCCGATTACGCTGACAACAAACAGCGTCAGCACCATGGGTGGGATATTGCGGAGCAGAAGCTCCGTTTCGTTTCGTTCGCGCCGCAGCCAGCGCGATTTCGTCTGGAAAGGTTCGGTATTCATCATCGGTCCCCATGCAAAAGAAAAGTTCCCGGGCTGCAGCGCTTCCAAAAAAGAAAGGCTCTGCAGCAGGCAGAGCCGTAAAACAGCCCTGGTTTTGTTTAACGACAGGATGGTACAATCGAACTGTCGGTGTGCTTATTATACACCTCCCGTCTGCAAAAAACAAGTGCCGGGTCTTCGAAAATTCCGGCGTTCCTGCCCGGCAGCGTCTGTATGGGTGCCGTATTTTCCAAAAAAGAGAGCGTCCGGGGTGTTCCGGGCGCTCTCTGCGTTTTTGATCGGGTTAGATGGAGCTCAGCAGCCGCGAATGGTCTGAATGGCGGCGCGCATATCCAGTGCGGAGAAGACGGCGCTGCCCGCGACGAGGACATCAGCACCGGCTTCGCGGACGGCGGCGGCATTCCCTGTATGGACACCGCCATCGACCTCCAGCATGATCGGCCGGCCGGAGGCCTGAATCATTTCACGCAGCACGCGCAGCTTGTCCAGCGTGGCCGGAATGAACTGCTGGCCGCCGAAGCCGGGGTTGACGGACATACAGAGAATCAGATCGACATCATCCATCAGGTAGCGGCAGACCTCCGGGGACGTCGCCGGGTTCAGGCTGACACCGGCCTTGAGCCCCAGCGCATGAATCTGCTGCACGGCGCGGTGCAGGTGGGTGCAGGCTTCCGCATGAACGGTGAGGATATCCGCACCGGCCGCCGCGAAATCGTCCAGATAGCGGATGGGGTCACAGATCATCAGGTGAACGTCCAGCGGCGTCCGTGTCAGCTTGCGGAGGTCGCGGATGGTGGACTGGCCGAAGGTGATGTTCTGGACGAACATCCCGTCCATGACGTCGCAGTGAATCAGGTCGGCACCGGCCTCATCCAGCTGACGGACAGCCGTCCCGAAATCGGCAAAATTCGCCGACAGAATCGAAGGAGAAACCTTGACCATACGCTTAGACGCGAACGCCAAGATCGAGTTCCCAGACGGACAGCAGCTCTCTGTAGAGCGCTTCCATTTCCAGCAGCTCGGTATAGAAGCTCGGAACGAACGAATCGCGGTTGAGCGAACGGGTGAAATCGCTCATTTCCGGGAAGAAGAAGGTCTTCAGGTATTTTTTCGCGCAGACCGGATACATCCGGGCTTCGATGCAGGAGGCGATGCCGAGGAAGTTCTGGACGCGATGCGCCAGCCCCGGCTGCGATTCATAATGGTTGCACAGCCATGCATACAGCTCCGGATGGAAGTTCGCCATGACACCGGAGAAGCCGGAGGCACCGGCCTGCAGCGTCATCAGCAGCTGCGAGCAGTTTGCGTTGAACACCTTGATCTGGCCGCGTCCGGCCTGAATCTTTGCCTGAACCTGTTCGGCATCGCAGCAGGTGTCCTTCATAAACGTGAAGCGGCCGGTATCCGCAAGGAAGGACAGCACCTTCGGCGTCAGAACGCGCTTATAGGGGGCGGGGCATTCATAGAAGCCAAAGGAAATCTCCGGATCCACCTTTTGCAGGAACGCTTCCAGATTGCTCATCAGGACATCGTCGCTCTCGTCTGCGCGGGCAAAGCGGTTGGGCAGCAGGACAATATTATCCGCGCCGGTTGCGGCCATCGCGTGGACGGTGCGGAGCTGCTGGTCGAAATCGTCAGCCGTATGGCCGCTGGCCACCACGCCGACGCGCCCCTTGACATGATCGACAATGAACGTCGCAAGCTCCACCTTTTCTTCCTCGCTCAGGAAGAACATCTCAGAGGACTGACAAACGGCAAAAATTCCGGCAACGCCGCGTTCGATATACCATTCAATCAGCTTTTCTACCATTCCGTAATCAATTTTTCCGTCGTCTGTAAACGGTGTAATCATGGTTGGCCAGACGCCGGACTGAATTTGCGCATTTTTCATGAAGAGAATGCTCCTTTGCATCGGTTTACTGCACCTGCAGTGACATCATTATACACCGGATTGAAGGAAATGGCAAGCGTCCGGCGTATTTTTTTCGGGGAATTTACCGGAACCCGTGAAAAAAATTGGAACCCGGCGAACCATGTCATGCAATAATGTGATATAATAAATGTGATATCCGATACGAGAGTGAATCACTGCTTTGCAGCTCATGGAGGTATATTCGATGTTGGAACACTTATCAGGCCGATATCCCGTCGGCATCTATTATCTTTCGGAAAATCTTTGGGACGCAGAGGGCGTTCGGAGGCTGGCTGAAGTGGGCGTGGATTTTCTGGTCAGCGTTCGGCCGCGTGCCCGCCTGCTGGACCTTTGTATGAAGCACCGGATTGGCATCATTTCCTCCGGCAATTTTCAGATGTGGTGGGGCGGTGACGGCTCCAACGCCGGTCACTATGAAGAGACCTTCCCGCTTCAGACGGTCGAACGCGTCCGTTCGGTCTATCCCGTCAGTCAGGCGATCTGGGGCGATTATCTGATCGATGAGCCCAATGTGCAGGACTTCAAGCACATCAACGACGTCATTCAGTATTATCGGCGGTTTTTGCCCAACAAAATGCCCTTTGTCAATCTGTACCCGAATTACGCCAGTGTCGCCGGGAATACGCAGGAGCAGACGGTTTCGCAGCTCGGCGTCGGCCGCTATTCCGATTACATTGAGCGGTATCTGCAGACGATTGATCTGCCCTACCTCTGTCTCGACTTCTATCCGCTGACTGGCGGAGAGGACGGGCCGTTTGACCGGTATTTCGAAAATCTGGACATTGCCGCCTCCGCCTGCCGACGCAGCGGGAAAGCGCTCTGGATGATTTTGCAGGCCGGTGCCTGGACGCCGGAGGAAGCCATTGACACGTTCCAGCTCCGCTGGCAGGTGGGGCTTTCCCTCGCATTCGGCGCACGCGCCATCATGCACGCCTCCTACTCCAAGGGCTGGTGGGATGATGCGACGGCGTGTGTCACGGAGGCCGGCGAAAAGAATCCGATGTACGACAGCGTGCAGCGCGTCAACCGCGAAATTCACGCCGTCGGGTCGGACTATCTGAAATACAAAAACACGGGCATCTGCGTCTGCGGTGACCTGAACAACACCCACCCGCGCATTCGCCGACAGTTGAATGAGCTGCCGTACAAGCAGTCAGATGTCGTCATTCGGCGCACCGGCTCCATTGCTGCCGACGGTGCCATCGTCGCAGGGACATTTGAAAACGAAACGACCAACAAGCGCGCCATGCTGCTCGTCAATACGCAGAACCCGCTCGACGCGTCCGCAACGGTTCACGTCTGTCTGAAGTCAACGACGAGCATGGTGATTCTCCACCGTGGGGAGCATTGTGAGGTATTGGCCGCTCCGAAGGACGGGCTGAATCTGGAGATTGAGAGTGGCGGCTGGCTCTTCCTGGAAATGGTCTGAGCTTGACAGAATCAACCGGAAAGGATTTGATGGATATGTATCCAATGAAAATTGCAGCGCAGCTGTACACCGTCCGTCAGTTCTGCAAGGATGAGGAAAACATCCGCAGAACAGCAGAAAAAATTGCTAAAATCGGCTATCGCGCCGTGCAGATTTCCGGCGTGGCAGAAATTCCGAACGAAACCATGCGACGCATCATGGACGAAAACGGGCTGAAAATTGTCGCAACGCATTTCGGCATGGATCGCTATGAGAACAATCTGGAAGAAATGATTGAGAAGCATCTCGTTTTCGGCTGCCCGAACGCCGGAATCGGCTTCACCGGACATATGGAATCGGCGGAAGCCTATGCCGCATTTGGTGAGCGCGCCGAAAAGGTCGCCGTCGGTCTGGCGGCGCACGGCATCCACTTTGTCGTCCACAACCACGCCTTTGAGCTCTGCCGCTTTGGCGACAAAACAGGGCTGGATCTGATCTATGAGCATTCCAACGTGCTCGACGCGGAGCTCGACGTCCACTGGATTGCAGCCGGTGGCGGCGACCCGGCCGCATGGATTCGCAAGCTGACCGGTCGGATGCACGTCATCCACTACAAGGATTACGGCGTGACCAAGGACGGCGAACGGATTTTCAAGGAAATCGGCGAAGGCAACCTGAACTGGAAGGCCATCAACGACGCCTGTGCCGCAGCCGGTGTGGATACCTGCATTGTTGAACAGGATGACTGCTACGGCCGCGATCCGTTTGACAGCCTGGCCATCAGCTATCAGAATCTGAAGGCGATGGGATTGAAGGATCTATAAAAATGAGTGAAGCAAATCATTGGGGTCAGCGGGAGGCGCGCAGCTGCCGGCGCATCATCGCCATCAGCGACATTCATGGAGAAGGTCTGCTGCTGCGCCGACTGCTGGAGCGCCTGAAGCCCGGCGCGGAGGATCTGGTCGTCCTGATGGGCGACTACATCAACCGCGGCGAAGACAGCCATGACGCGCTGCGCACGGTGATGCAGCTGGCTCAGCAGGAAAACGTGGTCGTTCTGAAGGGCAATATGGATCGGCTGATCGACTGGTATTTCTTCCGCGGCTCACCGGAGCGCGTGTTCAACCATTTCCGCGAATACCGCGCCCAGCACTACGGCATTCTGTTTTTCGAATGGGCGGAGCAGTGCGGCATTCACGAGGTCACGATGGAGAACTTCGAGGCCGTCCGTGCGGAGCTGGCCGAACGCTTTCAGGCGGAAGGCGATTTTGTCCGTGCGCTGCCGTTTGGGCTGGAAACCGAGGATCACGTTTTCGTCCATGCGGGTCTGACCCCGTCGGAGAACTGGCGGGACAGCACAGAGCAGGAGCTTTTGAAAAACGATCCGTTTTTGACGCAGGGGCAAAACCACACCGGGAAGACCGTTCTCGTTGGGCATACGCCGGTCTGGAACAGCCTGCTGTCCGGCAACTCCTGCAACCCGATCATCGACCGCACGCGCAACATCATCGGGATTGACGGCGGCATCGGCGTGAAGGAATTCTCCCAGCTGAATGCGCTCGTTGTGACGCGCACAGCCGACGGATATCGCTACGAAACCGTCAGCGAAGACCGCTATCCCCGCTTTTCGGCGCACCGGGATTATACGCCGGATGCATCGCCCTGGCCGGTTTTGAAGGATCTCTGGCCGGACTATCATCTGGAGATTCTCTCCGAAGGGACGGATTTTTCACTCTGCCGTCTGACCGGCTCCGGTCAGACCGGACTGGTCAAAAACGAATGCATCGTCAGAGACGATGCACCGCGCTATCTTCGCAGCTCCGTGTCGGCGCGGCTGCCGGTATCTGCCGGAGAAACGCTGGCGCTGCTGGACGACACCTGTTCTGGGTATCTCTACGTCAAAAACGAGGCCGGTGCCATCGGCTGGGTGCCCCGGAACGTGCTCGGCTGATATCCGCTGCGGAGCGGCCGGGCATCAGCGATCATAGAATCTGTGCGGAGTCATTGCATCAAAACAGGAAAGGATTCGGCAAACCATGGAAAAGAAAATCGCCCGTATGCTGAACTCTGGCTTTTCATGCTATTTTGCGGTCATGCTGGTCTTCACCGCCGTAACATTCTATCTCCGCGAATGGTGGATTGCGGCAGTGGAGCTGGTTGTCTCCCTCCTGCTGTTCGCCTTTTTTCTCCATTCCTCGCGGAAGCGCCGGAATGCGGTGTCCCGCTATGTGGATGCGCTGACGCACAGCACCGATCTGTCCTCCAACGACTCGCTGGTCAGTATGCCGGTGCCAATGGTGCTGCTGAACGTCAACACCGGTGAAATCATCTGGTGCAACGAGCAGTTCCTTGCGCTGACGGATTGTCCGCCGCACTATTACAGTCTGGAAATCGGGCAGCTGATTCAGGGCTTTCAGCTCCACTGGATTTTAGAGGGGCAGACGCAGTATCCGGAGCTTGTGGTCATTGGAGAGCGGTATTTTGACATCCGTGCGACGCTTCTGCATCAGGAGGCCGGAGAATATCAGACGCTCTGCGCCGCGCTGTACTGGCTGGACTGCACGGAAGAAATCCATCTGCACACCATGCTGGATGAAAACCGGCAGGTGGTCGGTGAAATCATCTGCGACAATTACGAGGAGCTGGGAAAAAGCGGCAACGAATCCGCCCGTGCCACGCTGATTGCCGGGCTGGACGATATGCTGAACCAGTGGATTGCAGAGCAGCAGGGCTTTCTCCGGAAAACGGATCGCGACAAGTATGTCTTCGTCATCCGCGAAAAAGCGTACCGCGCCATGTTGGAGAAGCGCTTCCCCATTCTGGAGCAGGTCAAGAAGCTGACGGCACCGAACGGCATGGCGTTGACGCTCAGCATCGGGATTGGCCGGGAGGGTGAAACCCTCGCCGAGCTGGATCATTTTGCGCGGCTGGCTGTGGATATGGCGCTGTCCCGCGGCGGTGACCAAGTCGTGATTCGCAGCCGTGTCCACTTTGAATTTTTCGGCGGCATGACGCACGAGGTGGAAAAACGTACCAAGGTCAAGACGCGCCTGATGGCCAACGTCTTCAAGAGCCTGCTGGAGGACAGCTCCGCCGTGTATGTGATGGGGCATAAGATTTCCGATCTCGACAGCCTCGGCGGTGCGGCCGGTGTGGTCTGCGCGGCCCGGAAGTGCGGAAAGAAGGCCTACATTGTCATCGACCGCACGTTGAACAACGTGGGCAGTCTGATTGAGCTTTTGGAAAATCACCCGGACTATGCGGGGGTGCTGATCACGGGCGAACAGGCCATGATCGAAATGGATCAAAATGCGCTGATGGTCGTTGTGGATACCAATCGCCCGAACTACGTGGAGGATCAGTCGCTGCTGGAATCCATGAACCGGATTGCCGTGATTGACCATCACCGGCGGTCGGCGGACTATATCAGCAACGCGCTGCTCAATGTGCACGAGCCGGCGGCTTCGTCCGTCTGCGAGCTGATTTCGGAAATGCTGCAGTACATCATCGATCCGGGCGATATGCTGCGCGTGGAGGCCAGTGCCATGCTGGCTGGCATCATGCTCGATACCAAGAGCTTTGCCCTGAAGACCGGCAGCCGGACGTTTGAGGCGGCGGCTTATCTGCGCCGTGCGGGTGCCGATTCCGTCGAGGTCAAGCGCCTCTTCCAGAGCGATATGGCCAATTATGTGGCGCGGGCTGAGCTGGTCAAGCGGGCTGAATTTGTGGACGGAATGTATGCGATCAGCGCTTCGGAACAGCCGGTTGACCGCGCTGTTGCGGCACAGGCGGCCGACGATCTGATGAACATCACCGGTGTGGCCGGTTCGTTTGTCGTTTCGCCGTTTGGCGACTCCATCAATATTTCCGCCCGTTCGCTGGGGCGGATCAATGTTCAGCTGATTATGGAAAAACTCGGCGGCGGCGGCCATTTTACAACAGCCGGGGCACAATTGCGCGGAAAAACGCTGCAGGAGGCCGTCAACCTTTTGAAGGACGCCATTATGCTTTACAATTACGAACAGTAAAAACGGAGGAATCTGAACTATGAAAGTCATTTTACAGCAGGACGTCAAGGGTCTTGGCAAAAAGGGCCAGCTCGTTGAGGCGTCCGATGGATATGTGCGCAATTTTCTGTTGCCGCGCAAGCTGGCCGTCGAAGCCAACGCATCCAATCTGAACAACATGAAGCAGCAGGACGCTGCCAGAAAGCACAAGGCCGAAACGGAAAAGGCCGCGGCGATGGAGGTTGCGGCGCGTCTGTCCGGTCAGTCGATTCGCATCGCGGTCAAGTCCGGAACCGGCAGTCGTCTGTTCGGCGCGGTGACGGCGAAGGAAATCGCCGAAACCATCCAGTCGCAGTACGGCGTCGAGGTGCCGAAGAACAAGGTTGTCCTCGCCGACACCATCAAGACGCTCGGCACGTTCTCCGTCAAGCTCAAGCTGCATCCGGATGTTTCCGCGGAAATGACCGTGAATGTCGTGGACGCATCGCTGTAACGCCCGGCGAATCCCCAACCTACGAAAAAAATCGCAGAACCGATCGGTTCTGCGATTTTTCAGTCTGTATGGATTTTTCAGCGGGCGACCTCAGAGCGTTTCGAGCTTGATGAGGTTGGTGTTGCCGGATTTGCCGTTGGTCAGGCCGCCGGTGATGACGATGTTATCGCCTTTTTTGGCCATGCCGGAGGTGCGCGCCGCGACGATGGCATGGTAGAAGAGGACGTCGGTGGACTGGAATTCGTCGCTCATCATCGGGAAGACGCCCCAGGACAGCGACAGCTTCCGCCAGACCCGCTCGTCGGTGGTCATACCAATGATCGGTTTGGGAGAGCGGAAACGGGAAACGAGCCGCGCCGTTGCGCCGCTGCGCGTGCAGACGACAATCAGGCGGGCGTCGATGTCGATCGACAGTGCGCAGGTGGAATGGGAGACGGCGTCAATCGTATTGTGGATGATGAAGTTGGAGTTGCGGAAGCGCTTGGCGTAGTCGATATCCCGTTCGGTCTGGCAGGCAATTCGGCTCATGGCCTCCACCGCGGCCACCGGATACCGTCCCATGGCGGTTTCGCCGGACAGCATAATGGCGCTGGTGCCGTCATAGACTGCATTGGCGACGTCAGAGATTTCGGCACGCGTCGGGCGCGGCTTTTCGATCATGGATTCGAGCATTTCCGTCGCGGTGATGACGCGCTTGCCGCGGATGCGGCAGGTGGTGATCAGGTGTTTCTGGATGGCGGGCAGCTCTTCGTACGGGATTTCAACGCCCATATCGCCACGCGCCACCATGATGCCGTCGCAGGCGTCGATGATTTCATCGATGTTGTCCACGCCGGAGCGGTTTTCGATTTTGGCGATCAGATCAATCTGTTCCCCGCCGTTTGCGTTCAGGAAATTGCGGACGTCCATCAAATCCTGTTTGCAGGAGACAAAGGAACAGGCCACGAAGTCCACGTCCATCTCGATGCCGAAGAGGAGGTCAGAACGATCCTGGTCGCTCAGATAAGCCTGTTTGAGCACCTTATTGGGGAAGCTCATGCTCTTGCGGTCGGACAGCTCACCGCCGGTCAGGACGCGGCAGACGACGTCCTTGTCCTTCAGCTCCAGCACTTCAAAAATGACCAGCCCGTTATTCAGGAGGATCCGGTCGCCCGGACGCAGATCAGAGGCCAGGTCTTTATACGACACAGAAACACGCGTCTCGTCCCCTTCGATTTCATCCGGGGTAAACGTGAACAGGTCGCCGTCGTTCAGGACAATTTTATGATTCTTGAAGGTTCGAATCCGGTATTCCGGACCCTTGGTATCAAGCATGATGGCAATGGGCTCATGCAGCGTCTCGCGCACCTTTCGAACCAGCTCCATGCGTGTGCGGTGTTCCTCATGGGTACCGTGCGAAAAGTTGAACCGGGCGACATTCATCCCGGCGCGTATCATACGGCTCAGCGTTTCTTCGTCAGAGCAGGCCGGGCCCATCGTGCAAATGATTTTTGTTTTCTTCATTTCAATTCAACACCTCGCGTCTTTTCGGAGATCCCGATTCCGGCACGGTGCGGATGCAGCGTGGGCGGAATCAAAGAGAATGGAAAATGCACCTATCCAACCAATTATATCATACCATAATCCGATGAATCTGACAAGCAGAAACAATACCTAAAAAACAGAGAGAAAGTACCAATTTTTTCGGCGCGCAGCGCAGTCCCCCGCCGGTTGCGTTCGGGACTTGACGCGTGGGCGCATCTGTGCTATCATAAAGCAATGGAATATTACCCTTTATCACAGGAGGCAGAAAACCGATGAAAGTTTTGCTGATCAACGGAAGTCCCCACGAACACGGCTGTACATGGACGGCGCTGTCCGAAATTGCTTCTGTTTTAGAAGCGGAGAGCATTCAGACCGAGCTGGTTCATGTGGGGCATCGCCCAATCATGGGCTGCACGGGCTGCGGCGCTTGTCGCAGCGGGAACGGCTGCGTATACCGGGATGACCCGGTCTGTGCGATTGTCGAGAAAGCCGCAGAGGCGGATGGATTTGTCTTTGGTTCCCCCGTGCATTATGCGGCGGCTTCCGGCGCGATGACGGCGCTGATGGATCGCTGTTTTTACAGCGGCGGCGCTGCTTTTGCCTACAAACCGGCTGCGTGCATCGTCTCCTGCCGCCGGGGCGGTGCCACGGCCGCGCTCGACCAGCTGAATAAATACCTGACGATTTCCAATATGCCGTTGGTTTCTTCGAGCTATTGGAGCATGGTACACGGGACAACACCGGAGGAGGTCCGGCAGGATCTGGAAGGGATGCAGACCATGCGGCGCATCGGGAAAAACATGGCCTGGCTGCTCCGTTGTATTGAGGCAGGGCGCATGGCCGGAATTGACCGCCCGGCGGAGGAGCCCAAGGTTCGCACCAACTTCATCCGATAACCGTTTTTTGAAAGAAGCGTATGCCCGCAGCCAACTGCGGACATACGCTCTTTTTCCAATCAGGGAACGCCCCTGCCCCGACGTTTTTCACTGCAAAAGCCGTGCAAATCGCGTCCGGATGGGTTTCCTGTGGATGGGCGATTTGCCTTCGCAGCGCGACACCTGTGCGGTCGTTTTCCGTTGTCCGTCCGTCAGGCGCGGTCGTTTCCGGTTCGTTCCATGAAAATCCCCTTGAGCACGGAAACACAGCCCTCGATGCCGAGCTTTGCGGAATCCAGAACGACATCGTAATTGGAGAAATCGTCCCATTTCTTCGTCGTGTTCGCGTAGTAGTATTTGGCGCGTTTGTTGTCAAACCGACTGCGGGTGCTCTCGACGTTCTTTTCCGGGATGCCGTAATCCTCCGTAATGCGTCTGGCCTTGGTCTGGCTGTCGGAGCAGCGGATGAAGACGCGGATGGTATTCTGATCCTTCAGCGCCTCCGATGCGCAGTGTCCGATGAACACGGCGGGGCCAAACGCGGCCAGCGTTTTGATCTCCTGCTGCTCTGCGACAAAGATATGACCGTCTCTTGTGACCATATCGGCGTTGCCCTCCTGAGCCCGGCTCAGAATCAGGACGGTATACAGGAAGCTGTTGCTGACCGTTTCCTCATATCGCTGAATCCGTTCGACGGGGATATCCAGCTTTTTGGAGACGGCTTCCAGAATTTCCTCGCCAAAGCAGGAAATGCCGCATTCCTCGGCCAGGCGGCGGGCAATTTTCGTGCCGCCGCTGCCATATTCGCGTTCAATTGTGATGTACTGAAAACCCATAGCGATCCTCCTTATGCTGTAGCCGTTTCAAATTGGCTGTTGTACAGTTCTGCATAGAAGCCGCCCTTCGCCAGGAGTTCCTCATGATTGCCGCTCTCGATGATGTCGCCATCCTTCATGACGAGAATCAGATCGGCGTTTTTGATCGTGGACAGTCGGTGGGCAATGACGAAGGAGGTGCGTCCGTGCATCAGCTGATCCATGGCTTCCTGAATTTGCAGCTCGGTTCTCGTATCGACAGAGCTGGTCGCCTCATCAAGAATCAGCATCGCCTTATCGGCGATCATTGCGCGGGCAATGGTGAGCTGCTGCTTCTGTCCCTGCGACAGGTTGACCTGATCGGTCAGAACGGTATCGTAGCCGTTGGGCAGTGTGCGGATGAAGTGATCCAGTCCGACTGCCCGGCAGGCTGCGCGAATCTTTTCATCGGAGACATTGGGTGTGGAGTAGACGAGATTTTCCCGGACGGTTCCCTCAAAGAGCCAGGTATCCTGCAGCACCATGCAGAACTGATCGTGAACCTCTTCCCGGCTGAGCTCTTTGGTGGAGACACCGTCGATTCGAATTTCGCCACCCTGAATTTCATGGAAGCGCATCAGCAGGTTGACCATGGTCGTTTTGCCGGCGCCCGTCGGGCCGACAATCGCGATCTTCTGGCCGGGCTTTGCGACGGCGGAGAAATCGTGGATGACGGTTTGGTCGGAATCCTCATAGCCGAAGCGAACATGGCTGAATTCGACCTGACCCTTGACCTGTCCCAGGCGGCGGGTCTTCTTGCTTTCGTCTTCCATCTCCTCGGCTTCCAGGAATTCAAAGACGCGTTCGCCTGCCGCTGCGGCCGACTGGAGCGACTGCATCGCCTGCGATACCTGGGAGAGTGGCTGTGTAAAGTAGCGGACATACAACATGAACGCCACAATGACCTCGATGCCGATGCTGCCGTTGATGGCCAGCATACCGCCGACGATACAGACGGCGACGTATGCAAAGTTCCCGATGAAGTTCATGAGCGGCATCATCATTCCGGAGAGGCAGTGCGCCTTGAAGCCGCTGTCGCGCAGGCTGGAATTGAGGCGGTCAAACTCCGCAATGGACTGTGCCTCGCCGTTGTAGGCCATGACGACGGTGTGTCCCGCGTAATTCTCCTCGACGTGTCCGTTCAGGGCACCGAGGTCGCGCTGCTGGCGGGTGAAGTATTTCTGGCTTCGGCTCATGATCAGCAGCATGAGAATCAGGCCGATGAATGTCGCTGCAACGGCGGTCACGGCCATGAGCCAGTTGGTTACGAGCATCATGATCAAGCTGCCGAAGAACAGGACAATCTGTGTGATCAGCGTGCCAATGCTCTGGTTGAGCGACTGGCCGATGGTATCGACGTCGTTCGTCACGCGGGAGAGCACGTCACCGGTGGTCGTGCGGTTGTAGTACCACATGGGCAGCCGGTTGATCTTATGCGAAATATCGCCGCGCATGGATTTGGAGACGCGCTGTGTGACCGTTGCCATGAGCCAGCTCTGGAGTGCAGAGAGCAGCCAGCTCGACGCATAGAAGCACACGAGTGTCATCGCGACTGTAAACACCGCATCCAGATCGACGTTGCCGGTCATCAGTCCGGCCTGGATATATTTGGTCAGCTCGGAGAGGCGATCGGGGCCGATCAGTGTCAGTACGGTGCCGCCAATCGCGCAGAGCAGTGCAATGGCGATCAGTGCAAAATGTCCGCGGCAATAAATGAGCAGCTTTTTCCAGGTTCCGATCAGGTCCTTCGGCTTTTCGCCGCCGCCCATTCTTCTCCCCGGTCCGCCGGGGCCTCGGCGCATCGGTCTCTGCTGTGCCTGGCCGATTTCGTATTCTTTTTTATCCATTACGCCAATTCCTCCTTCGAAAGCTGTGACAGGGCAATCTGCTGATAGACCTCGCAGTTCTGCATGAGCTCCTCATGTCTGCCGATGCCGACCATCCGCCCTTCATCCAGCACGATGATTCGATCGGCATCGCGGATGGTGCCGATGCGCTGTGCGACGATCAGTCGGGTGACATCCTTGCATTTTTGATCCAGTGTCTTGCGCAGGACGCGGTCTGTCTTATAGTCCAGAGCGGAAAAGGAATCGTCAAAGATCAGGATTTCCGCTTTTCTGGCAATGGCGCGGGCAATCGACAGGCGCTGCTTTTGGCCGCCGGAGAAGTTGACGCCGCCCTGTGCCACATAGCGGTCGTATTTTTCAGGCGTTGCTTCGACAAATTCACGCGCCTGTGCCGTATCGACTGCATCGGCAATTTCCTGTTCCGTGGGTGCGGGCTGTCCGTTCTCGCCGTATGCAACGTTCGATGCAATCGTCCCGGAGAAGAGAATGGCCTTTTGGGAGACGTAGGCAATCTTATTCCGGAGCGCCTGCTGATCGTATTCCCGGACGTTGACGCCGTCCACCAGCACTTCGCCGTCCGTTGCGTCATAGAACCGGGGAACGAGGTTGATGACCGTGCTCTTTCCGCAGCCCGTGGAGCCGATCAGCGCCACCGTTTCGCCGCGTTTGGCGGTGAAGGAAATGTCATGAATCACGTCTGCCTCGGCATCGGGGTAGCGGAAGGAGACGTTTTTGAACTCGACCTCGCCGACAACGCCCGGAGCGCCTTCGGTCGCGGTTCCGTTATGGATGGTCGGTACGGTTTCCAGTACTTCGTTGATTCGTTTGGCTGCAACCGAGGCTCTCGGGAGCATCATAAAGGGCATAACGAGCATCATGAACGACATGACGATCATAATTCCGTATTGGCTGAACACCATCATGTTGCCGAACATGGTCACGCGGCCGTCAAAGGTATTCACGCTGTTGAGCAGAATCGCGCCAATCCAGTAGACGGCCAGCATCAGGCCGCTCTGCACCAGCATCATCGTCGGCATCATGAACGCCATAGTACGCTGCTGAAAGAGGAGCGTCTTCGTCAGGTCGGCGTTGGTTTCTTCAAATTTGTTTTCCTGATAGGCTTCTGCGTTATACGCACGAACGACGCGCAGGCCGTTCAGGTTTTCACGGGTCACGCGGTTGAGGTCATCCGTCAGCTTCTGCATCCGTCTGACCTTGGGCAGCACGAGTGTAATGCAGATGCCGACGACGGTCAGCACGATCACAACGCCGATCGCGGTCGCAAGCGACCACTGCCATTCCTGGTTGGCAATTTTGCAGATCGCCCAAACGGCTGTGACCGGTGCCTTGATGAGCATCTGCATCCCCATGACGATGAACATCAGAACCTGCTGAATATCGTTGGTCGAGCGGGTGATCAGGCTCGCGGTCGAAAACCTCCCGATTTCCTCCATGGAGAAGGTCTGTACCTTCTTAAAGAGGCTGCCACGGAGTGCAAAGCCGAGATCGCTGCCGATGCGCGCCGAAAAAACCGCCGTCATCATTGCGGCCGCCACGCTGCCCAGCGAACAGAGCAGCATCATAGCGCCCGCCTCCCAGACCTCCGACATCTGACTGCCCGGCGTCTCAATGAGAACGGTAATCTCGTTCATGTACTGCGGCATGGTCATATCCAGCCAGACCTGCACGACGATAAACGCAATGCAGACCAGCGCATACAGCCAGTCCTGCGGCTTCATTTTTTTCAGTAATCGAATCATTTTGTTTCCTCCTGTTATGAAATCAATCCAGTCTTCTCAGCAACTATATGTTGGCCATTTCCTGTCATTTCAAGAAATTGCTAACGTAGTTAGGCATTTGTGTAACAGAAAACCGGTCATTGTCTGATGGACGGGTGCAGCTGCATCGGATGGGGCGGTTCAGAAAAGCTCTCCGCCATGGCCGCTTTGACTTCGACGGACAGCTCCACCAGCTGGACGAGCTTTTCCATGCCCAGTTTGTCAATCACATTGGAAATGTGCTGGCGGATATTGCAATTCATGCGTTCTGCAACCGTCCTGCCCGATTCCGACAGGCAGACAACCCGAACGCGTGCATCCGTTCTGTCGCTTTCGCGGGTGATGAGACCCTTGCTCTCCATTTTTTTCAGCATCACCGCGACTCTCGCCGTGCTGACGCCCATGGCCTCGCTGATTGCGCCGGCTGACAACCGGTTATCTTCAGCCGAATAAAGCAGCTTGAGCGCAAAGCCGATTCCCGTATTGGCATCGTTGAAGACCTTAAAAAAATTGGCCGGGTGCGCTTTCGGCAGTTCACGCATCACGTATTCGATCTGCTCCGTTGTCGCCATGCAGGATTCCCTCCTTTCGAATATCTAACCCGGTTAGATTATAGCACATTCGTCTGCCTTTGTCAAGAGAGCCCGACGGATTTCCCACGGCATTCTGTTTTTCCACAGGGCTGCTGTGATTTGCTTTTGCAGTTCGCGTTTCTTTGTGCCGATCTGATACTGCTCCAGCAGCATATTGGAAAGGATGATCTTCGTTGAGGATGGATGCTACAGCACACAGGCTCCGAAGGAACCTGTGTGCTGTAGATTTCGTGCAGGATGCCGCGTCTGAAATGGGACCTGCCCAGAGGACGGTGGTGACGCTGCCGACTGCGTCGAGAATCAGGACGCAGGGAACCAGAATCACAATCTGGCGGAGCAGAGAAAGGCCGAGCAGGCATATTTTTTTTGCGAAAAACAGGATTTCGGCTGGCAGACAGCCTGTAGAGTCATCAGGCTCGGGACATCTGTCCGTTTGTGAAGCGGAAATTCCGCATCCCGCCGAAGACACCGTCTGCGGGGATGGCAGCCTCGATGCGTTCGATCTCCTCCCGGGTCAGGGTGATCTGCAATGCATCGATGGCGCTTTGCAGGTGGTCGGGGTTGGTCGTTCCGACCAGGCTCTGCACGTTTTCGTATTTGGCAAGCGACCATGCAAGGGCCAGCTGGGAAAGGCCGATGCCCTTTTCATCCGCAATCGCCTGAACGGCGCGGAGCATGGGCAGGCAGGTATCCAGCCCCCGTGCATAGCGCGGGTTGGTCTGCACGGTTTCCAGGGCGTTGTCCGCAAACAGTCCGTGACCGATTGTGCCGAAAGCCAGCACTCTGACACCCAGCTCTGCTGCCGTGGCAATCAGCTCCTTCTCGATGGAACGGTCAATGAGTGAATAGGACATCTCCACCGTATGAATGGGATGCTCCTTATGGGCACGGCGCAGAGTTGCGGCGTCCACCATGGAAAGGCCGATGTGGCGGACATAGCCCGCATCCACGAGCCGTGCAATTTCACCGACCACCTCCTCAACCGGGATTTCCGTATCCTGACGGGCAGGCTGATACAGATCGACAGCGTCCAGACCCAGTCTGGACAGCGAATAGGTCAGATGACCCCGGATGTGGAAGGGCTTGACATCCAGACCGTAGATGCCGCCGCCGGGCTGTGGCAGGACGCCGAATTTGACGGACAGGAAATAGCGATCCCGCGGGATGCCGCGCAGCGCTGCTCCGACGATCATTTCGCTCTCGCCCGCGCTGTAAAATTCGCCGGTGTTCAGGAGCGTCACGCCGCAGTCCAGCGCTTTGTGGATGGTTTGGATGGATGCTTCGGGATTTCGGCGGCTCGACATACCCATGCAGCCGAGTCCGAGTCGGTTCAGTTCCGGCATGGTGTACCTCCTTATTGGATATAATCCGTTGCAATGCGGTTTTCGGCAACGTTGCGGAGCTCATAACGGCCATCGAAATGCCCCAGTGCAATCGCGCAGCAGGGCGTCATGCCTTCCGGGAGCTTCAGCGATGCTTTCAGATCAGGCTCCGCATTCAGCACGCCGATCGCGCCCCAGATATGGCAGGCACCGACGCCGAGCTCGGTAGCGGCCAGCGCCATATTCTGCACAAGAATCGCCGCATTGGAATAGTTGACATTGCTCATGGCGCAATCACTGACAACCGACGATACCAGAATCAGCGTCGGAGCGCCGTAAAACGGGTGCAGCTCGGGATTCCCGAACCGTTCCGCCGTGGCTTTTTCCCATCGCGCCAGGAATTCCGCATTTTCAATCACGGTCAGGTGCAGGGTGTCGTACATGGCTCGGCCGACCGGAGCGGCATATGCGGCCTTCAGAATGGCTGCCCGTTCGGATTCGTCGATGCGTTCGCTGTTGAACGCCCGAATGGATCGTCTGCTGTAAATCGTTTCGAATGTGTTCATCATCGTACTCCTTTTCCGCATTTCAATAATTTTTCCGCATTTTGGTATGCGATTTGTTCTTTTTCAGATGCAGTCAGCGGGGCATTTTCAAGGAAGGCAGCAGCTCCGTCATTGGGAAGGAACGGAGCGTCTACCGAATAGAGGATTCTGTCCGCGCCCAGCACGCTCCGGCAAAATTCCAGCTGCGGGACATCGAAGATGCCGCTTGGCGTGACATAAACCTGTTCTCAGAAGGTATCGGTCACGGTTCGGCTCAGGCCCGTGACCGATTGCGGCAGTGCCTGATCCAGGCGGGAGAGGAAAAACGGCACCATCTCGCCCCAATGGCCTGCAATGATCTGCAGGTTCGGGAACCGATCCAGCGCACCGGAGAGGATCAGGCGCAGCAGCTGTATGCCGGCCTCATTGTGCCAGCCCCAGCCATACAGCGCCAGTCTTGCGCTGAGCCGATCGCCGAGGCCGTCGTAATAGCATTTCCGGACAGCGGACATCGGCGGAGCCGGATGGAGATAGATCGGCACCCGCCAGTACGCTGCCGCTTCCAGAATCGGCAGGAAGTCCGGCGCATCCAGAAAGGCGTCTCCGCCCGATGCGCGCCCCGCAAGCAGGACGCCGCAAAAGCCCAGACGGTTGACGGCGCGTTCCAGCTCTTTGACCGACGCTTCTACATTCTGCCACGGAAGCACGGCGAATGCGCCGAAGCGGTCGGGGTGGGTTTGTACCAGCTCCGCCAGTTCGTCGTTGGCCGCGCTGACTGCGCCCGCTTCCTGCGGGGGCAGGAGCTGTGTGCAGACAGCCGCTGAGAGAATCTGTCTGGTGATGCCATGCGCGTCCATATCTGCGATGCGCTGTTCAATGTCGGTATATAGCGCACTGTCCGGGAAATACGGCAGTCCGGGTGCGCCGGCTGCGGAGGTTTGCAGGGCATCCTCCGACGGATATTTCGCAAGTGCTACAGCCAGCGTTTTCAGCTGGATGTGTTCTTCGATCGTGATGATTTTCACGGAATCAACTCACCATCCGCCCAGATTTGTTTCTCGTTTCGAAGCGCGCTGATCTGTTTATCCGGTCGGCCCTTCGTCAGAACGAGCGATGCACGCTTTCCGACCGCGACAGCACCCAGACCGTCCAGCCCGAAGACGCGGCAGACCCGGCTCGTTGCACTCGCCAACACCTCGACCGGTGTCAGCCCGGCACAGCAGAGCAGCTCCGCCTCCCGGTGCATGGAGGAGCCGTACGGAACAGCCGGGGCAAAGCTGCCGACATTGGCATCGGTAGCCGCCAGAATCGTCACGCCGCACCGATGCAGGGTGCGGACAGCCTGTTCCGCGTTTGCATACTGCTCCGGGGTGTATCCGTTTCTTCCGCTGTGTGCAAAGGCTTCCATCATCACCAGTGTGGGTGCGACGGCAATCCCGCGTTCCGCGATTTCCGCAGCCAGACGCTCCGGCAACGCTTCCTTCATCGGGACATGGATGAGCAGGTCGGCGCCGCACGTCACCGCCATTTGCTCGGCTGCGACGTCCGTTGCATGGACGGCGACCTTGCGTCGATGTGCATGGGCGGTGGTGCAGATGCTTTTCAGCACATCGGCCGGCATCCGGTTCGGCTCAAAGAGCAGAACCTTGAGATACTGTGCGCCGCTTTTCAGCGCGGCTTCCACGAAGCCTTTGCCGTCCGATGTCCCCATCGTCATGCCTGCGGAGGAATGGAGAAGCAGGCGGCCGGGATTGGCCACCAGCTCACGCGGCGCTGAGACGTCGCACGTGGCAACGACGCCGTTTTTCAGCAGGGCATCCACCTGTGTACGGTCGGTCATATGCGTGTGTGCGTCGATGAGTCCAGGCATGAGCAGGTTGTCCGGATGGATGCAGGTTGATTCCGTCACAGCGGTGATCACGCCGTTTTCAATGGTGACAGCAGCATTTTCGATGACCTTTTCGCCGTCAAACAGCGGGTAATGTAGCGTCAATGTGCTCATTTTTCGACGGAGACCAGCTCGCTGAACTTCATCACCAGACCATATTGATTGCTCATGACGAGGTAATTGGCGCGAACCACGACACGATCGCCGACGGCCACCTTTTGATAATGGTCGTCGGTCGGAAAGATGACCAGCGCAAAGGTCTGACCGTCTACGCAGTCGGACAGCTCGATGGACGGCTTGTTGTGGATGTCGGGGCCGATCGTTTTGGCGATGCCCGTCACCTCAAAGCGCCGTTCCGCATAGGTGGCATAGAAGCGCTCCGCATCGGCGGCAAACTCCGCGCAAAGCGTCCGGGCATCGAACGGCGCATCCTGCGCGAGGATCGGCAGGGGTGTTGTTTCGATTGCGTGTGTCTGGATGCCGTTGGGATGATGGGGATAAAATTCAAGTTCGTTCATGTTCGCACCTCTTTTTCGATTGTTCCAGAATCGTCTGTGCTTCGTGCATCAGACGAATCAGCGTTTCAAATTCCGCCGTTCCCAGTTGGGCTTCGACTCCCTGCAGGATGGCGGTCTGTCTCGTTTCAAATGCATCGGCCAGGGCTTTGCCTGTTTCGGTCGGACGGACGAAAAAGCTCCGTTGATCTGCCCCGGATGTCTCTCGAACGATGTAGCCCTTTTTCACGAGCGCCTGAATGTGCGCTGTGATCATGGGCTTGGAGACACCCATCCGGTCGGCCAGCATGAGCGGCGTCCAATCGTCCTCGCTGTGGGTGATCAGATTCAGTACACCCATCTCGCTCGGACGAATCGGCAGGTCTTTTTTCAGCTCCATATAGTCTCTTGCAAATTTGGAAAAGACGACATTCGCCTGCATATACGGATTCACGGGCTCGCTCCTTACAGTTTGATGATCTCGGTTTTCTGGTTGGTGAACCACTCCGCTTCGAAGCCCGTGAATTTCAAAATGCAGTAATCGGGATCCGTCACGCCTTTTCGATAGAAGCGGGTGAAGAAAGGTTTCCAGAATCTTGTTTTCGTCGGTTGATCGGTCAGCACCTCCATATGACCCTTGAGCTCTGCCCCGGAGAAGCGCTGGCCTTTTTCGTAGAAATAGACACACGCCTTGGGATTGGCTCGATAGTGCCGCACCTTTCTGGATGAGGTATAGGTGGCAAAATAGATATCGTTGCCGTCGATCAGCACCGGCTGAATCAGTGCTCGCGTTGCGGGATAGCCGTCCTCGCCGACGGATGAGATGATGGACGTCTTCTGGCGGCAAATCCATTCGTACAGGCCGTCTCTGGTCATGCTTGGTTGCTCCTTTTTGGATGTTGTTGGAACCCCAATACAGAGGTTCGGGCGTTTCGCGTTGCTTTTGGATAACACGGAAGCGACGCCCATGGTTCTATTATAGTTCATGCAGGTGAACTTGTCAATACGGAACTGCACGAAGTGCGCAGCGTGCGCCTTCGCGCCACGCGCCGCAGGCGTTCGACGCGTTCCGCAGGAACGCAAAAAAGCACCTTTGTCGATCAACAAAGGTGCTAAACCTGCGCTCGCAGAAAAAATGCAACTTGGATATTTCCAATGAAATCCTCGCGTTGCTCGGATGAAATCTGCGGCTGATCGCCTCAGATGAAATGAAATCCGCCCTTCCGCCGACGAGGCAGATTTCATCCACCAGCCGCAAGGGTAGATTTCATGAAAAAAAACACTTGCGAAAGCAAGTGCTTTTTTGGTGCGGTCACCGGGACTTGAACCCGGATGGTAAAACCATACGCCCCTCAAACGTACGCGTCTGCCAGTTCCGCCATGACCGCATATTTGACCTGAAGCATCAGGCACAAGAAACATTATACCTGATTCCCGTCGTTTTGTCAAGCCCTTTTTCGTCTGTTGCGGAAATTTTTTCTGTTTTTTGATGGGCGCTCGGAGCGTTCACCGGCTGCGGGAAGTTTTTTCGGGAAAAGTGACGTTTTCACTTGAAAATGACATTCTCTTTGTGCTATAATATATCGTTGAACGAATTTGATTGATTTTTTCAGATGTCGCGCACGGCGGCGGAGTGTTTTCACCGCATCCGGCGGTTCGGCATCTGTCAGACACTACAGGAAGGGATCTGAAATTTTGATTCGCGAAGATCTGAGAAATATTGCCATTATTGCGCACGTTGACCACGGGAAAACCACCCTGATTGATGAGCTTTTGAAGCAATGCGGTACATTCCGTCAGAATCAGGCGGTTGCTGACCGCGTGATGGATTCCGGCGATCTGGAGCGTGAGCGCGGCATTACCATTCTGGCCAAGAACACGGCGGTTCACTACAAGGACGTCAAGATGAACATCGTTGACACGCCGGGGCACGCCGACTTCGGTGGCGAGGTAGAGCGCGTGTTGAAAATGGTCAACGGCGTTCTGCTGCTGGTTGACGCCTACGAAGGGCCGATGCCGCAGACGCGCTTCGTCTTACAGCGCGCTTTGGAGCTCGGTCTGAAGGCCATCATTGTCATCAACAAGGTTGACCGTCCGGATGCCCGTTGCAATGAAGTGGTCGATGAGATTCTGGAGCTGCTTCTGGATCTCGACGCCACGGATGAGCAGCTGGATTCTCCGGTTCTGTTCGCTTCCGCACGGGAAGGCTTCGCTTCCCTCTCCCCCTATGAGCATGGCCCGGATATGACGCCACTGCTGGACACGATCATTTCCCACATTCCCGCTCCGTCCGGTGACGAAACCGCACCACTGCAGATGCTGGTTTCCTCCATCGATTACAACGACTATGTCGGCCGCATCGCCATTGGCCGTGTCGAAAACGGAACCATTCATCAGGGTGAGGATATTTTGCTCACCAACTACCACGCGACCCGTCCGGACATTCACGCAAAGGCCGTCAACCTGTATACGTTTGACGGGCTGAAGCGCGTTCCGGTTGAGTCGGCACAGCCGGGCGAAATTGTCGCGCTGTCCGGGCTGGACTCCGTCAACATCGGGGATACCATCTGCGACCCGCTCGCGCCGCAGGCTCTCCCGTTTGTCAAGATTTCCGAGCCGACCGTTGAAATGGCCTTTTCGGTCAACGACAGTCCGATGGCCGGTCGTGAAGGCAAATTCGTGACCTCCCGGAACCTGCGCGATCGGCTCTTCCGTGAGCTTCTGAAGGACGTCTCCCTGAAGGTGGAGGAAACCGATTCCACCGACACGTTCCGCGTGCTTGGCCGCGGTGAAATGCACCTTTCCATTCTGATCGAAACCATGCGCCGCGAAGGCTATGAATTCCAGGTCGGTGCGCCGCGTGTCCTCTTCCATACCGATGAGAACGGCAAAAAGCTGGAGCCGTATGAAGAAGTTGTCACGGATGTCCCGGCCTCTGCCGTGGGCGCCGTCATGGAGAAGCTCGGTGCGCGGAAGGGCGAGCTGACCAAGATGAGCAACATCGGCAGCCGGACGCGTCTGGAATTCCTCGTTCCGTCCCGCGGCTTGTTCGGGTATCGCAGCGAATTTTTGACGGATACACGCGGTGAAGGCGTCCTGAACACCATTTTCCATGGGTATCTCCCCTCCAAGGGTGATTTTTCTGCCCGGCAGACCGGTTCGCTGATCGCGTTTGAATCCGGTGAAGCCGTTGTGTACGGGCTGTTCAACGCGCAGGAGCGCGGCGCTCTGTTCATCGGTGCCGGTACCCCGGTGTACGCCGGGATGGTCGTCGGCCTCTCCCCCAAGGGTGAAGACATTGTCGTCAACGTCTGCAAGAAAAAGCACGTCTCCAATATGCGCGCCTCCGGGAGTGACGAAGCGCTTCGTCTGATTCCGCCGCGCACCATGAGCCTGGAGCAGTGCCTCGAATTTCTGGCAGATGACGAGCTGCTGGAGGTCACGCCGCATTCGCTCCGCATCCGCAAAACCATTCTGGATCACGGCGTCCGTGCCGCCACGCTGGCCAAGAAAAAGGCGCGGCAGCAATAATCGCCGGAAGGAGTCTCGGTATGCCTTTCTATACCTTCCAATGCAACGCCTGCGGTGAGCAGTTTGAGGTCAAATGCTCCATCGCCGAAAAGGACAGTGGCAGCATCGTCTGCCCCAAATGCGGTGCGAATGAGCTGGATCGTGTGTTTGCGGGATTTTCCGTCGCAGTGAAGGGTGCGTCCTGTTCCGCCGAAGGGTGTCCCGCGCAGCACACCTGCAACGGCTGCTGCTGCCATCATGCGCAGTAGCGTCCGCAGTCCGGATGGTCTGATTTCACTCGAACGCAGACCCTGAAAAAATCAGACAAATATCCCCCTGATGCAGCTTGAAGTCAGCATCAGGGGGATGTTTTGTACGGTTGACGTCCAAATTGACGATTGTTTCTGCCGCTGCGGTTTGATTCAGCGGTATTGGAAGACGTTGCATTTCATCATGCCGTTGTAGAGCTTGCGTTTTTTATCGGCACGGCGGCCATAGCAGGATTCGAACTGCTCATCCGGGGAGATGATATACGCACCCAGCCGTTTTGCGCAGATGCGCTGACCCAGCAGGCGGTACACCTCACGCGCCGCCTCGAGGTCGCCCAAGCGTTCTCCATAGGGCGGGTTGGTGATGACGATGCCGGTGTCCGGTAGCTCGGCGTCCGCCAGCTCAGCGCACGCAAACCAGATCACATTGCCGACGCCCGCCTTCTGCGCATTGGCGCGTGCCAGTCGGACAGCTGCCGGGTCGCGGTCGCTCCCCGTGATGGCGCCGTCGAACGTGCGGATGGCGTCTCTTGCTTCCCGGCGCAGCGCTTCGCCGTCTGACCGGTTGGCGTTGGCAAACGCTTCCACCGCGAAGCTGCGTTGCAGGCCGGGAGCCGTGTTGGAGGCCATCAGCGCCGCTTCGATCAGGATGGTTCCGGAGCCGCAGAGCGGGTCGCACAGCGGTCGATCGCCCCGGCGGCGGCTCAGGTAGACCATGGCCGCGGCCAGCGTTTCGCGGATGGGCGCAGCCGTCGCCTCTGCGCGGTAGCCGCGTTTATGAAGGCCGACACCGGTTGTGTCGATGTAGAGGGAGCAGCGGTCATTCAGCAAATGGAACGAGAGCTGGTATTTGCAGCCGGTTTCCGGCATGGTTTCGCAGCCATAGACCGAGCCCAGCCGAACGGCTGCGGCCTTTTTGATGATGCGCTGGCAGTCCGGTATGCTGGTCAGGCGGGAGCGGGTGGAGTGCCCCTTGACCGGGAACGCGCCCAGCGCATCGATCACCGATTCCAGCGGAGCCGCCCGGACGCCCTCGAAGAGCTGATCAAAGGTCTCTGCACGGAATTCGGCAATTCGAATCAGAACGCGTTCGGCTGTCCGGAGCCACAGGTTGGCGCGAAGAGCTTCCCGCAGGTCGCCCGAAAACAGGACGCGGCCATTTTCTGCCGTGACATCGGCGAAGTTCAGGCGGCGCAGTTCGTCCGCGCAGATGCCCTCCAGCCCCAGCAGAACCGGCGCGCAAAGCTGATATGTCATATTCTGTTCCTCCCCGTTCGTCAGCGCATTCCCGGAAAGCCCTGCTGACGAAGTGCTTCATAGCAGACAATGGCAACCGAGTTGGATAAATTCAGGCTTCTCGCATTCGGAATCTGCGGAATGCGGATGGTTTTTTCGCGGTTGGCCGCCAGAAAATCGCGTGGCAGTCCGGCTGTCTCCTTGCCAAACAGGATGTGGCAGCCGTCGGGATAGTCGATCTCCGTGTGGGCGCGTTCCCCTGTTGTCGTTGCGAGGCGCATGACCTCATGGCCGTATTGCGCCAGATAGTCTGCGAAGGAGTCGTAATAGCGGATATCCAGCAGGTGCCAGTAATCCAGCCCTGCGCGTTTCAGCTTTTTATCATCAATTTGAAAGCCCATGGGGCCAACCAGATGCAAACGGCTGCCCGTCACCGCGCAGGTGCGGGCGATATTGCCGGTGTTTTGAGGGATTTCAGGTTCTACGAGGACAAGATTGAGCATGGTCATTCCTCTTCTTTCCGGCGGTTGAGCCGTCGGTTTTCGGTGGCGCGGCAGGCGATTGTCCATCGTCTCCCGCTGCCTGTACATTATATCACAAATCCGGAGCGGCGTCCAGTCTCTCCCGGCGGGAGGGGCTGGATTCCGCTTTCCGGCGGAGGTTTGCACACTTTTTGCCGGATTCGTTTGTGCCGACTACCCGGAACGGGCATCCGATTCCCCAAAAAGAATCGCCCAGGCCACGGATTTTTCCTGGAATCATGTGTTTTTTCCGCAAAAATCAAGAACAGAATGACCAAATTTCGCGGTTTTCAGAGGCATTATTCTGTTGTAAAAGGAAAAAGTCACTTCTGCTTCCGAAAAACACAAATAAACGTTGATTTTTTACAAAAAGTGGTATATAATACATAGGTGAAAAATCAGGCGGCATATTTCTGTGGTTTCGGTTTCCCGGAGCTGTTTTGGCAGCGCAACCATGAATCTGCTGCATGGCAACATCTGAAAGGAGAACTATCATGCTTTACAACAAGAAAAGCGTTGAGGACATTGACGTCAGCGGCAAAAAGGTGCTTGTTCGCTGCGATTTTAACGTTCCGCAGGACGCAAACCTGAACATCACGGACGATAAGAGAATTGTCGGCGCAATGCCCACCATTCAGTATCTCTCTTCGCACGGTGCGAAGGTCATTCTCTGCTCCCATCTCGGCCGCCCGCACAATGTTCTGAATGACAAAATCAAGCTCAGCAAAAAAGAAAAAGCAAAGGTGGAGGCTCTGCCGGAGGAAGAACGCGAAGCAGCCACTGCAAAATATCTGGAAAAAGCAAAAGGCGACCTCAAGAAGCTCTCTCTGGCTCCGGTTGCCGAACGGATCGCGCAGTATCTCGGCCGTCCGGTCGTGATGGCCTCCGATGTCATCGGCGCAGACGCCAAGGCCAAGGCTGCCGCGCTCTGTGACGGCGATGTCATGCTGCTTGAAAACGTCCGTTTCCACGCAGAAGAAGAGAAAAACGTCCCCGAATTCGCCAAAGAACTGGCCAGCCTCGCTGAAATCTACGTCAACGATGCATTCGGCACGGCGCACCGCGCCCATGCCTCCACCGCTGGCGTGGCCGATTATCTTCCGGCCGTCTGCGGCTATCTGATCGGCAAGGAAATCAGCGTGATGGGCGGCGCTCTGTCCGACCCGGCACGTCCGTTTGTCGCCATTCTCGGCGGTGCAAAGGTCTCCGACAAGCTCGGCGTCATCAACAACCTGCTGGAAAAAGTTGACACCCTGATTATCGGCGGCGGCATGGCCTACACCTTCCTGGCTGCCAAGGGCTACAGCGTCGGCACCAGCCTGCTGGATTCCGAAAAGATCGCATACTGTAAGGAAATGATGGCAAAGGCCGCCGAAAAGGGCGTGCAGCTCCTGCTGCCGGTTGATACCGTTGTGGCCGCTGCCTTCCCGGATCCGATTGATGCAGCTCTGGACTGCGAAACCGTCGCGTCTGACGCCATCCCGGCTGACAAAATGGGTCTGGATATCGGCGAAAAGACCCGTGCGCTCTTTGCCGACGCCGTCAAGAACGCGAAGACCGTTGTCTGGAACGGCCCGATGGGCGTGTTCGAGAATCCGGAACTCGCCAAGGGTACCATTGCAGTCGCACAGGCACTGGCCGATTCCGACGCCATTACGATTGTTGGCGGCGGCGACAGCGCTGCGGCCTGCGAACAGCTCGGCTTTGCAGACAAGATTACACACATCTCCACCGGCGGCGGCGCCAGCCTGGAATTCCTGGAAGGGCTCACCCTGCCTGGCATTGCCTGCCTGATGGACAAAGAATAAACGCACAGCTGTCAGACCGCTGACAGTGATCCAATGAGGAGGATTCATCCATGAACAGAAGATATCGCAAAACCATTATCGCGGGCAACTGGAAAATGAATAAGACCCCCAAGGAGGCTCGTGCGCTCGTCGATGAGCTGCGCCCCCTGATCGCCAAGGCCAAATGGTGCACCACCGTTCTCTGCGTTCCGTTTGTCGATCTGCACGCTGCCCTGAAGGCCACCCGTGCCACCAAGATCGCCATTGGCGCACAGAATATGCACTATGAAACCTCCGGCGCATACACCGGTGAAATTTCCGCCGAAATGCTCGTCGAAATGGGCGTCAAATATGTCATCATCGGACACAGCGAACGCCGTCAGTATTTCAACGAGACAGACGACACCGTCAACAAGAAGGTTCTGAAGGCTCTTGCTGTCGGTCTGCGTCCGATCGTCTGCGTCGGCGAATCCCTGGCTGAACGCGAATCCGGCGTCACAGCCGAACGCATTCAGTACCAGGTCAAGATGGCGCTGCAGAACGTCCAGCCGGATCAGGTTCGCAAGATCGTCATCGCCTACGAACCCATCTGGGCCATCGGCACCGGCAAAACGGCAACCGTTGAACAGGCCAGCGAGGTCTGCACGCTGATCCGCGACACCGTCCGTTCCCTGTTCGGTGCCAGAGCGGCGCGTTCGATCACGATCCAGTACGGCGGTTCCATGAACGCGGAAAACGCGGCCGGGCTGCTTGCTCAGCTCAACATTGACGGCGGTCTGATCGGCGGCGCTTCGCTGAAGCCGGAAGCCTTCAAGACCATTGTTGAGGCTGCCAACCAGAACTGAGCGATTTCCCTGAACACCTGAACCATTGACAAAAAGCAATCGGAAACGGACACGGTCTGTTCCCGATTGCTTTTTTCGTTCCGGTTGGAGGTCAGGTGCGGTGCCGATGCACCTTTTTCCGTCCACATTCCGTGGCGCACGGCTCGCCGATGCGTCGGCCGGGCTGGTGCCGATGCGGTTCCGGCGGATCATCCGGATGATGGGGCCGATGCGGGCATGGCGGGTCGTCCGACGCTGTGTGGGCTGCGTCGATCATTCCGTGCAGGCGGTTCAGCGCATCCGACAGGCCGCCCACCGCGTCAATCAGGCCGAGCTGAACGGCTTCCTCCCCACCGACAAGGCTGCCGACATCGGTTGCCAGCTCGCCGGTTTTCAGCATCAAAGCGCGGTAGGTCGCTTCGTCAATCCGGGAGTTGCGCGTAACAAAGCGCACCACGCGATCCTGAACCTTCTCGAAGTAGGAATACGTCTGTGGCACGCCGAGAATCAGGCCGTTCATACGCACCGGGTGGATGGTCATGGCCGCGCTCGGCGCAATCAGTGAATACTGTGCGGCGACGGCCAGTGGCACGCCGATGGAATGGCCGCCGCCCAGCACCAGCGAAACGGTCGGCGTTTTCATACTGGCAATCAGCTCGGCGATGGCCAGTCCCGCTTCCACATCGCCGCCGATGGTGTTCAGCATGATCAGCAGGCCGTCGATGGCTTCGGATTCCTCAATCGCCGCCAGCTGCGGCAGGACGTGCTCATATTTTGTGGTTTTGTCGGTCTCGGTCAGGGTGCGGTGTCCCTCGATCTGGCCGATCACCGCCAGGCAGTGGATGGTGTGATGCCCGTTCCGGCTGTCTGCCGCGCCCAGCTCCTGGAGCTGTTCCATCGCCTGTTCCGGTGCGGCGGATGCGTCATTTTGCGCCATCTGTTTCCCCTCCTTCTGTGGTTTGACGTTCTTTAGTTCTGCCCAGGAGCTGCAAATCGTATACATTCCCGGTTGTTTTTGTGAAGTATCACAGATGCTTTGCTCTTCCGGTTTGTTTTTTTATCGCTTCTATTCTCTTGACTTTCCACGCCGTTTGTGGTTTAATATTTATATTCTTCGCATTTTGGCACAGGTATCCGGCTGTTTCGGGACTTTTAGGGCCCTGTCCCCTTTGGTACGGGCGCTTGCTGCCGGCACAAACTCATTTTCACGGAATCGTTGATCGACGGGTTGTCCGTTCGGTCACGGGAAGGAGCCAAACCACATGAACGAAAAAATTTTACAGATTGCCGAACGAATTAAGGGATTGCGTGAGTTGTTGGGCATTTCCGAACAGGAAATGTGTGATACATTACAGCTCACGCCGATAGCCTATGCAGATTATGAGGCTGGACGGCGTGATTTTTCTTTTTCGCTGCTTTATGAAATTGCCCGTAGATTCGGCGTGGATATTACTGAACTGATTACCGGCGATATGCCGCGGCTCTCCCGATTTTCTCTGATTCGCGCCGGTGAAGGTCTCCCGATTGAGCGTCGGAAGGGCTTTGCCTATCAGCATATGGCCTATCTGTTCAAAAATCGGAATTCTGAGCCGTTCCGCGTCGTTGCCAAGTATGACGACACGCTGATCAACAAGCCGATCGCTCTGTCCTCGCACGCGGGGCACGAGTTCAACTACGTTCTTTCCGGTACGCTGCTGGTGCAGATTGAGGATCACCAGATGACGCTGCATCCGGGGGATGCCATTTACTACGATGCACAGAATCCGCACGGCATGATTGCCACCAGCGGCGAAGACTGCATCTTCCTGGCCGTCATTTCCGGCGGAGAACCCACCAAATAATGCGTTCCGGCCTCAACCAGCCGAATCAAACAAAGGACTGAATTTTTCTGATGAATACGAATCAAACCATCCTGAGCAACGGTGTTCCGACACTGCATAAGCAATATCTCCGCGAAACCTTTGACGCTTCCGGCCATCTCACGCATCTGGACTATGTGATTCCGGAGCACTTCAATTTTGCCTATGACGTTGTGGACGTTCTGGGGCGCACGGCTCCGGAAAAGCGTGCCATGCTGCACCTTTCCAACGATCTGACCGAACGCACCTACACGTTTGCCGACATCTCCCGTGAAAGCGACCAGACGGCTTCCATGCTGGCCTCGCTCGGCGTCAAGCGCGGTGACCGCGTGATGCTGATTCTGAAGCGTCACTTTGAGTTCTGGCCGTCCATTCTCGCCTGCCACAAGCTCGGTGCCGCCGTCATTCCCGCCACCAACCAGCTGGCGGCCAAGGACATCCTCTACCGCTTCCAGGCGGCCGGTGTTTCTGCCGTCCTCTGCACGGCAGACGGCGATATCGCCGACCATGTGGAGGCCGCCGCTGCCGATTACGATCAGCCGCTGGTCAAGGTTCTGGTACACGGCAGCCGTCCGGGCTGGGTTTCCTATTCGGAGGCACAGCCGCAGGCACCGAAATTCACGCCCCCGGCCACCCGCAACGAGAACAGTGACACGATGCTGATCTACTTCACCTCCGGCACCTCCGGTATGCCGAAAATGGTCATGCACGACTTCACCTACCCGATCGGCCACATCGCCACCGCCAAGTACTGGCACCACGTCGATGGCGACGGAATGCACTTCACCATTTCCGACACCGGCTGGGGCAAAGCCGTCTGGGGCAAGCTGTACGGTCAGTGGTTCATGGAGACTGCCGTCTTTGTCTACGATTTTGATCGGTTTCATCCGGATGCCGTGCTTTCGGCCATCCAGAAATACGATATCACGACGTTCTGCGCACCGCCGACCATGTTCCGTTTCTTCATCAAAGAGGATCTCTCCAAGTATGATCTGTCCTCCATTCGCCATGCGACGATCGCAGGCGAAGCGCTGAACCCGGAGGTATATGAGCAGTTCCGCCGTGCCACCGGCCTCTCGCTGTATGAAGGCTTCGGCCAGACGGAAACCACGCTGACGGTTTTCAACGCATACGACATGACGCCGCGTCCGGGCTCGATGGGCGTTCCCTCTCCGGCCTACGACGTCGATATCGTGGACGAAAACGGGCAGTCCACCATTCCGGGCGTGACCGGTGAGATCGTTCTCCGCCTCCCCGCCTCTGGAAAGCCCGCCGGTCTGTTCAAGGGCTATTACCTGGACGATGCGCTGACGGCAGAAGCCTGCCGGAACGGCCTCTACCACACCGGCGACACCGCCTGGCGCGACGAGGACGGATACTTCTGGTACGTTGGCCGTGTGGATGACGTCATCAAATCCTCCGGCTACCGCATCGGGCCGTTCGAGGTCGAAAGCGTGCTGATGGAGCATCCGGCCGTTCTGGAATGCGCCGTGACGCCGGCACCGGATCCAATTCGCGGTCAGGTTGTCAAGGCGACGATCGTTCTCGCTCGTGGCTACACCGCCAGCGATGCGCTCTCCGACGAGATCAAGGACTATGTCAAATCTCACACCGCACCGTATAAATATCCGCGAATCATCGAGTTTGTAGACGATCTGCCCAAGACCATTTCCGGCAAAATCCGCCGCAATGAAATTCGTGACCGCGACCGTCAACGGATGCAGCCGTGACGCTTGACGGTTTGATTTGAGAACAAAACGCGCATCCTTCGGAGAGCTTCCCCGGCGGATGCGCGTTTTCTTCATCCGATGTGGCGGGACTTGACACCGGCCGCAAAATCGGGTATACTATGAATAGATCGCTGAATCCCGAAAAGGAATCTGGTTTTATGGAAGACTTTAAACTGACATTTGCAAGCAACCTCATCCGGCTTCGGAATGATGCGGGCATGACACAGGCCGAGCTTGGGGAAAAACTCAATTATTCGGACAAGAGCGTCTCCAAGTGGGAACGCGCCGAGTCGCTCCCGGATGCCTTTGTGCTGCAGAAAATCGCCGGGATCTTCGGCGTGACCATCGACTATCTGGTCACCGGGCATGACGCCTGGGAGCCGCGGAGCGATACGCCGCCCAAGAAGGAATTCACGTTCAACACGACGGTTGTCATGTGGGTGGTGCTGGCCGGCATCTGGACGCTGGCTTTGCTCTGCTTTGTCATCCTCTGGCTGCTGGGGCGAACCGAATGGATGATTCTCGTCAGTACCGTTCCGATCTCTCTGATTGCGTCACTCGTGATGAACTCGGTCTGGAACGCCGGGCGATACAACCGCTTTCTGGTCGCCGCGCTTGTTTTGAGCCTGATTTTGCTCGTCTACCTCTCGCTTTGGCGCATTCACCCATGGCAGCTGTTTATCGTTGCAGTTCCTGCCGAAATTGTCGTTTTTCTCAGCTTTCATATCAAGAATCGTTTTGAGAATCGTTAGTCTACTGACAGTAGAATCCGTTTTCCGGGCTGTAGAGCTGGCACTTTGCCTTCTCTACAGCCCGTTTTTCATGAGTAGAGTGCCGGTTCCGCGGGGTAGAATCGGCGAACCGAAATCGTAGAATTCAAAAGTCGAACGGTAGGTTGCGTTTTGGCGGTTGCGGTGGTATCATAAACGCGAGGTCGGCGCTCCGACCGAAAAAATGAAACCGGAGGATTTCCCATGCATTCATTTGTATTAAGCTGCTGCTCGACGGCTGATCTGTCCAAAGAGCATTTTGAGAGCCGCGATATTCACTATGTCTGTTTTCACTATACGCTGGACGGCGTTCAGCACACGGATGACCTCGGCGTTTCTCTGCCGATTGATGAATTTTACGCGGCGCTGTCCAACGGCTCCACGGCCACCACTTCGCAGGTCAACCTGTCGGAATACATGAGCTACTTCACCGGATTTTTGGAGCAGGGTCTGGACATTCTGCACGTCTGCCTGTCCTCCGGCATTTCCGGCAGCTACAATTCTGCGATGAGTGCCGCCATGATTGCCCGTGAGCAGTTCCCGGATCGCAAGATCTACATCGTCGATTCGCTGGGCGCATCCTCCGGCTATGGTCTGATCATGGAAACGCTGGCCGACCTGCGTGACAGCGGCATGGGGATTGACGAGCTGCACGACTGGTTGGAGGCCAACAAGCTCCGCCTGCACCACTGGTTCTTCTCCATGGATCTCTCCTTCTATGTGAAGGGTGGCCGCATTTCCCGCGCTGCCGGGCTGTTTGGCAGTCTGCTGAACATCTGTCCGCTGTTGAATATGGATCATCTGGGTCGGCTGATTCCGCGGAGCAAGCTGCGCGGCAAGCGGAAGGCCATCACGGAAATCGTGGAGCGCATGGAGGAGCACGCCGACAAGGGGCTGAACTATGACGGGAAATGCTATCTCTGCCATTCCGCCTGCTACGAGGATGCCCGTCAGGTGGCCGACCTGGTTGAGGCGCGCTTCCCGCACCTAAACGGCAAGGTGGAAATCAACAACGTCGGCACGACCATCGGCAGCCACACCGGCCCCGGTACAGTTGCGCTCTTCTTCTGGGGCGACGAACGGGTGAACTGATGATCCGTATTTTCACTGATACCTCCGCCAACCTTCCGGCTGAGGCGATTGCCGAAAACCACCTGACGCTGCTGCCGTTCCGCTACACGCTCAACGGTCAGGTTTGTTCCGCGCTGGCAGATTTTGACGGCGCGACGTATTATCAGGCCATGCGGGACGGCGCGGAAATTCACACGTCCATGATTCACCCGCACGATTTTACGGAATCGTTCTCTGCGGCGCTGGCGGCTGGGGACGATGTCATCTATGTGGGGATGTCCGGCGGCATCAGCGGCACCTTTCAGTCGGCGCGATCCGCGGTGGAAGCCCTGAGGGCCACCTTTCCGGAACGGAAAATCGAGGCGATTGACACCTGTGCCGCGTCGCTCGGCGAGGGGTTTGCCGCGCTGCACGCCGCACGGCTGGCCGCAGCAGGTGCGGATTTTGAGTCGATTGTCGATCAGGTGCGCTACGGCTGTCAGACGATGTGTCAGTTTTTCACCGTGGACACGCTCTCCTATCTCCGGCGGAGTGGGCGCATTTCCGGCGCACGCGCCGTGGTCGGTAATCTTCTGAACATCAAGCCAATTCTGTTGGGCGACGAAACCGGCCACATCGTGCTCGACCGCAAGGTGCGCGGCCGTCGAACGGCCATTGAGGCGTTGGCGGATGAATATGATCGGCGCGTGGCCGACCGTTCCGCCACCATCGGCATTGCGCACGCCGACTGCCCGGAGGATGCTGCGCTGCTTTCTGACCTGCTGGCCGACAGAGGTCTGACCGGCAGTGTAGTGACCGTCTGCTATGAGCCGGTCACCGGCGCACACGTCGGCCCCGGTGCACTGGCGCTCTTTTTCTACGCCGCAGAGCCCCATCATATGTCCTGAACAAAAAGGAGAACCGTATGAAAGCCTGTATCATTCAGCCGCCCTATTCAGCGAACGCATCGGACGGTGACGCGTTTTTTCAGTTCAAATTGAAGATGCTCGACCAGTGCGACGAAACCGTCGATCTGATCGTGCTGCCGGAGTACAGCGATGTCCCCTATGCAACCACCACCCGTGAGGAAACGCTGGCCTGCCACGACAAATATCTGGAGCCGCTCCTGGCCCGGTGCCAGCAAACCGCGCAGCGCTGCGGTGCGCTGGTATTTGTCAATGCGCTCTCTGAGGAGGCCGGGCAATACCGGAACACGACGTACGTTTTGAATCAGCACGGAGAGCAGGTCGGCGCCTATTACAAGCGCCATCTGCCGCCGTTTGAGCGCGAGGTGCTGGCGCTGGACACGTCGTTCACAGACCGGTACGCCGCGCCCTATGTGCTGGAGATTGACGGCGTCCGCTACGGGTTTCTGACTTGCTACGATTTCTATTTTTATGAAGCCTTTGCCAATTTAGCGCGGGAGCACGTGGACGTTTTGATCGGCTGCTCGTTGCAGCGCAGCGACCGGCACGATGCCATTGAAACCATGTGCAAGTTCCTGGCATATCAGACGAACGCCTATGTCCTGCGCTCCTCCGTCAGCTTCCGCGAGGATGCGGACGTCTGCGGCGCCAGCATGATCGTTTCGCCACGCGGCGAGGTTCTTGTCAACATGAAGGGACGTTTCGGGATGGAAACGGCAGAATTCTCCCCGCATGACAAATACAACAAGCCGGCCGGCTTTGGCCGTCCCGACGCCCCGCATTACGAATATCTGGAATATGGCCGAAACGCCTGGCAATACCGTCCGGCCGGGAGTGCGATGATTCCGTCAGACCGGCGGCTCGGCTATCCGCGCATCTGTGCGCACCGAGGCTTCAGCACGGTGGCGCCGGAAAACAGTATGCCGGCCTATGGCGCGGCCGTTGCGCTGGGTGCGAGTGAGATGGAGCTGGACGTCTGGCCGACCGTCGACGGCGAGATCGTCTCCTGCCATGATCAGCAGCTCGACCGTGTCAGCACCGGAACCGGGCTGATCACGGAGAAAACGTTGGCGGAGCTGTTGACGTATGATTTCGGTCTGCCCTTCAACGAGCATTTCCGCGGGCTCCGGCTGCCCAAATTTGAGGACATTCTGTCCCGGTTTGCCTGTCAGACGATCCTCAACGTCCACGTCAAGCCGCTCTCCTTTACGGAGCCCTATCCGGAGCAGCTGGTGCAGAAAATCGTCGCGCTGATTCGGCAGTACCGCTGCGAGCAGCACGTGTACCTGATGCTGGAAACGGATTGGCAGATTCAGCAGTTCCGCCGCGCCGCGCCGGAGATTGCCATCTGCGTCGGGCATCAGTTTGACCGCCCCTGGGACATTGTGAAGCGCGCGATTCAGTTCGGCTGCGAAAAGGTGCAGCTGTTCAAGCCGTATTTCACGCAGGAGATGATCGATCTGGCGCACGCGCACAACATCCGTTGCAACGTTTTCTGGTCGGATGACCCGGAGGAAGCACACCGTTTCCTCGAGATGGGCATCGACACGATTTTGACAAACGACTATCTGCTGATTTCGCAGAGCACGTCCCTGTCCTGACCTCTCTTTTCCGCTCAATTGGCCTTTGGCCGGTTGGGCGGTTCTTTTTTCGATCGCGCTTGACCCCTGCCGCCAATTATGGTATACTGTTTTCGAACAGGAGAGGAGGAGTTCGAACATCATGGTGATCGAATGGAACGCATTTTCAGGAACCAACCGGGAGCGCTTTCTGGCGGCCGGTGCATTTCTCCGTCAGCACCCCCACAGCACACTGCATCTGGCACCTGGCACATATGAAGTCACCGGCGATGCGGAATACCGGCTGTATCAAGCCATCATTTCCGGTGAGCACGGTCGAAACCCGCAGCCCTTCACGCTGCATCCGGATTTCCAATACACGCGCTTGCTCGATCTGGACGGCGCAGAGGATGTGGTCATCGACGCGGACGGTGCCACGCTGCTGCTGAACGGTTTTTTCGAGCCGATTTCCATCCGGAACTGCAAAAATGTCACCATTCGCGGGCTGACCATTGACTATCTGCGGAAGCCCTACAGCAAGGGGCGCATCACTGCATTCCGTCGGGACGGCGATACGGAGCAGATTGCCGTGCGTTTTCGGGAGGATTTGCCGGAGAGCTGCAGCTGTCCGCGCTATGCGCTGTACGATTGGAACAGCGGCCGTCTGATGCCGTTGCCCTTTCGCGTGAACGGCTTCCGGAAGACTGCGCCCTATGAATTTGAATATACCGTATCCGGCTGCTCCGAAGGTGCTGTCGGCTGCGAATTCTACGTCAAGCACTTTTTCCATTCGCGTCCGGCCATTCTGATGCAGAACGCCTGCAGCATTCGGCTGGAAAACGTCACCATCCACACGCAGCCCGGCATGGGCATCACCGCCGACCACGCACGCGATATTGAGATCGAGCACCTGTCCGTCCTGCCGTCCGCCGGAGATCACCTCTCCACGACCACCGATGCAACGCATTTTGTCTCCTGCTACGGGACGCTCCGTATGCACGGCTGCACCTTTGACGGCCATGGCGATGACGCTGTGAACGTCCACACCTATTATCATACGGTCACGCCGATGAACGGCCAGCGCTACGTCCTGCACTGCATGGCCTCCGACGGCACGCATACGGCGTCGCCGGATTTGCCTGCACCGGGTGATGAGTTGGTAGCCGCGCAGATCGGGACGCTGACGGAAGGCCGCGTGTACCGCGTACTGGAAAGCAATCCGATAGACTGGCGCACCGTCTGTGTGACGCTCGATGCGCCGATCGCTGAGCCGCTGACAGAAATCTATCTCGCCAACCGCACCGCGTCTCCCAACTTCACCTTCAGCGGTTGCCGCGTCCGGAATCACTTTGCGCGCTCCGTCCTCATCAAGACGCGCAGAGCCGTCGTTGAAAACTGTCTGTTTGAGCTGTCCGCCAAGACGCCGATCGTCGTCTCCGCCGAGGAAAACTGGGGCGAAGGCATTTCCAGCGAATGCGTAACCGTGCGGAACAACGTCTTTTTGAACTGCGCACCGACAGAATCGGTCAGCGCCGTCCGCGTCTTTACCGGTGCATCCGCGCCGGATGGCATTCAGCACGGCAGGATTCTGCTGGAAAACAATGTGGTCATCGATCAGCGCACACCGGTTGCGCAGACCAATCGTCAGAGCTTTTCGGTTCGGAATGCGCGGGAGGTGGCTTGCAACGGCAATGTCACCCTGCCCGGCTTCGGTGCCTCCGACTGATCATTGCAGCAAAAAAGCCGGGAGCTTGTGCTCCCGGCTTTTTTCACCCGAAGCAATCATGGTTTTCCATGAGCGTTTCGGGTGTTTTGGCGTTTTTTTTGGAAAAGATGGCGTTGGCGCAGAGCAGGTGCGGCAGGGTTCACCGTTCGAACCGGCCATCGTTCTGTTCGGTCAGATCGGCCAGCATTTGCGCCAGCAGCTGATTGGCCGCAGCGAATTCGCCCCGCTCGACCCGTTTTTCCAGCGAAGCATCCTGGTAGACAACTCTGGTAAACCAGAGGCCATGATAGAGTGTGTAGACCGTCCAGGCAGCATCCGCCTCCTCCGGGCTCAGCTTTCGAACGGAGAGATAGCCCGACAGCAGCGCCGGAAAGAGCGATTCGCGCAAGCTCTCCTCCGCGCCGTCCGGTAGCTCCATCTCATAGGCCGTCAGCAGACCTTCCATGACGAGATCGGAAATCAGCACCTCGTCTCCGGCGTTGTTGTAGTCGAAGACGCGCAGTCCCTCTTCCCCATCGACGAGGTTGTTGATGGAGATGTCGCCCTGGACAGCCGATTTGGGCAGCTGCTTCCACACGGCGCGGAGAGCTGCCAGCTTGTCGTCGTGCAGCTGCTTGATCTGCGCTACGATCGTCTGATCGAGCTGTTCATGCTGCGCGATTTTGCAAAAGGACGAAAAGGCATCGACATCGTTCCATTCGGCGGCGGAAAAGAGCGTTCCGCAGCCGATTGTGCAGTGGTGCTCTTGCGACAGGGTGTGCATCTGCGCCATCAGCTCACCGATTCGGTACGCACGATCGACGGTAATTTCCCGGATTTCTTCGCCGCACCAGTCCTCAACCGTCACATTGCACGGGAGGCCGTATGCGGTACATTCCGTGCAGAAGTGCCCGTCTGATGAGTAGCGCTTCGGCGTCCGGATGCCGCACCGGCGCATCTGCTCGGAAAATGCGCTCTGCTTTTCGATTTTGTCGCGGTCTTCGAGCAGGTTCCCCTCCTCGTGCAGGATTTTGATCACGACGCGCTGGCCGCCGGATAGCCGGACGGACAGGATCACCTTGACGAGCGGCTCCCCGTTTTCGCCGGTATCATAGATGTATGGTGTCTGTTCTGAAAAGGCTGCATCCAGGCCGTATCGCGTCAAAATTTCCAGAATCAGGCTTTCCGGGACGTTTTTCGTTTCTTTCATCTGTTTTCTCCCATGTTTTCGTGTGAATTTACAGCATTTTTCCGTAAGTCCGACAGCCGCAAAAGAAGGCGATACGCAACCAGGACACAAGCCGGGCTGCATATCGCCTGTTGGCTGTTCTCTTTTGACGGGTGCGGTGCGTGTTTACAGCTGTTTGAGGACATCAATGATGATGTCGGCTGCTTCGTCAATCTGCTGCATCGTGTGCGTGGCGGTGTAGCTGGTGCGCAGCAGGCACTGGCCATCGGCCACAGCGGGCGGAAGCACCGGGTTGACATAGACGCCGCGTTCGAGCAGCGCACGGGTCACTGTCAGCGTCCGGATTTTGTCGTACGTCATAATCGGCACAATGGCCGTTTCCGATGCGCCGAACGGAACGCCCGCTTCGCGCAGCCGTTCGCGCATATGAGCTGCGTTGGCTGCCAGCCGCTCCACGCGCTCCGGTTCGCGTTTCAGGATGCGGAGCGCTTCCAGCGCGCCGGCCGCATTGGCAGGCGGCAGTGATGCGCTGAAGATGAAGGGGCGGGATTTATGGCGAATGTAGTTGATGATTTTCTCGTTGGCAACGATGCAGCCGCCCAGAGAGGCCAGCGATTTGGAGAACGTCGTCATGATCAGATCGACGCGGTCGGTCAGACCGAAATAGCTGGCGGTGCCGCGGCCGCCCTCTCCGATCATACCGACGCCGTGTGCGTCATCGACCAGGACACCGGCGTTGTACTTGTGGGCCAGGTCGCAGATGACGTCGAGCTTGGCAATGTCGCCGCCCATGGAAAAAACGCCGTCGGTCACGATGAGCTTGCCCGCGTCGAGCGGCAGTGCGGACAGGACGCGCTCTAAGTCGGCCATGTCGCTGTGCTCATATTTATAGGTACGTTTGGCGTAGCTGAGGCGGCAGCCGTCTACGATGCTGGCGTGGTTTTCGCGGTCAGAGAGGATATAATCGTGCATACCGACGACGGCGGAAATCGCGCCGAGGTTGGTCTGGAAGCCGGTCGAATACGTTACGGCACCGTCTTTGCCGAAAAATTCAGCCAGCTCTTTTTCCAGCGTGAGATGCAGCTCCAGCGTGCCGTTTAGGAAGCGGGAGCCGGAGCAGCCCGTACCATACTGATCGAGTGCAGCCTTGGCCGCTTCAATCGTGCGGCGGTCGTTCGTCAGGCCGAGATAGTTGTTGGAGCCGATCATAATGGTGCGGCGGCCATCGATCACAACTTCTGTATCCTGCGCCGATTCCAACGCATGGAAATAGGGGTATATGCCCTGTTCCATAATCTTCTGCGGTTCGTCGAATTCATAGCACTTGTCAAACAGGCTCATTGAAATCCTCCCTTTTCATAAATCTTCTTCTTTTATTATAACATTTTCATTTGCATTTTTCCAGCAAAAAGTGTATCATAAAGGAAAAAAGTCTGTTGCATCACCAACAGACTGTGAAAGGCGGTTTTTCCATGCAGTTGAAGCCTGACAGTGTGTGTCTGGTCACCGGTGCATCCTCCGGGATTGGGCGTGCCATCGCCGAAGCGCTGGTGCGCCGTGGGATGCGCGTGTACGGCACGTCCCGCCACCCGGCCGTTGCTGAGGACAACGGCATTCGGATGCTTCCGCTGGATCTCTGCGATGAAGCGTCGATCGAGGCGGCTGTTGCGGCGCTGATGGAACGGGAAGGCCGGATTGATCTGCTCGTCAACAATGCCGGTGCGGGCATCGGCGGCGCCGTGGAGGATGCATCGTCGGAGGCGCTGCGTCAGCAGCTGGACGTGGCGTTTCTGGGGCATGTGCTGATGACGCGTGCCGTTCTGCCGCATATGCGCCGCAACGGCGGCGGGCGGATTCTGCTGACCGGTTCGGTCGCGGCGGGCATCCCCATCCCCTTTCAGGCCATGTATTCCGCTGCAAAGGCCGCGCTGCGTGCGTTCGCCTCGGCGCTGGCCGGGGAGGTTGCGCCATTCGGCATCGATGTCACGGTCATTGAGCCGGGCGACACCTGCACCGGGTTCACCGATCGCCGCATGACGGAGATTCCGTCCGGTTCGGCCTATACCGGGCGCGCTGGGCGGAGCATTGCCGTGATGGAGCGCGATGAGCGGGGCGGCGCTTCGCCCGACGCCATCGCCCGTGTCGCCGTCCGGGCAGCGTTTGCCCGTCATCCGAAGCCGCGCATCACGGTCGGTTTCCGGTATCGGCTGTTTGACGTGCTGCGCCGGTGTCTGCCGGAGCGGCTGACGCAGCGCATCATAGCAACGCTCTACGCCTGACGTTTTTTCTTTTTTGCGTTTCGTTTCAACCAGAATTTTATCCATTTGGAGGGATTGAAGTGACAAATCAACAGATTTTCTCGTATGTCAACGATGAAGCCACACAGGCCTGGATTCGCTCCGCCCTGTCTGCGCTGCTCGCCATTCCCAGTGTATCGCAGGATGCACCGGCTCCGCACGTTTTCGGGGATGACACGGCAGCCGCGCTCGATCAGATGCTGAGCATTGCGGAGGAGCTCGGCTTTGAAACGGAGAACCACGACTATTTCTGCGGCAGCATTCTCCTGCCGGGTGAAAGCCGGGACGATGAAATCGGCATCATTGCGCATCTGGATGTGGTTCCGGCGGTGGAGGGGTGGCAGTATCCGCGCTTTGCGCTGACGATTGACCGCGACCTCTACATTGGCCGCGGCATCCGGGACGACAAGGGTCCGGCCATTGCCGCGCTGGCCGCCATGCGTTTCTTCAAGGATCAGCAGATTCGCCTGCCCTTCACCGTTCGCCTCCTGCTGGGCTGTGATGAGGAGCGCGGCATGGGCGACCTGCCGCATTTTCTCCAATCGCACAAGGCTCCGCGTTTCTCGTTCTCGCCGGACAGCGCGTTCCCGGTCTGCATCGGTGAGAAGGGCATTGCCGAAGTGGAAATCGACCTCGGCCAGCCGGATGCCGGGCTGCTTGCCCTGCACGGCGGTATCGTGACCAATGCGGTGGCCGACAGTGCGGAGGCCGTTCTGGACGCTGCATTCGCCGATGCGCTCACGTCCTGTTCCCTGCCGGAGGGGATCACCTGTTCGAGCCGGGATGGCTGCCCCGTGGTGCGCGCCGTCGGCAAGAGTGCCCACGCCGCAGAGCCGGACGGTTCTGTGAACGCCATTGTCCTGCTGGCGCAGTGGCTGCTCGATTCCGGTCTGCTGCCCGCTGACAGCGCCTCCGCCAAGGCGCTGACCTTCCTCTGCCATGCGATGGTTGACAACCACGGCACCGGGCTGGACATCGTCGCATCCGACGAAGCGACCGGCGCACTGACCTGCATCTGCGGCATGGTCTTTGTGCGCGACGGGCGACTGGTGATGGACTGCAACATTCGCTATCCGGCGTCCTGCGCATCCTTTGAGCCGTTGTTTGCGCGGCTGTCTGCCGTGGCCGCAGCGCACGGCTTCCATGCGACATTCCTGTCCGGCTCCTCTGGCTATGTGTTTTCTCCGGATCAGCCGGAAATCCGCGCACTGACCCGCGCATTCGCCGACGTCACCGGTCGGGACGCCCAGCCCTACACCATGGGCGGCGGGACGTATGCCCGCGCATTCCCGCACACCGTCGCATTTGGCGCGGCGCTGACTGAGGTGGAGACTGCGCTCGGTGCCGGGCGCGGCGGCGCACATGAGCGGGACGAATGCATCCACATTTCGGAATTCAACGAGTCCATCGCGGTGTTCATTCGCGCTCTGCTGAATCTGGCTGAACCCTCCTGACATTTGAAAGCTGAAAAAACCGGCCTGCGGAACGTTTCCGCAGGCCGGTTTGTTTGTCAGAACAGGGTAACTGCCGTTTGACGAAAGTGAATGGAGATCAGCGTGGCCGGTTCGTCGCCCGCAGCTGTGAGGCATTCGGTTTCAGCCAGCGCGTATCCGACAGCTTGCGGCGTCAGGTGCAGAATGAGCTGCACGCTGTCCCCCGTTTGGACGAGTTCCACGCGCTCCACATAGCCATTGTGCAGGTCTTTGGCCGCGTCTGCTGCCAGCGTCCCGCTCGTATAGGCGATGTTCACGGTCATTGTATGAGCGGCTTCGTCATAATCCACCGTGACGCCAGTTCGAACGCGACTGTCCCCCGCGCTAATCGAGCCTGCCGGGCGCTGCAGCAGAATGCCCACGCCGTCAAATAGATTGGTCAGCTCGACGGCCTCATGGTTTTCTGCCCAATCCGGTCGGGATCCATCCGTTTGATTGCTGTAAATGTACCAGGAATCCTCCGCAAGCGGTGCATAATAAACGGCTTCATCCCATTGCACGCCGTTCTCACCAAAAGAAATCGTGACGCACGGTGGAAACGTCGGCGGCGTCCATGTCGAATCCTGGCGCAGGAGTGCCACCGTGCTTCCGTCTTCCCCGACGCGCCATGTCCGGAACCCGCCGCGAATCTGGCAGATGTCCAACCGACCATCCGCCGATCGGCGAGCGACCGCGTGATAGATATCGTGTTCGTCCGACGAGGTGATCCAGCGTAGGAGGAAGAATTTGCCGTCCTGGACCTCCACCGTCTCTGCAACGACATAGCCGTCCGGAATCGGATCCTCGGGCAGCGGCTGCACCGGATCCGATGTGGCCGGTTGAATCGGTGTTGTGGAAATTGAGGTTTCCACCCGGGAGAAAATGGTGGTGTTTTCCGTGCTCTGTTCCGGTTGTTTGACCTCTGGCTGTTCCGCACAGGCCGTCAGCAGCAACAGCAGCAGCGCCGGCAAAGACGCGCAAATTCGATGAAGCATTCGTTTTTTCATGGTCGTAAACACCTCTTTCTGTTTTTTATGATTCAATTCTAATTGAATATGCAAATACTTGCGGTGTTGTAGTCGTACTGTTATCCCATACGGACACTTCTACTTTATACAGTCCTGCTGCTGTAAATGTATGTGTTGTTGAAATGTAGGTTGTGTTATAAACAGTTGGGATTGTTCTGATAACGGTTCCCTGTTCATTTTTAATGACAGCAGCAATTCTGTAGCATTCCCTTGATGAGCGTTCAACTGATGAGATAATTTTTTGATCGCCCACATTACCGGTTCCCCATGATGATGACATTCTCAAACGACTATGACCACAGTTGTTACAAATACTGTCATGACCATCAGAAGTTGATGAATAGACATGGCCAGAGCAACTCGATACAATCCTAAACTGCGATGGAATCATAATGGATGAGATAGTACTTAATGCACTGGGATCTGCCCCTAAGCATACATTCTTTTTTGCTTTTGAATGCGCGCTATAGTATATGTCTGAAACACTATTCGATGTGGCAGAAGTAATGACAATCGCATGATTATCCGAATTGACATTAAAGATGGCGCCTTGCAGTCCAGCTCCAATATTGGGTATAGAAATATTAGAGCCTGATGTTTTTCTATACACAGTAGCAATGATTCCCGATTCAGACGTACCAGCTTCTTGAACCTTTTCAGGATAACTCATCAGCTGTGACGCATAACACCAGTTGCCATTTCGATTACTGCTTGATTTACAGTACCATTGAACGGTTCCTGTTGTATCCATCGGTAAGCGCCCTGAAGACACGTCTTCGGAACGGTCGCTTCCTTCAAAGCCTGCCCACAAACACTGCGAAGCAAAATTCGCACAGTCCCCGGCGCCAGAAAAATCAAAATTCAGGAAATTACTGTTGTAATAATCATGATCATCTGTCCCGATACCGGTTCCGGATGATGTATTTGTGTGCGAATAGATCAATGCATATGCTGATGCGTATGCTCGATTATAGGGAATGTAATCAATCGTCGTTCCATTCGCCGCTGCCGCCTGAATTTCCACTTCAGCATCAACAACTTTTTGCATTGGCGTACCAGTTCCAAGGTAGACAGCATTTAACGCTTCCATAGTTGCTGTCCTATTGAGCCCTGTGGTTTTTGCTTGTTCTAGCAGATAATGATCTTCAATTGTTATATCAGTGATCTTAAATTGTCCGTTTTCCTTTTTGAGTTGGAGCGTATATTCCTCTTCTGAATAGGATGGCAATCCGTTTCCATCCACAACAGAATATGTTTGTGCTTCCAGCATACTAACTGTAAATACGCCTGCATTTTCGCTATATGCCGTATTATAATATGATACTTCCAGGTCTTCTATTTCTATTTCGATATATTGTCTCCATTCTCGATATAGATTCATGGTGTCTGTAAATGCTTGCTTCACATCGATAGACTGCATATTCGTCTGTTGATATTGAGCAAAAAATGCGTCTATATCCAACGTTCCAAGGTTCCACTCATAATTTGCTCTTTTTTCCAAAAAGTCCTGTGCAAAAGCAATTACCGCATTTTTTCATTATCTGATCCACTGTTAACAGCCTGTGTTGCAATCGGATTTTGCATGATTATCATAACCACACACAAAACGCACATAGCGATTCTATGTTTCATCTTTTTCATAATAAAATTCCTTTCTCTACAAAATATATCACATCTCACTTTCTTTTTTTACGTGGCCAAATCACGCAGAATTTAGCCACGTAAATTCTGCAGTTGTATTTTCTCTGTCCTTAGAAGAAATATTCTATTGCGCTGACGGTACTTGTTATTGTTTTTACAAGTCAGCATTTTTCTTCCTCCCGTTCTCGTTTTTGTGTTCTCGTCAACTTTTTACATTCATATTATATCATATTCATCGCCTTCTTGTCAACCTGTTATTTGAAAAATGAACACTTTCTATACATCTGTTCATATCAGTCTTCGGGTACTGATATTGAGTTTCATTTTGGATTGATCGTAGGCTAATATTGTGTTAGTGCATGGCTGTACATTTGTTGCAAATCTGCCGGTGACGGCGCAAAAGAAAAAGCCCGGTGGAATCGAAGATTCCGCCGGGCGAGTGGTTGGCGATTCAGCTGATCGTGTAGGTGCCGCGAATCAGAACCTTGGTATTGTTGGCGGTGGCCTGAATGCCATTGTCCCGAATCGTGACGAGGTAGAGGTGGTTTTTTTCCAGCGCGGTGCCGTTTTTCAGCTCCGTGCTTTTGGCCAGATCGATCAGCACCGGGTTATTGGAGCCGCTGGCTTTTGCGGAGCCGATTCGCAGCATGATTTCGCAGCCCACTGCGCAGTTGATGCGCTGGCCGGATTTCAGCGTGACCACGCGGAACGTCTCGCTCGCCGACGAGGGCTGCACGGAGACGGTTGCGGCGCGTTCGGCCAGCTTCTCATTCAGCAGGCTGATGAAGGTTTCATTGGCAGCCAGGCTGGCAGCTTCGCCCTGCACGGCTGCGAGTTTGTCGTTGATTTTTTTCGAATATTCGTCCAGCAGGGTCTGGATTTCGCCGGTATACCCCTGTTCCAGTTCGGCGACGGCTTCATCGACGATTGCCAGAATTTCGGGCGTATACACGTCGTCCAGGTAGCTTTTGGCGATCAGCGGGTCATCCGCCGTCCCTTCCTTATCTGCGAAAGCGACCATCAGGCCGCACGTCAGCGCAGCGATGCAGAGCAGCGCGGCAATTGAAATTGTCAACCATTTTTTTCCTGTCATATGTGCCTCTTTGTTATCCGTTGGACTCTGTCAGCCCAAAGCTGACGGCGATGGCGTCGTCGATTCGGGTCATCATGCTGTCATCGACGCGCCCCATGCGTTCCTTCAGCCGTTTTTTGTCGATGGTTCGGATCTGTTCCAGCAGAACCACGCTGTCTCTGGACAGGCCGTAGCTCTGCGCGGACAGTTCGATATGGGTTGGCAGCCGCGCTTTATTGGTCTGCGAGGTGATGGCCGCGGCGATCACCGTTGGGCTGTGGCGGTTGCCGACATCATTCTGCACGATCAGAACCGGGCGAATACCGCCCTGTTCACTGCCGACCACCGGGCTGAGGTCCGCATAATAAATTTCTCCACGTTTGACTGTTCCGTTCACAAAACTCACGCTCCGCCGGCAAATCAATTCGGCGCCACAGTCTGTGCAGCGCACAAATCTATTCTTCCTGAATCAGGCGGATTTTAAACCACAGGCGCTCTTTTTTCTGCCTCATGTCGGGGTATCCGCCGACGGATCTTTTGATCCCCCTGTCATGCTATGCAGCGAAAGGGACGTGCGACACAGCGCAGGCGGGCTGTCAAACCGTTCTGTTTTATTATAGCATATTGTGTTCCGGAAATCAAGCCGATAGCAGATTGTTCAGAAATTCCAGCATTCCGCCCGTTTTCTATCGCACTTCCGTCTCTTTGGCTCTTGACGAATCGCGTCAACTATGGTATAGTTTTTATTTGTCTGCATTCGATTTTTTCCATCGATTTTTCCATTCAAAGGAGTTTTCATATGAAGCGGCTATTTGTCAAAGACCCGGCGTTTTACAAGTCCCTGTTTTCGCTCTCTTGCGTGATTGCGCTGCAGAATCTGATTTCATTCGGCGTCAACCTCGCCGACAACATCATGGTCGGCGCATACAGTCAGACGGCGTTGAACGGCGTCTCGATGGTCAACCAGATTCAGTTTCTGCTGCAGATGATTGCAACCGGGATTGGCAACGGCATGGTGGTTCTCGCCTCGCAGTATTGGGGACAGCGCAAAACCGAGCCGATTCGCCGCTTCTTTGCCGTCGGTTTCTGGCTGGGGCTGCTGGTCTCCCTGCTGATTTCTGTCGTCGCCTTCTGTTTCCCTGAGGCCGTCCTTTCCCTTTTGACGAACGAAGCGCCTGTCATTGCGGAAGGTGCGCAGTATTTGCGGATTGTCTGCTTCTCCTACTGCATTTTCACCATTTCCACGTTGCTGCTCAGCATTCTCCGCAGTGCGGAAACGGTTCGCATTGGGTTCTATGTATCGGTGATTTCCCTGTTTGTCAACATCGGTCTGAATGCGCTGCTGATTTACGGCGGGTTCGGCATCGAGCCGATGGGCATTCGCGGTGCGGCCATTGCGACGTTGATTGCGCGCTGCGTTGAATTCGTCGTTGTGGTCGTCTATGCGCTGTTCATTGACAAGAAAATTCGCCTGCGGCTGCGCGATCTATTCGCCGTGCAGCGCGCCTACATCCGCGATTTCGTCCGCACGGGGCTGCCGCTCGTTCTGTCCAACACGTCCTGGGGGCTGGCCATGGCTGTGCAGTCGGCCATCATCGGGCGGCTGGGCGAAGCGGCCATTTCCGCGTCCAGCATTGCGACGGCTGTCTTCCAGGTGGTCACGGTCTTTGTCTACGGCATTGCAACGGCGTCGGGTGTCGTCATTGGGAAGGCCGTCGGCGAAGGGCGGATTGACGATGTCAAAAACTACGCCCGGACGCTGCAGATCATCTACCTGCTGATCGGCGTCGTCACCAGTCTGCTGCTGTTCGGCGTGAAGCAGTTCATTGTGGATTTCTATCAGGTCACGCCGGAGAGCGCCGATCTGGCGCACCAGTTCCTGCTCGTCCTCTGCGTCACGGTCATCGGCACATCCTATCAGATGTCGTCCTTGACGGGAATCGTATCCGGCGGCGGCGAAACGCGGTTTGTCTTCATCAACGACCTGATTTTCATGTGGGGCATCGTTCTGCCGGCCTCGCTGCTTTCGGCGTTTGTCTGGGAGCTGCCCTGTGTCGTCACGTTTATCTGTCTGAAGGCCGATCAGATTTTGAAGTGTGCGGTGGCTGTGGTCAAGGTCAACCGTTTCCGCTGGATTCGCGTTCTGACGCATTCCGAGGAGTCGAATGCATAAAAGAGCGGGAATCGGGCAAGCTATTTTCGAGATTTTTCTCCGGATTTGCACTTTTTCGGGAGCCCGAGTTGACAAAACCCGTCTTTCATGCTATAATCTGTATGGGTGTTTTTCTGCCCGTCTGCCATAGTGTGGACAACAAGCTGTATTTCTCTCTCCGGCGGGCTGATTTTGTCTGCCGTTTGATCTGTGTGCATTCACCGAATCTCCGCCTGGAGGTCTCAGGCCTGTGAAAGAAGGTCGTCCCTTGAAAAAATATGTCATCAACGGCGGGAAACCGCTTTATGGCTCTGTCAATATTGCCGGCATGAAAAATTCTGCCGTTGGCATCCTCCCGGCCACCATTCTGGTGGAAGGGGTCTGCCGCATTGAAAACGTCCCCAACATCAGCGATGTTCTGCTGTGGGGTGATATTCTCTCGTCTCTGGGTGCGCGTGTCACGTATCTGAATTCCTCGACCGTCGAAGTGGACACCTCCACGCTGCGCTGTGAAGAGCCGCCCTATGAAATGATGCGCAAGATGCGCGCCTCGTATTATATCATCGGCGCGATGCTCGGCCGGTACGGCTGGGCGCGGGCCGGTATGCCCGGCGGCTGCGATTTCGGCGGCCGTCCGATCGACCGGCATATCAAGGGCTTTGAGGCGCTCGGCGCAACGGTGCGCGTGGAAAACGGCATCATCTGCGCCACTACGGATGGTGGAATCCGCTCCGGCAACATCTTCTTTGACGAAAATTCCGTCGGCGCAACCATCAACGTCATGCTGGCCGCCGTCCGCGCACCGGGCACGACCATCATTGAGAACGCCTCCAAGGAGCCGCACGTTGTCGATGTGGCCAACTTCCTGAATTCCATGGGTGCGGTCATTCGCGGCGCAGGAACCGACGTGATCAAAGTTCGCGGCGTGAAAAAGCTGCACGGCGGCGTCTACTCCATCATTCCGGATCAGATTGAAGCTGGGACGTTTGTGGCGGCTGTTGCCGCTGCCGGTGGAGAAATTGTCATCAACAACATCATTCCGAAGCATCTGGAATGCATCACCACCAAGTTTGAAGAGATGGGCGTTTCCATCTTTGAGGGAGACGATTTCCTCCGCGTTTCGCGGACGGGACCGCTCCACCGCACCAACATCCGCGCCATCCCCTACCCCGGCTTCCCCACCGATATGCAGCCGCTGGCGACTGCGGTTTTGTGTCTGGCCGACGGCACCAGCGTTGTGACCGAAGGCGTCTACGACAACCGCTTCCGCTATGTGGATGAGCTGGCGCGCATGGGGGCACAGATTCAGGTGGACGGCCGCACCGCCATCATCACGCCGGTTGCCGAGCTGACGGGTGCGCCGGTCTGCGCCTGCGATCTGCGCGCCGGTGTGGCTCTCGTCACAGCCGGGCTGGCTGCCCGCGGTCGAACGGAAATTGACGGCATCCTACATATCGAGCGCGGATATGAAGATATCGTCACGAAGCTGCAGCGCATCGGCGCTGACATTCACATCGTCTCGACGGACGATACACCGGCCGCGCACATTGCCGGGTAACAGTTCGAATTGCTTTTTTACAAAAAACAGGGCGTGTATCCGCTGATCAACGGATACACGCCTTTTTGTTGGATTTATCGGACGCTGTAGAGGATTTCCGCATACGTCGGATACGGCCAGTACGGTTTGGCCACCAGCGTTTCCACCTCGTCCACAATGGTGCGCAGTGCAATCATTGCGCTGAAAACGTGGTCATGGCAGAACTGCGCCGTGGCTTCAATCCCCGCTCCGGTGTGCGCTTCCAGCGCGGCAGCTTCCAGATCACCCAGCTTCTGATACATACAGGCGGTCAGGCCGGACAGGTGCGACAGGATTTTTTCCTCGGTTTCCGTCTCCACATACTGGGATACGGCGCGTTTTTTGGCGACGACATCGGCCAGTGCGCCCTGATAGGAAATGGCGGCTGGCAGCACCTCGCGCTTGACCATATCGATCATCGTGAGGGCTTCGATGTGGATGGTTTTGCAGTAGTTTTCCAGATAGATTTCATGGCGCGCCGTCAGCTCGCTGCCGCGGAATACGCCGTGGCGTTCAAACAGCGCCACATTGTCCGGCTTGATCAGCGCAGGCAGCGCTTCTACCGTCGTTCTACAGTTGCAGAGGCCGCGCCGTGCCGCCTCCTGGAGCCATTCCTCCGAATAGTTGTTGCCGTTGAAAATGATGCGCCAGTGCTCCCGGACGGTTCTGCGCAGCAGAGCACGGATGGCGCGCTCCAGGTCATCGGCCTGCTCCAGCTCATCGGCAAAGTCAGAGAGCGTGTCGGCGACAATCGTATTCAGCACGACGTTCGGGCAGGAAATGGAGGACGCCGAGCCGAGCATCCGGAATTCGAACTTGTTGCCGGTGAATGCAAACGGAGAGGTGCGGTTCCGGTCGGTCGTGTCGCGCAGGATGCTGGGGAGCACCTTGGCGCCGGTTTCCATAGTATCCTCTGTCCGCTCCGTGTAGAGGGTGCCGTTGCGGATGGAGTCGAGAATTTCCGTCAATTCGTCGCCCAAAAACATGGAGACAATGGCGGGCGGCGCTTCATTGGCGCCCAGGCGGTGATCGTTTCCGGCGCTGGCCACCGAGCTGCGCAGCAGATCCTGATGCAGATCGACTGCCTGAATCACGGCCGTCAAAAAGAGGAGGAAGCGCAGGTTCTGCGACGGCGTTTCGCCCGGCTCCAGGAGGTTGACGCCTGTATCCGTGGAGAGCGACCAGTTGTTGTGCTTGCCGCTGCCGTTGACGCCGGCAAACGGCTTTTCATGCAGCAGGCAGACGAGTCCATGGCGGTCGGCAATCCGTTTCATGCATTCCATGGTCAGCTGGTTATGATCTGCCGCGATGTTGGTGGTGGTATAGATCGGGGCCAGCTCATGCTGGCCGGGTGCGACCTCGTTGTGTTCGGTTTTGGCGAGCACACCGAGCTGCCAGAGCTCCTCGTCCAAGTCCTTCATGAACGCAGCGACACGCGGCTTCAAAGCACCGTAATAATGGTCATCCAGCTCCTGACCCTTGGGTGGGCGGGCACCGAACAGCGTTCGGCCGCAGTATTGCAGGTCGGGGCGTTTGTTGTAGACCTCGCGGTCGATCAGGAAATATTCCTGCTCCGGCCCGACGGTTGTCAGCACGCGCTTCGCGTCATTGCCCGGAAAAAGGCGCAGAATCCGCATAGCCTGCCGTTCGACCGCTTCCATGGAGCGGAGGAGCGGCGTTTTCTGGTCAAGCGCTTCTCCGGCATAGGAGCAGAACGCTGTCGGGATGCAGAGCGTCCGGTCTTTGATGAAGGCGTAGCTGGTCGGATCCCACGCCGTATAGCCACGCGCTTCAAAGGTGGCGCGCAGGCCGCCGGACGGGAAGCTGGACGCATCCGATTCGCCGCGCACCAGTGCCGAGCCGGAAAATTCCATAATGACCGTTCCGTCCACGTCCGGCTTGATGAAGCTGTCGTGCTTTTCCGCCGTGACGCCGGTCAACGGTTGGAACCAGTGGGTAAAATGTGTGGCACCCTTTTCCAGCGCCCATTCCTTCATTGCGTTGGCCACGACGTTTGCGACGTCCAGATCGAGCGGTTTGCCGCGTGCGATGGTTCGTTTCAGCGCCTTATAGGTTTCATGCGGCAGTCGGGACTTCATGACCCGTTCGTTGAACACCATACTGCCAAACAGTTCCTGTGGATTTCCCATGATCGTTCGCCCTTTCTCTCTCGATTCGGTTTTCGCTTACAGAAGCGGAATTCCGGCTTTTTTGCAGCCCTGAACGGTCGCATCGTCCCAGATGGAGACCTGAACCTCGCCGACGTGCGCCTTTTCCAGCAGCAGCATACAGAGGCGGGACTGGCCAATGCCGCCTCCGATGGTCAGCGGCAGCTGATCCTGTAGCAGGAGCTGATGGAACAGCAGCGAACGGCGGTCATCGGCGTCGGACAGCTTGAGCTGTTCATCCAGCGACTGCCGATCGACGCGGATCCCCATGGAGGAAATCTCGATGGCGCGTTCCAGCGTTTCGTCCCAGAACAGGATATCGCCGTTCAGCTTCCAGTCATCATAGTCCGGTGCGCGGCCGTCATGCGGGCGGCCGGAGCGCAGGCATCCGCCGATCTGCATGAGGAAAACGGTCTGGTGCTCCCGGACGATGGCGTTTTCGCGCTGCTTCGGCGACAGCTCCGGGTACAAATCCTCCAGCTCCTGCGTGGTAATAAAGGTGACATTCGGGTTCAGGCGGGTGGTCAGGCGGGGATAATGTGTGCAGACGCAGTCCTGCGTTGCGACAATGGCACGGACAATGCGGGCGACGGTATCCTTCAGGAACTCCACGTTGCGCTGTTCCCTCGTGATGACGCGTTCCCAGTCCCACTGATCGACGTAAATGGAGTGCAGGTTATCCATTTCCTCATCGCGCCGAATGGCGTTCATATCGGTATACAGCCCTTCGCCGGTCGGGAAGCCGTACTGATGCAGCGCCATCCGCTTCCACTTGGCCAGCGAATGCACGACGGCCGCGATGGTTCCGGTCTCTGCGATATCGAAGGAAACTGCACGTTCGACGCCGTTCAGGTCGTCATTCAGCCCTGTGGACGGATCGACAAACAGCGGCGCAGACACCCGTTTCAGGTGCAGAGCCGCAGACAATTGATCTTCAAAAAAGCGTTTAATCTGCCCGATGGCAGTCTGGGTTTCATACGCATCCAGTTTCGGCGCATATCCCTGTGGGATTTGCAGCTGACTCATCTCTTCGCTTCCTTTCACCAGCAGCAGGCATGATCGTTGATAGGAAAGGGCGCTGCGGACGTGAGCCCGCAGCGCCCTTGCTGCTTTCTTGTCGTATTATAGCATATGCGGAAGGCTTTGTCAAGCTTTTCCGAAATTATTTTTCCGTTTCCGGCTGAATCCCGATGGATTTCAGCAGTTTCCGGAGCGACTCCACCGCAATTGTGTAGGATTTCGGGCCGCCCTCCTCCAGCATATTCGTCTTGGATTCCGGTTCCAGATCGGCAAAGCCATGGAACGAGCCCAGGTGCGGTTCCAGCGACAGGAAGCCCTCGAAGCCCTGTTCGTTCAGCTCGGACAGAATCCGATCGAGCTGTGCATCGCCGTAGCCCGCCGGAACGACCTGGCCGTTTTCGCGCTTAGCGTCCTTGATGTGCATATAGCGAATATGCTTTTTCAGCCGTTCAAACGCATAGGGATACGTCTCCTCACCGGACTGGATGAAGTTCGCCGGGTCAAAGATTAGGCCAATGCCCAGCGTTTCGGCCAGATCCAGGCAGCGCTCCGCCGTGTCGCCGTAGATGTCTTTTTCGTTCTCATGCAGCAGCGTCACACCGGTGCCCTCGGCCAGCTTCAGGAAGGTTTCCCATCTGGAGAGCACGACATCGCGGTAGTTGGCGATGTCCTCCCCCTTCGGCGGGTAAAAGCTGAACATTCGGATATAGGGCGCTTCGAAAATCTGCGCCATCCGCAGGCAGTTTTGAAACAGTGCAATATGCGGTTCAAAATCATCGTTGACGCGGATTTTGCCGATGGGCGATCCGATGGAGCTGATTCGATAGCCACGTGCCGACAGGCGCTGATGCATTTCCACAGCTTCCTCTTCCGTAACGGTGGAAATGTTCTTTTCGTCTGCGCAGCGGATTTCGATGTAGCGGATGCCGAGCGGATCCAGCACATCCATCTGCGTATTCAGGTACGGGTCAATTTCATCGGCAAAACCGGACAGAATAAATTTGCTCATGTTCCTGTTCTCCTTTTCCCATGTTTGTGTTCAGACGTGTCAGCGCAGCAGCATCCAGACCTCAGTGAAGCCGGTGCCGCGCGGCCCTTCGACCTTCTGAGCCTCCAGAGAAACGCGGCCGTTTTCATCGACATATCCGGCCGGGAGTTCATACCGGTAGACCCATTCGTCGCCCTCGACGCAGCCGAGGAAGTTCAGGCGGTCGCCCCTGGAGGTCAGGTAGGCAGGAATCTCCGTCTGGCCTTTCCAGCCAAAGCGCATCGGATAGACGACGCGGACTTCGTAGGCGGCACCCGGAACCAGGCCGTCGATTTCGATTTCGACCGGGGCATGGTAATAGCCGAGAATCGACGCAACGCGTTCAAGTGTGACCTTGTCCATATCCGGGCAGGTTTCGCGATCGACATCCGGCCCGAACATTCCGACGTGGTGCTCAATGCGAGGGATGGTGATGGCTTCCGGCTCGTCCCACCAGGTGTGGCTCATGCGCAGATACTGCATGGATTCCGGGGAGCCGAAGGAAATATATTTGCCGCCGGGGCCGGCCGAATGGCAGTCGCGCAGCTGCTTTAAGAAGGCCAGCTTTTCCGCCTGCGTCGCCATGCTGGACATCTTTTTCAGGTTGGCTTCCAGCCACCATGCGTTGCAGAGCGGGATTTCCGCGGTATCCAGGAAGCCGCCGCGGCCGTAGCTCGACGCAAAGTGGCGCGTTGTGGACAGCTTCCAGTTGATCTTTTCCCAGCAGATGTCGGCGCAGTCCCACATTTCCTTCCGGAGCACCTCATCCGGCGACTGCTGCGTTTCCGCCAGGCGCGTCCGGATGGTTTCCGCAAATGCATCGGCGTCCTCCGCGCTATCCAGTCCCTGCCAGACGCGGTCATAGACAGCCTGGTCACGGATGGCGCGGCGCTGGATGTATTGATAGAAGATGCTCATCATCATGGCCATGTCGAAGCGGTAGCTGTCGGCGCCGAAGCCGGGCTGATAGGCTTCACTGCGCAGCGTCTTCTGCATCGTATGCAGCTGGTCATAGACCTCGCCGACGGTGCGGTTGGCCACGGCGGGGCCTTCGTAGATATCCTCGAAGAGGGCGATGGTGGATGCAATTTCGGCGGCGTGCTCCGGAGAGATGAACATACTGGCGAAATCGCGCAGCGTCTCCATATAGGGGATGGAATCGTCCCAGTCGGCGTCGAGCCAGATGAACTTGGAGACGTCGTCCGCGATGCCTTCCGAATAGGCCAGGTTGCCGATGCAGGATGCTTTCGTCAGGCGGTGCATCTGGCGGTGCCAGCGCGGGCGCGGATTGTAGCATTCGCGGCCAGCCGTGATCGCCCAGATCGGATCCCATGCATGAACCGGGTACTGGCAGCAGAGCATATGGCAGATGTCTGGGTAGGAGCGGATCGGCAGATCGGCCGGTGTCCGTTCGCGGCACTCCTGAATCGTATGGCTGACCCACGGCGCGTGGCAGATACCGGTCAGCCAGGACGGGCGCTTGGCCACCTCGCTGTAGAAGCGGTATTTGAAGTCGTCGGCGTTTTTCATGACCTGTGCGGAAATCCAGACGCCGGCGTTCGGGTGGTACTTGTGCAGAATGTTGGCCACCCGCTCCGAGAACGCGAACAAATCCTCCGGCTCCAAGCTGCCCGGGTCGCCGCCCGGAATCATGACATGGTCAATGTACGGGACGGAAGAGAAATCCTTTTCGCGCTGTGCGTCTTCCTTGCGGATTTCTTCATTCAGCCAACGCGCATCGTCATCCGTTTCCGGCAGGAAGCCGCTTTTCGGGATGCGATAGCGGGTGTGATTGTTGATGATGTTCGGATACCAGAGCCAGACGTCCATCCCATACTGGTGGGAGACTTCGCTGGTAAAGATCAGCGCATCGAGCGCCTCGTATTTCATGACCTTGCCGCGGGCGTTATCGTCCGTGCGCGGTGCCGGGAATTCAATCGCATTGGCACCGCAGAGCGCCAGCTCCCGGATGTACTGCGCATAGGTGTCCTTCGACCAGGCCGCGTAGGCGTTCGTCTGATTCCGGTAGCCGACCTGGCTGCCGCGCAGCTTTTTGCGCGGATAGGTCTGGCAGGATGCATCCTGCACGGCCAGGCCGCCCTGATACCAGTACGCCTTCCGGAGCAGATAGCCGGCGCCGTGCAGCAGACCGGAGCAATCATACCCTTCGATGGTCACCTTGCCGTCTGCGGCGTTGTATGCAAATCCTTCCGGTGCCGGTGCAGCGTTCTGGCCGATGGACAGCTCAATCCCGCCCTGACCCGCCGGAACCAGCTCAAACGAAATGCCCGTCCGTTTTTCAAGCTCCTCGCGGAGTACATTCGCTGTGAAGGCGACATCGCTGTCTTTGCCATCCAGTCCGATGGTATAATATTGAAGTTCTGTTCCCTGCATATCTCCAACTCGCTTTCCAGGCGCACTGCGCCGTTGATATCGTTATGCTACCACAGATTGCGGCCGTTGTCAAGTGACTGTGGCTTTTTTCGGCCTCGAACGCTCCGTTTTTCCGTGGCGGTCAGCCGTTTTCTCCGCAGACGAACCCGTCGAAAAAGTGCCGAATCCGGTCGTTTCCGATGAATCTGCAAATCCGATTCCGCGCAAAAAATTAGCGTTCCAAAGAATTGCATTTTTTTGCAATTCAGTGTATAATACAGGCAGTGCAACCAAAATACAAAGGAGTGACACGTTATGGGACCTATGGGCGGACCGCCGCCGGATATGCAGCGCAAAATGAAGCTGCCGCCTCCCAAGCATCTGCGGGAGGTACCCGGTTATCTTTCCAAGCTGATCGGTGGCTTTTTCAGGCGCTGGCTTTACATTTTTCGTCTGGTCTGGGAAACGCGGCACTGGATTCTCTTTTTCATGTTTGCGATGTCGGTGCTGTCCGGCGTTCTGCCGATTCTTTCGGCGCTCGTTTCCAAGAACCTGATCAATGCGCTGGTCGCCGCAGCGGGCGGCACGCTGACGGGCGGTTTTACCGTGATTCTGTCGCTGCTCGTGCTGACCTTTCTCTGCACCTTCCTCACGCGCATGATTGCCAGCGTGTCCAATTTTGTCACGCGTTTAGCCAGTGAGCTGGTCACCAACCACATCCGCATTCAAATCATGGACAAGGCCAAGCAGCTCGATCTTTCGAGCTTTGACCGGCCGGAATTCTATGAAAAGCTGGAAAATGCAAACCGGGAAGCCGGACACAGGCCGGTGCAGATTCTGAATTCCACCTTCCACCTCGTCAGCAACATCATCTCCATGGTCAGCTTCATCGTCGTTCTGGCTGCCGTCAGTCCATGGTCCTCCGTGATCATGATTCTCCTGTCGCTGCCCAGCGCCATTGTCAATTTCGTCTACCGCCGCCGCAACGTGCTGTATATGCGCCGACGCTCACGCGACCGCCGGGAAATGGATTATTTCTCCGGGCTGCTGGTCAACAAGGACATGGTCAAGGAAATCCGGATGCTGGATTTGAGTGATACGCTGATTCAGAAATTCAAGGCCGTGTTTCAGCGGTATTTTTCCGGCCTGCGCCGTCTGATTTTCGGCGAAGGTGCATGGGATACCGGGCTGACAGCCGTGACGGCTGCCGTCAACTGTCTCCTCTTTCTGTCGATTGCCTATCAGGTGTATGACGGTGTGCTAACCGTTGGTGATTACACGTTGTATACCGGTGCGTTGAACTCCATCGCGTCGGCTGTGGCTGCGCTGATCTCCACGACCGCCGGGATTTACGAGGGCACGCTCTTTATCGACAACATGATCGCGTTCATGGAGGAGCCGATCCAGCTGAAAACCGTAGCCGGTGCGTTGCCTGCGCCGATCACACGCAACATCGGGCATTCCCTGCGCTTTGAGCACGTCAGCTTTGCCTATCCGGGTTCCACCCGGAACGTGCTGCAGGACATCAGCTTCACGTTGAACGCCGGGGAGACGACCGTTCTGGTCGGACTGAACGGCGCCGGGAAGACGATGCTTCTGAAGCTGCTGATGCGTCTGTACGACCCGACCGGCGGCACAATTTATCTGGACGACCGGGACATTCGAACCTACGACCTGCGCGAATACTACGATCTGTTCGGCATTGTGTTTCAGGATTTCGGCAAATATGCGCTTTCGGTGCGCGAAAACATCGCCTTCGGTGACATTCACCGGGATGCGACGCCGGACGCCATCCGGGATGCTGCGGTTTCTGCCGATGCGGATGCGTTCATCGACCGGCTGCCGGACGCCTATGAGACGCCGCTGACGCGTTTGTTTGAGTTCAACGGTGTCGAGCCGTCGATCGGACAGTGGCAGAAGCTGGCTGTGGCGCGGGCCTTTTACAGCCGGTCGGACATTCTGATTCTGGACGAGCCGACGGCTTCTCTGGATGCGATTGCCGAGCAGGAGATTTACAGCCAGTTTGACCGGCTTCGCCGCGGCAAGACCGCCATTTTTGTGTCGCACCGCCTTTCCTCGGCGCGGATGGCGTCCCGGATTCTCGTTTTGCAGAACGGGCGTGTCATTGAAAACGGCACGCACGAGGAGCTGATGCATTTGGGCGGCGAATATGCCCGTTTGTTTACGGTGCAGGCCAGCCGCTATCTCACGGAGAACGACGAGGCGGGAGCTGCGTTCCCGCCGCCGCCAAACGGTGCAGGCCGTCCGCCCCGTTCATAGCTGCACCATTTGAGAAAGAAGGCGTGTCCGGCAGGTCATCATCCGGGCTTTTCTGAAGCGGCTGAAGGAGCGGCCATTGAATCAGATCACCGTGAAGGACATCGTTCTGGAATGCGGCGTGAATCGCAATTCCTTCTATTATTATTTTGAAGATTTGCCGACGCTGCCGGAGGAGCTTTTCAAAAGCGAAGCCGACCGCCCGCCGCGCTTCCCTCCGTTCGCTGGTGGACTGTCTGGGGGCTGGTCATCGACTTTACCCTCCGCCATCGCCGCGCCGTCATGCACACCTACAATGCCTTCAACCGCTCCGTCTATGAGTGGTATCTGAATCGCGTTTCGCATGATGCCGTTTCCGAATATGTGCATTCGCGGTTTCACGGGATTCCAGCAGACCCGAAGCTTCCGATGAACCGACTTCTGCCCCGGATTGTCCATGAACAATCCGGGGCAGATTTTTTCAGGTCAGGAGTGTGTATCCGTTGCACTCGGCACGGGGTACAGGAATCCGTCCTTTCCGCTCGCTTCCAGCAGCTGCATCAGCGCTTCGGCCTCTGCCGGTTCCAGTGCCACGAGAACCGTTTCAGAAATAAAGCTCAAGGTAACCCACTCCTCGCCGATCGAGTCGGGGGATTCCTGTAGCAGCTCCCACCAGACAAGCATCAGCGGTGCATCCATCCTTGCGGTCTGCGCATCGGGCGATTCCGCCGCACGCTGCATAGCGGCCAGCAGTGCGTCATTTTCCAGCGGATTGCCGTCATACCGGACGACCTCGCCGGAAGCACCGGTATGCAGGAAGGTGATGCTGGCGCTGGCGTTGCTGGTTTCATCGGCTGATTCCAGGATTTGGAGGGTATCGCGCAGGCTTTGGAGCTTGATCGAACCGTACGACATGGCCGTTTCGAACAGCTTCGGCGTGTACGCATTGACCGGATAGCACGTGGTGAACCGGACACCGTTCCGGCGGCCAACGACACGGAGCTGCAGGACACCCTGATACGGTGTGTCTGTCATGGCCGCATCGTACTCCGCTCCGCTGTAGGCGCTCAGCTCCTCCAGATAATCCGTCCACCGATAGGCATCATCGCCTCCCAGAGAATGCCATTCGCCGTCCAGGACGAGCTGGCAGGAGATGACCTCCTCGGTCTTCGGCAAAATCCGTCTGGCGGCCTGACAGTCTGCATCCTTTGCCAGGATGGTTTCGATGCTTCGAAGCTCCGCCGGTGTGAAATAGACAAAGCGCGTAAAGCTCCGGCGGCCGGTGGAAATCGTGATCTTGCATTGACTGCCGCCGAACACGGCTCCGCTGGATTCTTCTTCCGGGAAGATGGCTCCCTGATGCGCTTCCGCGCAGGCAATGGTGCGGTTCAGCGCCGTGACGACGAGCTCGTTCAGCTCCTCATTCCGGATGTCCACCTCGCGGAGCAGCAGCCGCTCATACGTTGTAACATCGTGGAGGTCGGTCACATCGATGCGGATGCTCTCAATTTCGGATACCTGAACCGTCCTCTGCTGCATGAAATCGGTACACAAGACCGTTCCGCCGTACAGCGCGGCCGGTACGGCAAAGATCAGCACGAGGAACAGAGGGAGCGTCGTCAGCAGGTTTTTGAAGCGTTTGCTCGTCATCAGCTCATAGGCAAAATAGCAGAGTGCCGCCACAAGCACCAGCGTCGCCGTGATGGCGAAATGGTGGCTCATATAATAGAGCAGCCGTTCATATTCGACAGCCGCCGCAAATGCCAGCACGGACAAAAACGGAATCGTCAGCGCGCTGCGGTAGATGTGCTGCAGCAGTTGGCACGGCGCGCTGGAGCCTGCCGTTTCCGCCCGGCGGTGTTCATGCAGCACGAGCCCCGCCGCCGCATACAGAAGTGTCAGAACGGCGGAATACAAATCGCCCCAGCCAAAGCCGATCAGCTCCGGGACGCCTTCGCCGTTCATGATGGAGGAAAACAGCGTCAGCGGCACGGCCGCGATGTTGTAGCGCGGGTTCAGCAGGAAGGACAGCTCGGAGGCTGGAATCATGTGGGAGCGTTCCAGCACGCCAAGTCCGACCATCGTCAGGAGGAAGCGCGGCAGGAAGAGAATCAGTGCCGTGACCACGAGGTTGGAGAAGCGCGTTCCGGTCAGGCTGACGGCCACCGATGTTGCAGCGGCCACCTGCAGGGTGCCGATGGCAAAATATGCGACCAGCTTCGGGAAATACGCCATCGGCAGGGCGATACCGGCTGCGGCATAGCCGAGATAGCCCAGCGTCACCGTGGCCGTGACGATGCCGACAATCCAGGTCGCCACGGCGGCAAAGGTCGAGAGCCACGTCGTCCGGGCGGTATTGGGCAGGGCGTAATAGCAGTCGCAGGCGTTCCGCTGATTCAGCCAGGAAAACGCCAGATAGACCAAGCCCGCACCGCCCAGATAGAGAAAGCCCCACAGCGCTGGTGCGACCGCTTTGATTGAAATCTGAATCGAGTCGGTTGTTGACCAGGTCACTGCATACACCAGCGGCGGCAGCAGTGTGATCAGGATACAGGCCGCCGCCAGGATGCAGCCCATCAGCATCAGCTGGCGCAGCATATCCAGGTAAAGACGGCCATTCAGCAGTTTCTGTTGTTTCATGCTTTCTCCTCCCTGCGCAGGACATCGTCGAACACATAGCCGAGCGCTTCCATCTCATAGAGAAAAATTTCTTCCAGTGTCAGCGGCAGCAGGTCGAGCAGCAGCGGCTTTTTGTCGGTCAGCTGCTTCTGCACCTGTGCGCGGTCGCCGCGGACGATTGCATTCGCTACCGAGCCCTTTCGGTTCCAGTTCAGCACCTCGATGCCGTCCAGAATATCCCGGTCAAACGGCTGGGAAAAGGCAATCTGCACTTTGAAGAGGCTGGTTTTCAGGTTTTCGATATCGCTTTCAAAAATCAGGCCGCCCTTGTGCAGCAGTGCCAGCTGGTCGCAGGTGTCTTCCAGGTCGCGCAGGGAATGGCTGGAAATGACCGCCGTTGTGCCGCGTGTCTCGACATCGTCATAGATCACGCGTTTGACGAGATTCCGCATTACCGGGTCGAGGCCGTCAAACGTCTCGTCAAACAGGATGTAGTCCGGCATGGTGGACAGCGCCAGGATAATCGCCGCCTGACGGCGCATTCCCTTGGAAAACGTGGCCAGATTCGCCTTCGGGTTCAGGTCAAAGGCCGCCACCAGCTCGGCATACCGTTCCTCCGAAAACGTCCGATAATTGGCGCGGTAGAAGGCGGCCATCCGATGCATATTGGCGTGTGGCAAAAAGAACAGCTCATCCGGGACAAAGGCGACCCGCTCCTTGGCCTCCGGCGCATCGTACACCGGAACCCCCTCAATGGTCACCCGACCCTTGGCCGGGCGATATACGCCTGCGATCAGCCGCAGGAACGTCGATTTCCCCGCGCCGTTGGATCCGACCAGGCCGTAGACACAGCCGCGGGGAATCTGGCAGTTCAGGCTGTCCAGCGCCGTAAAGCTGCCAAACTTCATCGTTACATTTTCCGCACAAATCATACGGTTTGTTCTCCTTTCGCTCTGTTATTATGTGCAGCATAGCCCTTCTGCACGGCCGCCTGTGCCTGTTCCAGCGGAACGCCGTATGCGGCCAGCTTCTCCCCCATCCGTTCCAGCTCCTCCAGAAAGCCATCCTGTTCCCGGCGCAGAATGTCGGCGGCGTTCAGCGTAATGAACCGCCCTGTGCCGGGTGCTGCAAAGCAGAGGCCGCGTCTTTCCAGATCCGCATACGCCTTCTGCACGGTATTCGGGTTGATCGCAAGCTCCTGCGACAGCGCTCGTACAGACGGCAGCGCCGCGTTCGGGCCAAGCACGCCGAGCAGAATCAACCGTTCAAACTGTTCGGTCAGCTGTTCATAGATTGGCGTTGGGGAATACCGATCAATGATGAACAAACCGGGTCACACTCCTTTCGATTGCGCTTTGTGTTTTAGGTGTACTGTGTGTCGTAGTACACCGATATTATAGCACGTCATTTCCGGCTTGTCAAGTGTTTTGGTAAGAATCCGCAGAATTTTCAAAAACAGCTTGACAAGCGTTGGCGTTGGCGGTATAATGCGTATGATTCCATTTATTTTTTGACAGACGGAGCATCGATCGTCATGAAGTTTTACCGTTTTTTTGAACAGGATGCGTCTCCGGACGTGCGCGAACCGATCACACGGGTGACGCCCGATCCATCGCAGGGGCTCTCTCCGGCGGAGGTTCAGGAGCGCATCGCCAAGGGCTATGCCAATACCTCCGTTGCTTCGCCGACCAACACGGTCGGACACATCATCCGCAGCAACGTTTTTACCTATTTCAACCTGATTTTTTTCCTGCTGGCTGCTGCGCTGATTGCCGTCGGCTCCTTCAACAACCTGACCTTCATGGGCGTTGTGCTTGTCAACACAGCCATTGGGATTGTGCAGGAGCTGAACGCCAAGCGGACGCTGGACAAGCTGACGCTGATGTCGGAGCCACGTGCGACCGTTGTCCGAAACGGCAAGGAGCTGTCGGTTGCGACCGATGAGTTGGTCGCGGACGATGTCGTGATCTTTTCGGCGGGGAATCAGATCTGCGCGGACGCCGTCCTGCTCAGCGGCGAGGCACAGGTCAACGAATCGCTCGTCACCGGGGAATCGGACGAGATCATGAAACGCCCCGGCGATGCGCTGCTGTCCGGCAGCTTTGTAGTATCCGGTTCGTGTCGGGCGCGGCTCGACAAGGTCGGGCACGAATCGTTTGTCTCGCGTCTGACGCTCGACGCCAAGAAAAGCCGGAAAACGGAGCGTTCCGGCATGATGCGCTCCCTGACGCGGCTGGTGCAGATCATCGGCATCATCATCATTCCGATGGGCATTGCGCTTTTCCTGCGGCAGCGGGAAATGCTGGATTTATCGACGCGTGAAAACGTCGAAAAGACCACCGCCGCGCTGATCGGTATGATTCCGGAGGGGCTGTACCTGTTGGCCAACGTCGCGCTGGCCGTCAGCGTTGTCAAGCTGGCGCGCAAGGAGACGCTGGTACACGACCTCAAATGCATTGAGACGCTGGCGCGGGTGGATGTGCTGTGCGTGGACAAAACCGGCACCATCACGGAGCCGGAGATGCAGGTGGAGCGGCTCGTTCCCCTGCAGAAGGAGCCAACCGAAGCGCAGCTGGAAACGCTCCTCGCCGATTTTACGGGCAATATGTCCGCCGACAACAACACGATGCAGGCGCTGAAAAAGCAGTATCAGAAGCGCGGCTGCCGCAAAGCGTCTGCCGTTCAGCCGTTTTCCTCGACAACCAAAACGAGCCGCGTGTCCTTTGGCGACGATGAGCAGTATCTGCTGGGCGCGCCGGAATTTCTGCTCCGGGACGGCTACGAGATGTGGCGTCCCCACATTGAACCGTATGCGGCTTCCGGCTGTCGGGTGCTGATGTTTGCGCGGTTGGGTGCCGATCAGATTTTGACGCCGCTCTGTCTGATTCTCCTGTCGAACAAAATCCGCGCCAATGCCGTGGAGACCTTTTCGTATTTCACCGAGCAGGGCGTGGCCATCAAGGTCATTTCCGGCGACAACCCGTTGACCGTTTCGGCTGCTGCGGCCGCCGCCGGGATTCCGAACGCCGATCAGGCGATTGACCTCTCCACGGTTGAGACGGATGAAGCGCTGCAGCAGGCCGCCGAAGCCTATACGGTATTTGGCCGCGTGACGCCGGAGCAGAAGCGGAAGCTCGTCCGGTATCTGAAGGGCGCCGGGCACACCGTCGCCATGACCGGCGACGGCGTCAACGACGTTCTGGCGCTCAAGGAGGCCGATTGCAGCATCGCCATGGCTTCCGGCAGCGATGTGGCCTGTCAGGTGTCGCATCTCGTTCTGCTCAATTCGGACTTCGCGGCCATGCCGTCTGTCGTTGCGGAGGGGCGGCAGGTGATCAACAACATTGAGCGTTCCGCTTCCCTGTTCCTGGTCAAGAATATTTTCTCGTTTGTTTTGTCGCTGATTTCCATTTTCGCGGTGTTTGCCTATCCGCTGATGCCGTCGCAGCTGTCGTTGATCAGCTGCATGACAATCGGGATTCCCGGCTTCTTCCTCGCTTTAGAAAAGAACGACAGCCTCGTGCGCGGGCGGTTTCTGCGCAACGTGCTGTTCCGTGCGCTGCCTGCCGCGCTGACCAACCTGCTGGTCATCGGCGGTGCGTTGCTGTTCAGCAGTGCGTTCTATCTGGATGAGGAAATGACTTCGACCATTTCCACCATTCTGATGGGCTGTGTCGGGTTCGCCATGGTATTTCGCATCAGTCGGCCGTTCAACTGGCAGCGGGCGGTTCTGCTCGTCGGGCTGATCGTTCTCTTCCTGGCCGCCATGCTGATTCTGCCGGGCTTCCTCTCTCTGGTTCCGCTCGATCTGCAGGCTTCGCTCGTGCTGGCGGTCTTCATCCTCCTGATTCCCTCTTCCCTGTTCGCATTTTCCCGTGCGCTGCAATGGCTGGCTGAAACGATTCGTACGCTCATTGACCGGCACCGCGCTGAGTCGTAAATTTCCCAACGGAAAACTCCCCTGAACTACAAAAAACGGAGGCACCTGTTTCGGTGCCTCCGTTTTGTTGTGTTTTCTGGAATTTGCTGTGCGGGGTGGTTCAGTCCATCCAGCTGCAGTAGCGGTGGATGATGGCGGCGAGCTGGCCGCGAGTGGCCGTGCCCTTCGGGCTCAGCTGGTTGTTGCCGGTGCCGTTGATGATACCGGCGTCAACGGCCCAGCAGAAGGCCTCGGATGCATACGGCGCAATCGTGTCCGCATCGGTGAAGTCCGCCAGCGTTTCCGTTGTGCTGACGTCGCAGCCCTTGTACTGCGCATAGCGGTACAGGATGGTGACCAGCTGTTCCCGCGTGATTTCCAGTTTCGGCTGGAAGGTGCCGTCGTCACAGCCGTTGACGATGTGGTTGGATGCTGCCCATGCGACGGCCTTCGTGTAGAACTGTCCGTCCTCCACATCCGGGAAGGAAATCGCGCTCTCCACTTCGGGTTCGCCCTCCATCCGGTACAGGATGGTGACCAGCATACCGCGGGTCATGGCGAGATCCGGTGAGAAGTGGTTGTCGCCCGTGCCGTTCATCAGGCCGTTCCGGTAGACATACAGGATGTCGTCATAGAACATATGGCCGTCAATATCGTCAAACGGGTTGGTGGCTGCCGGTTCGTCCGGCGTCACCGGCGGAACCGGATCGACCGGAATCGGCTCGGACGGGCGAACCGGGGTCGGGTCAACCGGGGTCGGGTCAACCGGGGTCGGATCAACAGGTGTCGGGTCAACCGGGTCGGGTTGTTCCGCTTTTTTCAGCGTGAGTGTCAGCTCAACAGGCTCGGCGGGTTCGAAGTCCACTCCGTCCTCCAGAACGGTGAGCTTGACGGTGGTCGTATCCGGGCAGGTGGCCAGATCGTAGCTGAAAATCAGGGATGCAATGACATCGCTGACTTCGCTGGCTGCGGCATAGGCCATCGTGAGCTTGCCGGATTCCGAATGGAACGCGGCCGCGACCTTCTGCTTGGTAGCGCTGAAGAGCGTCAGCACGTCTTCGTCATATTCGATCTGCAGCAGACCGTTGGTGGAGGCATCTGCCTCCATGTCGAGGTGAATGCTGCCGGTTTCCGTGACGGTGGTGCCGTTCGCTTCGGCGACCGGTTCCTTGTTCAGCGTGGCCTTCGGCGCAGCGTTGACGCGGATGGCGTTGAGGCTGCCGTTGGCTGCGGGCTGCGGGCGCTGAATCGTTTCGGCGTTTGCAGTTGCCAGCTCGGTGCATTCGCGGGTGATGATCCGCTGTGCGTTGGTCTCGCCGGAGTCATCGCCGTCGGTTGCACCGGAATCTTCGGTTTCGTTCGACGTGACGGTGAGCAGAGCGCACGGCCAGACGCCGTCGCCGACGTCACCGAGGAGCGTGGCGTGGTAGACCGTGTCATAGTACTCGCCACCTTCATCATACACGTCTTCGCCTTCCAGCACGTAGATCTGGTTGGTGTCGCCGTTAAAATAGCTGAGGTAGAAGTTCCCGTCTTCGCCCATGACCATGGAGCAGTAGTACGCGCCGTTATAGCCCGGGAAGTTGAGGTCGAGGTCCGTGTTGTAGAAGTTCATGCCCGCGCTGCCGGTATCGAAGTTAGGCATGATGACCCAGAAATCGCCGGAATCGGTCAGGCAGAAGAAAACGTCTCTGCCTTGATTATCGTACCCTGCCCAGGCGACCGCCGTGAATCTGGAAGCGCCGAGGTAGGTGCCTAGGTAGCTCGCCATATTCCAGCCGGAGCTGAAGGTGTTATCCATGCCGGGGATGGAATACAGGAAATACGAGCCGTAGACGCCGACCAGCACATCCTGCTCCATATTCAGGCTGGTGAGCCCGGCGTATTCCATATCATCGACCGGGGCACCGAATTCGACGGCGGCAGCCGACGTTTCCAGCGTTTCGCCGGTGGTGGGGTCGACCTTGTAGAGGTAACCATCGGTATCCATCTGGAAGACTTTTCCATCTTCGTGTGCGAAGTCAAAGGTGGCCGCGTTGATATCGTTTTCCAAGTCGGCTGTTTTGCTCCAGGTGTTGTCTGTTTTCAGATTCCACGCAAAGAGCTGCGGGTTGCCGTCTCCATCCTGCAGCATCCCGTTCAGCGTGACGTCGAACGCTTTGACGGTGACTGTGCAGGTAGCGGATACCGTTTCGTCAGCGGTAGAGGTCGCAGTGATGGTGGTGGTGCCCTCTTCAATGCCGGTGACCACACCGTTTTCGTCCACTGTGGCAATGCTTTCATCGGCGGAAGACCACGTGACCATTTCGATGGCCAGCCACGGTTCAAACGCCGGGGTCAGCTGCGCCGTCCCGCGTTTGGCCAGTGTCAGCGTTTCCGGCAGGGTGATGGACGTTGGGGGAACCTTGGTGTTATCGATTACAGGTGCTGTTTTCAAGATAAACTTGTAGGTGGTCTGGTTCATGGCGTAGTCGGTGAGCTGCAGGTAGAACTCAATGCCATCGTCCAAATCTTCTTCCGTGTACTCAGAGAGATCCAGCACACTTTCAAAGGCTTCGCCCATCTCCTCCAGTGCCTGATTCGGTACGGAGAAGGCACGTTCCTTTTCCACGCCATTCTCATAGAGTGCGACACACGCCAGATAGCGGTTATCAGCCGCCGTGACGGAGAGCGCATTGCTTTCCGCATCGTAGGTGACTATGGACAGCTCCGGCGCGGTGTTGTCGATAGCGGTGCGCGTGGTCATGAAAGCGCCGTCGCCCAGTTCGCCGTTCGCCTCGTTGCCGTCGGTCAGAGCATCCCAGTCATACGTGCCGTCTTCGGAAGCGTAATACTCCGGTGCAAGAATCAGGGAGACGAGCACTTCCGTCCCTTCGGGGAGCTTGTCGCCTTCAGCGTCTGTGCCGTTCCAGTTCAGTGCGACGCTGGACTGCGTGTTTTGCCAGGCTTGACCGTTCGCATAGTAATAGGCGCTGTACGCTGCGCCTAGCTCTTTGCGGGCATAGACTTCGCCGGTCTCCGCATCGGTCACCTGCCAGATGGCGCCGCCCGCATTGCGAATGATGGTTGCATAGTACTTCGCGAGGAGGTCGTTGCTGTTGAACGCGTTGCGTTCCTCGAGGTATTCGTCGTCGTCCGTCAGCGGGTTGCCGAAATAATAGTATTCGCTGCTGTCGCCCGCATACTTGACGGTCAGGTAGTTTGTGAACAATTCGGTTTCGTTGACCAGATACGGGTAGCGTTCTTCGGTTTCGTACCAGTATTCGGCCAGCGTACCGACATCATACATGGAGGCGTCGGACCAGTTGCCGTAGAAGCCGAGCACCGGGATGGAGTGACGGGTGCCCAGTTCGCCTTCTGCTGAGCTCACTTCTTCTGCGTAGCTGAAGGCTTCAATGTATGCGCCGACCGGGTAATATGTGTTCAGGTATTCCTTCGTCTCATCCGTCAGGACAATCGTCACGTTCACGGTGACGCTTTCGTTGGCGGGGAGAACGATCGACAGATCAGAGATGAGGGCAAGGTGTGCGTCATAGGACGTGATGCTGCCGTCCCCGTCCACGTCGTATGCGGCTGTTTCATCGTCGGTCAGCTCACCGTCGCCTGCAACGTAGTCGAGGATTTTCTGAGCGCGATCGGAGAAGAGCTGAACGCCGCCCACTTCATAGGTAACAATCGCATCCAGCGGCGTTGTCCAGGTATCGTGGAGGAGGTCAACACCTGTAGCTGTATTCGCTGCGAAGACATCCTGTGTGAACACGTCTGTATCGAAGTGGTATTTGGCGTCTTCGTCTTTCAGGTTGGTAAGCGTATAGCGGAACGAATAGGTGCCGGTTTTGGCGGGGTCATCGCCGAGCTCGACCTTGACCTTGCCGTCAGCGGCTCCGGCGTTCGCGTCCTCGCCCATCATGATCACGCTGTGGGCGTTGAGCGCATCGCCCACGTTGGCCAGACCGGCTCCCTGCGCCAGCAGCGAATAGTAGGAGCCGGAATCCTCTTCATCAATCGGAGTGGCCGTGGACATCAGGAGGCTCTGTGCCAGCTGACGGGCGGACAGGCCGGTCTTTGTGGTCAGGTCGTTTTCACGGATGTACTGTGCGATCAGCGCGACCATACCGGTGACCTGCGGGGCGGCCATGGAGGTGCCGGACATATTTTCATAGGCCTTGCCGCCTGCAACGGCACCGTTGACGGAATAGATGTTGCCGCCCGGCGCGGTGATTTCCGGTTTGAGTTCCAGCGAGCCCGGAACACCCCAGCTGGAAAAGTCGCTGATCGTGTAGGAATCCATAGAGCCCTGCACGCTCCGGACGTCCTGATAAATCTTGATCTTGCCGGTGTAGTAGAGCGTATTGCCGCCTTCATCGGTGACAGGTGTCGCAGCGGCCTTGATGGCTTCGCCGTCTGCCTGTGTGATGGAGACGCACGGAATCGTCGCCTTCGAACCCGACAAATCCATGTTGATTTCACCGGCCTGATTGTTGACGACGATACACGCAGCGCCGCCGACTTCTGCGACGGCTTCGTGCTTTTCATAGAACGAGGACGTGCCACGGGAAACGAGGACGATTTTGCCGGCTGTCAGGTCGGCGTAGTCCGTCAGCAGGTTGTTCCCGGAGCCGTCTTTACCGGTATTTTCAAAGAGGATGAAATCATACTCGGTGCCGGAGTCGTCTTCACTTGTGTCAAGCGTTTCGATTAATGCGTTGGTGTACCCGGTGGTTTCCGTGTAGGACACTGGCGTTTCGCCGAGCATGAGGAATTTTCTGGTGATACCGGTGTTATCGACCGAGCCCACGGTGAAGGCATTCGTATAGCTGCCCGGAGAGCCGTTCGTCTGCATGGAGACGCCGTCATTGTAGAGGTAGCCATAGGTAGTCTCCTCCTGCCAGGTGCCGCTGTTGCCGGCGGAAATGCAGATGACTGCGCCCGCTTCGGTCAGGTTGTCCATGATGTCCTGATAGGCGGTGGTGCTGACGCTGGAGAAGCCCGGATTGCCGGAGCCGAGGGAGAGGTTGATGCTGTCGGCGCCGAGGACGATGGCATCCTCGATGGCGGCCATGTAGTCGGAGTCATAGGCGCCACCGTTCTTGCCGAAGACCTTCATAGTGATCAGCTGGGCATCGGGAGCCACGCCCTGGGTGTGAACGGTCGTCAGCGCATCGGAGTAGGTGCCGTCGCCGTTAGGAATGTAGCGGTTGGCGGTTGCAATCCCGGCGACGTGGGAGCCGTGCTCCCCCTGCTCGTCGTTGTCGTGGGTGACGTCATAGTCGCCGTCAACATAGTTGTAGGCAAAGGGGAGCTTCGCGTTGCGGTAAGCGGTCCTGGGTTCGATATGAACGTTCAGTTGATCCACAACACTTGCGATATCGGTGGCATCCATCAGCTCCGCGTCCTCGCCCACCGCATAGAGGAAGGCGTCCGCGTCGAAGCTCTGGTGGTCCGTATCCGTACCGGTGTCGATGACGGCGATTATGCTGCCCTTACCGGTATACCCGGCACTCCATGCGGCATTGCTGCCGATCATTTCGCCGGAGGTCGCCATGTTCGGGTCGGTCGTTTCCGTGCCGATGGTGTCCGGTTCATAGCGCGTTTCGACAAAGACGTCCTTGACGCCCTTGACGGCTTTGATCGCGTCAATGTCGCCGTAGAGCACATTGGCGGAAATCAGGTTGGCCGCCAGCGTCAGGTTCCAGACAACATCGAGCGTTTTGCCCTTCAGAGCCTCGCCGGAAATTTTGGTGGCCATGGCGTCCTGCGATGTTTGCAGATTCTGCCGGTAGGACATGGCTCTGCTGTTTGTTGCAATGTGATCGAGCAGGAAACCCTTTTCGATGGTGGATTTCCCTTCCAGCACGATGGACACACGAACCTTGTCCGTTGCGCTGTACTGCGGGGTCGCGTTCTTCTGATCGACCAGCCGGTCGGTCGGCAGAGAAGCGGACACCGCACTGTTGTCTACTTTCTCGAAGCGAATGGTTCTGCTGTTGTCGCTTGCATCGGCTGCACCGGCGGGTACAGCCATGCTGACACACAGAACGACTGCAAGGAGAAGAGAAAGCAGACGCTTGCTGAAGTGCTTCTTCATAGACAGACTCCTTTTTTCCTTAGTTTGCGATCAGAAGCCTCATGGTGTGGGGCGACTTCCGATTGCATCGGAGATTTCAAATGGTTCTTCATACAGAGGCCGGGCGAAGCCCGACCTCTGTTTTTCAGCCGGATGAAAAACCCGGCTGTTAGAATGATCATTTGTTTTGAATATTATATCACAGTTGGCGGCGGAAGTCCACCGGTTTTCCAATCTTTTCTGCATAAAAAACCGTGTCAACGAATACTTCTTCGTGTGGATTTTGCCGGGGCTGCACAGCAACAAAAAGAACCATGCAGCTGTCACGGAGACAACTGCATGGTTCTGGTACGCCCGACAGAATTCGAATCTGCGACCTTTGGAGTCGGAGTCCAACGCTCTATCCAGCTGAGCTACGGGCGCATGGTGCGATTTGTGCTGAAAAAACAACCCCCTGGAAACCAAGGGGTTGCCGACTGGTGGAGATGAAGGGATTCGAACCCTCGACCCCTACGTTGCGAACGTAATGCTCTCCCAGCTGAGCTACACCCCCATGCCACAAGCACTTTGATATTATACCGCGTTTTTCGGGATTTGTCAAGAGCTATCCGAAAAAAGTGGCGTTTTCTTTTGCGAAAAGTCACCGCCTGCCTGTTTTTTCCGGATGGACAGGGCATCCGTTCGGCGATCGGGGCGGATTGGAAAAGATCGTGCGTGTTTTTTTCTGTTTTTTGCCGCTTCCCTCTTGACAAAAACGGCTGCATTTGTTATAATATTTGAGTGATTGCTGGTGTGGCTCAGTTGGTAGAGCAGTTGATTCGTAATCAACAGGTCGCCGGTCCGAGTCCGGCCACCAGCTCCATCAAAAAAACCTCTTTTGTCGATTGGACAAAAGAGGTTTTTTTCGTTGTATTCTTTTCTTGTGCGGCGTTCATCGCTCCCCGACCAGCAGCGTGGCAATCTGCTGCCTGAAATCGTCCGTCAGTCTGTCCGGCGAGAGAATTCGCATTTGATTGCCGAACTGGAACAGCCAGCCCCAGAATACGGGGCTGATCTGCACCTTGACGGTGGCGATGCACAGGTCGCCGGAGCGAATCATGCGGGTGTCTTCCCCAAATTGATCGTACACCACGCCGATCAGCTTGGCATCGAATTCCAGCACGACATCCACCGGTTCGCCGCCGTACATTTTGAACATCTGCTCCGTGCGGCGATCCAGCCCTTCGCGCATGGCCAGCGCTCTGGCTGAAATGGTGTCATCGAGGAGCTCGACGTGATCCATTCTGTCCAGGCGGTAGTTTGCGGTGCTGTCGTGGCGGGCGCTGTACACCACGAGGTAGTAGTTGTCCGCGTTGAAAACGAGTGCAATCGGCTCGACGACGTAGTGGTGATGTTCGCGGCGGTACACCTTTTCGCCGTGCTCGTTCAGATCGTAGTAGTAGAAGATGACCTTTTTCTGCTGTTGAATGGCATCCTCCAGAAAGCCTACATTATAATAAATCGATTCATTGCTGTGCTTTCGGGTGTTGAAGCAGACCATGTTGCTTTTCAGGATGTCGGCCTTATGGCTGCCGCCCAGTGCCGCGATTTTGTCGATCAGCTCGGCCGTTTTCTTTTCCGTGATGAAGCTGGCGGCCTGCACCGCATCGATCAGGATTTTCAGCTCGGGGACGCTGAAGCTGCGATCCTCCACGTAATACCCTTTTTCCTTGCCGACCCAGCTCCACATGACTTCGTAGCCCGATTCGTTGAGAACGGCGATATCCTTTGTCAGTGTTCTGCGTTCGGACGGGATACCCATCTCGACCAGGCGGTTGCAGAGAACGCTGGTGGTGAGGGGATGCTCTTCGTCTGTCTCCTGGTGCAAAAGCTCAAGGAGCTTCAGCAGCTTGTATTTCTGCCAGTTTTCCTGTGCCATGTGCCACCTCCGCGGTATGCCGCTTTGTGAATTCGTTTCTTTACGAACATTATAACACAAGTCCGTCGGATTGGCAAGAATTTGCTGTCGGTCATTTGCGACACCTGCGCCGTTTTGGCGGATGAATCGCAGATTCTGCCGCCAGTGCGGTGCTGGGGGGATTCTATAGGCTGCGGCAATCCCTCGTCCCTCTTACACAAGTGAGCCTTTGGTTGTTGTCTGAAGCCACCTCTGCGAATAACGCAAGGGAGTTTTTGGAGGTTGTCCGAGGTCGGCATCTGCGAACGTAGCCGGAGCCTTGGGACACTTATAGGGCACAGGGTAGCCTCCCGCCGCACATTTCCAGCTGCTCTTGTGTATTCCGTAGCGGAAACAATGGGCTAAAGTACGAGGGAAGGTTGCCCTCTGTGGGCAACTACGGGTGAAGGTGAGCACTCGGAAAAAGTCTTCTCTCCCTCAGTCAGCTGCGCTGCCAGCTTCCTCGTCAGAGGGAGCCTGGGAGGATACGGCGATGCGGGTGGCTACGGGTAGAGGTGATGCCACCGGCTGCGGTAATCCCTCGTCCTTTGGCCTTTGGGTGGCTATCAAAAAAAAGAAACAGAGGGCGGATTCACCTCTGTTTTGAAAAACGGGTTGATTGATTGTTTTACGATTCCTTCCAAAAAGCTCATTGTTCTTCGCAGAGTTCATCAATGATGCTGTTAACAATTTCGTCCGTCTGTTCCATTTTCCATACATTTTTCTTTGTGATCGATGCAATTTCGCAAATTCGGCTTATCTGTTCTTCTTCAGAACACAGGACACTTCTTTGTTCCAGCGGAGAAAATGTCGCCTGCATTCGGCGTGGTGAAAGAACAATGCACGATGTGCGGACTTCCGTTAAGGCCTCTATGTAGTTGATCGTTCGTAAAATAAATTCATTGGAATCGGACGCGCTGGCGACCAGTACCAAGGTATCCGGTTGTAAAGCAGCTAAAAGAGCATTTTGCAGGAAAGGATACATCCTCGAATTGTAGAGTTTTTCGCTCAACACATACGATTGCAATCCCGTTAAAATGATATCCTTGCCCTTTTTCTCAATTTCATATAGCTGGTGATTGACAAATTGCAGAACTTCTTTTTCGGTAAAATTCAAATTGGAGCCATAGCCGCTTGGAAAGACCCGATCGATCCCAAAAAGATACCCTTGCGGTTCTGTCGCCCATTGACCAACAGCATACCCATGCTCCATCAGCTTTTTTCTGAGCTCCAGTTGGAGGGAAAATTTTCCAAGCTTGGAGGAAGTCCCTATCACTGAAACGATCGGCGCACCGATCATTCTCAGTTTGCCGCTTGGATCATACGATATGTGCTCAACATTCATGTTGTAGCAGTTCAAGTTCCTTTTTTGAAACTCCCGCAGAATGATCTCTGGAATTGTATCAAAACTGATCATCGTCTTACCGTAGTCTAAGCAAAAATCGATACAATCCTTGGTATAATTGTGCTTCGTCATTTGGTTGACTTCTCCCAAATGACCAACAACCAGTGTGTCAAAAGAGTCTTGATCTGCGACGATTTCTTCAAACAGTTGAATGGTATACGGTTTCGAGTGCTCTTTTCTATGCGAAAAGGACAAGGTGGACTTGTTGATCATCCCTTTTTCGTGAACATCATATACATGAACCAGGTCACATACAAGCATATCAGAATAGTTGGTAATCGACATGATTTCTTTGTTATATGGGAAAACAGCGATTCGTCGATCCGTTAAGTTCGGGATTTCTTCGGATAAATCGCTGCGTCTGGTTCGGACTTTTTTGAATGCTGTTTTTGCGAGCATTGCTCGTGCTGTCTGGCAGTCCCTGACCTCTCCTCGTTGAATCCAAGGAACCAGAACCGAGCAAATATGCGCCGATGCGAAACTGGCTCCAGAATTGATGATATAATCAGTCTGCGGAGACCAGCAGAGTTTTTGATTCATCCCTTTTCCGTACACATCGACCACGTTTGCGTCACAGAATATGTAGTCATTGTTTCGTTTACACGCGATATCCCAATCGACTCCAAGGACAAACGGGAACGCCGCCGGGTACGATATGGCGCCACAATTGTGAAAAGCGGAAACCATCAATGTGCCCTGTTCCGTGATGGCTTTGCAGATTCTTTCGAGTCGACAGAGGTCCGACACCGTTGAAATCCCACAGCTCAAATTGAGCAGATCGAAGCATTCATTCCGGAACACATACTCCAGTGCCGAAATCAGCTGTTCCTCCGTGATTGTATCCGTTGTATCGAAGGCTTTGATGACCGTGAGATCAACGTCCTCATTTTCGGATAAGATTCCACAGATTGCGGTTCCGTGACCAATCGCATCACTGTTCCCGGTCAACACGACCGCTTGTCCATCCCGGATTTCCTTGCATCTGATTTTCTGATCGACCAACTGTGGATGAAGCAAATTGACGCCTGTATCAATTATTCCGATTCGAACCATCCAATACCTCCGACAGAAAGAGTGTCCGGGAAAACCAACCGGGGTGATTTAACAATTCATTGCGTAGCAGTCCTTGCTGTAGCAAACACCACTCCAACAATCTGCTTCATAGGTTGCCATGGGTGCAATACCCGCACACAATTGGACTTGAGAGGATGACCCCTGGGCTCTTTTTTTCAGCTTTTTCTTCATAGAAACCTCCTATCCTTCAATTAGATTGATCTTTGTCGGCTTTCGCCGGACACTCCAACAGGCAAATGGAACAATTGTCGCATTTTTCAGGTTTCACCGGAACCGGATACGGATACAAATCTTCATCCACTTCCAATTCACCCAAAGGGCACATTGAAACACAGGCCAAGCACCCAATACACAAATGGTTCCGGACGATGTCCTCCACATTGCGATACCCGTCTGTGATCGCACGCTCAACAATATTCACAATCTTATCCTTCGTATCAAAATACTCAAACAATAGGTACTCATCCGGAATTCCAATGTCAAATTCATTTTCTATTGAGACAACGAGTTGGACAAATTGGATCGAATCCATGCTCGCCAGCAGTTCATTCTGAGTCGCCTCATCCGGATCATAAACGCCATTTGCATCCAAAACATCGTTTAATCGATCGAGTATCATATGGAGACCTCCCAAAACTTGTTGCGAGAATTGTAGCTTTCTATTTCCAGGTAATCCAGAACCCTTTGTTGGAATGATACGCATTTATGCTTCATAATTCCCTGTATTCTCGCAGCACCACATGAAGTAGAGAGGCAGAGCGGGAAGCAGGCACAATCATAACACTCCGGCAGCGGCGCATCGAATATCCATTTCTTTTCTTTTTCTGTGTCAAATGTCAGGTTGCCATCCTGATCAATATGTCCGACACGGTTGTCTTCAAAGCCTTCCAATTTGAAATCGCATTTCAGAATATCCCCATTTGCATCGATTGTATAGCCATGTCTTGTTCCTGCCCAGCAATCATTGTGGGCAAATAACAAATTGGTCCATGCCTTAAAATCCAGTTGTCCACTGTATTTTTTCATGATATCAGCTACATCTTTTTCATGAACCAGCTCTTTTTTTAGCTGTTCAGCTTTTAGAAAATCGCTGTCTTTATAACTCCAATCAAATACAGGGATAAAAGAAAAGCAGAATCTCCTGTCGTCCCCAAAGTTTCTGTAGAACAAATCAACAATTTCATCGGCTCGTTCGATCAATTCCCGCGTGAAATTGATTCGAATCGTGATGGAAAACATCTGGTATTTCACATTTTCTTTGATTTGTTTCAAATGATAGAAGATACGCTCAAATGAAGATTCACCGTTTTTCAGCACTCTTTGTTTGATATCTGGAAGACCATCGATCGATATCTGATACGTCACCACATGATATCGATATAATTCCTTAAAAGTCTTCAAGTCGAGCAAATAGCCATTTGTAATAATCCCGCATCCATAGGTGAATTTGTATTTTTTCTTTAATTCGTTCAGCTTTTCAGAAAAATATTGAATCCCCTGAAGGCCCAAGAGTGGCTCGCCGCCAAACCAACGGATTTTTACATCTCGATAGTTGTATTGCTTGATTTTGTTCTCGATGAACAGAATCAGCGCATCGTATTGTTTGAAATTTAATGTATATGTTTCTCTCTTTTGAAAACAGTATACGCAGCTGAAATTGCATTGGTTCGTGGTGAGGATCACAATATCCAGGCGTTTGTTATGCGTCACAACCGTTTCATACAGGTCATTGATCGTATCATCGGAAAATTCGTCTTGATCGGTAATGATTCGGCCTTTTATCATTTGTTCAATATCGCTCGATTGCATTTGCGAGATCAAGTCCATTGTCAATTCCGGGCAAACATTTTGAATAGAGGACGGGCAACGAATTCGATAAAAACGATTGGAAATGGCATTGGTTGCTAAAAGATTGCCATATTTGTCATGCGTCGTAATTGTGAACCTTGACAATCGATAGTTGCTCAGATTGATCATATTCTCACTCCGTTCGAACCAGAAGTTGTTTGCAGGAGGCAATTTCAGGAAGAACAGCAACCACTTCAACACATGGTCGTCTATTCGTCAGGCGCATTTTTTCCAATCAAGCTCAATTCAATGAATTGACAGAGGCTACGTTCCATTGATCATGGATGGGCTCGGGTTTCTATCGTGTTCCCTGTCCGGCTGCACTTTGTTCTGTTTGTCACGGCTGTCAGTTTCATCTTTTCTAATTTGATTATACAACAACCAAGTTTACTTGTCAAGTGAAAATTCACTATTTTCTCATTTTTTCAGGATATGTCAGCTCCCTTTGCACAAGAGAGGTGGTGCGACGAAGCCGCGACAGGGCGGGATTGTCGTTGCTTGTGGAGCAACTACGGTCGCAAGTAAGCGCACAGAAACAGTCTTCTCTCCCTCAGTCAGCTGCGCTGCCAGCTCCCTCGTCAGAGGGAGCTTGGGAGGATACGGCGATGCGGGTGACTACGGGTAGAGGTGATGCCACCGGGTGCAGCAATCCCTTGTTCCTCTTGCACAAGGGAGCCTTTGGGTGTTGTCCGAGGTCGGCCGCTGTGGGTGGGGGTGGGAGCCTTGGGACACTTATAGGGCACAGGGTAGCCTCCCGCCGCACATTTCCAGCTGTTCTTGTGAAATCCTTAGCGGAAACAATGGGCTAAAGTACGAGCCTCCCTTTACACAAGGGAGGTGGTGCGGCGGAGCCGCGCCGGAGGGATTGCAGGTATCTGTGGAGCAACTACGGTCGCAAGTGAGCGCACGGAAACAGTCTTCTCTCCCTCAGTCAGCTGCGCTGCCAGCTCCCTCGTCAGAGGGAGCCTGGGAGGATACGGCGATGCGGGTGGCTACGGTCGCAAGTGGGCACTCGGAAACAGTCTTCTCTCCCTCAGTCAGCTGCGCTGCCAGCTCCCTCGTCAGAGGGAGCCTGGGAGGATACGGCGATGCGGGTGGCTACGGTCGCAAGTGGGCACTCGGAAACAG
>CAYUXI010000001.1:0-252535 GCA_964448855.1 uncultured Oscillospiraceae bacterium | reverse complement strand
GCGCCACCTTGCCAAGGTGGAGGTAGCGAGTTCGAGCCTCGTAATCCGCTCCATTCAAAAAGCCTTTTGTCATCTTGACAAAAGGCTTTTTTCATTCGTTTTCGTTGCGCTGAATCTTGCAGAAAACCGTGCATCCTATATTTCTACGAACATCTCCGGAAGTTTTTATGTGAGAACCCCCGTTCCTCTCTTGAAGAAAATGAAGATTTATGTTATAATACAGTCAATGACACGATAGCCGTTTCGTCATTCGCGTGCTTGTGTGGCACGTTCAGTTTGCAGCGTGGGGGCATCGATATGGAAGTTCAAATTGGGCTTGTTTGCGCATTACTTTTTGCAGTCGGAATTCTGATCAGTGCGTTGTTCATTCGGCGCAGCAGAAAATGGATCATTGCAACAGTCCTGTGCTCCATGTTGACTCTGGATTTCATCCTCTACAGCGTTCTGACGCTGGTGCTGATGGACAATCTGGGGTAATCTGCACCGGATTCGAAACGTCGTCTATGATCGGACGGAAGCTGCTGAATCGCTGCATTCCGCCGGAATCAATCGATTGAAAGATACAGGAGGTTGTCATTATGAAACTTGGCGTATTAACGGTGCTGTTTGGCAATAAACCGCTGGATGAGGTTTGCCGTTATCTGAAAGGTCTTGGCGTCGAGACCGTCGAAATTGGTTGCGGTGGCTTCCCCGGAAAAGCCCATTGCGATCCGGAAAAGCTCCTGAACGATGAACAGGCGCTGAAAAAGTTCCTGGCCGATATCCACGACAACGGTCTGGAAATCTCAGCGCTGTCCTGCCACGGCAATATGGTTCACCCGAACCGCGCCATGGCCGAATCCTACATTGCTGACTTCAAGAACGCCGTGCTGCTTGCCGAAAAAATCGGCGTCGATACGGTAATTACGTTCTCCGGCTGCCCCGGAGACTGCCCGGAATCCAAACATCCGAACTGGGTCACTTGCCCGTGGCCGGATGATTTCCTGGAAATCCTGGACTACCAGTGGAACGACGTGCTGATTCCGTTCTGGAAGGATATGACGGCCTATTGCCGCGCACACGGCATCAAACGGATTGCGTTTGAAATGCACCCGGGCTTCTGCGTTTATAATCCGGAAACGCTGCTGAAGCTGCGCGCAGCAGTCGGCGACGAAATCGGTGCCAATTTTGACCCGAGCCACCTGATCTGGCAGGGGATGGATCCTGTCGCCGCCATTCGCGAGCTGCGCGGCGCGATCTATCATTTCCATGCAAAGGATACCAAAATTGATTCCTACAACTCCGCACGCAACGGTGTGCTCGATACCAAGCATTACGGCGACGAGGCGAACCGTGCGTGGATTTTCCGCTCTGTCGGCTACGGCATGAACGAAGAAACCTGGCGCAAAATGATGAGCGAGCTGGTTCTCGCCGGATACGATCGCTCCGTTTCCATCGAACACGAGGACAGCCTGATGGCACCGGAAGAAGGTCTGGAAAAAGCCATCGACCTGTTGAAGTGCGTTTTGATTCGTCAGGGCAAACCGACGGATATGTGGTGGGCATAAGCGACTGACGGGCAATCACCTGCGGAGCATTCGATACGTCGGATGCTCCGCTTTTTTTATGCCGATACAGCCCGGCACCAAAACAGGAAAGAGGGGTTCATCCTTTGGAATCGAATACACAGCTACAACTGAAATCACTGCTCGGACAGTCTCAGGGCTTTTATCAGCCTCTGCTTTTTGATTCGCTGGCATCCACCAACGAAACAGCCAAGGAGCTGGCCGCGCAGGGCGCACCAGAGGGTACGGTTGTCATTGCCGAGCATCAGACGGCGGGCAGGGGACGAATGAACCGCTCGTTTTTTTCGCCGAGAGGTACCGGAATTTACATGAGCCTGATTCTTCGCCCGAACCTCCTGGCAAAGCAGTCCCTGTGGATGACCACAGCAGCCGCAACGGCCGTCGCAGAAGCAATCGAAGCTGTGACCGGCAAACCCACTCAAATCAAATGGGTCAACGATGTCTTCTGCGATGGAAAAAAAGTGTGCGGCATTCTCACAGAGGGTGCCTGGGACATCGAAAACGGCCGGTTTGCATATGCAATCCTCGGCATTGGAATCAACGTCACGGAACCGGAAAACGGCTTTCCAGACGCCTTGCAGTCCATCGCCGGAGCTGTTTCGACGAACACCGACCCTTCCTTCCGTCTGCGATTGCTGGCCAACGTGCTGGAACGCTTTTGGACGGATTATACCCACCTACAGGAACGGAAATTTCTTCCGCGCTATCAGGCGAAATCTCTTTTACAGGGAAAAAGCGTATCAGTTCTCCGCGGAGAACAATCACGCCGTGCAGTTGCCGGAGAAATCGACGACGACTTTCGACTCTTCGTCCGCTATGCCAACGGCGAAACAGAATGGCTGTCGTCCGGCGAAGTCAGCATCCGGCCAGATTGACATGAAAAAATCGAGCCGCCCCGATCTCTGTCAGAGAGGTCGGGGCGGCTTTTTGCTTACAGGTGAAGATGTTGACAGGCTGGCATGGCCGCAGAGGCGATTAAAATGCCAAAAACGGCCTGACCGAGATTGGGGAGAATGGAGGTCACCGCTACTGCAGGCGTACTGTAAATCAATGCCTCGTAGAGAAAATAGCCAAGCACCATCCATAGCTCGCAGAGGGCCAAAACAAACAGATTGCGAACCGACAGCTTCCGGCCACGCAGACAGAGACCGGCAATCAGGCCAACCAGACCCTTGATGAGAAAAGTGGCCGGCGCATAAATCGGAAAATCGAGAAGATCCGCAAAGGCACTGCCCAGACCGCCGATCAGACCGGCAAGCGGTCCGACCAGAACAGCCGCAATGAGGATCAGGCCGTCCCCGGCGTTGATATAACCGATCACGGTTGGAATCCGGAGAAACATGGTTGCGATTGCGACAAGCGCTGTCAAAAGCCCACAAAGAACCATTCTTTTTGTGCGAGACATAAGATGATCACAAATCCTTTCAGTGATCCCGTGTTGGAAGGATCGCCTTATATTATACCATGCATCGCCCCTAAAACAAGAGGCGTTTTTCATAAAAAAACAGGCGCATTCGATCGAACAAACGAAACGGGCGCTTCTGCAAACATTTTGCAGAAGCGCCCGTTGTTGGAAGGACGGAAATGGTTGTTTATTGCTTCTGAGAGACTTCGAGCGCCTGTGCAATGTCCGCCAGGACATCCTCGACGTTTTCCAGGCCGAGGGAAAGCCGAATGGTTCCGGCTGTGATTCCAGCCAGAGCCAGCTGTTCATCATCCAGCTGCGAATGCGTGGTCGATGCAGGATGGCTGACAATCGTCCGGACGTCGCCCAGGTTGGCCACGTTGGCAATCAGCTGCAATGCATCCATAAACCGCGCACCGGCGGCACGGCCGCCCTGAATATCGAAGCTCAGCATACCGCCGTAACCATTCGGCAGCATCCGCTGCGCCAATTCATAATACTGGTTCGACGCAACATACGGGGAACGGACATTTTCAACGAGCGGACTGCTCTCCAAAAATTCAGCGACCCGTCTGGCCGAATCGGACAGCTGCTTCATGCGGAGTGCGAGCGTCTCCAGTCCCTGAATCATCATGAAGGAATTGAACGGGGACGGGGCAAAGCCCAGGTCGCGCATTGTGCAAACGCGCAGCTTCGTGATAAATGCGGCGTCTCCGAAGGTCTCCGAGAAAATAATGCCGTGATACGACGGATCCGGTGCATTCATCTCCGGGAAGCGCGGATTGTTTTTCCACGGGAATTTCCCCGAATCAATGACAACACCACCCATGACTGTGCCATGCCCGCCAATGTATTTGGTCGAGCTGTGAATGACGATATCTGCGCCGTGTTCAATCGGCCGCAGCAGATAAGGCGTCGGGAAGGTGTTATCAATGACCAGCGGGATGCCGTGACGATGTGCAATCTCAGCCAGCGCATCAATATCAACGACATCGCAGGACGGGTTGCCAACGGCCTCCGCAAAGATTACCTTGGTGCGATCGGTAATGGCCGCCTCAAATCCAGCCAGATCGGTCGGATGGACGAACGTGGTATGGATACCGGAACGTGCCATGGTGTTGGACAACAGGTTGATTGCGCCGCCGTAAATGCAGGAGGAACTGATGATTTCATCGCCGCAGGCCGCCAGCGTCAGCATGATGGCGTAAATCGCCGAATGCCCGGTTGCGGTGGCCAGAGCGCCAATACCGCCTTCCAGAGCGGCCATACGCTTTTCAAAAACATCGCTGGTCGGGTTGGAAAGCCGGGTATAGATATTCCCGCCCTCTTCCAGTGTGAACAGCCGTCTGGCGTGCTCCGCCGAATCAAACGCATAAGCGTTGGTCAGATACAGCGGGACGGCAGTCGAATGTGTCTGCGAATCCGGCGTCCAGCCTTCATACAACGCTTTTGTTTCAAATGAATATTCTGACATAAATAAAACACTCCTCGTGATCATTGAATGCGAATGGATGCGTCCCGTCCGATGGGGGAGGATAAATCCAGCTCTGCATAGGTGTCGACCGAACGGCCGTCAAACAGAAAGACGACTTCGGTAATCCCGTCCAGCTCCGTCAGGGAATAGATCATCGACTGCAAATACAAAGCGCCAAGCTGTTCGTTCATGGATAAATCACTATCGTCATACAGAGACGCTGTGTCCGACGAAGAATCCTCGTCCTGGAAAAACTCGAACGTCAGAAATGCAGCAGACAAATCGACATATGCAATATCGGACGAAACACTGACTGTGTGAAAGGGCTTGTCCGGAAACGATGTACCCTCCAGGCAGTGGTGAAAAATGTCCTCGGTCAAAACCCGAACAACAAGCTCCGGCGCTGAAGAATCACCGTAAACGGTGCAGGCGCGATGCTCTGTTGCAAAAGAAGCCAGATCGGGGTTTGGATAAAAGAGACGCAGTGTCATATCGTGGGACTCAAAAAAAGCAGAATCCGTGATAAAATCGGATACTGTCATTTCTTCGGCATCTGGCAGCGACTTTCCGTCCAGTAAAACAGAAACCGCATAGACGCCGTCCAATGCGGATACAGTGCGCGTTAGGCAGCAATCCGCCAATCGGCGCTCAAACGGCTTCAGCTCTGCATAGGCCGCACTGAAATTGACCGACAGAATGCCGTCGGCCAGTACCGCACTGAACACGCGCAAATCCGATGGAAACGGCGAACGCAGCTTCGATGAAACCGGTCCGTCCAGAAGCGCATCGATCAGCTGCATCGGCGTCGGCTCACGACCTTGCTCCAAATCGGAAATGGTACACTTTTCCGGTTGAATCAGATCTCCGCAGGCGTCCGAAACATAATAAAGGAGATACGTCTCCTGATTGGTTTTCATCACCGATGAAAGAATCAAATACAGAGGAATTGTCGCCACAACCAGTACCAGCAACAGAATCAGGACAATCGTCGATACCGTCCGTCGGCGTTGTGCAGGATTGGTCATCGCATTTCGCCTCCGATCGGCTTTTCGGCAGTCGGGTCGGTAAATGTCGTTGCTTCCGGCTGTTCGGGATCCGGCAGCGGGAACTTGACCAGGAAACGCGCCCCGCCTTTTTCACGGTTCATCGCTTCCACGGTACCGCCGCAGGCCTGTACCGCCGATGCAACAATAGACAGGCCCAGACCGGAGCCGCCGGTTGCACGGGCACGCGCCCGATCCACCCGGTAAAACCGCTCAAAAATCCGCTTCAAATCCGCGGGCGGAATTCCCTCACCGTCGTCATCGACAATAAAGTGTGCTTCTTTCTGATACTTGTACAGGAAAACGCGCACTTCTTTGTCTTTTCCACTGTATTTGATGGCATTTTCCACCAAATTGAAGAAGATTTGATAGACAGAGTCGTAGTTGGCGTAAATCATGACTTTCTCAGAGGACTCACAGCGAATCGTGCAGTTGGAGACACGAGCGAGCGGCGTCAACATTCGGCAGACGGTTTTTGCGATGGCGGACAAATCCAGTTCCTCCGGGAACGTGGCACGGGAAGGATCGTCCAGCTTCGTGAGCGACAGCAGACGGCTGCTGATGCGCGTCAACCGATCGACCTCGTTGCTGATATCCATCAGAAACTCCACAATCTCTTCACGGCTCATATTCGGCGTCTGAATGATCGAATCCGAGAGGAGCTTCACCGAGGCGAGCGGCGTTTTCAGTTCGTGCGATGCATCGGACACAAACCGCCGACGCTGTTCGTTGGTTGCCGCGAATGTCTCGCAGATCGAATTCATACCGTCAGCCAGATGGACAAATTCGGAATCCCCGTCAAGAACAATTCGATGGGAAAAGTTTCCCTTCTGGATTTCCTGCATCCCGCTCAGCAGAGTACGGGTAGTGCGGGAAAACCGACGACAGAAAAAGAAAATGGCGACAATAAAGAGCAGAGCAATCAGCGCGGAGAGATACGCCAGCGTATTACGCATAGACTGATACGTCTCTGCCACCCCGCTTTCTGAATACATCAGACGGTAGACGGCATAGTCGCCGACAGTTGCATCCGTTTCCGGAACCGGAAACGTCAGCGAAAAGAAGAAAGCGTGCTTTGTCCGGTGCATGGAAAACACGTTCTGCCCATCTAATGCCGATTGAAATTCATCAGTGAGCATCAGGGAGCCGACCTTGTTTTGATCGAGTGCGCTGTCATACAGCACTTCACCCGAAGCGTCCATCGCCATAAAGCGAAGGTCAACGTGCATTTGCGCAGCGGAGGACGGGTTAAATGCATCCGGGAACAGCAGCGCTACATCTGAACTGAGCGCTGTCAGACTTTCTTCCGCAGAAAAAGCAGTGCTTTGCCGAACAAAGCAGGGGGGCAGAATGTTCAGCGCGGCAATGACGAGAATAGCCGCGGCTGTCAAGATCAGACTCATCTTGACAGCCGCGGACGAAATCAGTTTTCGCATGAATCTTACCTGTTCAGCTGTTTCAGTCATTACACCTTATAGTAATAACCAATCCCCCATTTGGTCAGAATATGAACCGGTTCGGCCGGATTTTCTTCCAGCTTTTCGCGCAGGCGACGGATATGAACGTCAACTGTACGGATGTCGCCCGGATAATCGTAGCCCCAAACGGTATTCAAAAGCGATTCACGGCTAAATACACAGTTGGGGGAGCGCATCAGAAGCTCGAGCAGGTCGAATTCCTTCGGCGTCAGATCGACCGGCTTCTCTCCGACATATGCCATGCGTTCGTTCAGCTCCAGAACGATGGCACCGCCGTCCACGCGTGTCTCAGCAATGGTTCTGTCGTTTGCAGGTGCAGCACGGCGCAGAATGGCGTGAATGCGTGCTTTCAGCTCCAGAACGTTGAACGGCTTGGTGATGTAGTCGTCTGCACCGTATTCAAAGCCCAGGAGCTTATCCGTATCTTCACCTTTGGCCGTGAGCATGACAACAGGAACTTTGGAAAACTCACGAATCTGACGGCAAACTTCAAGGCCGTCCATTTTGGGAAGCATGAGGTCAAGGACGACAAGATCATAGTGATTTTCGCGAACCAGTGTCAGAGCGTCTTCACCGTTGTAGACGGCATCGACTTCGTACCCATCGTTTTCGAAATTGAACTTGATCCCCTTAACGAGCAGCTTTTCATCGTCTACGATTAGAATTTTCATGTGTTGCTCCTATCTGCCGTGAGGCATAATGTATGTGTTTTGCCTGTTTTCAACGACCCACTCAGGCATGGACATCACATAATCAAACCATGCTTGCCGAAAAGACCAAACCGTCGAATCGTAAATCTATATAAAGACAGAGGATCCTTTGCACAATGTTAACATAATTAACGTTGAATGCAAGTGCAACATGTGCTAATATATAAGAAGATTCAACCGGATTTGACCCCGCCCGATCAGGTGAGAATCAGTACATAAATATTATACCATATTTTCAGAAAGAATGCTATCATTCTTTCTGAAAAAAATAAATTTTTTGGAAGCCCATCCGAAGAAAGGGTCGAATGCCCGATTTTTGAATCCGTAAATTTCTGAAAGCATCTATTCCAGCTCCGATGAAAGGGAGCCGGAATGGATATCCGGACTTTCGCAGCCTGTTTCTATGGGCAAATATCAAAAAAACAAGAGAGCATTGATTGACATGAAGATTTTGAAAAAGATATTCTTTCTCGTTTTTCTCACGGGAATCCTGTGCCAGGCAGCTCTGGCTGTGGAACCGCTCAAGGTGGAAGCGCGTTCTGCCATTTTGGTGGACGTAAATTCCGGCGAGGTTTTATTCGAACAGAACGCCGATTCCCGGCAATACCCTGCATCCCTGACCAAAATCATGACGGCTCTGGTTGTTTCGGAACGATGCAATTTCGATGAACTGGTCGAAGCGAAGGCCAGTGCGTTTGCCGACCTGAGCCCGGACGGCAGCTCCGTGAAGCTGCAGGAGGGTGAAATTCTGTCGGTTGAGAACCTGATGCACTGTATGCTGATCTCCTCCGGCAACGACGCAGCCAACGTCCTCGCCGTTCACGCAGGAGGGACGCTCGAAAACTTCTGGGATTTGATGAACCAGAAAGCCGCTGAGCTCGGCTGCACCGGCACGCATTTTGCCAATGCACACGGACTGCATAACGAAAACCACTATACAACGGCTCGCGACCTGTACCGCATCACCCGTGCCTTCGCCGAAAACGAAACGCTGATGAAGATCGCCAACACAGTTTCCTATGTCGTCCCGGCCACCAATAAAACGGCCAAGCAGCGCATTCTGAATTCTACCAACCTGCTTATTTCCGGCACAAGCACCATACAATACATCTACAGCCCCGCACGCGGCATCAAAACCGGAACAACAACACCGGCGGGCTATTGTCTGATTTCATCGGCTGAAAAGAACAATCTCTACCTGATCAGCGTCGTGCTGGGAGCCGGAAAAGACGAAACGACGGGGCAGGTCATGAGCTTCGTCGAAACAAAACGGATGTTTGAGTGGGGATTTGACAATTTCGCCTATCAGCAGATCGTCAGCAGCGGTGAGCCGGTTCTCGAGCTGTCGGTTCAGATGTCGCAGGAGGCCGATGCTGTGGTTGCCGTCACACAGACCGGAATCACGGCCCTGCTGTCCAGCGATTTTGATCCCGACGGCGTCGTCATTACGCCGTGGCTCTATGAAGAAACCCTGACCGCGCCGGTCACGAAGGGTCAGGTGGTCGGAGAAGCCGATGTGTCCTACGAAGGGCGCAGCTATGGACGCATCAAGCTAGTCGCGCTGCAAAATGTAGAACGCTCGGACTTCATGTATTCGTGGGATCGCTTCACTTCCTACCTTTCCAAGCCCGTCATCTGGATTGGTCTCGCTGCCGTGATCGCGGTGATTCTCGCTTATATCCTGATTATGGTCTTTTTCAATCGCAGACGGCGACTGCGCAGAATTCGAAAACGCGGCAGATACCTGTAAAGAGTCCTGCTGCCAGAAAAAAGGAAACACACATCATGATTGATTTATCTTTGTCCGACGTCGGAAAATATTTCGGCGAGGTTCAGATTTTACGGAATGTCTCCTTCGAACTGCAGGAGGGAGAAAAAGCTGCATTGATCGGCAAAAATGGCTGCGGCAAAACCACATTGTTTCGCGTCATTTCCGGAGCAGAACGCTATGAAGAGGGAACTGTCGTTGTCAACCGTTCCAAACGCCTCGCCGTTCTCGATCAGATTCCGCAGTACCCAGCCGGCATGACCGTTCTGGACGTGATGAAAACGGCTTTCGATGAAATCAAAGCGATTCAGAATCAGATGGCTCAGCTGGAAGCGAAGATGTCCGATGGCAAAAATGATCCGCTTGTTTTGAAGCAATACGGTGAATTGCAGGTGCGCTTTGAAGTCCTCGGCGGATACCAGATGGACACCGATCTGTTCCGGACGGCCTTGGGTCTTGGCGTTCCGAAGGAAATGTGGCCGATGGAATATGCACTGCTCTCAGGCGGCGAAAAAACACGCGTCAACCTCGTCCGGATGCTGCTGCAGAAAACGGAAATCATGCTCCTCGACGAACCGACCAACCATCTCGATATGCAGGCCGTCGAATGGCTGGAAACGTATCTGCAAAGCTTCCGTGGAACCGTCCTGATCATCTCGCATGACCGCTATTTCCTCGATCGCGTGACGCAGAGGACGATTGAACTGGAGCATCAGACGACAACCGTCTATGACGGCCCCTACAGCTTCTATGCCAGACGCAAGGAGGAGATCGAAGAAGAGCTTCGCCGCAGCTACGAAAAGACGCAGAAGGAGATTGACCGCCTGACGTTCACGTCCGATCGAATGCACGGGTGGGGACTTGGCGATAAAAAAATGATGCGCCGCGCCTTTGCACTGGATAAACGCATTGAACGCCTCCGCGCCAATCAGCCGCAGCTCCAGAAGAAGGAGAGACAGCTGTCCGGCAAGCTGACGAACGCAGATCGCTCCGGGAATGACGTGCTGTTTGTCGATCGTCTCTGTAAACGCTTTGACGCAAAAGTGATCGCAGAGCGCGTCGATCTCGCCGTTCGAAAAGGCGAATCCATTGCTTTGCTGGGCGAAAACGGCTGCGGCAAGACAACGTTCCTGAAAATGCTGCTGGGGGAAGAAATCCCCGACAGTGGTTGGATCAAATGGGGTGCCAATATCAAATGTGCCTACCTGCCGCAGCAGGTGAGCTTCCCGGATCCGTCGGCAACCGTTCTGGAAACGGTCTGCCTGGCTCTGAACCTGACAGATGGCTCCGCCCGCAATCGTCTCGGCGCGTTCCATTTTCAGGGGGAAGACGTGTTCAAAACGGTTTCTGTCCTGTCCGGTGGTGAAAAAAGCCGCCTGAAATTATGCATCCTGCTCTATCAGGAGATCAACGTCCTGATTCTGGACGAACCGACCAACCACCTCGATATCGCCTCGCGTGAGTGGATGGAGGGCTTGCTGGAAACCTTCGAGGGCACTATGCTCTTTGTGTCCCACGACCGATATTTCATCGATCGCTTTGCCACCACCATCTGGCGGATGGAGCAGGGACAGATTCATTGCTTTCAGGGAACCTACGCGCAGTACTGCAAAGCAATGGCACAGCAGGAACCGGCCATTGCAACGCCCCGCGCAGAGAAGCCAGTTCGCGACCGCACGACTGATCGTGAATCGCCTGGCCGCCGACTGCACCGTGCAGAAGCTGCACTGGCTGCGACAGAACGCGAAATCTCCGCGACGGAAGCGGCATTGTCGGCCATTCCGGCACGTCTGGATGCCGTCGCGACCGACCCGGAAGCTCTGATGCCGCTGTATGATGAACAGGCCGAACTGGAACAGAAGCTGGCAGAGCTGTATGAGCGCTGGGAAGTCGAAACTGAAACGCTGGAACAGCTGAAATCGGAGGAGCCCGCTCGATGACCGTTCTGAACCGAATTCGCCACACCTGTCCACGGCATACGGCTGTCATCTTGGCCTGCCTGGTGATGATTCCGCTGACCGGCCTCTTTGAAACCGTCACGGTTGGGATGCGTTTCTGCTGGTTTTTCATCCGCTGTCTGCTGGCAGTGCTCGCGTTTTATCATGCGCTGTCCATCTGCATTCATTTTGGCCTGGCCGAAAAGGTGTCGCGAGGTTTGCGCTGGCTCATCCGCATCGGTATGGCCGTCTGGCTGGCTACCTTTTTCATCGCCCTCGGTTGCATCGTGGCGTTCGGACAGCCGGATCAGGCAGATGACGTCCCATTTATCACAGTACTCGGTGCCGGTCTAAACGGAACTGAGCCGTCTCTGATTTTGAAAAAACGACTGGATCGCGCCATTGAACTCAGCCAGACCTATCCGGAAGCCACGCTGATTCTCTGCGGCGGTCAGAGTGAGCATCAGGTCATTTCGGAAGCAGAAGCCATGCGGCGATATCTCGTCCGGAATGGGGTGGACGAATCCCGTCTCGTGCTGGAAGAGCAGTCCCGCGATACGGCTGAAAACCTGAAATACGCCTGTGCGTTGATGGAACAGCTGGAAGGAACGCAAACGCATAAGAGCTATCTGGTGACCTGTTCGTTTCATATGATGCGCAGCAAGCTGCTGGCCGAACGGTATGGGATTGAGCCCTATGCCGCACCGGTCAAAACGCGCCCACAGGAATACCACTACTACATTCGCGAATATTTCTCGTTGCTCATTTATCTGGTGGAGCAGACCGGTATCACGCTCGATACCTCTGCCTGGAACCTGTAGCGCCATGGCGGTGCGAAAAGCGTTCCGGCAAAAACTGTTGCATTGGCAGAGAATGCGCACACAACAGAAAGATTTCTGAAAGCGAGTCCGACTCTTCCGAGCCGCCCGACGAGCTTCAACGGGCACAACTCGCCGTTTGATCTTAAATAAAGCCGTTGACATGGAATAAGAGTTGTAAAACAGTATTGCGACATTGTGCCGAAATCAACGAAGCAGCACAAACCCGCATGGAGCTGATTGTGCCACAACTGACAAAGCAGTACAGCGTGACCGAGCAACTGAAAGCCGATAACCAAATGGAATGGGTACGGCAGATGAATGCTTGCAAGGTACAGGCAGAAGCTATCGTGAAGTTTGAGCTGATTTATGATTGACATCGAGAACGCCCGGGCGAAAAATGTTCGAAAGTGTATCATGCCCATCAATCTATCACAGAGTGTTCACAAAAGTATGCATTTGCGGGAGGTGGAAATATGAACAGTGATCTACTTAAGTTTGGAAAATGTTTGCTCATTGGAATTATTGTTGCCATAGGAGGTATATTCTTTAGCGAGTTATGTGGTGACTTCTTCAATGGGTTAGGAGATTATGGTTCAGCCGTTGCATTTGGTATCGGCTTGTATCTTTGCATCGTTATTGTTACTTGCACAGGATTGATACTTAATCGTTTAGACAGAGATAAAACAAACGATAAAGATGACGAACACTCAGACGAGTAAGTTTTCATTTTCCGAAGTAAAAAAATCCCTTTAGGAACTAAAGGGCGCACTTCTATACTCTCTATCGAGAGTATGTGCGTACAGTCAGCAAGCTGACTGAGCGGAGCTTCATTCTCTGTCAGCAGGAGAAAACTGCCTGACCTCGAATGTTGCGTCACGGCGTGACCTTAAGGTGACTACACCCCCTTGCACCGCTAAAGCGGTTATCCATGCAGATGCCTGCATCTGCTGTGGACATTGCCGTCTGCAAACGGTTTTGACAAACCGTTTGCAGACGGCAAGTTTGAAAAACAAACATTTGACAAAGGAGAATAATTCGATGAATATTCAAATCTATCCGTTAGATAAGGTTGTCTTTGATGATATTTCTATTTGCTTTGGTATGGAAAAATCAGCGGTTGAATTTGCACTTGGGGCAGGCGAAGTAATTGGAAACAGATACTATTATTTCGATAGTGAAATGGCAATTGATTATCAAGAAAACAAAGTTGATTTTATAGAGTTTCTGGGCGGTGTCGATGGCAAACTTAAGCCAACCATCTATGGAGTTTCTGCATTTGATGCCAATGCCGCTGAATTGGTCGATGTCTTAAAAACAAACAACAATGGAGAAATTTGCGATGACGAAAACGGATATTCCTATCAGTTTTCAAATATCAGTATTGGTGTTTACAGAGAAGCTCTGCCTGATGAAATTACAGAAATGATTGAAGAAGCCAAAAGCGATGGAAACCCCATGTCCGATGATGAGATAGAGTATGAAATGAAAAGAGCCAACTATTTGGCAACTATTGGTTGTGGCGCAGTTGGATATTATCAACGATAAATCTTGACTTTGTCTAACCGCACCCAACAACTGAATACCGAAAAACTGACCGCCCGCTGGTCGCAATGTGCGAAAAGTTTGCATATAGATTATATAGATATAGAAATCCGACCTATGATTGTAATCAGAGGTCGGATTCACTGTTTTATGGCCACCCAGCTATCTGTCAGCGGCTTTTTTTCAACCTTTCGGTTCGACTGGAAATTACGTCAGAAGCTGGCGGAGCTTTTGCAGGGTACGCCGTTCTACGCGGGATACCTGCACCTGACTGATGCCCAAAATGTCCGCCGTTTTCTGCTGCGTTAAACCGTGCTGATACCGCAGCCTGATCACATCCCGCTCATTCGGCAAAAGCAGCGCAAGGGAAGAGGATATGGCCACCCGTTCCAAAACTTGCTCCTCGCTTTGCGAAATGTCCGAAATGTTTTCCAGCCAGTTGGATGCACTGTCCTGATGCAGAACAACCGGCATCTGATTGGACTGCGCGGCCACCTCCTCCGGCGTCAGTCCAACCGCTTCCGCCACCTCGGAAATCGTCGGTTCACGCCCGAGCCGTGTCTTCAGCAATTCACGTGCGGCTTCCATTTTTCCAGCCGTTTCGCGTACCGAACGGCTCACCTTGACTGGGCCATCATCGCGGAGAAAGCGTCGGATTTCTCCGACAATCCATGGAACGGCGTAGGTGGAAAAGCGATAGCTGAGCGCCGGGTCGAATTGCCGAACCGCTTTCAGAAACCCGATAGAGGCCAGCTGGAACAGGTCGTCTGCATCCGAACCGATGCGTGCCGCCCGATCGGAAAACCGGCGAATCATCGCATGAAGCAACCCGGCATTTCGCTCCAAAAGCGCTTCCATAGCGGCTGCATCCCCGCGCTGTGCGGCGAGAATCAGCTCCGTCGGCGCATAATCAAACGCAGCATCGGTCATTTGGCGCGCTGAAAGGCAATCCGCTTGCGCAACGTTACCTTGGTTCCTTTTCCCGGCTTGGACGAAACCGTCATGCCGTCTGTAAAGCTCTGCATGATGGTAAAGCCCATGCCGCTGCGCTCATCACCGCCGGTCGTAAACATTGGCTCCATGGCCTGCGTGATATTCGGAATGCCCACCCCTTTGTCGCGCACGGTGAATTCCAGAATGTTCCCCTCCAGCACACTGGCCGTTATGTAGATCGTTCCGCCGCCTTCCGGATAGGCATGGACAATCGCATTGGTGACAGCCTCGCTGATGGCCGTTTTGATATCCGCCAGCTCTTCAAGCGTAGGATCCAACCGCGCAGCATAGGCAGCTGCAAAAATGCGGGCGAAGCCTTCATTGACGGAAGAAGCCGGTAGTTCGAGCTTTGTTTTCGGAGAAGCTTGTTTGTTCATCGGTCAATCCCTCTCAATTCTCATTCTGTGTGATTTGGATGAGTTGGTGCATTCCGGCGCTGATAAGTACACGGTACGCCTGACTGGGTACCTGGATGACCCTGAACGTTCCACCGACATACTGCATTCGCTTTTTCAGCCGCATCAGAAACGCAAGCCCGGAGCTGTCCATGAACGTCAGCCCCGATAAATCCAGCAGCAGATTGCCGGGCTGATGTGTATCCAGCAGGGCACAGGCCGAACGAATTGCATCGGCTGCGGCATGGTGATCCAATTCGCCATGTACATACAAACACCCACCTTCCTTGAGTGTTTCATAACGAACCGTCATATGGAAACAACCTCCTTTGTATGACTCGGAAGAAAAAAAGCTTCAGCGACGAAACAGCCGCTGAAGCTTTTGATTGGCAGATTTCCGACAGGATGATTGTACCGCAGATGGTCTGTCAAAAAATGTTGAATTCGGGGTGGGATGCCTTGAGTTCCTTCAAATACCGTTTGCAGTCTCCGAGGAACGACAGGGAACCGCAGCAAAGAATGACGTCCTCTGGCTTGGCAAAGCGAATCGCAGAAAGCAAAGCCATTTTCGGACGCTGTGCAATGCAGACAAGCGGTGTCAGACCGGATGCGATTTTCGCCGTTTCCCGCGCAGGTAGCGCACGGTGCGAGGGAGGCGTGGTCGCGATAAAGACCTGACTGCGCCGTGCAATTTCCGGAATGCAGACGGCATAATCCTTGTCGCGGAACATCCCCATCACCGTGATCAAACGTCGTCCGGTCAAAACCGTATCAATCGTCTGGCAGAGCTTTTCGACGCCATCCGGGTTGTGTGCGCCGTCCATCAGGATACAAGGCGTGTCGTTGATTTTTTCCATCCGCGCCGTCATCGAGTGAACGGCAATCCCACTGGCCACGGCTTCTGCAGGGACGGAATATCCGGCTTCATTCAGCAACCACAGGACCTCAATGGCCGTCAGCGCATTTTTCGCAAAATGCAGCCCCGGCATAGTCGTCGCATAGGTCTGTCCCTGATAAACAAATCGCGCTCCGTCCAAATCCAGCTCAGTGAGCGAAAACGCCTGGAGATCCGGCACCACCAGACGGGAACCCTGCTCCGCACAGGCCGCCCGAATGGTGTCCAGCACTTCGGCAGGCTGCTCCGCATAGGTGACAACGGGGCAGCCGTTTTTGATGATGCCACATTTTTCGGTCGTAATCGCCGTCAGCGTGTTGCCGAGAACGGCCATATGGTCGTAGGAAACGGAGACAATCACCGAAATCAGCGGCTGGTCAATGATGTTGGTGGCGTCATATCGTCCACCCAAACCGGTTTCGAGTACCACAAAGTCACAGTTGGCACGATGATAGATTAAAAATGCTGCCGCCGTCACCACCTCAAATTCTGTGGCAATGCCTTCTCCAGCCGCTTCCATCGCGTCTGCCGCGGCCTTCACATCGAAAATTGCCTCGGCAATCACAGCATCCTCTGCGGGTACCATGTCGATCTGGATTCGCTCCGAAAACTGATCAACCGACGGGGAAATATACATCCCGGTACGGTATCCGGCGTTGGTCAAGGCACAGGCAATCATCGCGGTTGTGCTGCCTTTTCCGTTCGTTCCAGCCACATGGATGTACTTGAGCTGCTTCTGCGGGTTGCCCAGACGGTTCAGCAGGTTCCTGATTTGCTCCAGTCCCAGCTTGGAGCCAAACCGTTCGCGGGAGGCGATGTAGGCCAGTGCATTTTCATAAGCGGATGTCGGTTGTGTTGTGTCCATCATGCATTACTCCTTTTCCAATTGTGACGCGCTTTTGCGTGAACGCGAAGCCAAAATGCGATCGATACCCAACCCGAAGAGCCAGGCGAACACGGCCGCAATCAAAGCGGTCAGTGTGAGGCTGGCCAGCGCAAGCCATGAGGTCAGCCCTCCGGCGTGAATTCCGAAGGATGCCCAGCTGATCGGCGGAAATGACCACGCATTCAGGGAGGTCCAGTGCCGCTCTAAAACTGCCGCAAAGTAACCGCCCGCATCCGTTGCGGTGCTCATACCGGTCAGCAGGTAGCCGAGGCCGACTGCCGCCAAAAAGAGCAGGAACAGCCTGCCGACGGTCGTCATCAGCCGCGGACGCTTCCGAAGCAGCGGAACCAGAATCAATCCAACCAGCGCAGCTGCACAGAGCGGGAAGAGCGAAAACACAGCGGTCACGTAAATCATTCGAATCAACAGCCAAAGAATGTGCGCAGAGTGCGTCTGAAGCGCATAGAGAATCGTCGCCGGCAGCAAAAAGAGGGCGGTAATGGCGGTGGTGCCCAGCCAGACAAACAGCGCATTTGCGCGGAAATTCTGGCGTGAACGAATCGCCGCAGGTTCGCCGACCTGTGCCGAGGACAGAATCAGGAGAACGCCGCCTGCAAAGGAAAAGAACAGCGACACCAGAATCGCCAGATTCAGCGGCAGGGAATCGTACCCAAATTCGATCGCAGCGTTCAGGAAATCATGCAGAGCAACTGTGTAGCCGCCGAGCAGAACGAGAATGGCCGCGCCGCTGACGATACACGGTACTGTGCGGGGAGAGATGCAGCGCCGTATGCGCTGCTTGAGCAGTTGCCAGGTTGTCATATAGAAACCTCCTGTTTGGTTCAATCATCAGTTCATCGAATTGCCTGCCTCTGCATGAAACAGAGAAACGATCCGGCTTCGCAACGGTGTATGCGCTGGCTGCGAAAGTTCGGAGTCCGCATCCATCAGCTGTCGCGCCGCATTCTGCGCTTCACGCAGCAGCGCCATGTCGGATGACAGACTGGCGAGCTTGAGAGACGTCAGGCCATGCTGTGCATCGCCGAAGAAAGTGCCCGGGCCGCGCAGCTCCAGATCCCGCTGCGCAATTTCATAGCCGTTGTTGGAACGGCAGAGAATTTCCAGACGGTCGCGGATGGACTTGCTGCCATGCCCGCAGGCCAGAATGCAGTACGATTTGGCCTGACCGCGCCCGACACGTCCGCGCAGCTGGTGCAGCTGGCTCAATCCGAAGCGCTCTGCGTTTTCGATCACCATCAATGTGGCATTCGGATTGTCAACGCCAACCTCAACAACGGTCGTTGAAACCAGAATATCGATTGCTCCGGACACAAACGCACGCATGACATTTTCTTTTTCCGCACCTTTCAGGCGACCGTGCAGACAGGCGATTTTCAAATCAGGAAACACGACTTCCGAAAGGTTTTTCGTGTAATCGAGGACAGACTGCAGCGTGGCATCTTCCGACTCGTCAATCAGCGGACAGACGATATAGGCCTGATGTCCTTCCTTGACCTGTTTGCGGATGAACGCTTCAATTCGCGTGCGCATGGATGGGCCGACCAGAAATGTATCCACCTTTTGACGTCCCGGCGGCAATTCGTCCATGACAGAAACGTCCAGATCGCCGTATAAAATCAGCGCCAGTGTCCGCGGAATCGGCGTCGCGCTCATCACCAGCAGGTGCGGGTTGAGCCCCTTTGCGGTCAGAGCAGCCCGCTGCTGCACACCGAAGCGCTGCTGTTCATCACAGATGACCAGCCCGGGCGACGCATAGCGGATTCCCTCCGACAGCACCGCGTGCGTGCCGATGATCATGTTGGCCGTGCCGGATTCAATCGACACGCTGATTTCGCGCCGCTGCGCGGCCTTGAGCTTGCCGGTGAGCAGTACAGGTTCCCAACCCAACGGGCGTAACAGCGTCTGGAAGGTCGCAAAATGCTGTGTGGCCAGAATCTCGGTCGGCGCCATCAAAATGACCTGATCACCGGCGGCGAGCACCTGGTAGGCGAGCATCGCCGCAACGATGGTTTTCCCGCTTCCGACATCGCCCTGAATCAGTCGATTCATGACGCGGCCACTCTGTAAATCAGCAAGCCCCTCCGTGACCACTCGCTCCTGCGCATCCGTCAAAGCAAACGGAATCTGTTCCCTGAGCGGCGCATCGGAAACACGCGGATAGATGCGGCCGTGAATATCCGAACGCCGATGCTTCAAAAACGACAGGGCAGCGGTCAGCAGAAAACATTCATCAAACGCAATTCGACGCCGTGCCGCATCGAGCAGCTCCGGCGAAGACGGAAAATGTATCTGACGCAGTGCGGTTTGAATCGGGAGCAGTGCATGGTCGGTCAAAATGTCGTCCGGCAGCGTTTCGGGTACGTCTGCAACACACGCCTCCAGAGCTGCCTGCACCGCAGACGATACATGATGGTTCGTCAGTCCGGCTGTCAGCGGATACACAGGCTGAATGTCTCCATCCGGCGTGGTTTCGCCTGCAACCGGCTCATACTGGGGCGAGGTCATCGACAGCCCGTAGGAATCCAGAACCGCCTGTCCATAAAACTGAAAGGTTTGGCCGACCGTGAACTGGGAGCGGGAATACGGCCTGTTGAAAAACAAAAGCTGAATGGAGCCCGTTTCATCTACAACACGGAATTTCAGTAGCGTTCGATTGCCCTGCAAACGGGATAAGACCGGCTCCGACGCGACCATGCCCAGAAAACGGCAGGGCTCGTCCAGTGACAGCGTAGCAATGGTATGCAGCTGTCGGCGGTCTTCATAGGTGCGCGGATAAAAATGCAGGAGATCGTCCAGCGTGCGGATGCCGAGGCGTTCAAACGCTGTTTGGCGTTTGGCTCCGATACCACGCAGCGAAGTCAGGGGGGCCGATAACAAGAGATGCTTTTCCAATGCAGATATCCCACCTTTCAGCAGGCAGAGTTCAACGGAAAAAACGTCGGCACGCGTGACCACGTGCCGACGGGTTCAGAACAGGGATTACTCAGCGCCAATGATGAAGTAGTAAACAGGCTGCCCACCGTCCAGAATGTTAAACTCGGTTCTTTTTCCGGCTTTTTGCGCCAAAATGCTGGAAACGGTATCGCGATCCTCCTGAGAGGCATCCTCTCCGCAGAACACCGTGACAAATTCGGAGTCTGCAATGGATAAACCGTCAGCCAGATTTTCAACAACAGCAGCCAGAGAGCGGTTGGTGTCACAGAGCTTATTGCCGACAAGTGCCAGATAATCGCCCTCATTGATTTGGACATCATCAAATACAGAGTCGCGAGCCGCATAGGTGATATGCCCGGTGCGGACATTGGGCAGACCGGCCGTCATCATTTCCTGATTCTGTTCCGGTGTCGCTTCCGGGTCATACGCAAGCATCGCCGTAATGCCTTCCGGAATGGTTCGGGTCGGCAAAACAATGACCTGCTTTTCAGTCAGGGAAACCGTCTGCTCTGCTGCGAGAATGATATTTTTGTTGTTGGGCAGGACGAAAACAATTTCGGAAGGGGTCTGATTGATCAGGCGGAGAATATCTTCCGTAGAAGGATTCATGGTCTGACCGCCCTCGACGATCTGATCGACGCCGAGATCAAGGAAGACATCCTGAATGCCTTTTCCTGCGGCGACCGAGACAAAGCCGTATTTCTTTTCGGGTGCAGCAACCGCGTCGGACGCAGCCGTTTCATCGCTGAGCGCGAGCTTTTCAGTGTGCTGTTCGCGCATATTTTCAATCTTGATGGTGGTCAGTGCGCCATATTTCAGGCATTCTTCCAGCACCTTGCCCGGATGATTGGTATGGACATGAATCTTGATAATTTCGTCATCGGCCACCAGAACCAGACTGTCACCTCTGGTATCTAGGAACGAGCGCAGCGGCGCAGGATCCTTTTTGTCCGCATTGCGAATGACAATCAGCTCCGTGCAGTAACCAAAACGGATTTCTTCGGTTTTGTAGCTGGAAAAATCCGCCGTGCTGCGCGTAGCCGCAGCGATGGTCTCCGGATGCTCACGGGAAATCGTAATCCCGCGAACGGCTGCCAGCATCCCTTCGAGAATCAGGCAATAGCCCTTGCCACCGGCATCCACCACACCGGCTTTTGCCAGAACTGGATTCTGCAAAGGCGTTTCATCCAGTGCCTCCAACGCACTGCTCAGCGCCGCATCCAGTAGCTGTTCAAAGTCTCCGGCAGGAGCGGCCAGAATGGCGGCTTCGGCACTTTTGCGCGCAACCGTCAGAATCGTCCCCTCAGCCGGTTTGTTGACCACGCTGTACGCCATATCCACGCCGTTTTTCATCGCCGCAGCGAATTGCTCCGGATTGGCTTCATCCAGCTCCTTTAAGTACTTGGCGATTCCGCCAAACAGCAGGGAAGTAATGACGCCGGAATTGCCGTGCGAGCCGCGTGTCAGCGACATGGCTGTCTTGTCTGCGGTTTTGCCAAGACGTGGATTGTCAAATTCCGTCAGATCCTTGACCGCATGGTTGATGGTCATCGACATATTGGACCCGGTATCGCCATCGGGGACAGGGAAGACATTCAGATCGTTGAGCGACTGTTTCTGATTCTCAACGACGGCAGCTGCATTGAGCACCATTTGTTTATAGTCACTGCCGTTGATAACATTTTTCAAGGTAATCCAACTCCTAAATCACAGAATGGGCGACTGGCAATCAGTCGTCAATAATAATGGAATCGATATGGACGTCAACACCTGTGACCCGAATGCCTGTTTGACGTTCAACGACATACTTCACTTCATTCATAATGGATTTTGCAATGGCACTCATATTCATTCCGTATTGCACGGCAATATGCAGTTCAAGCGAAACGCCACCGTTTTCCGTGCGGACTTTCACGCCCTTATGGAAATTTTCACCCTTGAGCAGAAGAATCAGTTCGTCGGAAAAGCCCCGGACAGTCATTCCCTTCACGCCAAAGCAGTTCAGAGCAGCGTATCCGCCGATGAGAGCGATGATTTTTTCAGAAATGGTGATACTACCTTTTTTCGTCTTGAGTTTCATCAAAGTACCTCCTGTAAAATAGATGATGAGACAAATACCATATCGTCAAAAGCGAAAAGATTCGCGGGATATCTGTGAAAGCCAAATTATATTGTACTATAATTCCAACGAATTTGCAAGACCGGATTTCACGGATGCATCGCATCGGAAACCCATCTTTGATAGGTTTCCGCCTGACCCTTCCGGGTGACAGCGGAAAGGGAGAGCTGTTCCGGATTCAGAATCACACGCGCCAGCTCGATGACCTCATCGCGTTGAACTGCCAGGTATCTGGCAGCGATTTCATCCGGCGTCAAAATGCCATTCTGCAGCAGCAGACTCTTGCCCATATGATTCATCCGGGACGAGGTCGATTCCAAAGCCATCAGCAGACCGGAACGAATGCTGTCGCAGACCTTCGTCATTTCATCCGCTGTCACGCCGTCTGATACAACCTCTGCCAGCGTCCGTCCAATCTCGGTCAGAGCCTGCTGCTCACTGTTGCTGCCAGTTCCAATATAGATCGCCAGCAGACCGCAATCGGAATGCGTAGCCAGGAACGAATGAATTGAATAGCAGAGCCCCAGCTGTTCCCGCACCCTCTGGAAGAGGCGGGACGACATATTGCCGCCGAGAATATTGTTCAGAATCTGAATGGCATATCGATGCTCAGAGAGATAGGATTCCGCACGGAAACCCAGCACAATGTGATTCTGTTCGGTAGGCTTTTCTATGCAGGACGATGTCACATGATAGGAGGCCGCAGGACTCTGAGGCCGTGCTCCCGCCGGAAAGTGACCAAAGGTCTGCCCGATATACGCCAAATCGTCGGGAGAAAAATGACCGGCGATTGAAATGACGACCGCATCACCGGTATAATGCGTCTGCATATAATCGCGCAGACCGCTGCCGGTCATGGAAGCAAGCGTGTCACGTGTTCCGAGAATGGGATACCCGAGCGCTGTGCCGCGGAATGCGCCGAGCGTCAACTGCTCAATGGCCAGATCGTCCGGCGTATCGTCGCACATTCCAATTTCTTCATAGATGACCCCGCGCTCCGTTTCAACGCAGACTTCATCAAAACGGCTGCGGAACAGCATATCGGCCAGCAGATCGACAAACGCGTGTAGCTTTTCATCCAGCACCCGCCCATAAAAGCAGGTGCATTCCTTTGTGGTAAAGGCGTTGATTTCACCGCCCAACGTGTCCATGGTATCCGCAAGCGCCGCGGCATCCATGGAATCCGTTCCCTTGAAAAGCATATGCTCAATAAAATGAGAGGCGCCGTTCATGTCGGTCGGTTCGTGCCGTGTGCCATTTCCGACCCACACGCCAAGCGAAACACTGCGCACATTGGGATTGGTCTCTGAAACAATGCGAACTCCGTTCGGGAGTGTCTGTAACTGGTACATAAAACCTCGATTCTGCCGGAATGGCCATGGCCTTTTTAGAAAGTATGTCTCTGTTGCAGGAAAAATATTGATGCGCAGCTTACGGCCTGGTTCGGTTGACGCTGAAAATTGCCAGCTGTGCCGTTGTATAATCGACAACACCACGTTCGACCAGCGTATCCAACAAAGTTTTCTGGCTGCCCTTCATGCAGGCAAACAGGCCGTAATACGAAATATACACCATTTTGTCGCGATAGAGAGGGGTGGATGTCAGCAGGTCTGCTTCCGCCTGTGAAAAAATCCCAAGCGAAACAGCCGTTTCAACGGATGTCCGATAATTGAAGTCCGGGTTGTCGCCGCGATCCGTATAGCCGAGCGCACGCAGCAGGAAGGTCATATACTGCTCCGGCTCGATCAGCATGGTGCTGCTGTATTCAGAAGCGGAGGTGCCGTTGGTCAGTTGCTGCTGATAGGCGTAAGCAATGTAGGGGGACGCCCAGTCCGCCACATCGTCAAACGGATGACTCTTGGAGGCTGCGTTCAATGCGTTCAACTCTTCGCCCAGCAGACGCAGCATCATCACCAGACTTTCATCCCGTCTGGAAACGCGTTCCAGCTCATACCCATTGCCGGTACCGCGGAAAAAGCCCATCCGATTCAAAGCGTTTGCCAGGTCGGTATACTCCGACACATAGGTATCTGTCTTTTCAATGGAAAATTCGCCGGAAATCAGCAGCTGTGCCGAATTGGTGATCGGGGTAAAGCCGAGCGATGCGATTTCCGTCACCAACAGGTAGCTGCCCGCATTCAATTCCCACTGGAGCGCACGTTCCCGCGCCCTTGCCAGATCGACAAACGTAGCGCTCTGCGTGTTGCGTGTCTGGAGACGGCCGGACAGAATCCGGATGACAGCACCAGATTTTGCCGACAGGAGCTCACCGGGTTGCAGGGTGATCAGCCGAAAATGATTGAGCGGCTCTGCCGTCAGCGTGGCGATGCTGGAGGCATTCCAGATGCGGTCGGCTGCCAGCTGCGCCAAGGCGTCCAGCGTCAACTGCTCTTCCACGGGATCCGTGATGGCCTGAATTTGCTCGGCCGTAGCAGAATTGCCGTCAGAGGTGAACGAAGTGCGCCCAAAAATGGCTTCCTTCAGCGTTTGCAGATAAGGATTTTCCAGATAAGAGCGGGTAATTAACGGGTCAGTCGCAGAACCGGCCGCAGCCAGTGCAATGCCCGACAGGAAAGCAACAGAAAGAGTCAGAGCTAACAGGCGAAAGAGCCTGCGACGAAAACAACGATTCAAAGCGGACACCTCCATGATGTCAGAATATACCGACTATATTATACCTCATTTGAATGCATCTGTCAAAAACAAAATTTGAACATCGCCATTCCGATGGAATTCAAAGATCAATGGAACAAAATGCAGCCCAATGTGGTATAATGTTCCCAAACCGCAAAAACGCACAGGAGGCATTCCGACATGGCAGCGCTCAAACAGTATCACTCCGGTTCCCCGCGAACCGATTTTCAAATGGTTCCCATTTGCGAAAATCCATGGAACTACCCCTATGCGCCACAGGCCGGAGCTGGTCTGCAAACTGATTTTGAAACAGGTGCCCTTCTGGTTCGTTTGGAGGCCACCGAACCCCGAACGGCAATTCGTGCCGAAGCCTGCCAGACCAATGACCGAGTGTGGGAGGATTCCTGTCTCGAATTCTTTCTGAACCCCATGCCCGATCACGGAAACGGGTATTTGAATCTGGAAACCAATGCACGCGGCGTGATGCTGCTCGGCGTCCACACCAACCAATTCTCCACAGAAACCGACGAATTCGATGAGGCATTTTTCGATATGCACGTCCATCATCAGTTTTTACCGGAGGGATGGATTCGCTGGACGCTCGATTATCGCATTCCGTTCTCCTATATCCGGCGCTGGTTTCCGGCGTTTGACCCGAAACCGGGTACGCGCATCACGGGCAACTTTTACAAATGCGGAGATCTCTGCCCGCAGGAGCATTATTTGGCCTGGTCGCCGGTGCAGTGGCCGGTTCCCAGCTTTCACCGCCCGGAATGCTTTGGCATCATTGACCTGTAAAAATCCACGGTCGTCAAACATTTGCCCGGAAATCCGCGAACAGCCCTTGACAAAATGCGGGGAAAGGTTTATAATGTTCGCATAGAAAAAAGCGATATCAGGAAGACAAGATGCATGGGTTCCTGTCGTCAGAGACTGCCGCTGCGGGCGAATCCGTAGGCTGAGAGCGGCGGGGCAGGTCTGCATCACACCACTTCTGAGCTCTGCGGCTGAACGGTTTTCAGTAAGCTGTGGCGGGGTTGCGCTCGTTACTGCGCTTCAAGTAATAAATCAGGGTGGAACCGCGGGAAGAAATGTTCATTTGCCCCGCCCCTTTCAGATGAATGGGGCAGGGCTTTTTTTGTCCGATTCTTCATTCACTGGTTCATTTAACAAACAGGAAAAGGAGAAACAACGATGGAGAAGAAAGATCTTCAAACACTCAGACACAGCGCCTCTCACGTCATGGCACAAGCTGTCAAACGCCTGTATCCGGACTGCAAATTGGCCATCGGCCCCGCAATCGACAACGGTTTTTACTACGATTTTGATTCATCGGTTCCGTTTACCAGCGACGATCTGGCCAAAATCGAAGCGGAAATGAAGAAAATCGTCAAGGAGAATCTGAAGATTCGCCGCTTTGAGCTGCCGCGGGACGAAGCCATTGCCCTGATGGAAAAACGCGGTGAGCCCTATAAGGTTGAACTGATTGCCGATATTCCGGAGGGCGAACCGATCAGCTTCTACGAGCAGGGCGAATACATCGACCTCTGCGCCGGACCGCACATTGCGTATACCAGCGGCGTCAAAGCGTATAAGCTGCTGAGCGTTACCGGTGCCTACTGGCGCGGCGATGAAAAAAACAAAATGCTCCAGCGGATTTACGGGACGGCTTTTGCGACAAAAGACGAGCTGAATGCATACCTCGAGCAGATGGAGGAAGCCAAAAAGCGCGACCACAATAAGCTGGGACGCGAACTGGAATACTTCACAACGGTCGATGTCATCGGACAGGGGCTGCCGATTCTTCTGCCGAAGGGCGCACGTGTCATTCAGATCCTGCAGCGCTGGGTCGAGGATGAAGAACAGCGCCGTGGCTATCTGCTGACCAAAACGCCTTACATGGCCAAGCGGGAGCTGTACAAAATCTCCGGCCACTGGGATCATTATCTCGACGGGATGTTCGTGCTGGGCGACCCGAACGACGAAACCAAGGAGTGCTTCGCTCTGCGCCCGATGACCTGCCCCTTCCAGTATCAGGTGTTTTTGAACCGTGCACGTTCCTATCGCGATTTGCCCATGCGCCTCGGCGAAACCTCCACGCTCTTCCGCAATGAGGATTCCGGCGAGATGCACGGCCTGATTCGTGTCCGTCAGTTTACGATTTCCGAAGGCCATCTGATTCTGCGTCCCGATCAGCTCGAAGATGAATTCCGCGGCTGCCTCGATCTGGCCAAATTCTGCCTGAACGCCGTCGGGATGCTGGATAACTGCACCTTCCGTTTCTCCCAGTGGGATCCGTCCGATACCGAGAAATACATCGGCACACCGGAGCAGTGGGCAGAAGCACAGGGCATCATGCAGAAAATCCTCGACGATCTGAACGTGGAGTACACCATCGGCATCGGCGAAGCCGCTTTCTACGGTCCGAAGCTCGACATTCAGTACCGAAATGTCTTCGGCAAAGAAGATACCATCGTCACCATTCAGGTCGATCAGCTGCTCGCCGAACAGTTTGATATGGAATATACCGATCAGAACGGCAAGAAGGTTCGCCCGTACATCATCCACCGCACCTCGCTCGGATGCTATGAGCGCACCCTGGCCTACCTCATCGAGAAATACGCTGGTGCGCTCCCGATGTGGATGGCACCGGAACAGGTTCGCGTCCTGCCGATCACAGACCGCTGCGCCGATTACGCACACCAGGTGCTCGATCAGCTGAAACGTGCTGGTCTGCGCGCAGAAATCGATGAGCGCAGCGAAAAGATCGGGTATAAGATTCGCGAAGCCCAGATGCAGAAATTGCCGTATATGCTCTTGATCGGCGATAAAGAGGTCGAAGAGGGCAAGGTTTCGGTACGCGAACGTACCCGTGGCGATCTGGGTGCCCGGACGGTCGAAGAATTCCTGGCAGATATTCAATCCGAAGCGACCCCGCCCAGAGCCTGATCGTTCCCAAAACCACCAGAATCACTCATTCTCAGGAGATGCGGCAAATGCTTTCGTCATTCCATATGGCGCATAGGAATCTGAATTCGACCGGAAACGGAGTTTTTCGGGCTTGCATTGTCCGCTTTTCAGAATGATCAAATTCAGATTTTCATAAAAACGAATGCAGTGCAGGCTGAAACGAAAGTTTCCTGCACTGCATTTTTGATTGTAGAAAGAAGCAAGACACGAACGCAACAATTGACATCAGCACCGATACACTGAAAACCGCCCCTGCGCCCGTGGCAGAAATCGAACCGCCCGTCAGGGCGATCGGGGATCTGCACTTCCACGCGGATACCTGCGAAAAGCCGGAACATCTCTGCCATCTGCTGTTTGTGGCCGAAAATGGCAAATCGTAAAAAGGGTCTGGTTTTTATTTTTCAAAATGCATCTGAACATTCAAAATCGAACGGCTCTGTTTGCAGCAATCTCATTTTGTAAATAGAAAAAGCAGGGGACAGAGTCATTTTCGAACGGAGGTTCTTTTTGAAACAACTCGGCGTCGAAAATGTGTCTTTGTTCATAAGCCGGTTCACAATTCGACTGTATAACGTCACAACTGATTCATTTACAGCATGTTGCATAAAAAATAGCTCTTCTTTTTGTTGAATTCCACAGTATACGAATCGCGAAAAATATGGTATCCTTATACCAAGCTTTAAGAACAATATGGAGGTTCATCAATGGCGAGTGTAAAATTGCAGGGGATCTATAAAAAGTACCCCGGCGGCGTTGTCGCCGTTTCTGATTTTAACCTGGAAATCAAGGACAAGGAATTTATCATTCTGGTTGGTCCTTCCGGGTGCGGTAAATCGACTACGCTTCGTATGATTGCGGGGCTTGAAGAAATTTCGGAAGGCCAGCTGTTTATCGGCGACAAGTACGTGAACGACGTTGCCCCGAAGGACAGAGACATCGCAATGGTTTTCCAGAACTACGCTCTGTATCCGCATATGTCCGTTTTTGAAAACATGGCATTTGGTCTGAAACTGCGCAAGACGCCGAAGGAAGAAATTAAGCGTCGCGTAGAAGAAGCCGCAAAAATCCTGGATATTTCCCACCTGCTCGACAGAAAGCCGAAGGCTCTGTCCGGTGGTCAGCGTCAGCGTGTTGCACTGGGTCGTGCCATCGTTCGTAACCCGAAGGTCTTCCTGTTGGACGAACCGCTCTCGAACTTGGATGCCAAGCTGCGTGCCCAGATGAGAACCGAGCTCTCCAAGCTGCATCAGCGCCTGCAGACCACCTTCATCTACGTTACCCACGACCAGACCGAAGCTATGACAATGGGTACACGCATCGTCGTTATGAAGGACGGCTTCATTCAGCAGGTCGCCGCACCGACCGTTCTGTACGAATATCCGTGCAACCTGTTTGTTGCAACCTTCATCGGTTCTCCGCAAATGAACATCTTTGATGCCACGCTCCTGGATGAAAACGGTTCCACCTATCTCCAGTTTGGCGATACCCGCATCAAGCTGCCGGCCGCCAAGGGTCGCAATCCGGAAGTTCTGGCCTATGCTGGCAAAGAAGTCATTGTCGGCGTTCGTCCGGAAAGCATTCACGATGAAGAAGTCTTCATTGATCAGTATCCGGACGCCATCATCGAAGCTGACGTCGACGTTGTTGAGCAGCTCGGTTCGATCACGTACCTCTACGTCACCTGTGAAGGCAACTCTCTCACGGCATCTGTTCAGCCGCGTACCACCGTTAAGACCGGTGACCACATCAAACTTGCAATCGATGTCAATCGCATTCACCTGTTTGATAAAGACACCGAAAAGGTCATCGCTGGCTAATTCAATTCACTATCAAAAAAGGCTGTCAGGTTTTCCTGACAGCCTTTTTTTCATTCATCGGTTGATTTTCGGAGGGATAACAGCGCTTAAAACTCCGAGAAGGAAACCGTTCTGTTCTCATGGTAGGAGCGATAAGCGCCGTCCATCAATTCGGACAGGGCGACAGCGTCGTCAATGCCAAACAGAATCGTTCCATCGTGCAGAACGGCATCGACGAACTGGCAAACCGCAGACGGCAGCCCCTGCGGGAGGCGCGGGGAAATCCAGCAGCCGGCCGCATCACCGGTCAGACGGGACGATTTGAAACGGCACTGATCGTCGGCACCGCCAAACAGATAGGTGCCTTCTGTACCGGAGAGTTCAAACGAGAACGGCGACGAATTGGTGACGAAGCCCGTTTCGCTGACGGCAATGACCTGATTTTCAAATTCAATGACGGAAACGCAGTTGTCATCGACCGGCGTCTGATACAAACGGTTGAAGAGGGAAGTCACACGTGCCGGCTTACCCAGCAGGTAGGACGCCAGATACATGGGGTGCGCGCCGAGATCCATCATGGCGCCGCCGCCGCAGGAGACAGGATCCGTGAAGAAATCCGGCAGCCAGCCACCGGACAGGCCGTCATGAGCGTTCCGAATCCGCAGGTAGTTGGGCTTTCCGAGCAGACCCTCGTCCAGCAACTTTTTGGCGAACAGGACACGCGGATTTGTGCGCATCGGGAAGGAAATGACAAACTTCACGCCGGTTTCTGTAATAACATCCCGCACGGCCTCAGCGTCCGCTTTGGTGGCAGCCAGAACCTTTTCCGTGAAAATGTGTTTGCCGGCCTTTGCAGCGCGGGTGAACAGATCGCGGTGCAGATTGGTCGGAGCTGTGCAGCAGATGGCATCGACATCCGGCCGCGCCAGCAGCTTGTCATAATCCGGCTCGAAGTCACAGCCGAGTTCCGCAGCCCATTCGGCGCCGCGTTCCGGGATTTCATCCCAGACGACAGAGACATGGCATTCCGGATGTGCCGAAAATTCTTTTCCGTAGCCGGTCGCATGCGGATGCCAACGGCTGAGCAGAGCAATGTTCAACATATAGAAACTCCTTTATGATTCAGATTTTCGATAATACGAATAGTAGGCAACGACCGTCATTCGTTTCCCGTCGGGCTCCTGATAGGTGAAGGTGACACCGTTTTTGGACAGCAGCTCACCGATGGTCAATTCGGAAACAGGCTTTGAAAACACCAGAACACCATCACAGAGGATCATAACCTGTTCCTCCTTCAGATTGATGGTCCCGGCTTTCCCGATGACGATTTCCGTATTGTCTGCACAGTCGCGCAGCGTCACATACTGCAAATCCTTCGAGCAGAGCGCGGCAATTCGCGCCTGTTCGGCAGCTGCCTTTTTGCGGGAACGAAACAACATGACAAATGCTCCATTCTGAGAAAAACTGTCTTTGAAAGAAACAGTCTCCCTGCGTTTGCGTCGAACAGAGAGACTGTTAGTTGGGAACGTGCTTATTTCACAATAACCTTTTTCAGCTTCGCAAAGCGCGGTACACCGTTCTCGAATTTCGGATGGGCTTCGCCGGCAATCAGCGGCAGAGCATAATCAATGTAGGCCTGGTTCAGACCATTGCCCTCTTCGTTGATCCATTCACGCGGAATCTTCTTTTCCGTGTTGGCGACATCCGTCAGGTTCAGCAGCTCGATCTCGCACTGATAGCCATTTTCACGGCTGCACTTGAAGCCGACCATCTTGTCGGTGATACCGGCCACGGCGAATTCAACAGCCTTCTGGCCAGCCAGGAAGGACTCGTTGACGTCCGTTTCGGAAGCTGCGTGTGCGGCGCAGCGCTGCATCAGGGAGAACTCGATGCCACGCGTTTTGCAGCCAAGGCGCTGCTTGATCATGTTGGCCAGCGTGACGCCGATACCGCCGAGCTGCGCATGGCCGAAGGAGTCGCGGCTGACATTTTCGCCTTCTGCGAATTTCTCAACCATCAGCTTGCCGGATGCATCGGAGATGCCTTCGGAAACCGCGACAATGCACTTACCGGTTGCCTTATAGATGCGTTCAACATCTGCAAAGAAACGATCAATGTCAAAGGGCAGTTCCGGGAGGTAAATCAGATCCGGACCCATGCCGAAGTGCGTTGCAATTGCGCTGGCGGCGGTCAGCCAACCGGCGTGACGACCCATGATTTCCAGAACGGTGACCATACCGGTGTCATACACCTTGGCGTCCAGGAAAATTTCCATGGCGGTCGTTGCAATGTATTTTGCGGCAGAAGCATAGCCCGGGCAGTGGTCAGTTCCGAACAGGTCGTTGTCGATCGTCTTCGGAATGCCCATGACGCGGCATTCATAGCCGTTTTTCAGCATGAACTTGCTGATCTTGTTGCAGGTGTCCATGGAGTCGTTGCCGCCGTTGTAGAAGAAGTAGCGGACGTCGTACTTTTTGAAGATTTCCAGGATGCGCTGATAATCGGTATCGTCCACATCCGGATCCTTCAGCTTATAACGGCAGGAACCGAGAGCAGAAGACGGTGTGTGTTTCAGCAGTTCCAGCTCGGCCGGATCCTCTGCGCCCATATCGTACAGGCAATCATCCAGAACACCTTTAATCCCGTGGGCAGCGCCGTACACCTTTGTGATGACGTCGCTTTTCAGCGCCGCGCTGATTGCGCCATAGGCGCTAGCATTGATAACGGAAGTCGGCCCACCAGACTGGCCGATGATACAAGCTCCTCTGAGCTCACTCATGAAAAAAACTCCTCTCAAGTAAAAATCAACCTGATTTTCGCATTGGTTTTATTATACCGCAAATGCTGTCAAATTGCAAGCCGTTGATCCGGATGAAAACAGGAAATCTTGCAGAGAATCCGTCCACGATGCATAAAATCAGTCGCACAGGGCAAAAACGTGCTTTATGACGATCGGGCTGAAAGCACAAAGTCTCTCAGCCCGATTCAAAAAGCAACACGAAATGCACGTCTATGTGCCCGCATTCGTGAGCAGCACCTCGGCGAGTGCCTCAGCATAGAGGCGACCGGCACGAATCGCCTCAGACAGCTCATTCCCGTTCGCACCAACCTCAACGATCATGGCGCCAATTGCAGAAAACTGGAAATAGCTGGAGCGGGTCAGCTTGATCGGCCGCGCCAAGGTCGGCCAGCGCTCTGTCATCTGTTGCTGGACACGGAGCGCCAGCTTCAGATTTTCCTTCCAGTGCGGATGATCCCCTGCGGCGGCGTCCGTTCCAATGACCATCATCACCTGTGCCGTTTTGCCTGCTTCCGTTTCCGTGATCAATTTATATTTCTGCGCGTCCGGCTGGTTGAGTGCGTCCCGGTGAACATCGATCACCACCTGAATGGAAGGATGCTCCTGTATGGCCTGTTGAACGGCGGCCAGTGACCGCTTGTAGGCACCGGTGTAGGAAGGGGAATCGTACATTGTTGTATCATGAATCACGCTGATGCCATGCGCCCGCAATCGTTCGGCTATTTCCTCGCCGATTCGTACCACGTTGTATGCCGAATCGGTGCAGCGGTCAGACGCATCCGTTTTGTATGTATCCAGCGTACCCGGTGTGTATGCTTCACAGGTGTGCGTGTGATAGATATAGACAAGAGGCTCAGCACTGACAGCGGAAATCTGAAGCGGCTCCTGAAGCAGCTCAGGAAGATTCAGCGTTTTGCCGCTCCCGTTTAGAACATAGAGCTTCTGATACGCGTCATATCCGTAGGCGCTCGTCGGCGCAACGGTGAGCTCGCGGACAGATTCCGCAACCAGACTGTCCGAGCAGGGCTCGAGACCCCCGCCCGGATTGCGGCAATTCGCCGGAAAGTCCAGTCCGTTCTCTGTGTTCGAAACCGAATCCGATACCGATGGCATTTGAGACGGAAGTGCTTGCAACTGGGATTGCAGCTGATCGGTCCAGGAGAGAATGGGCAAATCAGCCACTCGATAAGGAGAAGCATAGCCGGTCATTTCGTTTCGCAGCACAAGCCCCAGAACGGCATCCGGGAGCTTGGAATCGGTCGTCGTCCGCGCTGCACCCGGTGTACACGCCAGAATCCCGATGGACAGACAGAAAGCAGCACCGCGCCGCATCACCGAAAAAGCCGGACGTTTGGAACGCGGCTTGTCCTTCTGAATGACAATCTGCTCCGTGCGCTTCTTTGAACCATTGTCGGACTGACCAGTTGGGTACCGATACAAAAGCTCCAGCTGTTCCATCGTTCAACGCCTCCTTCTGTAGAGTTCACGACCAGTATATGAACATGGAACGATGGATATGCTCAGGCGAGAAACATCTCGATGTCTTCCATTGACAGCTCCGGCTGCAGCGCCAGATTCACCGCATGGCCAATCGCCTTGGCGCAAACCGCCATCAGCCGGTCAATTTCCTTGCAGGTGACAAACGTCGCTCCGTATGTCCGGAAGAGTGCTTCTTCGTCGTAGGCTGCGTGAATCTGCTCCAGTGCATCTGCTGCCAGCGTTGCCGCATCTACAACCGTCGGCACACCAATGGCAATGCAGGGCACACCGATCGTATCCCGGTTGATTGCAAATCGATGGTTTCCGACGCCAGAGCCCGGCACAATGCCGGTATCCGTCAACTGCACCGTGTGGCACAGGCGGTCGCTTCGTCGTGCAGACAGGGCGTCGATGGCCACCACCGCACATGGCCGGATGCGATCCACAAGACCGCAAATCATTTCGCCGGACTCGATACCTGTCATGCCGAGTACACCGGGCGCAATCACCGTGACAGGGCGCAGCATGGAAAACTGCTCAGGCATTTCGCGCAGCAAATGTCTGGTTGCAATCGTCTTTTCGGCGGCGCAGGGGCCAAGCGCATCCGGTGTCACCGAGCGATTGCCCAGTCCGACGACCAGAAACGGCGACGAATTCGCGGGCGGCAAAAGCGCTGTCAGCTCCTCTGCAATCAATTCCGCCGTCTGTCGAAAACTGTCCTCTGCGTGCGTGTGCAATTGCTCCAGATCGATCGTGATATAGGAACCGATCGGCTTACCGACCTGTTCCGCAGCGGCCTGTGTGGTAATCTGAACGGATGTGACGAGCATCCCGTTGCGCCGTTTTTTCATGGATGCAATGCCATCTGGCAAATTCGTAGCCGACTGCGATTCCCGGTATAAGCCAACGGCCTCTTCTGCAAGATCTGTGCGGATCCGACCTGTCTGCATGTTTGTCCCACCTTTGTCTGTTGCTCGATTGCTGTCATCAGTATCTGCCGTTTCCGCAGCGTATATACGGCGTCAAAGCCGGAGATACTGGAAGTGGGAAGCAAGCAAAATGAGAATCAGGTGAGAGCAATGTACAATTCAGAAAACAGGGAGAAACCTGTCCAGCCACTGACAGGCGTTCCGGAAACGGATGCCGGTCGGCTGTCTGCGCTTTTTCAAAACGATGTGACGTTTCGTCAGTGCCATGTCAGTCGGAGCGATCGACCGGATGCGGAATGCATTCTGTGCCATCTCGACGGGATGACGGACGGCCTGTTGATTTCTGCCAGTATTCTAAAGCCCCTGCAGAGCTATCTGGAAAAGCCGGATGCTTCGGCGGATGCAGCATCCATCGCCCAAAAAGGACTGGCAAATGCCGAGGTGCAGCCGGGGAGAACGGTGGAAGAGCTGGCGGAAGCCATCATGAACGGCGACTGCGTTCTGTTTGCACAAAACGGCGCACTGATCATCGGTGCCAAGGGCTGGATGCGGCGTGCGACGCAGGAGCCGGAAAACGAGAAGGTGCTTCGCGGCCCCCGCGAGAGCTTTATCGAATCCGCTCTGACCAACATCTGTATGCTGCGCCGCAAGCTGCAGACAACGTCTCTGCAGGTGGAGGAAATCACCTTTGGCTCCCTGACACATACACGCACCTATCTCTGCTACCTGGAATCCAGAGTCAACCCCAAAATTCTGGCCGAGCTCAAACGGCGACTGGCGCAAATTCGGATGGACGGCATTCTGGATTCCAATTATTTGCAGGAGCAGCTCTGTGACGCCCCGTATACGCCGTTCAAAACTATTGGCGTGACCGAGCGGCCGGACATCACAGCCGCCAAGCTGATCGAGGGGCGTATCGCACTGATTGTGGACGGTTCTCCCTGTGTCCTGACGGTTCCGTATCTTTTTATCGAAAACTTCCAGGTCAATGACGATTACTATACCAATTATATCTTTGCGACCATCAATCGACTGCTGCGCATGGTGGGCTTTTTCATCTCCGTTTCCGTTCCCGCCATTTATGTGGCCATTCTCACCTATCATCAGGAAATTCTGCCTCCGTCGTTGCTGATCAGCATTTCGGCCAGTCGTCAGGGCGTTCCGTTTCCGACCATCGTCGAAATGCTGCTTCTGCTGCTGGCATTCGAAATTTTACGGGAGGCCAGCATTCGAATGTCCAACAACGTCGGTCAGGCGTTATCCATTGTCGGTGCGCTGGTTCTGGGGCAGGCTGCCGTCGAAGCGAAGTTCATCTCGGCCCCCATGGTCATCGTCATTGCCTTGACCGGCACCACCTCGTTGATGATTCCGGCTGTCGGCGGCGCAGAGATTATCACGCGCACGGCGCTGCTAATCAGCAGTGCCATGCTGGGGATGGTCGGGTATATTCTGGGCGCTCTGCTCCTGCTTTTTCATCTGGGTGCTATCCGGACATTTTGTGTGCCGTACCTGTCGCTTGCACCCGATCACGCCGATCGCCAGCGGCACGATTCATTCGTCCGGGCACGCTGGGGCACACTGCATTATCGGCGTCTGTTTGCAGAATCAGAAGATGAGGATGATCAGAAATCATGAAAAAAACGCGTTGGCTGTTGTCATTTGTCTGCCTCTCGCTTCTGTTATCGCTTCTGAGCGGGTGCAGCAATTATGTCGAAATCGAAAAGCTGATCATCGTGGCCGGTGCCGCTATCGATTTTGACCCGTCCTCCGGTGAGTATACCGTGACAACCGAGATTCTAAATCTGCAAAACAGCGGCGGCAACGATTCCGATTATGAGATCATCTATATGGAGTCGAGCGGTGCAAGCCTCGTAGAGGCCATCAATGATATGACGCACATGGCCGGTCGCCAGCTGTATTGGGGTCATGCAGACGTCTTTATCCTGAGCCGGAGTGTACTCCAGCACTCCATTGAACCGATTCTCGATTGGTTTGCCAGCGATGTCAACGCAAGGCTCTCCTCCATGGTCATTGTGGCCGGAACGGAAAAAGCCAGCGAGATCTATCAGATGCAGACGCTGGGACAAAAGAGCGTCTCGATTTCTCTGGAACAGATTCTGGAAAATTATCAGAACCGCGGTCATACGGTTGTCAATGTCAATGAGTTGATCAATCGATACGGGATACAGGGCGCGGCAACCTGCATCCCGATTGTCAGCGGGCAGACGAATCAGGAGCAGGAGCTGCTGTCCATTTCTTCATACGCCGTTTTGAAACAGGATGTCCTGTCAGGCATTTATGAGGGCAGTGATGTGCCATACCTGATGCTGATGATGAAAAACCCGTTTCAAAGCGTTTTGTCCGTTCCAATTGCGAATGAGGATTTGACGGTTCAGGTCAAAGTAGTCAGCCATTCGATTTCCTTGCAGACCGTTTGCAGTGAAAGCGCTGTGTCTGCGCAAATTGAGATGAAGCTGAACCTGTCTCTCGTCGGGCATATCGGAGATGATACCGTCATTCGAAATGCAGACGGCACAGAGCGAATCATACAGGCAGCCGAGCAGGCGGTTCACGATGCGTGCTGCGCGTTGCTGGAGCGGGACATTCAGCAGTTCGGCACGGACATTCTGTGCATCGGGCAGCACATCAAACGCCATGACGCCAAAATCTGGCACCATATTGCAGCCGATTGGGATTGGTTTTATGCCCATATGCCCTATGAAATGCACGTACACGCCGTGATTGACCAGTCCGGGAAAATGTCTCCGCTCAATGATCAGGAGGAAATTTCATGACGGTTTTTCTGATGATCGCCTATCTGGCGTGTTTCCTGACCACAGATCTCCTGACAGGTCGTCGAAAACCCACCGTTGGCCGAAGTGTGGTCTATTGCTGTCTCATGCTCGCGGCCGGGATGTTCTGCTATGCATCCTTTCGGCAGTGGACACTGCCCAATCCGATTGAACAGCTGTCTGAATGGCTGTATCCGTCCTGAAAAGGAGTCTTCGTATGCTGGAAACGGGAAAAATCACCGATCGTCAAATCCGATCGATGGCATTTTTGATGACAATGGGCGGCATCTTTGTCATTGGCGGAACCAAAGAGGCCGGAGAGGAAAGCTATCTGTCTGCGCTGCTGGCCGTCATTCCAACCTTACCGCTGTACGCGCTCTATGAGCACCTGCTGACCCGCGCAGGGCAGGGTGGTCTGTTTGCCCTCTGCAAGCAATGCTTCGGCACCCTGTTCGGAAAAATCGCGATTGCGCTCTTTGGCGTCTACGCCGTGATCATCGGAACAGCCGTCGCGGGCAATTACCTAAATTTTATTCACACGGTGTTCCTGACCGACACGGCATTTCTTGTGGTCGGCATTCTTTCAGCAGCCGCCATCACGTTCATGGTGCGGTGCGGCCGTATGGCCATGGCGCGTGTCTCACGAATGGTTCAGTATGCTGTCATCGGAACGCTGAGTGTCACGCTGGTGCTGTCCCTGTTCGCCATTGACCTGGATCATTTTCCGTATCCCATGCTGTATCACGGCTTGCAGCCGGTGGCTGCCGGTGCCTTTTCGATTTTTACCGTTCCGTTTGGCGATGTCATAATTTTACTGCCCCTTCTCGACGGAACATCCGGGAGAAGGGGCAGTCGAAACCTGATCAGAGGTGCCGGCATGACCTGGGTGCTGCTGACGCTCGTCTTTCTTCGAAACGTGCTCGCACTGGGTCCTGCATCCTATGGAATTCTGTTTTTTAAGTCATTTGTCGCCGTTCGCATTGTCAGCGTTGGCGCATTTTTTCAGCGGATGGAAATCCTCGTGTCCGTCATATATATCCTGTGCGATACGGTGAAACTGGCACTGTGCGTGCAATGCCTGACGAAATGTCTCAACGAATTGACAGGACGCACCGAACAGCGGGAGAATCCGTTGTTTGCTGCGCCATCCGCATTGCTGATGATCGGCCTGGCAGCCGTATTTGTCAGCAATCAGCGATATATCACGCTGTTCCTGCAAACGCACAAATACCTGGCGTTGCCGTTTACTGTTGTGCTTCCGTGCTTGCTTGCTCTGACGGAGCGTCTTCGCAGGAACAGTAGGAACGGTCAATTTCCGACAGGCTGTACTGCCAGCAGCGCTCCGGTTTGCGAACGAGGAATCCGCCGCTCGTGAAATCCGGGAAGGCCTGCGGTGCGCTGCCCTCCGCGATGGAATTTTCGCTCAACGGAGTAATGGCCGCATAGGTGGCAAAATCGTAGACGTCAATCGGCGTATCCTGCTGTGCCTGGATGCTCTCCACGTAGGCGCGGAGCACCAGATAGTCCATGCCGCCGTGGCCGCCTCTCATGCCGATTTCCTGATACCATTTCCAGAGCGGATGCTCGTATTCCTTGAGAATCGGGTCAAAGGACGACCACTTGTGATTTTCTGTGATGCCTTCCAGCATAATGCTGCGGTTTTCTTCCATCCAGACACCCTTTGTACCCTGCACATATCCGCCACGGGAGTACGGACGGGGGAGTGTGGTGTCGTGTGTCAGCACGAGTGTTTCGCCGTGCGCGCAGCGAATCATGGTGGTTACGACGTCACCCTGCGTGAACGGATAGCCCTGCACCTCGTTGTCCGCCGGCATATTAGCAGCAGACCATTCATTCAGCCCGCGTGCCTTGGTGGCCATGGAAACCAGTGTGACAAACCGGTTGCCGCGGTTGATGTTCAGGATTTTGCCCATGGGAACGGCACCGTGCGTCGGATAGATGTCGCCGTTTCGATTCATGTAATGATCGAGTCTGTAGTGGCGGTTGATATGCCCCTTAGCAATTTCTTCGCGCAGGTCGTGCTCATAGCCGCAGCGGCAGTGGACGATTTCGCCGAACATCCCCTGCTTGACCATGTTAAGCAGCGCCATTTCTTCCCGGCTGTAGCAGCAGTTTTCCAGCAGCATACACGGCATCCCGGTACGCTGGCTTGTCCGAACCAGCTCCCAGCATTCATCCAGAGAGGATGCGCCGCCGACCTCGCTGGCCACATACTTGCCGGCATTCATTGCGTCAATCGCAATGCGGATGTGCATCTGCCAGCAGGTGGTGATCAAAACGCCATCTACTTCCTTCATGGCGAGCAAATCATGATAATTGGTGGAGGTCACCGGCGCTTTTCCATAGACCTCTTCTACCGCCTTCGAGGCACTTGCCACCCGATCCGGATAGACGTCACAAACGCCGACCACGCGAACGTCATCCATGGCCAGCAGGTTGCGCATCATATCATGTCCGCGACCGCCAAGGCCAATCACAGCAATATTTACTGTATTACTTTTCATAAAACCTGACCCTCAACTTTTTCTGATCTCGCCCTGCATTCGAACCTGCAGGGTTTTCCTATCAAAATTATAGCCGATTTTTTCAAGTAAGAGAATGGACAAATCGATTGTGCATATAGACGAATCACTGTTTGCAGTTGAGAACTGCATCTGCAATGCGCCGAAAATAGAGAATCGCGCAGAAAGGGGAGTTGATTTGTCGGGCTGGAAGGCGTATAATAACAGAAAAAAAGAATCGGGAGGCAAATGAGTGACCAACATTCAACGCTATCTTGAATCCATTCGGGGCAAGCGCATTGGCATTTTAGGCTTCGGCGTCAGCAATGCACCGCTGGCCGAAATGTTCGTAAACGCAGGGGCCTGTGTCACCATATATGATCAGAAAGCGCCGGACGCACTGGGCGATGCGGCGCAGAAACTGCAGGAGCGGGGCACCTGGTTCCACTGCGGCGATGGGTATGACGCGCACCTGGATGATGCCGTCATTTTCCGCTCTCCGGGTCTGCTTCCAACCAAGCCAATGCTACAGCGTGCAGCGGCAGCCGGTTCGGAAATCACCTCCGAAATGTCCCTCTTTTTTGCCTGCTGCCCGTGCCCGATCATCGGGATTACCGGCAGCGATGGAAAATCGACGACCTCGACGGTCATTGCCAAAATTCTGGAACGCACTGGGAAACGCGTGTGGCTCGGCGGCAACCTGGGTACACCGCTGACACCCAAGCTGGCGGAAATGTCGCCGAATGATCTGGCCGTCGTCGAGCTTTCCTCGTTTCAATTGATGGATATGCAGCGCAGCCCGCACGTCGCAGTCGTCACGAATGTCACCCCCAACCATTTGGATAAACATACCGATATGGCGGAATACATCGAAGCCAAACGCACCATTTTTCGCTGGCAGCAGGCGGGGGATGTCCTGGTCGCCAATTATGACAACGCGATCACACGCGGCTTTCTCTCCGAAGCTCCGGCCGGTTCGCGTCCGTTTTCCAGAGCCAACGCCTGTGAAGAGGGCGTTCTTCTCCAAAACGGCTGGATTACCGTCTGCAAGCAGGGCGTTTCAGAGCCGATTTTGCCGGTCGATCAGATTCGAATCCCCGGGCAGCACAACATCGAGAACTACATGGCTGCCATCGGCGCCGTGTACGAATATGCAAAACAAGACGCGATTGCAGAGGTCGCAACCACATTCCCCGGCGTCCATCATCGCCTGGAGCTCGTTCGAATTCTGGATGATGTCCGCTACTATAACAGCTCCATCGACTCGTCGCCCACACGAACCATGGCGGCTCTGAGCGTCTTTGACGGCCAACTGACCGTGATTCTCGGCGGCAGCGATAAGGGAATTTCCTTCGATCAGCTCGGCGAAGCGCTGTGCCGTCAGACGCGCCGCATCATTCTGACCGGCGCAACCGCAGAGAAGATCGAAGCCGCCGTCCGGAATGCGCCGTCCTATCAAGCTGGCTGCCCGGAAATTCATCACGCAGCCAACCTGCAGGAGGCCGTCCATACCGCACATCGACTGACGCAGCCGCATGAGGTGGTTCTATTGTCTCCGGCCTGTGCTTCGTTTGACGCGTTCCGAAACTTCGAAGAGCGCGGCGAGGTGTTCTGTCAAACGGTCATGGCGCTGTGAACCGAACAGGGAAGTCCATTTGAACCAATAAATCCGCCCGATCAGATCATCTGACCGGGCGGATTGACGGGTTTTCAGTCTTGTTATGCGCGATAGGAAAGCGTCAGCTCCAGCTCACCGCAGTCGAGCTGCGTCAGCTGCACACCGGCCGATTGGAGCATCCGCTTGGATGCACAGGTCGCATCCGTCGTTGCATATTTGTCGGACAGATAAATCACTTCCCGAATGCCGGTCTGAATGATGGCCTTCGCGCATTCGTTGCATGGGAAAAGGGAGACATACAGCCGCGAACCGCTCAGCGGACGCCCAGCGGCATTCAAAATGGCATTCAGCTCCGCATGAACGACGTAGGGATACTTGGTCTCGTTGACAGCACCCTCACGCGCCCACGGATATTCGTCATCCGAACAGCCCTTCGGAAAGCCGTTATAGCCGGTGGATATGATGATATTCTGGTCGCTGACAATGCACGCACCGACCTGCGAATTCGGATCCTTGCTCCGCTTGGCTGCAAGGAGCGCAACCCCCATAAAATACTCATCCCACGAGATATAATCTGTCCGTTTCATAAAACACCTCTCCAATCCAAATGGCTCCGGATACCTTGCCTCTATTATATCATGCGAACCGGAAAATGTCCATAGGCGGCACTCAAAGTCTTTCCAAACAGCCAACTGCGCAAAAAAGTCCGTGAAATCGGAAAGTCCGACGCAAAACATCCAGAAGACTTGACAGGAATCACTTGACATAGCGTTGGGAAAGTATTATAATATCAATCGTATAGGTGCGCTCTTTGCACTTTGTTACAGGAAAAATGCCGGGGGATTGATATGGCTGATAGAGATCTGAAGCGCCTGAGCCGTGCTGATCTGGTTGATATTATTTATGAACAGCAAAAACAGCTGGAAGCGCTTCAACTGAAAGTCCTTCAATTGGAAGAACTGCAGAAAAACCGTTCTGTCTGCATGGAATCAGCCGGTTCGATTGCAGAGGCGGCTCTTCAGCTGAATGACGTCTTTGCTGCGGCACAGGCCGCGGCGGATCAGTATCTGACGTCCGTGCAATCCGCATCGGCCGAAAGCGAACAGAAAATCGCACAGGCCGAGCAGCAGGCCGGTACCATTCTGGCCGAGGCCAATTGCCGCGCCGCCGCGATTCAGCGCGAAGCGGAAGACTATGCCCGCCAAACCATTGATTCCGCCAACAGCGAAGCGGCCAATGCGTGGTCAGACTTCCGCAAAAAAGCCGATGAATTCATCCTTCTGCATAGTGAACTGAATGCCCTGATGACGAGGGAAGTGTAGCCGATGAACCGTCCTATGAATTCGCAGGTCGAGCTCCCGTCGCTCACGCAGATTGAAGCGGAGCGGGCTCGCCTTCGCGACCACCGTCATTATCATCGTGCCTTGAAAAGTACAGTGGCTGTGCTGATTGTCGTCGCAGCGCTGGCCGTTCTGGTCGCAACGCTCTGGATGCCTGTGCTCCGAATCTATGGCACATCCATGACCCCGACGCTGGAAAACGGCCAGATTGTCGTCACTGTGAAAAGTTCGCAATTCAAAACGGGCGAGATTGTCGCCTTTTATTATGGAAATAAACTGCTCATCAAGCGCATCATTGCCGGTCCGTCCGACTGGGTCGATTTCACGGAAGATGGCTCCGTTCTCGTGAACGGCACCCTTCTCGACGAACCGTATCTGACCGAAAAGGCGCTTGGTGAAATCAACATTGAATTACCGTACCAGGTGCCCGATGGCCGCTATTTCGTCATGGGCGATCATCGCGCCGTTTCCGTCGATTCCCGGACAACGGCGCTTGGCTGTGTCGCCGAGGATCAGATGGTCGGCAAGGTGGTTTTCCGCATTTGGCCGCTGTCGGTTTTCGGTATTCTATCCCAATCTTCTCAATAAACGAAACTGAATTTTGATTAAGCCGGAAAGGAGGTGGACGCATCGTGCAGCAACCGGCTGGTTCCTATTGGACAACACGCAGAAAACGGAAGCGCTGGCAAAAACTTGTACTGTTTCTTTCCTGTCTCGTTGTCTTCAGTACGACCTATGCGCTGATTCTCCCGGCAATTACCATGACTGAGCCACCGCTTTGCGGCCTGGAAGAGCATCAGCACGGTCCTTCCTGCTATGAAGTCGTTCTCAATTGCCCGTTCGCAGAAACGGAGTCCACCGCCCAAACCGGGGAGTCGACCACCTCTGAACCAACTACCACATCGGAGCCACCTGCCACCACGAGCGAAACGTCAGCCGAAACGACCTCCACCTCCGAACCCTCCACTACATCGGAGCCGCCCGCCACCGTGAGCGAAACGATCAGCGAAACGTCGGCCGAAACGACTACATCCGCATCCGACTCCGAACCGGCCACATCGCATCGCCATACGGAAGACTGCTACCAAAAGAACCTCATCTGCACCCTGCCGGAGCATCAGCACTCCGATGCCTGTTCGCAGAAAACGACAGCAAACCCCTCGGAAACCGAGTCGGAACCGCTCCCACAGCTGGACGCGGACGCCGTCCGCCTGACGGAATTGTCCGCCGCAGCCGATACCGCGCTGACTGCGCACCCCGGCGAGACCGTCTGCTTCCCGCTGTCCTTGAAAACCGCACCCATCCTTCCGGAAGCGGCGTATTCGTCCATTCGCATCCGCTTGGAAATCGTTTTGCCGCTGTTGGAAGAAATCGCCACCTTTGATCTCGACGCCATGACCTGGCTCGATCAGACGGAAGGGTATGCGCCGTCCGTAGTCAGTGAGCCCCGCCTCTTTGGCGAAACGGAAATCCCCTGTCAGGTGCTCACGGGCTTTCTCCTCCTGACCGCAGAAGAACCGTCGCTCTCGATTGCAGCATCCGAATGGTCGGGCTCCGTTGCCGTTTCCGTCCATGCTCTGCTGGAAGAGCCGAGCTTCGCCCTCCGCGTCCATGGCGCTGTCGAATTCAACGCGTGGGACAGCACCTGTGAAGAACACCAGACTCCCGAACGCCTCACCGTGGATACGGTGGCGTGCAACGTCTCGTTGGAATTCGACCCCGCCACGTCGCTGGACGCCTACCGCTCGTACCTGTCGGCGGTTGAAGCGCTGCAAGTTTCCGCGGCCGAACCGCAGGCGGCCAACGCACTGCTCGATGAAATCAATACGGCCTTCGCACAAGGCGCGCTGTCCGAAACGAACTACCGCGAGCTTTCGAACCGCCTCGTGCAAATGCTCGTCTTGGATAATGAATCGGTTGCCGAAGCCTGCATTGGAACCAACTGGATGCAGCTCCGCGACAGCGGCTGGTTCACGGAATTCAGCGACGATGCCAACAGCGACACACCCTCACCGGACGCACCGGGCCAGCTGCAGCATACGGCATTCGCCGCAGCACTGACCAGAGATGCATCAGCGTCCAACGAGACAAAGCCGTCCGATCAGCAGATCGACAATCACGGCGGCTCCAACTCAGAGAACGGCGTCACCGTCAGCAAGACGATCGAAGGCACCGACTTGGAAAACGTTTTCGATATCACACTGCGCGTCGAAACAACCGGCAATATCAAAGAGCTGATCAACGAGCCAGACATGGCGGTTGTCATTGTCATGGACATTTCCAATACCATGAATTCTGACTTTGGCAATTCCACAAGATATAAAGCTGCAATGGAGGCCGCAGAGGATTTTCTGGACAAATTCGCCGCAAGCAATTCTCTTGGAATCAGCAAGGTTGGTTATGTGGCCTTCAACACCGATGCACACAAGATTTTCGCGCTATCACCCTGTACAAATGAGGATGAAGCCAAGAAGTTAAAAAACACCATGCGTCAGAATACCGGGAACATCATCAATGCATCTGGCTATGCTTCCTCCGGGAGTCGGTATACCAATATTGAAGCCGGTTTGAAAATGGCTAGAGATATGCTCAGCGAGGTCAAAAACAAGAATCGTTATGTAATTTTCCTCAGTGACGGCTTCCCAACGACCTATGTTTCCAGTGGCTACAGCGGCTATAACCCAATCTATACCAGCATAGATAGTGATACGCATAAATACATCCGCGATGATCTCTATCCGAACAAGCCATTTAATTACGGCACCAACTATTCCGATCGCGGTGCTGTCAAAGCACGGGAAATGGCCGAAAGCATGAAAAAATCGGGCATTACGATTTTTTCCATCGGTGTCGATGTTGCCGGTCAAAGTCTGGATGCATATATCACTCAGAGTGCAACCAATACTTTTTCAACGATGGATCGCACGAAAGATACCTACGATATCGGCGGGACATCGACCGGCCATTTCACCAAATGGTTAGGGGATAAAATTGGCTCTGGGTATGACAAGTATTACCACGACAGTACCGACACAGCAGGTTTGATAGATGCCTACAATCAGATTTTCGAAGCCATCAGAACCACCACCGAGACCGCAGCCAAGGCCGACTGGGTGGCATCGGACCCGGTGCCGACGGTTGTTCCGGGCGAGATTGAGTTCATCGGCTTTTATGACAAAGACAATGAACTGACGTCGGGGAACTTGACAGGCTCCTACGCAGAAAATGCCGAAAACACGGCTTCAACTCATTCGAATTCGTCCAGTACAGATATCGACTGGGATTTGAAAAAGTCCGGCTACACCCAATCCACCTCCGGCTCAGAGACAACGTATGTCTTTGAACTCCGCTATCGCGTCCGTCTGAAGAATGAAGATGCGTCCTTCATTGAGAAGAATGTGTACAATACAAACGGCAAAACAACGTTGCAGTACCGAACGGTGACCGACATCAACGGTCAGCAGACCATCTCAGCCCCCAAAACGATCAATTTCCCCATCCCATCGGTTCACGGCTATCTCGGTGAGCTGACATTTACCAAACAGGATACGGCGGAGATTCCGAATCCGCTGGCCGGTGCCGAGTTCACGCTCAGCCACGATACGGAAAACTGCAGCATCTGTCGCGGCGACGGGAAAACGTCCGTCACCGTGCCAAATCAAGTCCAGACCTCCGACGCAGACGGCAAAGTCACCTTTACGAACATCCCCTCCGGCCACACCTACAAGCTGGAGGAGACGGTCGTTCCGGCAGGCTATCTCAAAACGGGGGACACCTGGTCGGTCGTAGTGGCATACGACAAGGTCACCGTGACCGTGTCAAAAGAAGACGGTTCAACGGAGACGTGGACAGATGACGATCCGGAAAGCTTCGTCATTCTGAACCGCATTTACTATGCGCTGCCCTCCACCGGCGGCCCCGGCACACTTCTTCTGTATGTTGCAGGCGGCATCCTGTTGTTGAGCGCATCAGGCTTCCTCCTGTTTCAGAAATACCGTTCCCGCAAAAGGGAAAAGGAGGCGGACTCCTCCTCATAATGAACCGCCAAACACTTCCGAATCAATTTGAAGACCAAATCAGTTTGAAAGGATTTTGAACGATGAAACACGCAAAAAAGATTCTGGCTCTCCTGCTGGCTCTTGTCACGCTGAGCTCCTTCGCCCTTGCAGACGAAGCACCGGCAACACCAACCGAACCGGAAACACCGGCAACACCAACCGGTACCATCACCATCGATAACGCGGTCGTTGGCCAAACCTACACGATCTACCAGATTCTCGAACTGGAAAGCTATGACGCAACAGCCGGTGCTTATGCGTACAAGGCAAGCTCCGCATGGGAAACTTGGCTGAAAACTCAGACGACCTACGTCACCGTTGACACGCAGGGCTATGTAACATGGGTCAAAGGCGCCGATGCTGCCGCCTTTGCCAAGGCGGCACAGGCTTATGCCAAAACAAATTCGATCGCCCATCAGGGGACAGTTACCGCAACCTCCGCAACCGTGACATTCTCGAACCTGGCTCTCGGCTACTACCTGGTAGACAGCTCACTGGGTACGCTCTGCTCTCTGGATACCACAAATCCCACTGTCACGATCAAAGAGAAGAACGCCGTCCCGACCAACGAGAAAAAAGTCAAAGAAGACTCCACCGGCAACTTCGGCAGCGAAAATGACGCCGATATCGGCCAGACTATCTATTTCCAGAGCACCATCACCGCACAGGCCGGTGCCGAAAATTATGTCTTCCACGATAAAATGTCTACCGGTTTGACCTTCGACAGCGTCACCGAAATTAAGCTGACGAGCGGCGAACGCACGACAACAGTCGATGCAGCGAACTACACCATCAAGAAGGCCACCGACACCAACAACAAGCCGACAGACAACTGCACCTTCGAGGTCGTCTTCACGCAGGACTTCTGTGATAAACTGAAGGCCAATGACAAAATCGTCATTTCCTACACCGCTACGCTGAACGCAAACGCCGTTGTCGGTCTGCCGGGTAACACGAACGAAAGCAATCTTTCATACGGGAACGACGGGAACGGCGCCGGCACCGGAACAACGACACCCAGCCAAACTGTCACCTACACTTGGGATCTCGATATCCTGAAATACGCCAATGGCGATGAGACGAAAAAGCTGGCAGGTGTTAAGTTCGTCCTGCTGCGTAAAGTCATCAAAACTGTATACGATGATGAAAAGGAAGTCCTCGAAGTCGCCAAAGTAGCAAACGGTAAAATTTTCGAATGGGTAGATGCTCCGACCGGTGAGAATCCGACATGGCCGACTGAATCCATTCTCACGACCAATGCAGACGGGAAAATCGAAATCGACGGTCTCGACGCCGACAACTACTACCTCCGCGAAATCGAAGCACTCCCGGGCTTTAACAAGCTTGGAACTGATGTAACGTTCACGATCAAAGGAAAAGAGAAAGACGCAGAAACCGGCAAAGATACGTACACAACAGTGCTTGTCAAAGTCAACAACCAGTCCGGCACCGAGCTGCCGTCCACCGGTGGCATCGGTACCAAGATCTTCTACATTGCCGGAGCCATTCTGGCCGTTGGTGCCGCCGTTCTGCTGGTCACCAAAAAGCGCGTGAGCAAGACAAAGAACTAAAAATCAAGCCACAGTGGTAGGGGAGCACCTGCAATGAAAAGTCGAAAAACAACCTGGATTTTAGTCCTGATGTTTCTTGCAGGTGTTTCTCTGCTGCTGTATCCAACGGTCAGCGATTACTGGAATTCGCTGCACGCATCTCAGGCTGTCGCGGCCTACGCAGAGGATGTCCACGCCATGGAGCAAGATCAATATGAGGATGTCCTCGAACAGGCGCGTGCATACAATCAGACACGATCCTCCAAAACGATGGACTTCTATCTGACGGATGAAGAACAGCAGTCCTACGACAGCCAATTGAACGTCGGCGGAACCGGCATCATCGGCTATATCGAAATCCCGGTGATCGCCATTTCTCTCCCGATTTATCACGGCACCAGTGAATCGGTGTTGCAAATTGCGGTCGGCCATCTCGACTGGTCGTCCCTTCCGGTCGGCGGTGAAAGCACGCACTGCGTCCTTTCCGGCCATCGCGGCTTGCCGAGTGCCAAGCTGTTTACAAATCTGGATGAAATGAAATTGGGCGATACCTTCGTGATTCGCGTCCTCGATGAGGTGCTGACATACGAAGTCGATCAAATCCTGATCATTGAACCAACCGACACCTCTGCACTCGTCATTGAGCAGGGGAAAGACCTCTGTACACTGATGACCTGTACACCCTATGGCATCAATTCTCACCGGCTTCTCGTCCGCGGACACCGCATCGAAAACCCGACCGAAGCCAAAACCATTCGCCTCGTGGCTGACGCCGTCCAGGTGGATACACTGGTGGTGGCACCGATCATCGCCGCCCCGATTTTACTAATATTATTCGTGATTTTGCTCCTACCCAGTCGAAAACAGCGAAATCACAGAAAGGATCATTCATGAAAAGCTCTTTCTATCGAATTGCGGCATGGCTGACAACCATCGTTCTGATTGCACTACTGGCCACGCCGATTGCTGCTTTGGGCGTGATTGATCCGAATCAGGCGGTCTCGTTCTCCATTTCCTACCGGGTGGATGGCAAGCCGATACAGGGCGTTCGCTTTTCTGTCTATCAAATCGCGTCGATGAATGAACAGGGCTCCATTCGTCTGACTGAGCCGTTTTCAACGCTGCCGGTGCGGCTGCCCGACGGCAACGCCGAGGAAGAATGGCGCATTCTGGCCACCACGTTGGAGGGCTATATCCAGAGCCGGCAAATGACGCCGACCGATGTCGGCACCACTGACGCATCCGGCGCACTCTCTTTCCCGAACGAAGTGGAGCGTCTGCCGCACGGCGTCTATCTTGTGCTCGGAGAACCCCGCACCATCGGCAGTACGGTGTATCTTCCAACGCCGTCCATTGTCATGCTGCCCGGTATTGACGCATTGACGCAGGACTGGACGTATGACATTCCCATCGAACCCAAAACAGAAATCCGCAACAACCCGGTTCTGCCGGAGCAACCGATCTACACGATGCGGGAAGTGATCAAGGAATGGAAGGATGACGGGCATCAGTCTGCGAGGCCGACTTCCATCACCGTGCAGCTGCTGCGAAACGGTATCCTCTACGATACAGTCACGCTAAGTGAAGCAAACCAGTGGCATTATACCTGGGAGCAGCTCGACAACTGGGCATCCTGGACGCTGACGGAACAGGTTCCCGCGGGCTACACCGTCACAGTCGAGCAGAAGGGGATTGTGTTTCTGGTGACCAATACGTTTGGCAACGATGCGTCCAGCCCATCACACACCACCGGCAGTGACACCCACCAGTCCGGCTCCACACCGCCTAGCGAATCCTCCGGTACCCCGCCGACGACCGATGCATCTGGCGGTTCGAATACGCCGACAACCTCCGGTACGCCCGGCGGCTCGGATTCACCGTCACCATCCGGTACGCCCGGTATTTCAGAACCATCCGACCCATCCCGCCCATCCACTTCCGTTCCCGGTGACCACCCGCAGACAACGCCTGATGCACCCAATTTGCCGCAAACCGGTATGCTCTGGTGGCCGGTACCGTTGTTTGCAGTTGTCGGCTGCCTGTGCTTGATGGCCGGTGTTTGGATGGCGCGACATCATCATGAATAGAACCGCCCGCTTTTTGATTGGAATCGGCTGCCTCCTGATCGCCGCCGCTCTGGGGCTGACCGCGTATAATCTGGCAGACGAAGCCCGCGCCGCCAAACGTGCGGATGAGGCGCTCTCACAGCTTGCAATCGCCATGGGCAGCTCCCGTGATGCATCGGCAATCACCGGCAATAGCGCATCGGCTGTTCCGCCGCCTTTTACAGATCAGGTCACGCCCTCGGCCGCTGACACACTCCCAGCTGATTCGCCGAACGATGAACCGGAAATGCCCGTGATTCAGCTGGACGGACAGGAATATGCCGGCATTCTTTCGATCCCCTCGTTGTCGCTCGAGCTGCCGGTTCTCCGGAATTGGAGCATGGCCGCCTTAAAAAATGCGCCGTGCTGCTACGCCGGTTCCCTCTACCAGAACAATCTGGTCATAGCCGGGCACAATTACAAAGGCCATTTCGGCAAGCTGTCCGACCTGCAAATCGGGGATTCGATTCTTTTTACCGATGCCCTCGGCCAACGCTTTGGATACGAAGTCGTGGAGCTCGAATCGCTCCCGGCCAGTGCCGTCGAAGCCATGACAGCAGGGGATTGGGATTTCACCCTGTTCACCTGTACCGTTGGCGGTCGTTCACGTCTGACGGTTCGCTGTGTCCTGACCGAATCCTGAAACAGTCACCTTGAATCACAAATAAATTGGAAAAAGAAAACAGCATCCATGCAGGATTTTCTGCACGGATGCTGTTCTTTGATGAATGCACTTCGATTGAATGTATGCAATAGATGGGTTATGCCGGATTGTACGGATTCGTTTCCGCTTCACGCAGCAGCTTCTGATCCTCTTTTGTGAGCTGCAATTTGGAAAAGAGATCTGGTCGGCGTTCCTTCGTTTCCCGCAAAGACTGCTGACGCCGCCATTTCCGAATATTCTCATGATGCCCCGAAAGCAGAACATCCGGCACACGCCTGTCATGCCAGACTTCAGGTCGCGTATACTGCGGATACTCTAACGTTCCCGCCCAATGACTTTCATCCGTATAGCAGCTTTCGTCAGCCAATACGCCAGGCAGCAATCTGCACAGTGAATCGATCACCGCCAATGCTGCAATTTCGCCACCGGTCATCACAAAATCACCGATTGAGATTTCTTCATCGACGCATTCATCGATAAATCGCTGATCGACCCCTTCATAGTGCCCGCAGACCAGAATCAATTCATCCGTCAGGGAGAGGCGCTTGGCGTGGTACTGGCTGTATTGGATTCCCCGTGCGCTCATCAGAATCGTATGCGGGTGCGTACACTGTTCGGCCGCTGCCGACCAGGCGCGGTACAGCGGATCCGCCATCAAAAGCATCCCCATGCCGCCGCCATACGGATAATCATCGACCTGCGCCTGACGGTTGAGCGTATAGTCGCGAATCTGAATGCATTGGATGGAAACGATGCCGTTTTGAATCGCATTGCCGATAATGCTGTCCGATAAGACGCCCATGACAGCGTCGGGAAACAGTGTCAAAACAAAGATTTTATTCATTTTCTACCATCCCCGGAATCGTCTGAACCGTCATCTGTTGATGCTCCAGATCAACGGACTGGATAAAATCACCGGCGGCAGGAATCATGGATTCCTGATCACCGTCCCGGACAACATAGATATTGCTGGCCGGGCGATCGAGAATATCAACGATGGTTCCAATCGTGCGCTCAAGCCGCGTGTCATACACAGTCAGCCCGATTAAGTCGCAATAATAATACACGCCGCTGGGAAGCTGAATATCATTTCGATCAAAATACAGTGTCGAATGCACCAGACGCATCGCCTTTTCAACCGTATCATAGCCGGGGAAGAGCAGCAGCAGCATCCCCTTGTGAACGCGCTTGGAAATCGGGTGCATGGCCTCACCGTTTCGGTACAGCGTTTTCAGCGGCATGAGAAACTCTGCGCTGTCACAGGCGGGCTTCAGCTTGACTTCACCGCGAACGCCGTGTGTCGTGACAATGGTTCCGGCTTCCAGGAATCGTTTTGACGTGTGTTCCGATTTCTCCATAACAACCTCCAGCGGTAAAAGAAATAAAATGCCGAAGTCTGAAAACAGACTTCGGCTGATTCGGTTCCAGAAATCTCAGCCGAGAATATCAACATTGACGCGAAGATTCTCGCGAATGGCGGCAGCCTTGATGATGGAACGAATAGATTTTGCGATTTTTCCCTGACGACCGATAACTTTCCCCATGTCAGACGGATCAACGCTCAGCTCCAGAACGAGAACGTCATCGCGTGTGACTTCCTGAATGGAAACGGCATCCGGATGATCAACGATCTGTCTGACAATATAATAAAGAAGATCTTTCATAAAATCATTCCTTTTGAGAATGCCGGCTTACAGAATGCCTTCTTTTTTCAGAAGAGCTTTCACAGTGTCGGTCGGCTGAGCACCTTTCTGGATCCAGTCACGAACCTTGTCAGCGTCCACTTTGAATTCCGTCGGCTCCAGCATCGGGTTGTATGTGCCGATTTCTTCGATGAAGCGACCGTCTCTCGGGGAACGAGAATCCGCAACAATGATCCGATAGTACGGGGCTTTCTTTGCACCCATTCTGCGCAGTCTGATTTTAACCATGATTTTGTACCTCCAAATTGTTGTTAAGAAATAAAACAGTTTATTTTAGAACGGGTATTTGAAACCCTTCCTGTTTTTTGCCATAGGGCCGCCGAAATTCTTGACCGGCTTCCCACCAGTCAACTTTTTCGCCATCGCCTGAGTTGCTTCGAACTGCTTGAGCAGCCGGTTGACGTCTTCGACCTTTGTGCCGCTGCCCGCTGCAATGCGCTTCTTGCGGGATGAATTCAGGATGGACGGATTGTCACGTTCCTGCTTGGTCATGGATAGAATGATTGCTTCCGTGCGGGCAATCTGCTTCTCATCGATTTTGGCGCCGTCGAGCTGTTTCGCGTTGATGCCCGGAATCATTTTCAAAATGTTCTGCATGGAGCCCATTTTTTTGATTTGACGCATCTGATCCAGAAAATCGTCCAGAGACATTTTATTCTGGCGCATTTTGCGTTCCAGCTCTTCCGCTTTTTTCTCGTCAAACGCCTGCTGCGCTTTTTCAATCAGGGAGAGCATATCGCCCATGCCGAGAATGCGGGAAGCCATACGATCCGGATAGAACGGTTCCAGATTGGATGCATCGAGCTTTTCGCCGGTACCGACAAATTTGATCGGCTTCCCTGTAGCAGCCTTGACCGAAAGGGCAGCACCGCCGCGGGCGTCGGAATCCAGCTTGGCGAGATAGACGCTGTCAATATCCAGAGCGTTATTGAACGCTGTCGCCGCATTGACGGCATCCTGACCGGTCATGGCATCAACAACCAGCATGATTTCATCCGGATTGACGGCAGCTTTCATCCGCTTCAGCTCGTCCATCATGGAATCATCTACGTGCAGTCGACCGGCGGTATCGATGAATACCATGTCGTTGCCGTGCTGACGGGCGTGCTCAATGCCTTTGCGTGCAATCTCGACCGGATCACCCTGTCCCATTTCGAAAACGGGGACGCCGACCTGCTCTGCGACAATTTGCAGCTGTTGAATGGCGGCGGGGCGATACACGTCACAAGCAACCATCAACGGACGTTTCGAAAGCTGCGATTTGAAATATCCGGCCAGCTTTGCGCCGTTTGTCGTTTTACCGGCACCCTGAAGACCGACGAGCATAACAACCGTGGGCGGTTTCGGCGCCATATGAATTCGTTCATTGGAGCCACCCATCAGGGCAGTCAATTCTTCGTTGACGATTTTAATGACCTGCTGACCGGGGGTCAGGCTGTCCAGAACGTCGCTGCCAAGTGCCCGGGCACTGACCGCATCAATGAAGTCTTTGACAATCTTGACGCTGACATCCGCTTCCAGCAGCGCCAGGCGAACCTCGCGCATGGCTGTGCGAATATCATTTTCTGTCAAACGACCTCTACCGCGTAACTTTTTGAAAACAGAGGAAAGCTTGTCTTGAAGATTTTCAAAGGCCATTCCCGCAATCAACTCCTGTTCAGAAAAATAGGTGAAATCAGGCTAACTCCGAAACACTGCTTGTCAGCCGGTAAATTTCCGCCAGCCGAAGATCCATCTCAGCATTTCGCCTGTCTGTACGATTCAAATCCAGCAGCTCCGAGGCAATCGTATGAATCCGCTGCAGCGTTTCAAAGTTCTTCTGGAAACGATGCACCAGTCCCAGACGCTGTTCAAAGCCGAGCATCAGGTTTTTGGAACGCGTGACAGCATCACGAACTGCCTGTCTGGAAATCTGCATCTGCTCGGATATTTCGGAAAGAGACAGATCCTCGTTGTAATACAGATCAAAAATTTCCTGCTGTCTGTCCGTCAGCATTGCGCCGTAAAAATCAAACAGCAGACACATTTCCAACGCATTTTCTTTTAAGGTATTTTCCGAAGACATAAATCAAACCATCCAGTTTATCAGACCGATACCTGTAATATGCTGCCAAGCAGAAACAGTTGGTGTAAAGCACTTCAGCTTTACACCAGTATGATACCATAATTCGGATGCTTTGTCAAGCGTTTTTTCCGGGTATACAAAAAGAATTTGCTTGAAAAACTAAAATGAGCAGCTTCAGAAGAAAGGAACGCAAAAATCATGATGCAGGATAAGATATTTGTGCCGAACAACCGGATTGAACGCTATGGAACAAACAGCGCTCGCACCTTTCATGCCGCCGGGTTGACCGGCGCAGGAAGGCTGCGCAAAATCGTTCGAGCCGATTTGCGAATCATTCAAAAGACAGCCGCACGCGTGACCAGATACAAGGCCAGCCTTCCGGAGAACAACGGTGTGCTTCTGCCGCCGGAATTTGTCTGGCTGTCAGATAATCTGTATCGGATTGAAAGGGCCTGCTCGGAATTACAGGCTGACCTGCACGGCAAATATCAGCTGACCGTCGATGCCAAGGGAAATCTGTTCATTTTCCAAATGGCTGCTGCACTGCTTCGAACCGGTGCAGAGGCCATCACACCGGAACGGTTGACCTTATTTCTCCGCGGCGTACAGGCCGAGCGAATTCTGAACGAGAGCGAATGCCTTCTCTTTTTGCCGGTTTTGCGCATCGCCGCCATCCGAACCATTCGTGAAGCTGCAATGGAAATTCAGACGATTCTCCAGTCGTATCAGGATGAAAAAACCGACAGCCCGTTCGGCGCCGAAAAACGTTTACGGGCAGAGCATTTGCAGGGCTCCGCACCGATCAGCCTGGACACCTATGCCGCACCGGCCGACCGAATTCACAAGCAGCTGGAGGCGACGCTTCGTGGTACCATCAAGCTGCTGAACCATCTATCTCAGAGCGGCTTCCTTCGCGCCATGCGCAGTGTCAGCCACCTCGAATCCGTTCTGATGCAAGACCCGGACGGAACGTATCCGCAAATGTCCGAGCCATCACAGGCGTACTATCGCGCTCAGCTTACAGCGCTTGCGCGCCATCTCCACGTCCCGGAATATGTCGCTGCCGAATCCCTCCTGAATGCGGCTGCATCTGCGCCAAAGGGGACACCGGAAGCTCACATCGGCTGGCACATCCTCCGATCACCTCTGCTCCAAAAAAGAGGGCGGAGAATTCGCTTCATCTATCTCACGCTGGATATGACGCTTTCGATTCTGATTTCCGTTCTCTTCGGGATGCTCTTCAAAAGCGTCTGGCTGGCGCTCGGCATGACGCTGCCGTTGTACGAAGTCACACGGGCGTTCCTTCTGTATCTCTTCTCCCGCGTGGCTCCCAATCATTTTCTCCCTTCGCTTGAACTGAAAGCAGGTATTCCGGAAGATGGAACAACGCTGGTCGCCGTCACGTTGTTGGCCGCCACGCCTGAACAGGCTGCCCAGCAGACAGCCGCGCTGGCGGAATACGCCTGCACCAATCGTTCCGCCGGTGATCATGTCCTGTACGGCGTACTCGCCGATTTGCCAGACGCGTCTTCGGAAGAGACGGATGATGATCCGGCGATTTTGGACGCAATGCGCACAACCATCGACCGGCTGAATCAGGAATATGGTCACCGCTTTGTCTGCATCTGGCGCAAACGGTATTGGAACGATCGAGACCAAATCTGGATGGCATACGAGCGGAAGCGTGGAGCCATTACAGCGCTCGCTGCATTGGTATCCGGCGATCCCGATCCGAACAATGAACCGATTATTTACGGCATGGAAGCAGAGCGCCTGAAGGCGGTGCGGTATCTGATTGCGCTGGATGCCGACACCATCCCGGAACCTGATTCCGTCCGCCACATGGTCGGCGCCATGATGCACCCGCTGAACCGCGCCGTAATCGCCCCAGATGCGTCGCGGGTGATTGCCGGTTATGGCATTCTTCAGCCGCACATCACGATGGATTTGACCGCGGCCAATGCCACACTCTTTTCCAGAATCTTTGCCGGACAGGGCGGTACGGATCCGTATTGCGTGTCGAGCGGCGATATCTGCCAAAATCTGTTCGGCGACGCCATTTTCACCGGCAAAGGAATTCTCGACCTTCGAACCATGCACACGGTTTTGAAGGACAAGATTGCAGACCAGCGAATTTTGTCACACGATTTGCTGGAAGGCAGCTTTTTACGAACCGGTTTTCTCGCAGAAGCCTCGGTCATCGACGGCTTTCCGTCCTCTGTCCGTTCCTTTATGAAACGGCAGGCACGTTGGACCCGTGGCGATGTCCAGTTGCTTCCGTTTCTCCTTCCGCATCTCCGCGGCAAGCAGGGGCAGCGCTATCGCAATCCTCTGACGTCCTCTGCAAAATACCGAATCTGCGACAATATCCGCCGTGCGGAGACACCGGCCGCGATTTGCATGGCGATTCTTTCCTTCTGCGTTTTCCCAAATCCAGCCACGGCTGTCGGTGCGCTGTTTGCTCTCGCAGCCTTGGCGGTACCCATGCTGCTCAACACCGTTGAGCGACTTCGAAACTTTCCCGACCGGATATCCACGCGATGCCATTCTACGATCTATGCCGGATTTCGCGGCGGGCTGTTGTTGTTTTTCTCCCGCTTTGTGCTGTTGCCCTTTGAAGCGTATGTGACCACCCGCGCCATGGTGCAGGCACTCTGGCGGATGCTGATCTCCAAACGACGGCTGTTGGAATGGACGACGGCCGCCGAAGCCGAAAAGCACGCACGCTACCGTCGCACCGGCTTTGGAGCCATCCTGCACGAAATCTATGTATTGCTGCCCTCTGTGATTTTGGCGGTTCTTCTCTGCGCTGTTGCCGGGAATCTCATTTCCTGCCTGGTATCCCTGCTCTGGCTGCTGTCGCCGCTGTATTCCTTTCTGTTGTCTGGGAAGCTGAATCGTTCACCCGAGGTCAGCTCGTCCGATCAGACGTTTCTGCTGGAGCAGGCACAGCGAATCTGGCGATTCTTTAATGACCGGATGACAGAAGCTGACCAAAATCTGCCACCCGATAACGAGCAGATTGCACCGTGCGGCACCATTGCCCATCGAACAAGTCCGACGAACATCGGGCTCGGCATTTTGTCCGTCTTCGCCGCCGAGAAGCTGGGATTCATTCCATGGGACGATGCAGAAAAGCGACTGATGCGCATCGTCAGCGCATTGGAGCGCATGGAGAAAAATCACGGCCACCTATACAACTGGTATCGAACCGACACGCTCACCGTCCTGCAGCCCGCCGTCATTTCATCGGTAGACAGCGGCAATCTCTGCGCTTCCTTGCTGGCCGCTGCGCAACTGGCTGATCGCCACGGCTCAACCGCGCTTGCAGAACGAATGGAGCAGCTTGCACGCCTTGCCGATTTTTCTATCTTTTATGACGATCGTGTCCGTCTGCTGCATATCGCCGTGGACAGGGACGGCAAAAGCGTCGGCGGGCACTACGATATGCTGGCCAGCGAAGCCCGTTTGACCAGCTATCTGGCCATTGCAAAAGGGGATGTTCCGGTCAAGCACTGGTATTCTCTGTCTCGCTCACTGTCGGAAACAAACGGCTATACCGGTCTGGTTTCCTGGAGCGGCAGTCTGTTTGAATACCTGATGCCCAACCTGCTCCTGCCGGAGACGGAAAACTCGCTTCTCTATGAAGCAAATCGGTATGCAGTTTCCTGCCAACGCATCTATGCCAAAAAGCGGAAAACGCCCTGGGGCATATCCGAAAGCGCATTTTATGCGTTCGATGAGACGCTGACCTATCAATACAAAGCCCATGGCGTCCCGGCCATCGGCTTAAAAAATGGTCTGGAACACGAATTGGTGGTGTCGCCGTACTCGTCCTATCTGGCGCTGTCTGTCGATCCGGACAGGGCGCTGCGCAATTTACGCAGCCTGACCCAAATGGACGGAATGCAGGGGAAGTACGGTCTCTATGAGTCTGTCGATTGGACAGCTCGCCGGATGGCCGCTCTTTCCGAGAACCGCTCTGCCTACCGCGTCTGCAAAACGTATATGGCGCACCATATGGCTATGTCACTTTGCTCCATCTGCAATCTGCTGACAGCCGCAGAGAGCGGGAAAGCCCATTTTGTCGATGCGTTTTTCAACCAAACCGATCTTCGCGCATATCATATGCTCCTCGCCGAGCGAATGCCGATTCACGCGGTCAATGTCAAGCGAATGCACGTCCATGCCTCCGCAGAACAGGTGGCCGCATTACCCGACTACAGGCAGCGCGGTCCAAACACCCTGAATCCGCTTCCGCAGTGGAACCTGCTGGCCAATGACGGCTGTACGCTCTTGACTTCTTCAAACGGCACCTCACGCCTGTTTACGCGTCAAGCAGAGGCCTATCACGCTGAGCCGGGTGTTCTCGTGCTGTTCCAAACAGATGAGGGCATTGTTTCGCCGGTACCCATCGGACAGACTGCGACGAGGTACCAGTTCGAATGGACAGGACGGCAATCACGCTTTCTGGCGGAATCCGCTTCCATTCGCATGAAAATGCACATCCAGTTGGCGGAAAATGAACCGGCGGAGGTGCGGGAGGTGCAAATCCAGAACACCGGCTCCCGGCGCATTTGTGGGCATCTGGTTCTGTTTTGCGAACCGTTGGCCGGACGATTGGAATCGTATGAAAGCCACCCCGATTTCTATCGGATGTTTCTTTCCACTGAAGCCGTTCAGAACGGCGTCGTAGCCACCCGCAATCAAGGGCAAAGTGTCGCATTGCTTTGCGAACCCTGTTCAGCAACCTTTACGTCAGACGGCGACGCGATTCTCGCCGGGAATCCTCCCACGCATCCAGAAGCCTGCTGCAGCAACCTCCGGCACTCTTCTTTTGGGACACCGCGCCGACCGATTTTGCGCGCCGTGATTCCCGTCGTTCTCGCACCGGGCGAAACCTTCGCGTTTCATTTTGCCATAGCGCTCGGCGAATCGATGCGTTCTGCGGTTGCTGCCGGTTCCCATGCACTCCGGACGGCCGCTCATCAGGGTCTGCGCTTTTGCCGGATGGCTCAACGCCTCTCCCTACAAGCACCGGATTTGCTGTACGCCTTGTCGCTGCTGACGCCGATGATGACCCCGTCTGAACGGCCGGAGGCCGCATACCAGACAGAGACGTCTCGCGGTGCGCTGTGGCAGCTCGGCATTAGCGGAGATCTGCCGGTTGTGGTGCTGGAAGCCTATTCAGAAGACCTGCCGCAGCTCACCGGCGAAATTTTCACGGCCATTCGAATTCACGAGCTCTTTTCTGCCTGTGGGATTGTTTATGACCTCTGTATTCTGATCGATGACGGCGGGACATATGAACGGCGAGGGTTTCATCTGTTCCATGCCGCAGTTCGAATCGGCGGGTGTGCAGCTACGGTCGGCGTTCACGGCGGCATTCACCTGATCGATTTATCCACGGTCGATTCTGCCTCCGTCGCCGCCGTGCGGTTGATCGCCTGTGCGGTGTTACCGTACCAGCCGCCGTCCTTTCCGCCTGTACTTCCTCACGCACAGGTACCCGCACAGCACACACGTACCTGGTCGCAGCCACTGTGTAACCCATTCTTCGGCTGTCTCTCCACAGACTTTGGTATGACGCATCTCTGGTTTCGGAATGCCCGGCTGATGAAGCTGACACCGCTGGACGAATCCGAAAGGGGAGAAGAGCTAAGCTGCCTGGTTCATGGTCAGCGCATTCCGATTTTGTGCGGTGCTGCGTGCCGCTTTGAACAGGGGTATACGGTTTGGGAAACCGAGGTCGATGGGCAGAGCATTCGAACCCGCGCATTTGTTGCACCGGATCGGGCTCTGCGCCTTTTGATCATCGAATCGTCCGATCATCCCGTGACCGTTGATTGGCGGATGCAGCCGCTTTTCGGAGAGCGCCGCTCGGCCAGGAATGGCGTGCTCACATCATTCGAACAGCATTGCAACGCCGTGACGGCGTGTCATCCGATGGCAGACGACTTTTCACCTACGGCTTTGGCCTGTGCGAGCGTACCAGCGCCAATCGGGGTGACGTGCAGCGAAGCGGCCTACGAGAGCGGTCTTTTTTGCACCGTCGAAGAAACCGTTCCATGCGGGCGAATTGCCGCCTTCCGGATCACCGGTCAACGCATTGTCCTGACCTGCGCCGCCGCCGATTCGGTTGATGACGCCGTCTCTGCTGCCGCTTCCGTATCGGTTGACCTGGCGGAGCAGTTATTCCGCGCAGCCTGTGAAGCGCGAGAGCAGGAGACAAAACAGGTGGTCATTCAAAGCGGCCATCCAGTTTTGGATGCCTATCTGAACGACTGGGCTGCCTGGCAGATCAAAGGCTCTCGTTTGTATGCGCGCTCCTCCTTCTACCAGAACGGCGGTGCCATCGGTTTTCGCGATCAGATGCAGGATGCATCCGCTTTCCTGCTGGACGAACCGCAGCTTCTGCGTTCGCTGCTCCTGCTCTGTGCAGCGCATCAATACGAAGAAGGTGACGTCCAACATTGGTTTCACGTCGGATTCAAGGATGCTGCCCGTATGAACGGCGTGCGCACACGCTGCAGCGATGATCTGCTTTGGCTGCCCTATTTCACAGCGCTGTATCTCGACCGAACCGGAGAGGATGCACTCTTATCCATTCCGGTTCCGTACCTGAGCAGCGCACCACTGCGTCTGGATGAGCGAGAGCGGTATGAAAATGCGGAGATATCACCCTATTCGGAAACGCTGTATCAGCATGGCCTGCGTGCCATTCACCTGTTTTTGTCCCGTGGATGCGGTGCCCATCGTTTGCCGCTGATTCTGAACGGTGACTGGAACGACGGCCTGAACGGCATTGGGGAACAGGGGAAGGGTGAAAGTGTTTGGCTCGCCTGGTTTGGCTGCCTTGTCTTGCGCCGATTTGCCACAGTCTGCAGCCGCATGAACGATTCAGAAGAAGCAAGCCGGCTTCTGACCTCCGCAAATGACCTGCATTCGGCTGCCATGAACGCCTTCGAAACCGATCGCTTTCTCCGCGCTTATACGGACGAGGGAGTCGTTTTGGGCTCTGCCCGTTCGAAAGAATGTCAGCTGGACTCCATTGCACAAAGCTTTGCCTGGCTTTCCTCCGACGGTTCGGAATCGGAACAGGAGCATCGGCAGATGCAGCTCGCGCTCCAAACGGCACTCGAGCAGCTGGTTGACCGGAAAAACCGGATCATTCGGCTCTTTACACCGCCATTCACCCACTCTGCGAACGTCGGATACCTTTCCGATTATCCGAGCGGTGTGCGGGAAAACGGCGGTCAGTATACGCACGCCGCCGTCTGGCTGGCCATGGCCTGTTTCCGTGCGGGACGGCCAAACGACGGTTGGGAGCTGCTCCGGCTGCTCCTGCCGAAGACGCATGACCCGTCGATTTACGGCGGCGAAGACTTTGTCCTGGCCGCAGATGTATATGCCGGTGAGAAACACGGCGTATGTGGATGGAGCTGGTATACCGGTTCTGCCGCATGGTTTCGAAAGGCGGTGGTGGAAGAAATGCTGGGCATTCACGGTGCTCCGGAGGGTCTGACCATCACGCCGAATCTTCCGGATGATGTGCCGACCTGCACGTGCCGTCTCCGTTTTTCCGGAATTCATCTGCGTCTCACAATCCATCGCAGCGCCAACGGACAGACCCACTTCGTTGCCTGGCCGTTGACCGGTGAAGCAATCGAAATCGAAATCCGTTAACACAACAGCGTAGGTGGCAGCCGTCACCTACGCTGTTTCAAAAAAAATACCGGTTCTATTCGGGACAGGCAAGCAATATCAATAAACAAAACGCAGACGGGAGGTTCTGATCATGCGACTGCTTTCAAAAAGCGTCCTGAACCGTTCGCCACTGATATCGCCCATACAAACCGCACACATCTTCGATTGTCTGCCATCTGAGATGAAGCGTGCCGCATGGTTGCTGCCGGAATCCACACGGAACCGCCTCGAGGAAATCCGTCTCCGCGCAGGCCGTGAGGTGACGGTCACAGTAGACGGCAAGGAGCAGATTCTCTCCAGAGATGGCAAGCTGTACATATCCGATGATCTCTCGCGTGGCATCACGTGTACCGCAGAGCACGTCCTCTACACCGTTGAAAAGGCTGCCGATGGCTTTGTCTACAGCGCCGAAGAAACGATTCGCCAGGGCTTTATTCCCATCCGCGGCGGGCATCGCCTCGGCTTGTGCGGTCACGTCGTCATCCACCAGAACGGTATCGCCTCCATGAACGGCTTCAGCTCCCTCTGCATCCGAATCGCCAGAGATGTGCAGGGAATCAGTCAGGCCGGCAAGGAGGTCATTTGCTCCAATTCCGGGCTGCACAACACGTTGATTATCTCATCGCCACTCGTCGGAAAAACGACGTATCTGCGCGATCTCATCCGGACGCTATCGGCCGACGGAATGCGCATCGGCGTGTGCGACGAGCGCAGTGAAATTGCCGCCTTGATGCAGGGGGAACCGCAATTTGCGCTGGGACACTTTGTGGATGTCATCGATGGATGTTCGAAAGCCGAAGCGGCCATGATGCTGCTGCGCTCCATGTCACCGCAGCTGATTGCCATGGATGAAATCACGGCACCGCTGGACGTTGAAGCCATCTGCCGTGCTGCCAACTGCGGCGTCCGCATCCTCGCAACCGCTCATGCCGATGACATCGCTGAGCTGCGCCACCGAAAGCTCTATGCCCAGCTGCTGGACAATCAGCTGTTTTCCCGCGTCCTGCATCTGGAACGACAGGGCACCGAACGCTTCTGCACCGCTTATGCGCTGGACGCACCAGAGACGCCATGAAGCTCACCGGTCTGCTCTGCCTGTTGCTCGCCGGTATCCTGCTGGGCTTTCGTTCTGCTGATCAGATCCGCACACGCGTCGATTCCCTTCGCAACCTGTCCTTCGCCTGCAACGTGATCAGCCGTGAAATCGAAAGCGGTCACATGAAGCCCGCAGAATTGATTCATCGCTTGGCCGCGCAGCCTGGGCATACCGGACAGTTTTTTCAGGATGTGGAAACCGGAATGCATACCGGTACCAATGCATGGGAGGCGTGGCAGCTTGCCATGCGAAACAGCCGAACAGCGTTTGCCTTGACCAATGAAGCATGGCGGGAGCTGGAAAGCGTCGGGCGCGCTTTGACCTGTTTCAGCGTTCACGCTGCGCATCCGTCCATCGCCGCCTCGGCTCATCAATTTCGAGCCTGGGCCGATCAAACGGCTGCCGCGCAGAAAAACGAAATGCGTTTGCGTCAGACCCTGTGGCCGGTTGCCGCATTGCTGGCCGGTATTCTGTTGATGTAGGGATGGGGGAGTCTTCTTTGCAGGTCGATCTGATTTTCAAAATTGCCGCAGTGGGTCTGCTGGTCAGTTTTTTGAACCTGGTTCTGACGCGTGCCGGGCGCGATGAACAGGCACTCATGGTTACCATTGCCGGTCTCATCGTTGTCATGCTGGTGCTTTTAGAGCAGGTCGGCCAGCTGTTTACAGCCATCCGCCAGACGTTGATCTTTTGAAAGCCGGATGAAAGCAAATGGAAGAAGCAATCCGTTGGACGTCGTTTGTTTTGGCCGCACTGCTTTGCGCGGTCCTCATCAAAAAAGCAGAGCCATCGTATGGTTTTTTACTGACCCTGGCCGTTTCTGTCATGGTGGCCGTTGCCGCCATATCCGGCATTTCCGTTCTAACCGACTATTTGCGTGAACACGCATCGTTGTTTGCCGGCGTCAGCAACACCATTTTTATCCTGTTTCGCATTCTCGGCATCACGCTGATGACCGGGTTTGGCGCACAGACCTGTCGGGACTGCGGCGAAGGAACGTTGGCCATGCAGCTGGAGCTGCTCGGCGGGACGCTCAGCCTTGTCCAGGCGCTGCCGCTGTTGACAGAAATTCTATCGCTGCTGTGCTTTTGACAACACCAGAGAAGTGGGGGAGTCCATGATGCTCCATACAATCAGAAAGCCTGTGTGTTTGTTTTTGCTGATGCTTCCGCTCGTCATTGTGCCATGCATTGCGTTTTCAGGTGAAGCCGAAACCGATGCACTGTATGCCAGTCTGCCCGAGGAACAGGCGGAGCTTGTCCGGACTGCAAAAGGTGAAACAGGCTATCAGTTGAACAAAGGCCTTCAGGCGCTATCGGAAAACGTCTCGCAGACTGCCGGAAAGATCGTTCAGGAGGAGCTCCGTATGTCTGCCGGCCTCCTGGCCATCAGCCTGATTTCTTCACTGGCCACTGCATTCATCGGAGCCAGAAGCATGATCGGAAGCCATGCTGTCCACACCGCCGCAGTCGCCTCGATTATACTGGTCGGCGCTCAAAGAGTCCACTCTGCACTCGGACAGGTGACGGAGCTGTTGGAAAATCTGCGCGTCTTCGCCAGCGCTTTGTTGCCGGCGATGACAGCGGCCGGAACAGCCGCCGGAAACGGCGGAGCCGCACTGGCCAAGCAGAGCGCGGCGGTGATTTTTGCAAATTTGATGATCACGGTCTTTGTCAAAATCTTTTTGCCCTTGACCTATGCGACGTTGACGCTTCGCGCAGTTGGCATTCTTTCCCAAAACAGCTTTTTCACCCGATTCAGCGCCTTTCTCCGGAACACGTCCGGAATGCTGATTCGCGTATCTCTAACGCTGTATCTGGGGTATTTATCGGTGAGCGGGCTGATTGGCTCCGCTGCCGATACGCTGGCCAAGAAAACGGCCAAGACCGCTTTGTCGATCGGAATTCCCATCGTCGGCGGTAGCATCAGCGAAGCGACCGAATCCGTATTCGCGGGTGCCGCTGTCATCCGCAACGTATTGGGCACCTTTGGCCTGATCGCTCTGCTGAGCTGTGCCGTTTTCCCACTCTTATCGACCGGAATTTCCTATCTCTCGCTGCGTGCAGCGGCTGCAGTGGCGCAAAATATGCCGGAGCATCCGGGTCGGGAGGCCATCGACGCAGTGGCCGATGCGGTCAGCATGGCGTTTGCAATGGCGGCCGGAGCCGTCGTCGCCATTTTGATCAGCGTCATTCTCTGTATGAAGAGCGCAGGTATTTAGGTGACCGACAAAAAGGAGGCGATTGGATGCAGAAACTCGGCGCATGGTTCACCGGCATGGCCGCCGCCGGACTGCTGATGGCACTTTTGCAGACGCTGATTCCTGAAAAGGGCAGGAAAACGTTTCAGCTGGCAAGCGGACTAATCATGATTCTCCTGATTTTGTCGCCTGTTCGCACATCCGGAGCCTTTTCGACATCAAAGCTCCTGGAGGACTTTGAAGGCCAGGTTTCTGCGAATATTTCGGAAGTCAGTTCCCGTTCCGCTTCGGCAGCCGAAGAGATGGCCATCCGCGAAACAGAAGAGTTTCTCCGCGAATGTCTGAAAGCCGATGGGATTTTTGTATCGATTACGCTGAAGACAGCGGAAGATGGATCGGGCACCCGCATCTTTCATTCGGCCATTGTCCGTCCGCAGTCCGAATTGACACCGGCCGAGCAGGAAACGATTGAACGCCTGATCGAAGAACAGACCGGGATACCCGCAGAACGTCAATCCATGCGTTGATGCAATCAGAAAGGAGCCATCCAATGACTTTGAAAACGCTGCTCAGAGATCGGGAAAAGGGAATGGAATTCCTGCGGAAAAATCGCTGGATTCTTCTGATTGGAATCGTCGGAATCATTTTGTTGCTTCTACCGACCGGATCCCAGGAAAAAGCGCCTGTGATTGAAGCAAAGGAGGATGAGGTCTTCTCTCTGGAGGCATTCGAAGCGCAGCTCGAGGCCATCCTTTCGGATATTCGCGGCGCCGGTCATGTCCGCGTCATGCTGTCGCTGAAGAACGGAACGGAGACGGTCTACGCCACCAACGACAACATCAGCCTGCGGACAGACGGTGAACAAACCGTCCAGAGCAGCGACCGAACCGTTGTCACACGGACGCAGACCGGCGAGGGCATCGAAGAGAAACAGATTTATCCCTGTTTCTCAGGCGCGATTGTGGTCTCCTCCGGTGCCAACAAATCCAGTGTGGAGCTCATGCTCATCCGTGCAGTTTCTGCCATTACCGGGCTGACGACCGATCGAATCAGTGTCCTTCCCGGAAAATAAGATCAAAAAAGCAGCATAGACCGCCGCATCTTCTCATAAGCTCTAATAACAATATGGAAAGGAAAGGATCAAACATGAAGTTCAAGAAAAGAACCGCTGTCTCCGCCGTTGTTGCGTTGCTTGTCTGTATGGCCGTGTATCTGAACTGGAGCTATCAGCGCGGTCTGGATGACAGCCAGTCCGTATCCGGCGAGCCGGATGAAATTGTCAGCGACGAGGCCAGACTGTTAGGCCAGCTCAGTGAGGTCGTCGGCGACCCGACACCCGATGACGACTCATCCGTCAGCAGCAATATTCAGGAATATTTCGCACAGCTCCGCGTCACACGGCAACAGGCTCGCGACGAAGCCATCGGCGTACTGGAAACCACCACCTCCGATGAAAGCGTCAGCCTGGAATCCAAAGAGGTGGCTGTCGCCAGCATTTCCCGCCTTGCAAATACCGCCGTCACAGAAGCGCGAATTGAATCGCTCGTATTGGCAAAAGGCTACGCAGATTGCGCCGTTTTCCTAAATGATGACAGCTTGAGCATTGTCGTAGCACCCGTTGAAGGTGGACTGCAAAGCGAAGATGCCATCCGCATCAAGGATATCGCCGTCAGCGAAACAACCGTTGATGTGCAGAACATTCGGATTATTGAAGCCCGTGTCAGTTGAGGCAAGCCCGATCTGTTGGAACCGCCCGAATTTTTTTCGGACGGTTTTTTTCTTGCATTTTTGTTTGTTTACCAAAAAAACATCGCAATGACAAGTGGTTTGTGGTATAATGATATGGAAGGGAATCCACCTTCAAGTGACTGCGTTTTGCCTGCCCGGATTTCCCATTCGTGCGTTTGAAGACCTACTGTAAAAGGACGGACAGCTTATGGAACAGATTTTGACCTTCATCAAAAACTCGATTGCATGGTTGCGCTGGCAGGATGTGCTGGATATTCTGCTGGTCGCATTTATTATTTACAAGCTGATTCAGCTGTTGAAAGACACGAGTGCCGGTCAGGTTCTGAAAGGCATTGGCGTCATTCTGATCGTCTACCAGATTTGCGGCTGGCTGCAGCTGAACGTCATATACTACCTGCTGACAGCGACCTTTCAGATCGGTATCATTGCACTGATCATTCTCTTTCAGCCGGAGCTGCGGCGAATGCTGGACTCGGTCGGGCGCAGCCGCCTTCCATCCCTCTTTACCTCGGAGCGGACTCAGCCCAACACGGAAACGCTGCGCGCAATCTCTCAGCTGGTTGAAACCTGCACCTATATGTCCAAGACAAAGACCGGCGCATTGATCGTCATTGAGCGCGAAACAAAGCTCGGCGAAATCATGAAAACCGGGACGATTATTGATGCGGATATCACCAGTGAATTGCTGAAAAACATCTTCTTCAATAAAGCACCCCTTCACGATGGTGCCGTCATCGTGCGCAACAACCGCATTGCCGCCGCCGGTTGCTTTCTGCCGTTATCCTCCAACAAAAACCTGAGCAACGAGCTTGGGACAAGACATCGGGCCGGAGTCGGCATCAGTGAAGCCAGCGATGCCCTCGTTCTGATTGTTTCGGAAGAAACCGGTTCGGTCTCCATTGCGTCCGGCGGTCTTCTGAAGCGGCATCTCTCGGCCTCGACTTTGACCACTATTTTGCACAACGAGCTCATTAAAGATCCGGAGAAAGAAGATAAGCTCCGCAAGTTCAAATTCTGGAAGAATCGAAAAACGCCGGAATCCAACTAATTCAGAAGGGAGCACAACAAGCATATGGTTGCATGGCTAAAAAAATATCGGATTTTCAATAAGCTGTTGGTTTTGATCGCTGCGATTCTCTTCTGGTTTATTGTCATGTCGATTATTAACCCGGATATCGAGATTTCGTTTTCCGACGTCAAAGTGACGCTCAATGGCGTGACGGAATTGTATGATCGGATGAATTATTCCATTTTATCGGATACCGATATGACCATGGATGTCCGTCTGCGCGGCAAACGCAATGCCGTGTTGAGTTTGAAAAAATCGGATATTGAGCTGATTTGCGATGTTTCGCAGATCTCCGGAGATGGAGAAAATCGAATTCTTTGTACGGTGAATACGCCCGACAGCGAGATTACAGTGGTCAATCGCTCGGAATTGATCGCGACCGTTCGCGTCGATAAAATCACGGAGCGGCAATTTGAAATCCTGACCGATACGACCGGACAGCTCGAAGAAAACCTGCGCATCGGCGATATTGAATTGTCGCAGCAAACTGTGACGGTGCGTGGCCCCACCGTCGAAATCTCGTCGATTTCCCATGCCATTGTATCGGTTCCTCTGGATGGAATTACGGACAGCTCCACCGTTCAGGTTCCGATTCAGCTGGTCAACAGCGTTGGGGAAACCGTTGTACTGTCGTATTCTCAATTGATGACGAAGAATATCTCGGCCTACGTCCCGATTCACATGGTCAAGGAGCTGCCGTTGCGGATTACGCTCAATGCCGGTGGCGGTCTAACCGAAGAGGAAGTCGAAACGGTCATCACGCCTTCCAAAATCACCGTCGTTGGCGAGCGCTCCGCCATAGAAGAAATCGAGTATCTGTCACTCGGGATGATCGATCTCGAGGGGATTGGGGACGGTATCACACGGGAAAAAGATTTTGTCCTGCCGTCTGGTATCAGCTGCTTGAGTGATCGCAGCTCAGCGACCGTCATGATTTCCGTCCAGGATATCACGGTCAAGCCCTTTGTCCTGTCCAATATCCAGATTTACGGCGCAGATCATGCGTATCAGATCGAATTGATCGACAAAAGCATTACCGTTCGTCTGCGCGGCAACGCAGCTCTGCTGGATCGAATCTCCGCCAGTGACTTTTCCGCGGCCATCTATCTGCAGGATATTGAAATCACATCCGAAGGACTGCTGTCCGTACCGGTTGATGTGACGTTCCTGCAGCCTGTGAATGCGACGCTCGTCGAAAACGAATTCACGGTCAAAATCAATGTTTCGTCGAAGCCCACGTCCCTTTCGACGAATTGACGTCTGACGTTCAGCCCATAGAAAAGAGGAAACAAATTTGAGCCTGATTGTATCCGGCATTCCCTTGCCGCTGGAAGCGGACGAAAACGATGCCATCCGGCTTGCAGCCGACACCTGTGGTTTCTCTCTGGCCGACCTGACAGAAGCCCATATTTATCGCAAATCCATCGACGCCCGTCGCGGAACCATTCGGATGGTATACAGCGTGGAGCTGTCCGCAAACGGCCTCGATGAAACGGCTCTCGCCGAGAAGCTGCGGGACAAGGACGTTCGCCAGCGAACGCCGATTGTGCTGTCTGATCTTCTGCAATCGTACACCATCCCGGCTCATACACCTCGCCCGGTTGTTGTGGGGTTTGGCCCTGCCGGTATTTTTTCCGCTCTGGTTCTGGCCAGGGCAGGGCTGCGCCCCATTGTGCTGGAGCGCGGTGCGCCGCTGAGCGAACGCGATCACTCGGTTCATCGCTTTCATTCGGAGCGGATTTTAGACACCGCCTCCAATATCCAGTTCGGTGAGGGCGGCGCTGGTGCCTATTCGGATGGCAAATTAACCACGCGGATTCACGATCCGCTCTGTGACATTGTTCTGCAAGAATTTGTTCAGCATGGCGCACCCAAGGAAATCCTGTGCCACGCACATCCGCACGTCGGAACCGATCTGCTCAAAAACGTTGTGCAGTCGCTGCGCGCGGAAATCTGCGCCGCCGGTGGGGAAGTGCATTTCCATACCTGCGTACAGGACGTTCAAATTCACAATCAGCGCCTGACAGCGGTCAAAACCAATCAGGGCGTATTCCCGGCGGAACAGGTCGTTTTAGCGACCGGGCACAGCGCACGGGATACGTTCGAAATGCTGCTGCAGCGCGGTTTTGACGTCGTCGCCAAGAGCTTTGCCGTTGGCGTTCGCATTGAGCATCTGCAATCCGAAATTGACCAATCCATGTTTGGCCGGTACGCTGGCGATCCCCGTTTGGGCGCGGCAGCTTATTCGGTGTCGCACCGTGAAGCCAATCGTGGCTGCTTTTCCTTCTGTATGTGTCCCGGCGGCTATGTGACCGCATCTTCCAGCGAAGCCGGAACGGTCGTCACCAACGGCATGAGCTATCACGCTCGAAACGGGGTCAACGGCAACTCCGCACTCGCTGTCTCTCTGGATGCATCCATGTTCGGCGATGATCCTCTGGGCGGTGTTCGCCTGGCTCAACAGCTTGAACGCCGCGCCTATGCGCTCGGCGGCCGCGATTACACGGCACCCGCACAGCTTGTTGGAGACTTTTTACAGGGTCGGCCGTCGAAAAAGCTGGGGCACGTCCATCCCACCTATCCGTTAGGGGTGCAGCTGTGCTCCATTGACGAATTTCTGCCCGCAGGCGGCTCTGACCTGCTGCGGACATCGCTGCAGCGCTTTGCACAGCAGCACCGTTTCTTTGCAGACCGCGACGCTGTTTTGACAGCGCCGGAAACCCGAACTTCCTCTCCCGTCCGCATCTGCAGGGGGAAGGATCTGGCCGCCAACGGAATCGCCGGACTGTACCCGTGCGGAGAAGGCGCCGGTTATGCCGGAGGAATCATGAGCGCCGCAGTTGACGGCATCAAAACCGCGTGTGCCATCCTGCAATCCATCAGCTGACTCAAACAAACAACAGCACCTGTCACGTGAAAAAAATCACGAAACAGGTGCTGTTTTTTTGGAAAAGAATCGCTTAAAAATACAGATCGTTCTGATATCGGGTCGGCAAGCCCTCCGCATACAGGTGGCTGTCATTTGAAAGCATCAGCATACGCGGGATGCAGAATTGATTGCCCGTATTCGAAAAACGAATCACCGTCATGCACGAATGCGAAATATCCATCGTCGTCCAGATCACCGGCAGAGGGATATCCAGCATCACGCCGAGCCAGGACAGGCCGAAGCCCTGATGACAAAACACCGCAATCCGTTCCTCCGAGTCCTTCTCCACGCGATACCCATTGCCATCGTGAACATAGCCAAACGATGCAAGGAACGCATCGCTCGCATCCCGAATGCGCCGGTAGCCCGATTCGGCATCCAGCTGCCACCGTTTGAAAAACTCCGCCTGATACCATTTGGCGCCGAGCTGCGTGACCTCCTCGGAACGCAGCTCAGAGGCAGCCCCCGGCGCATAAAAGCACCAGGTGCGGTACGTGCCGTTGGAGCCCTCTGTCTTCACGGAAAAATCCTTCCAGGCCAGATTTTCGCTGGTCCAATCCAGAATTTCCATCTTCTTTCCTGTCAAGATGCAGGTGGGCTCCGCAGTCTGACGGGCGCGAATCATTGGCGATGCGTAAACCCGATCCACTCCATACCGCGCCAGACGCTTGGCCAGCGCGGCTGCCTGCAGCTTCCCGCGCTCTGTCAGGGAGTCCGGGTCATATATGGGATCACCATGCCGAATCAAATACAGCAGCATGTCTCGTTTTCTCCTTCTGTTTGTTGTTCACAGTTCCTGTTGCTTTCACGTATACTGAGAGCAAGGGGACGAAAAAATATGAAATTGGGACTTGTCATTTGCGCCAATTGCCCGGTCGCCTCCGCAGCCGTTCGCTATTTCAGCAGCCTCGGTTTCACCACACAGAAGATCGCAGTTTTCGGGGAACAGGACAATGATCTTGTCGATGACCAAACCATCTATCTTCGGTTTAATCCATGGTGCGCCCGGATTGAGTTTTATGACCGGCAGGGAGCGGTCGGGTATGACGCTTTTTTGTACCATGCCGGAGAAAGTCCGCCTGCGATTTTCACGAAGGCTCTAACCGCAAATTTCCACGTGCGAATGTATGCCGCAGCCGTTCTGCACGCTTATCTTCGGCGCTGCGGCTGTTCCAGAATCGCCGTGATCATTTCAGTACCGGATCAGCAGCGGCCGGATCCACCCAACGCGTATACGCTGTTTTTGCCGGTTCAGGCCACGATGTCGGTGGCGGACATTCAGCAGGCCTTTCTCTCAGCAGAGGCAGAATTTCTGCCTCGTTGGTTGCTTCGATAAATCCTCGGCCCGATTCAGCACAAGGAAGCGGTAGGGAAGACCCCTACCGCTTCGTCGTTCGTCCAATTATTCGACAATGCCTTCCAAGAAGTTGACCGGGTAGACCTTGCCATCCGGTTCGATGCGGAAGGTTTTAATCTGGTGCGGTTTGAATTCAGAATAGAACGCGAAATCAAACGCTTCGCTCTTCACAAGCGCACGAACAGATTTTCCGCAGGTCTCATAGCAGCGGAGAATGACAGAACCGCTGCCGTCCTCCGACAGCTTGAGCGCCGTCACAATCACATTGTCTGCGTCAATCGTGAGATAGCTCTTCACCTGTGGTGCGCCGGAACCCTTGTGGTAGCTTTCCGGTACCGGAACCATGCGGTTGTTCATGTGAGTGGCTTCCTTCACCACGTCGCTCGTTTCCGCTTCGCCCTCATGCAGATAAATGCCGTATTCAAAGCGCTGGAGCCCTTCGTCGGTGAACTGGAAGTCCGCAGCCGGACGATCGGAATAGTGGTCGGCAAAGATCACGTTCCGCAGCGCAGTCAGACGGATTTCTGCACCCGGGCAGTCGTAACTGTATTTCGAGTCGTTCAGAATCGAAATACCTCTTCGGACGCCATCCGCAGTCACCGTGACGTCGCCCCACTGGTGGACAGGCTCTTCCTCGCCGTTGCAAGGCCGTTTGATGAAGCCGGCCGGAACCTCATGCGTTGCAATTTCTTCTTCACCGGCAAGCGGGAAGGAGAACTTCAGCATGGTAAACGGCTCCTGCCAGATGGTCTTGCACTTGACGTCCAGTGTCTTCTGGCCGGCAGACAGCATAAAGTTCTGGGTCAGGAACGAATGGTTGAAGGAGTGCTTCACGCGAACAAGTGCGCGCAGCGGCCCTGCCTCTACCAGTTCAATGGACTCCAGCTTCATCGTACCCTTGATCGTATGGAACGTAAACACCATATGTGCCCACGTGTCGGATTTCTCGTCATCAATGACAACGGGGACTGCACCCGGCGCACGGAGGTAGTTGGCTTCGCTCTTCTGGTCACCCAGGTATGTGATGCAGCCGGTTGCGCGATCAAAGCGAACCTTCAGGTATTCATTTTCCAGCTCGATGGCGTCATCTGTTTCAACGGCACGAACCGCAGTCTGCACCGAGGAGACAGAGGCTTTATCGCCGGACGTCAGCCAATACGTTGCATAGCCCATCGGCGGTACAGTCGCCAGGAATAACGTGTCGGAATGCGAGTCATTCGAGCGGGAGGAGCGGACGTTCTGGAAGACCACATCACGTCCCTCGGCGTCCTGAACTCTGCAGGAGGGCTGATACGTCTGCACCGGCGTCGTAATTTCCCAGGACAGCGGGTTGAAGACAACGAGCGGGCGCGGGAATCTGCCGCGGTGGTCGCGGTTACGTACTTCGTGCGGCACCGTATTCAGGCGGAAATCATCGGCGTTCACCGGGTCGGAGACACCGTCCACCCATGTATCAATGGTGCGCGCAATGCGCAGATGCGCGTTGTTTTGTGCGCGGGAGGCAATGGTCATGGCGTGCCCCATCGTCTCGTTCACATCCTCATACGCTTCCATGATGGAGCAGCCGTCAAAAATATCGTGGAACTGATTGAAGAGCAGATCGCGCCAGGCCTCTGCAAATTCCGTCGTATTCGGCTGGAAGCCCGTTGTTTTGACTGCGATTGTATTCCACTTTTCTGCACTTTGCAGCGCATTTTCTGTCAGACGGTTCAGGCGTTTGATCATGCTGGTTGCAGAGTAGCAGCCGCTTGCGTGGTGCTGCAGATCATCCTTCCAGACCGGGACATTCAGCGGATTGGCCAGGACATATTTGAAGTATTCATCCGGGGACGAGAATTTGATATTCTCATATCCTTCTTCCTTCATTTTATCCATCATGAATTCGATGTCGCCGCGGGTCGGGCCGCCGCCGTGGTTGCCGACACCATAAAAGAGCATCATGCCCAGCTGCTTTTCGTCAGCCAGTCCTTCCATGACATCCAGATGCTCCGTCAGATGGTTCTTTCCGCTGATTCCGTACGAATCCTTCAGAATGTGATACGTCAGAACGCGTGAGCCGTCCGGAGATTCCCACCAGAAGAGCTGCTGCGGGATTTCTGCATTTTCATGAATGCCCGGACGCATCATGACGTAATGATCCATGCCGCTCTGCTTCAAAAGCTGCGGAATCGTATAGTTGTGGCCGAAGGAGTCGACGTTGTAGCCCGTATGGCAGATCACGCCAAATTTTTCATAGTAGTAGAGCTGGCTGTAGAGTGCATGGCGCGCAAAGCTTTCTGCGGACGGCAGGTTGCAGTCCGGCTGAACCCACCAGCCATTGACCGGCACCCAGCGGCCTTCCTTCACACGGGCACGGATTTCTTCGAACATATCCGGGTCGATTTCTTCAACCCAGCGGTAATAGGATGCAGATGAACAGGTGAAGACAAAATCGGGGTATTCGTTCAAACGATCCAGTGCCGAACGGAACGTCTGAAGAACCTCACCGCAGCCTTCCTGCCAACGCCAAAGCCAAATCGGGTCTAAGTGCGCATTTCCGATCAAATGAATTTCCGGTCTATTCTCCATGGTCATTTCCTCCTTGGTATGGTATTTCCTATTTTTTCAGAGAGACGTGCTCTCGCTGATTACAGTGATGCAACAGACAGTGCCGCGATATCGCCGATGGCCTCGCCGAGCGCTGCCGGTACAACCGAGCAGGTGGCAGCCGCTGCAGACAGACATTCCCGGTCAATGACCTGCTGCATGGATTCGCGAATCAAATGCTCACTCCGGGCAAAAATCGAACCAATGACAATCTTCTCCGGGTTCAACAGGTCAATCAGGATGGATGCAATTTTGCCGAGATAGTGGCCGCATTCCCGATAAACGGCAATCGCACAGGCGTCTCCAGCTTCAGCGGCCACGGCGATGGATTTGGCCGTTATCGAATCCAGTTCCTGATAGGATGAGCAGAAGCCGACCGTTTTGCCGCCCTGCAGCGCTTCCAGTGCAGCCGTGCGACCCAGTTGTGCAATGCCGCCGCCGCTGCAGAACCCTTCAACGGAACCGCGTTTGGTAAATCCAACCGGCCCCTGATCCGATAAACGAATATGTCCGACCTCACCGGCCAGATCATCAATACCGGCATACAGCTTGCCGTCCAGAATCAGACCTGCGCCAAAGCCGGTTCCCATGGTGCAGAAAATCATGCTTTGCGTGCCACTCCCTGCACCAAATTTCCATTCTGCAACCGCACACGCATTGGCATCATTCTGCAGCTTCGCCGGGACTCCATACTTGTCCTGCAAATAGGAGACAATGGGTACACGATCCCAACCCGGCAAATTGGGCGGCGAAAGAATCAGACCCTGTGCCGAGCTCAGCGGACCGCCGCAGCTGATACCGATGGACGCAATTTCATGCTCTGCGAACATGGTGGACAGATATGGATCAAAGCTCTCCAAAGCCGCATAAGGCCCATTCTGCGTATTGGTCGGTATCACATGACGCGCTACGACCTCGATCGTTCCGTCAGACTGGCAAACTCTGCCGAGCAATACCGCACACTTTGTCCCACCAATGTCCAAACCGGCATAATAGGTATACGCTTGATCGCCCATAGGGAAATCATCCTCTCTTTTTATGTGAATCTGTCTGGTTGTTCCGTTTGTTGATTCAGCTGTGTTCTTCCCGAATGTACTGGTTGGATGAAACGGAAGCCCGCAACGGAAATCTCCTGCAATTATACCATGTTCCTTTCCCGGACGCAAGTCCCTTCGCTGAAAAAAATAGTACGGAAAAGGATAAAAAAGTGCTTGCCAAAAAGGGGTAAATTCGCTATAATTGTATGAGGGAAACAATTCCTGTTACCGTTCCTCTTTTCCTTTGCAGATTGTCGGCTGAATTCGGCCGATTTGATTCTTCAAAAGGTGGTGCAAAAATGAATCGAACTGATTTGACAGAGATCATTGAGCTCTCGCATCAATACGGACAAAATCCGGACTTTGTCCTCGCCGGCGGCGGGAACACGTCCGTCAAGGATCACGACACCATGTATGTGAAGGCCAGCGGACAGCGCCTGGCTGATATCCAGCCAGATGGCTTTGTCGCGCTGAACCTTGCCAGACTGTTCACCATTACCGAGAAAGCGTATCCTGCAGACGAGCAGACCGCCGAGGCGGAGGTTCTTGCCGATATGCTGGCCGCACGCCTTCCGGGCGAAAACGGCCGTCCCAGCGTGGAAGCTCTGCTGCACGCGCTCTTTCCGCAAAAGTTCGTTGTCCATTTGCATCCGTCCATGCTGAACGGGCTCACCTGTGCCCGCGATGGTGAGGGTGCCGCTTTCTGTTATTTGGGCGAGGAGGGTGTCTGGCTGGACGCAACCAAGCCCGGCTATACGCTGGCCATTGCTGCCAGGAAAAAGCTGAATCATGTCGCTCAGCGTCGCGGCATTTTCCCCTCGGTGCTGCTTTTGCAGAATCACGGTGTCTTCTTTGCCGCCGAAACGAAAGCGGACATGATCGCTCTCATTGAGCACACCTGCGAACAAATCCGTTTTGGCGTCACGCAAATGCCTCAGCTCGCGGAGGATTCCGACGCCTCCGAACCGGTTGCAGAGCTGGAATCCATGGTTCAGGCCGTTGTCGGCGCGGAGCGTTCGACCTGTTTCTTTACCAACGCCACATTGCGCCACCAATCGGATGGTTGGCAAACCGTCGAATCCTGTTCGCTCACACCTGATCACATCGTCTATCTCGGTCACGCATTCTGCTGCGTGAATCATTCTCCCGATCGCACCGAACAGCAGCACCTGCTTGAAGATGCCATCTGCGCGTTCCGGGAGACTGCCGGATATCTGCCGAAAATCATCGTCATTCGCGGGGTTGGCGCTTTCGCTTGCGCCGCCACGCAGCGCGATGCAGAAACCTATCGGGCGCTTTTCCTGGATGCCCTGAAAATCACCGTTTATGCCCGCAATTTCGGCGGCGTCCAGATGATGTCGAACGACCTCACCAATTTTATTCGCAATTGGGAAGTCGAGCGTTACCGTCAACAGGTTTTTTCTTCCGGAAATACAGCCGTTTGATCGGCTCCAATGATTTTTATGAAAGGCGGCAATCAGAAACAATATGAATCAACATTTCCTGACCTTTGACTTCGGTGCTTCCAGCGGTCGCGGTATTTTGGCTGATTTCGATGGTCAAAAGCTCTCCATCCGCGAAATTCACCGTTTTGTCAATGAACCGGTTCTCGCTTTCGGCCACTATTATTGGGATCTTCTGCGCCTTTTTTCTGAAATGAAAAATGGCCTGATTCAGCTGCGCCGTGACGGAATGACCGAGATTGCCTCGATGGGCGTCGATACCTGGGGCGTCGACTTTGCATTGCTCGATGCCTATGACAAACCGCTTGGCAACCCGTTCTATTACCGGGACAGCCTGACAGACGGTGCCATGGAGGCCGTTTACTCTGTGATTCCCAAGAGGGAATTGTACGAAAGAACCGGCATTCAGTTCATGAAATTCAACACCATCTTCCAGCTCTATGCCATTCAGCATCGGTATCCTGATCTGTTGCATTCCGCAAAGAGTCTGCTGCTGATGCCGGATCTGTTGAACTTCATGCTGACAGGCGTCAAATCCGCCGAATATTCCATGGCCTCCACGACACAGCTGTTGGATGTTCGGACGCAGACATGGGATACCGAGCTGCTGCATCGCCTGAATCTGCCAACTGATATTTTCCTTCCGGTCATTCGCCCCGGACAGATGCTTGGAACCACCACCGATGCCATCCAGAACGAAACCGGCATGAAGGTTCCGGTCGCTTCGGTTTGCGGCCACGATACCGGCAGTGCCGTTCTCGCCATTCCAATGGAGCAGAACGAACGCTGTGCCTACATTTCCTGCGGAACCTGGAGCCTGCTCGGCGTTGAGCTGGATGCACCCAGAACGGATGATTCAGCCTACGCGATTGAATATACCAATGAAGGCGGCTTTGGCGGCACCATTCGGTTCCTGAAAAATATCATGGGGCTCTGGATTTATCAGGAAGTCAAGCGCGAATTGGAAAAGATGCACGGCGCCATTCCGTATGCTGAACTGGATGCCGAAATTGCCGCAGCACCGAGTCTTGTCCGTTTCATTGATCCCGACAACGACTGTTTCTTTGAAAAAGGGCACATGATTGAAAAGATTCAATCGTTCTGCCGCGCAACCGGACAAACTGTACCGGAAACCCGTGGAGAAATCTTCCGCTGCATTTTGGAAAGTCTGGCCATGAAGTATCGCTATGCCGTTGAGCAGCTTGAATCCATGCTGGACTATTCACTCCCGGTCATCCGGATTGTCGGCGGCGGCTGTAAAGATCGTTTGCTGATGGATTATACCGCCCGCGCCACTGGTCGCCGCGTCATGGCCGGACCGGTCGAGGCCACGGCCATCGGCAATATCTGCGCACAGCTCATTGCAACCGGTGAAGTATCCGATGTCTGGCAGGCTCGCTCTCTTGTCGCCGACTCCTTCGACATTCAGGACTACACGGTTTCGAATCGCTCTGAATGGGACGATGCCTATGCTCGTTTCCTAAACTATATTCAATAATCAATTGGAGGTTCTACTCATGGATCTTATGCAATCCTATTCCCTCGCAAAGGAACAATATGCAGCATACGGTGTCGATACGGATGCTGCCATCGAAAAGGCGCTTTCGATTCCCATTTCGCTGCACTGCTGGCAGGGAGATGATGTCTCGGGCTTTGAAAATCCAACCGGCGCTTTGACCGGCGGTATTCAGGCCACCGGCAACTATCCCGGAAAAGCCAGAACCGCTCAGGAGCTGCGTCAGGATATCGAAAAAGTCCTGTCCTTCATGCCCGGTGAAACCAAAGTCTCGCTCCACGCAACCTATCTGGATACCGACTGCGCCGTTCCGCGTGACCAGATCGGCCCCGAGCATTTTACCCGTTGGATCGATTGGGCGAATGCACAGAAGATCGGTCTGGACTTCAACGAGACGTTCTTTTCACATCCGCTTTCCGGCAACTTCTCGCTGTCCAGCGCAGATCCGTCCATCCGCGCATTTTGGGTGCAGCACGCCAAGCAATGCCGCCGCATCGGCGAAGCCTTTGGCAAGCAGACTGGAAAGACCTGCATCACGAATTTGTGGATTCACGACGGCTGCAAGGAAGTTCCCGTCGATTGCGTAGCGCCCAGACAGCGTCTGCTCGAATCGCTCGATGATATCTTTTCGCTCGAAATCAATCCGGAGTGGAACCGCGATACGCTGGAAAGCAAACTGTTCGGCATCGGCAGCGAAAGCTACGTCGTCGGCAGCCACGAATTTTATACCGGATACTGCGCAACCCGCCAAATGATGGCAACACTCGATACCGGCCATTTCCATCCCACCGAGCTGGTTTCCAACAAGATTTCTGCAATGCTGCTCTTCCTGCCCGAACTGATGCTGCACGTCTCGCGTCCGGTTCGCTGGGACAGTGACCATGTCGTCATCATGGACGATGAACTGATGGCCATTATGCACGAAATCGTCCGCAATGGGATTGAAAACCGTGTCCATATCGGACTGGACTATTTTGACGCCTCCATCAACCGGATTGCGGCATGGACAATCGGTGCCCGGAACGCCCGCAAAGCGCTTCTGCGCGCTTATCTGGAACCGGTGCAGCTGCTGAAGACCGCCGAGCAGAACGAAGATCACACCTCGGTTCTGGCGCTGACAGAAGAACTGAAGAGCCTGCCGTGGGGGATTGTCTGGGATTATCTGTGCGAAAAGACAGGCAAATCCGTCGGCCGCGCATGGCTGGATGAAACGAAACGCTATGAAGCAGAAGTTACGTCGAAGCGTAACTGAGGATTTTGCAGAAAGAAGGTTTTTTGACATGACATACGGCAAAACAACATGGTTAATCGGTGACGGTTACTGGGATTCGCATTCCAACGGATATTTTGTCAGCCACGAATCGGTCTGCGTGCTGAACACCTCCGATCAGGACGCGGAAATCCATATGACGCTCTTCTTTGAAGACCGTGACGCAATGGACGGATTCTGCGCCTCCTGCGCCGCCAGACATACGCATCATATCCGTATGGATCAGCTGAAAACAGCGGCGGGCGCAACCGTTCCGCGGGATGTCCCTTATGCAATTCTGGTGGAGAGCAATGTTCCTGTCGTTGTGCAGTACAGCCGACTGATGACCTCTCAGCCGGAACTCGGCCTGATGACAACCATTGCATATCCTGTCGAATAATTGCTTTGAGAAAGCAATGCAGAAAAACACAGGTGGTCGATCATGAATTCGAATAATCTGGAAAAATTGAATGTTTATCGCCTGAACTCCATCTGGTTGCGGATTTATCAGTTTGCTTATCTGATCGGCTTTTTCATCGCCTATCTGGCGATCATGCTGAATCAGCTGACGGATCCGGACACATGGCAGGCTGTATTCGCGCCGTTGGCCGGTGAACCCGTGACATTTGAAAGCGTATTTGCAATCTTTGCTGTTCTTTTAATTGTCTCAACCGTTGTCAATGCCGCTCTGCTTCCCATGCTGAATCGTGCTGCGTTCGTCGTCACTATGATTCATCTGGCACTGCAAACACTTCAATATCCTCTGATCTGGCTCGTGTCAACCATCCTGCGTTGCTCCATACCGCATTCATTCTTGCGATGGATGGCAGTTTTGACGCCGATTGCCGCTGTTTTTTCCATTCTGAACTGCTTTTACTTTTGCAAACGGTACGATTTGTTCTGCCATGACATCGTCCGTCTGGTCACCGACCAGGAGAAAACGGAAATCAAGAGCATTTACCGATGAAATCAGGCTTGACAGTTTCGACTGTCAAGCCTGATTTTTTGGAACCTCCGCAGAAAACGACTTCCTGCACGCAACCTTTTCAGTTGGAAGCATCGTACCAAAAAAGGGAAAGGGGAGAGTGGTTCGATCGTATATACAGAGGCGCGGCTGAAAGGTCTGCATTCGGAAGACGTCTGACTGTGAATCGGTCACATACAAAAGAGCAGGGGATGACTGAATGGCTCAATCGTCTCCTGCTCTTTTTGTCATATCCGTCAGGCGCCGGTCGCGTCTGTTTTCTGTTGGCAGATTTCACGCAGTGCGCGCAAAATCCCCAATCGGCCGGACTCATAAGTCAAGCCACCCTGCAAAAAAGCCGTATAAGGTGCTTTATAGGGGCCGTCTGCACTCAGCTCAATCGATGCGCCCTGGATAAATGCACCCGCAGCCATGACCACAGAATCTGCATAGCCGGGCATCGCCCACGGTTCCGGCGTCACATAGCTGTCAATCGGCGCACCCGCCTGAATGCCGCGCATCATCTGCAGCATCGGTTCCGGCGCACCAAACGTAATGGCCTGAATGATGTCCGAACGCGGAGCATCATACGCCGGGGAGGTCGTGTAGCCGCAGAGCTCAAAGAGACGAGCGGCAAACACCGCCGTTTTCAGCGCCTGTGCCACGGTATGCGGTGCCAGAAACAAACCCTGATAATACAGCCTGTAGCCATCCGGATTCGAGCCGGTTTCACTGCCGATTCCGGGAACCCCCAGACGGCAGGCCGCACATTCCACCCATTCGGCTTTTCCGGCCACATATCCGCCCGTCGGAGCCAAGCCGCCGCCCGGGTTTTTGATTAGGGATCCGCAGATCAAATCAAAATTTCCGAACGTATCCGGCTCCTTGGACTCCGTGAATTCGCCGTAGCAGTTGTCCAGAATCACGATCGTCTCCGGCGACACGCGTTTAATTCGTGCAGCCAGTGTTTCCAATGCATCGACCGACAGCGCCGGCCGGAGAGAATAGCCTCTTGAGCGCTGCAAGAGCGCTGCCCGCGGATGCAGCTCCTGACAGTCCTTTTCCAGGCGTTCCGCGTGACGAATTGGATCATACGAATCATCCGACTCGCAGAATTCCGTCACCGCCGTCTGAACGCCGTAGTCCTTCAGAGAGCCACCCCCCTGATCAAAAAGAACCGGCCGCAGCGTATCATAGGGCAGCCCTGTCGCGCAGAGCAGGGTGTCACCAGCGCGCAGTACGCCGTACAGGGCGCAGGCAATGGCATGTGTGCCATTCATGAAATGCGGACGCACCAATGCAGCCGGCGCGCAAAGTGCTTCGGCAAAAACCGCATCCAGCGTCATACGGCCGTTGTCGTCATACCCATACCCGGTGGTCGCCATAAAATGCGCTTCTGAGACGCGATGATTGGCGAATGCATTCATCACGCGTTCTGTATTCACACTGGCAATTGCATCGATGCGTGAAAAGACGGGGGCGATATCCGCCTCCGTCTGTTTCACAAGGGATTCGAGCAATTCTGCCGATAATCCATTCTGACAGCTCATATTTTATAAATCTGCTCCGCTTCCAAGAGATTGATGCCGTTGTCCGAAAGGACCTGAACGGCTTTGTCATTTTCTTCAACGCGAAGAATCACGCAGGCATCGTCATTCTTTCTCGTGATGAACGCATACGCGTACTCGACAGAGATGCCACGCTCCTTGAGGATTTTCAGAACGCGATGCAGAGCACCCGGTTCATCATCCAGCTTGGCTGCAATGACTTTTGTTTTCCTGACGGTCAGCCCGTGCTGCTTGAGCGTTTCTTCCGCTGCAACCGGATCATTGACAATCAGGCGCAAAATGCCGAAATCGGTTGTGTCTGCCAATGAAAGGGCGCGGATATCAATCCCTGCATCTGCAAGCATGGAGGTGATTTCCGTCAGCCGCCCCGGCTGGTTCGCGACAAAGATGGAAATTTGATCGATCAACATAGTCTCAATTCCTCCTATATAATATTTTGAGTGGCTACTTATATGGTGCGTTTATCCTGAATATGCTTTGCCTTTCCTTCCACGCGGGGCAGTGTACGCGGTTCAACCAACTTGATGCGCACAGCGATTCCCAACGTCGATTCAATGCTGCGACGGATGTCCTTGCTCAGCTTTTCCAGATCGCGTACCTGATCCGAGAATGCTTCCTCTGTCAATTCCACCTGAACCTCTAACGTGTCCAGATTGCCGACGCGGTCGACCACCAGCAAATAATAGGGGGCTGCATCAGCATACTCCAGAAGAACCGATTCAATCTGGGACGGGAAGACATTCACGCCGCGAATGATCAGCATATCGTCAGTTCGACCTGCCGGCTTCTCCATGCGAATCAATGTGCGTCCGCAGGCGCAGGGCTCTTTGATCAACCGCGATACATCGTGTGTACGGTACCGGATCAGCGGCAGCGCTTCCTTGGTAATGCAGGTAAAGACCAGCTCACCTGCTACGCCGTCCGGCAAAACTTCGCCGGTTTCCGGGTCAATGATTTCGGGAATGAAGTGATCTTCATTGACGTGAAGGCCGCACTGGCATTCGCATTCAAAGGCCACACCCGGTCCAATGACCTCAGACAGACCATAAATATCGCGAGTCGTAATCTTGAGGCGATTCTCGATTTCACGGCGCATATTCTCCGTCCAGGGTTCCGCTCCGAAAAAGCCGACGCGCAGCGGCAGCGATGCCGGATCGACGCCCATTTCTTCCAGCGTTTCAGCAATATACAGTGCATAAGAGGGGGTGCAGCAGATGAATGTACAGCCGAAATCGCGCAGGATCTGAATTTGTCGGCTGGTATTGCCCGTAGAAACCGGAACGGTTGCACAGCCGATGGCTTCACTGCCGCCGTGTGCGCCCAAACCGCCGGTAAACAGGCCGTACCCATACGAAATATGTCCGATATCTTTCCGGGTGACACCGCCTGCCGTAAAGGTACGCGCCATGACGTTGCCCCAGGTGTTCAGGTCATTCCGCGTGTAGCCGACAACCGTCTGTTTGCCCGTCGTGCCGGATGAGGCATGAACACGAACCACGTCGTCCATCGGCACCGCAAACAGGCCGAAGGGATAATGATCGCGCAAATCCTGCTTATAGGTAAAGGGCAGCTTTTTCAAATCGTCCAGTGTCTGGATATCGTCCGGTGTGACGCCGGCCTCTTCCATTCTTTTCCGATAGGGTTCAACCGACTGGTAAACCCGCGCCACTGTATCATGCAGGCGCTTGCCCTGCAGCTCGCGCATTTCGGCGCGGGGGAGTTGTTCATTCTGATCCCAAATCAAAAAAATCTTCCTTTCTTCTATTTACCGGATTGCAGAAATCCGGTAAATCCTCACCATCAGATTACTGGGCTGTACGGACGGTTCGACCAATCCGGAATGCGTTCTGATTCATCTCAAGGAATTTTGCCGGCACACATTCGCTCAAAACGGACAGCCATTCCGATTCTTCTCCGCCCAGAATATTGGATGCAGCTCCAATCATGACGACATTGGCCGTCTTTGCAGAGCCAGCCTGCACGGCCAGATCCAAGGCATCCACGCCAACAACATGAACGCCTGCATCAGAAAGCTGTTGGAGAATATCTTTGGGATATTTGACGGCACCGGTAATGACCGGCATCGGGTCGATTTCCTGCGTACTGGTGACAATTGTACCGTTTGGTTTCAGATAATCCAAATACCGCGCCGTTTCCAGCGCCTCAAAGGACAGAATCATATCCGCTGTATGTGCAGAGATGATCGGGGAGTCTACCCGCTGCGCTGCCCGAACATAGGTCACAACGCTGCCGCCGCGCTGACTCATGCCATGCACCTCGCTCAGCTTCACGTCAAGGCCACGGCCGACATAAAATGCGCCCAGAATTCGACTTGCCAGCAGGGAACCCTGTCCGCCAACGCCAACAATCAAAATATTGCTCATCTTATCTGTCCTTCCTTTCTTCAACGCCCTCAATCGCACCGAATTTGCAGAGCTTTTCGCAAAGACCGCAGCCTGTGCAGAGAGAGAAATCAATGGTTGCGCCCTTTTCAGCGTCAAACGAAATGGCCGGACAACCAATTTTCATGCACGCCTTGCATCGACGGCAGCGCTCCGCATCAATGTGGAGCGGCTCATGGTGCTGAACCTTTTTCAGGAGCGCGCACGGACGGCGGACAATGATGACGCTCGGTTCATCGGCTGCCAATTCCGTCTTGACAACCGTCTCTAACTGTTCGATATCAAACGGGTCAACGACCGATACGCGCTGAACGCCCACGGCATGGCACAAAGCTTCCAGATCGACTGCATAGGCCGGTGTGTTTTTCAGGGTCAAACCGGTACACGGATTCTGCTGATGCCCCGTCATACCGGTAATGGAATTGTCCAGAATCATGACCGTTGCATTGCTCTGGTTGTAGACGATATTGATCAGCCCTGTAATGCCGGAATGAATGAAGGTAGAGTCGCCAATCACGGCAACACTGTTCTTCGCAGCCTGTCCACCAGACGCTTTGACGAAGCCGTGCAGTCCGGAGATCGATGCACCCATGCAAAGCGTTGTGTCCAATGCAGCCAGCGGCGGCAGAGCACCCAGTGTATAGCAGCCGATGTCGCCCGACACCATGACTTTCAGCTTCGAAAGGACATAAAACACTCCGCGGTGCGGGCACCCGGGGCACAGAACCGGCGGACGTCCGGGCACGGCGCTCTCCAAATGGTATCCTTCCGTCTGTTCGCCATACACAGCCTTGCGAATCGCTTCGGCGCTGTATTCGCCGATTTTCGAGAACAGCGCTTTTCCTTCGCAGGCAATGCCCAGCTTGCGAATCTGTGTTTCAAAGACATCGTCCAGCTCTTCAATGACAATCAGACGATCGACCGAAGCAGCAAAATCGCGAATCATTTTTTCCGGCAGAGGGTGAATCATGCCCAATTTGAGGTAGGATGCATCGTCGCCGAAGGCTTCCCGTGCATAGCAGAAGGCGATGCCGGATGCAATGACGCCGATTTTCGTCGAGCCGGGGATCACCTGGTTCAGTGAAGAGGATTCTGCCATTTCTGCCAAAGCGTCCATGCGTTCTTCGACAAAGACATGGCGGCCTCTTGCGTTGGCGGGCATCATGACATACTTCTGCGGATTCTTTTCGTATGGACGGCGCTGCTGTTCTTCACGGGGATGCGTTTCAACCAGAGAGCGGGAATGTGCAATCCGCGTGGAAAGTCTCAGCATGACCGGTGTATCAAACTGTTCGCTGATTTCATAAGCAGCGCGGACATATGCCAGACATTCCGACGAGTCTGCCGGTTCCAGCATGGGCACCTTGGCCGAGGCGGCGTAATGGCGGCTGTCCTGTTCGTTCTGCGAGGAATGCATCCCCATATCGTCGGCAACCGCAACGATCAACCCGGCATTGACACCGGTATAGGCCATTGTAAAAAGGGGGTCCGCTGCCACGTTCATACCGACATGCTTCATCGCCGCAAAGCTTCTGACGCCGGCCAGTGAAGCGCCGAAAGCGGCCTCCAATGCGACCTTTTCGTTCGGTGCCCACTCTGCATAAATCTCATCATATTTGGCAGCTTCTTCCGAGATTTCCGTGCTTGGTGTGCCCGGATAACTCGAAACAAACCCACAGCCGGATTCATAAAGTCCGCGAGCAACTGCAGCATTTCCCAGCAACAGCTTTTTTTCGGATAAATTCATTTGGTTTACCGTACCTTTCCGGGTAATTTTATTGTTCTCCAGATTCTTTTCTGAGATCCAAAACTCGTTTTGCTTTTCCCTGGAATCGCTCCAGCGTGCCCGGTTCGACCAGCGAAACGCGGCATTCCAGACCGAGAACCGATTTCAGGCGATCATGAATGCGCTTTTGCAGCCCTTCCAGCTCCGCAAAGCGCTCCAACAAGGACGAATCAATCAGCTCGACCTTCACTTCCAGATTATCCATGAAGTTTTTGCGGCGCAGCACCAGCTGATAATGCGGTCCAATTCCCTCCATGCCGATCAGGACGCTTTCAATCTGAGAGGGGAATACGTTGACGCCCTTGATGATCAGCATATCATCGGCTCGATCGGTGACCTTGGCCATTCTGGCAAAGGTGCGGCCGCACGGACACGGTGAATAGTCGATGGAGGTAATATCTTTGGTGCGATACCGCAAAACCGGGAGACACTGCTTGGAGAGACAGGTCACGACCAGCTCGCCCTGTTCGCCCTCTGCTTTGGGCTCTAAGGTGTTGGAATCAATGATCTCACAGAGGAAATGGTCTTCCGCGATGTGGAGGCCATTTCTCAGATAGCATTCACCGCTCATCCCCGGGCCGCCGCACTCACTGAGCCCGTAATTGTCCGTGGCGAACAGGTTCATGTTTTTCTCAATCTGGGCACGCATCTCCGGTGTACACCCTTCGCTGCCCAGCAGACCAATTCGCAGCTTCATCCGATCCGCCAGGCCGCGCTCACGAATCATCTCACCCAGATACAGCGCATAGGACGGCGTTGCAATCAAAACCGTTGTCCCGAAATCCTCCATCAGCATCAGCTGCTTGTCTGTATTGCCGCTGGAAATCGGAACCACCGATACCCCCAGCTTTTCCAGCCCCATATGCAGACCGAGTGCGCCTGTGAACAGGCCGTATCCAAACGAAATCTGTGCAATGTCTTCGTCCGTTACACCCGCAGCCGTACAGAGACGCGCTACGCAGTCGCTCCAAACATCCAGATCCGACTTGGTAAAGCCGACAACGGTCGGTTTCCCCGTCGTGCCGGAAGAAGCGTGAATCCGCACAACCTCTTTCTGAGGAACCCCGAACATTCCAAACGGATAGGTCTGACGCAAATCCTCCTTGGTCGTCAGCGGGAGGAGGGAAACATCCTTCAACGTGCGAATATGCTCCGGGCGAACACCGCGTTCATCCAGCAGCTTTTTATAATGCGGCACATCGTTATAGGCGTGTGCCACCTGCTTTTTCAGTTTTGCCAATTGAAGTTCTTGAAGCTCTTCACGCTTCATTGTTTCAATCTGAGGCTGAAACATTTTCTGCATGATTGTCCGTTCCTTTCCGGCCGGGTATTCCGGTCATTCGATTGTTTTTTTGAACGTAAAAATTACTTCTGATAAGCGTCAAAGCAAAATGCAACGGTGTCTTCCGACAGCTTGGGCGTCCACAGGCTGACCAGCGGCACCACAATCAAACCGACGAGCATGGCAATGGCACCGGCGTTGATCGGATTGCAGACAAACTGCATGAATTCAGAGGAGGCCAAGCCACAGAAGTTCACCAGCAGTGCGGAAACCGTCAGGCCAACTCCTGTAATAAAAGAAGCCCAGACCGCTGCACGCGTCACTTTTTTAGAGAAGAGACCATAGAGGAACGGCGCCAGGAACGAACCGGCAAGGGCGCCCCAGGAAATCCCCATGAGCTGCGCAATAAAGGTCGGCGGATCCAAAGCGATCAGGACGGAAATCAGGACAAAAACCGCGATCAGAATTCGGATGCAGCGCACCTTCATGCGCTCCGACATATTCTTGACGAGGGTTCCGTCAATGAGGTCAATCGTCAGCGATGAGCTGGAGGTCAGAACCAGACTGGAGAGCGTGGACATGGATGCGCTCAAGACCAGAACCACGACAATCCCGATCATGATGTCGGAGAGCCCGGAGAGCATCGTCGGTACGATGTTGTCATACTTCACCACGCCGTCTACAACCACACCCTCGTAGTCGGCATACAATCTGCCGAAGCCGCCCAGAAAATACGAACCACCGGCGACAATCATGGCGAATATCGTTGAAATCACCGTGCCTTTTCGAATGGCCGCATCGGATTTGATCGAATAAAACTTGTGAACCATTTGCGGAAGACCCCAGGTGCCGAGCGACGTCAGAATCACAACACCCAGCAGGGAGAGCGGGGCGGGGCCAAACAAAGCCGTAAAGCCGCCGCCGTCGGCCGTGACTTCAGACAGCGACTGAACAGCACTGGAAAAGCCGCCATGCCCGGATAGTACCGACACAATGACCGCGACGATGCCGACCAGCATAATGATGCCCTGAATGAAATCGTTCAGAGCGGTTGCCACGTAGCCGCCCAGGATGACATACACAGCTGTCAGAACGGCCATCATCATCATACAGTAGATGTAGTCAATGTGAAAGGCCATGGAGAAAAGGCGGGAAAGACCCGTATAGACAGACGCGGTATAGGGAATCATGAAAATGAAGATAATGGCCGAGCTTGCGATTTTCAGGCCGCGGCTATCATACCGTTTTCCAAAAAACTCCGGCATCGTGGAGGCCGACAGGTGCTTGGACATCAGCCGCGTTCTCCGTCCAAGGACAACCCAGGCCAGCAGGGAACCGATCAAAGCGTTGCCGATGCCAATCCAGGTGGAGGCAAGGCCGTATTTCCATCCGAACTGTCCGGCATAGCCAATGAAAACCACAGCCGAAAAATAACTCGTCCCATAGGCAAACGCCGTCAGCCACGGACCAACAGAACGTCCGCCCAGTACGAAATCGTCAACGCCCTGAGAGCGCCGACGCGTTGCAAGACCAATCGCAACCATGACTATGCAAAAGAGAATCAACAGGCTAATTTTAATCAACATATCGCATCATCCTTCGGTTTGTAATAACCGTTTATAAAAAAACGGTGCGGGAACATCCTTGAAATAGGCGAAATCATCCGCCTTCGTCATTGGATCAACCGCAAACCGAAATGATCAGAAATGTGCATCATTCAAACCATCCTTCCGTTCTGAGAGTTGTTGCTGCGTCCGGATTCGAAACAAGTCGCACTCGTCCGAATCCCTACTGCCATACTGAAAATCCTACCCATATATTATAACACAAGCCTTCATGGCTGTAAAGAGTCTCCGTGCATCAAAGTATCGTTTTTTTACATCAAACAGGATGCAACGCTCGCTGCATCCACCACGTTAGCCGCCGTTCGCCGCTCGGCTCAATTTTCCTCCTCCCGGTTGATATGACAGAACAGGCATGACGCAAATCATGCCTGTTCAAAAAAACAATGAATTTAATCAGCCGATTCCTGCATCAGCCGTCCCAGCAGGGTGTATCCATCATCAATCACCAGCTCCGCTGTCTGCGCGCTCTTTTCCGTAAAGCAGGCACCCGCCGTATGCTTCCGGCTGTCGCAGAGCAAAAACGGAATCATCTCCGAGGTGTGCGTCCGAACAGACACTGGCGTTGCATGATCCGGCGTAATCACGAGGCGGTAAGGTTCACCGAGAGACTCCAGCGCATCATACACCGGGCCGACAATGTGCCGGTCGATCTGTTCAATAGATTTTTGTTTCAAAAGAGCGTCGCCATCGTGCCCACATTCGTCCGGCGCTTCAATATGGATAAAGACAAACGCATAGCCGTTTTGGAGCGCTTCGATGGCAGAGGCGGCCTTCCCGGCATAGTTGGTATCGTATTCGCCGGTTGCGCCCGGAATTTTCGGATGCTCCAAGCCCATCCCGACAGCCAGCCCCTCCAGCAGCGGAACGGCCGTGATCATTCTGGCGCGTTCGATGCCTGTTTTTTCCCGGAAGGATTCATAGGCCGGTTTTTTTCCGTCTCCCCACAGCCACAGGCAATTCGCAGGCCGAAGTCCCCGTGCCACACGCGAACGGTTCACCGGATGCGCGGACAGGATTTCATAGCTCCGCTCCATCATACGGATGAAAGCCTCGCTCCGACCACCGGCCGGCAGGTAGGATGCGATGGTCTGGCCGAGAATATCGTGCGGCGGCGTCAGGGTACCGTCAAAAGCCGTATGGTTCAGAACGAAAATGTGCCGGTAGCTGACACCGGTATAAAAACGCTCCACCTCTGTGCCCAGCTGTTCGGCCAGCGCTTCTACCAGCTCGGTCGCTTCTTCCGTTGTGATTTTATCGGAGCTGTGATCGAGCATGGTTTTCTGAGCAAACGGCTCATCCTCCGACAATGTCACCAGATTCATGCGAAACACCGTATCATCCGCATTCAGCGGAATGCCAAGTCCCAGTGCTTCGATCGGGGAACGCCCCGTATAATATCGATGCGGGTCATAGCCCAGAATCGACAGGTTTGCTACATCACTGCCCTTCGGCAGTTCTTCATACAAGGTGCGAATACGACCCACTTGCCCCCGTGCTGCAATTCGGTCCATATTGGGTGTATCTGCTGCTTCCAATGGCGTCCGGCCATTCAGGATATCGACCGGGCGATCGGCCATGCCGTCGCACAGGATAATTACATACCTCGTCATGCTACAAAATTCCTTCCTGCCACAAATTGCGGCGCTACCACGTTTTGGCAACGGTGCCAACAACGGCAGGAATGCATCCACGCACGCCTGCCAGATCATTATACCACATTTTCCCCTGAAAATCCATGATTTATTTCATGTACCCCGTTTACAAACGGCCGAAAAAATTGTATAATATAGAAAAGCGTATCAGCATACCGGGTTCGTGAACAGATTGACCCCGGCGTACTGTTGCGCTTCCGGGTTTTTCCGGTAATCTGTATGGTATCTTACAAACAGGAGGAATACACACAATGGCCAGAAAAAAGTTATCGATGGATGGCAATACCGCTGCTGCGCACGTCAGTTATGCGTTTACAGAGGTTGCTGCGATCTATCCGATTACGCCGTCCAGCCCCATGGCCGAAATGACCGACACTTGGTCTGCCGGTGGGCTGAAGAACATTTTCGGTGAAAAAGTCAAGGTCATCGAGATGCAGTCTGAAGCAGGTGCTGCTGGTGCCGTACACGGCAGCCTGGCAGCCGGTGCCCTGACTACCACTTATACAGCCTCTCAGGGGCTTCTGCTGATGATCCCGAATATGTACAAAATCGCCGGGGAACTGCTTCCGAATGTCATCCACGTTTCCGCACGTTGTGTTGCGTCTCATGCGTTGAACATTTTTGGTGATCACTCTGACGTCTATGCGTGCCGCCAGACAGGTTATGCAATGCTTGCTGAGTCCAATCCGCAGGAAATTATGGACCTTGGCGCAGTTGCGCATCTTTCTGCAATCAAAGGTCGCGTTCCGTTTATCAACTTCTTCGATGGCTTCCGCACATCGCACGAAATTCAGAAAATCGAAGTCTGGGATTACAACGACCTCCAGGATATGATCGACAAGGACGCTGTTGCACAGTTCCGTTCTCATGCTCTGAATCCGGAACATCCGGTGCTCCGCGGCTCCGCCGAAAACGGCGATATCTTCTTCCAGCACAGAGAAGCCTGCAACAAGTACTATGATGCTCTGCCGGCCATTGTGGAAGATTACATGGCACAGGTCAACGCCAAACTCGGCACCGATTACCAGCTCTTCAACTACTATGGTGCCCCGGATGCTGATCGCGTCATCATCGCAATGGGCTCGATCTGCGACGTTGCAGAAGAAGTCATTGACTATATGTGCGCTGCCGGTGAAAAGGTCGGCCTGATCAAGGTTCGCCTGTACCGTCCGTTCAGCGCCGAAAAGCTGATCGCAGCCATCCCGTCCACCGCAAAGAAAATCGCGGTTCTGGATCGCACCAAGGAACCGGGTTCTCTGGGCGAGCCGCTCTACCTCGACGTCGTGACCGCACTGGCCACACATGGTATCAACGATATCAAAGTCGTGGGCGGCCGTTACGGTCTGGGCTCCAAGGATACGCCGCCGTCCAGCGTCTTTGCTGTCTACGAAAACCTGAAAGCAGCAGAACCCAAGAACCGCTTCACCCTCGGCATCGTTGACGATGTCACCGGCCTGTCTCTGGAAGAAAAACCCGCACCGGACACCGCACCCAAGGGAACCATCAGCTGCAAATTCTGGGGTCTCGGCGGCGACGGTACGGTTGGTGCCAACAAGAACTCGATCAAAATCATTGGTGACCATACCGATAAATTCATCCAGGCCTACTTCCAGTATGACTCCAAGAAAACCGGCGGTATCACGATTTCGCACCTGCGTTTCGGTGATCAGCCGATCAAATCTCCGTATTACATCACCAAGGCCGACTTCGTCGCGTGCCACGTTCCTTCCTATATGCTGAAGGGCTATCGCATTGTTGACGAAATCAAACCGGGCGGTACGTTCCTGCTGAACTGCCAGTGGAATATGGAAGAGCTCGAGAAGCATCTGCCGGCAAGCGTCAAGCGTTATATCGCGCAGAATGATATCAAATTCTACACCATCAACGCCATTGACAAAGCCCGCGAAATCGGCATGGGCAAGCGCACGAATACGACGCTCCAGTCTGCATTCTTCGCACTCGCCGATATCATGCCGATCGATGAAGCCATCGAATACATGAAATACATGGCGAAGAAGTCCTACCTGAAGAAGGGCGAAGCCATTGTTGAAATGAACTACAAGGCCATCGATGCAGGCCGTGACGCCATCGTCAAGATTGACGTTCCGGAATCCTGGAAAACCGCCGAAGACGATACCGCTCCGGTCAGCGTCAAGGGCGATCGTCCGGAACTGGTCAAGTTCGTCAAGGATATCGTGATTCCGGTTTCCAAAATGGACGGCGATTCGCTGCCGGTTTCCGCCTTCGAAGATTATGTGGACGGCACCTTCCCGCAGGGTGCTGCTGCCTACGAAAAACGCGGCGTAGCCGTGGATGTTCCGGAATGGCTGCCGGAAAACTGCATTCAGTGCAACCAGTGCTCCTATGTCTGCCCGCACGCAACGCTGCGTCCTTACGCTCTGAACGCTGACGAAGTTGCTGCCGCTCCGGAAGGCATGAAGATGAAGAAAATGACCGGCAAGGGCTGCGAAAACTATCAGTTCGCCATTGCAATCAGCCCGCTGGACTGCATGGGCTGTGGCCTCTGCGTCAATGTCTGCCCGGCCAAGACCAAGGCTTTGAAGATGGTTCCGCAGGAGAGCCAGGCCGCAGAACAGGCCTCGTTCGACTACGCGGTTGCCAAGGTTTCCAAGAAGGATCTCCCGTTTGCAGAGCAGACCATCAAGGGTAGCCAGTTCAATCAGCCGCTGCTTGAGTTCTCCGGCTCCTGCGCAGGTTGTGCTGAAACCTCTTATGCCCGCCTGATCACACAGCTCTTCGGCGAACGGATGTATATCTCCAACGCCACCGGTTGTTCCTCGATCTGGGGCGGCTCCGCACCGGCCACACCGTACACGGTGAACCGTGACAGCAAGAAGGGTCCTGCATGGGCGAACTCTCTGTTCGAAGACAATGCAGAACACGGTCTCGGTATGTACCTCGGCCAGAAGACGCTTCGCGAAAAGCTCAAGGGCAAGACCGAAGCTCTGCTCGCTGTTGAATATGCAGCAGCCGATCTGAAAGCCGCCGCACAGGCATGGCTCGATACGTACAATGACGGCAAGGCCAACACGGCTGCCACAGAAGCGTACATCGCCGCTCTGGAAGACGCCACCGATCTTTCCGGCACCCCGTATGAAGCTGAATGGCTGGCCAACGGCAAAATCTGCAAGTGCGATGCCTGCACGCTTGCACGTGAGATTCTGGCCGAAAAAGATTACCTCGCCAAGAAATCGATCTGGATTTTCGGCGGCGACGGCTGGGCCTACGATATCGGCTTCGGCGGTCTGGATCATGTCATTGCATCCGGTGAAGATGTCAACATCATGGTCTTCGATACCGAGGTTTACTCCAACACTGGCGGTCAGGCCTCCAAGGCTTCGCAGATTGGCCAGGTCGCACAGTTTGCTGCAGCCGGTAAGGCCATCGGCAAGAAGGATCTCGCTGCAATCGCCATGAGCTATGGTTACGTCTACGTCGCTCAGATCGCTATGGGCGCCGATATGAACCAGACCATCAAAGCCATTGCAGAAGCAGAGGCCTATCCGGGTCCGTCCATCATCATCGGCTATGCACCGTGCGAAATGCACAGCATCAAGGGCGGCATGACCAATTGCCAGTCCGAAATGAAACGTGCGGTCGAAGCTGGCTACTGGCAGCTCTTCCGCTTCAACCCGTCGCTCAAGAAGGAAGGGAAGAATCCGTTCTCCCTCGACTCCAAAGAGCCGACCGCGGATTATATCGACTTCATCAAGGGTGAAGCCCGTTATAGCCGCCTGATGCAGCAGTCTCCGGAACGCGCTACCGAGCTGTTCGAAAAAGCAGCGAATAACGCGAAGAAGAAGTACGATCTGCTGAAGAAGAAAGTCGAATTCTACGAAGAATAATTCTTTCTTCCGTTTTTGAACCCAATCATGGAACCGTCGCCAGCCGGGATGTACTCCCGACTGGCGACGATCTTTTTGTGAATCCGTTTTTTCTCTTGAAAACAGCATTTTTTCATCGTTCAAAATACACCAGCACATCCAAGCCCAATGCTTTAGGCAAACAGGAAGCGTCAGGTCGCTTCCTGTGATGCAGCGCTACGGGGAATCCCGTTGGAAAGCGGATCAGACTGAGCCATTTCCAGTCTGTGCTTTCGGGCTTCCTCCCGGATTTCGGGGGAACGACAAAAAAAGACGGCAACCGTATGGTTGTCGTCTTTTTCATATGGTCATGTCTGTCTTCTGAGCGCTTTCGCTTTCATCCAACTGATTTCAAGCCAAAAGGATAGGGAAGTGCTACAGAATCAGCATCGCGTCGCCAAAGCTGAAAAACCGATACCGTTCGCGCACCGCTTCCTGATAGGCACTCAAAATCCGTTCACGGCCAGCCAACGCCGAAACCAGCATCAGCAGCGTGCTTTCCGGCAAATGGAAGTTGGTAAACAGTCCGTCAAGAATTTTGAAACGGTATCCCGGATAAATGAAAATATCGGTCTCGCCGTGCATTTCGCGGAGCTGCCCCTGTTCATCGGCAACAGACTCCAGCACGCGACAGGATGTGGTACCAATCGCAATCACGCGACCTCCAGCCGCCTTGGCATCATTGATGCGCTGCGCCGTTTCGGCGGAAATGGAAAATGTTTCCGTATGCATTTTGTGCGCTTCGATCGTTTCTTCCTGCACGGGACGGAATGTGCCCAGACCCACGTGCAGCGTTACAAATTCCGTGTGAACCCCTTTTGCGCGCAGCGTATCCAGCATATTTTCCGTAAAATGAAGTCCCGCTGTCGGTGCAGCCGCTGAGCCCATGTGTTTCGAGTAGACCGTCTGATACCGCTCGCGGTCAGATAATTCCTGCTTGATATACGGCGGCAGCGGCGTTCGTCCCAATTCCTCCAGCAAAAGATTCCAGTCGCCGGAATAACGGAACCGGACGTGGCGCAAGCCATTTTCTCCGACGGAGCAGATTTCTGCCGACATGGCCTCTCCGAAGGAAACGATCGCACCGGGCATCAGCTTTCGCCCCGGACGTGCCAGAACCTCCCAGTCGTCTCCGCCGAGAGGTTTCAGGAGAAGCAATTCCGCAGCACCGCCACCAGAACGCTTACCAAGCAGCCTGGCCGGCATAACACGCGAATCGTTCATGACCAGACAGTCTCCCGGCTTCAGAAATTCCGGGAGGTTTCGGAACATGGTATGCTGAATCGGATCTCCGTTGAGGGGGAGGTGCAGCATTCTGGAGCCGCCCCGATTGGCGCAAGGCGTCTGCGCAATCAGTTCCTGCGGAAGATCATAAAAAAAATCGGTTGTTTTCATTCCAATGAATCTCATTTCTTTTTCGGGATGCATACCATAGCAATAGCTGGGATGGAATGCATCTGTCCGATATTTTGCCGGTTCGAATCCGCCGGGTCAGTCATCCAGACCGGTAATGCGAACGCCGGTATAGTAATAGTGAATAATCTGATCGTATGTCCAGCCCTGCCACGACATTCCTCTGGAGCCGATCTGGCTCAGGCCGAGACTGTGCCCCCATCCTTTTCCGGAAAAATGGAACACCGAGGAATCCGTGTTTTCAGGCGTCAGCGTTTCCGTACCGCTGCCGGTCAGAACAGTCGGAGCGGAGGAAGAAAGCGTCGTCAGCTGACCGTTGCCGTTGATCACCGTGCATCCGTACAGGTCAGAAAGCGACGCATCTCCCTGATTCAGATAAATCTGCCCATCATTGACTACGCGGAAATTCTGGCTCAACAGGACAGATGTGCCGAGCACCATCCGCATATTTTCCTTGCTAAGCGTCACTGTCTTGGTTCCGTCCGAAATGGCCAGACTGTATACGCTCCCGGCCTCTGTTAATTTTGCAATCGAGACGCTGGTCACCTTGCCAATCGCATGGCCATTGGCGTTGAGCTTGGCTGTCAACTGAGCGCTTGTAATGCTGGTTTCCCACAAGCCGTTATTTTCATACGACAGCGTTTCGAAGGTATCCGGCACGCTTCTCAGATAGGGGACCTGTGCGACCCAGACGTTTTCGGAATTTTCCGTCCAGCCGCCGTTGGAGGAATGGTAGACCGCATCAATCGGTTTCCCGTTGTATGTAATAATCTGCCCGGACACTGCATCGACACATTGACTGATCTTCTGCGTCAGGGAAGTGGTGCCACGATAAACCTGGCAGTGCTGTCCCGTACAGACATCGAAGCCATAGCTTGCGTGGCGGTTTCGGTTGGTGATGGCAAACGTCTGTGCGCACAGCGCATGAGCCTTCAGGGATTCCTCCGGCCAGTTGGTGTTCAATTCATACGGCGTGACGCCCTTGACATAATCCGTCAGCGTTGCCACGCTGATCACGGCCATGGACGTCGCACTGGTGTTGCCAAAATCAAAGCCGCCGTAGTATTTGTAGCCCTTGTGCCACGTTTCCGGATGGTCTCCGCCGATGGCCTGAATGCCGAGCTGCCTGGATGCGCCGTCAAACTCGTAGAGGATATGTCGGGTGCCGGTTCGCAAAACCGTGTAAGCGTTTGTTCCCATCCCCACGATTTTCAGCTGTGCATCCGGGTACAGTGCAGCAAGGCGCTCCGTAATCACAGGCAAATCCTCCGCGGCACTCGATTCCGAGAGATACCGGCCGATTCGGACGCGATAACCGTTGGCGGTATATGCGGGGTACGAAAAGTAGTTGGTTGCCGCATAAACGTCCGACACGGCGCGATCCAGCGCCGACTGATCGTCGAAAGAGACGCCCAGTTCAATATGATATCCGCCCACGACGTTTGTCGCATCCGAGCCTTCTGACACATAGGAAGCAGAAACAAGGCTATAGTTCCGGCTCCTGATCACCGTGATTTCCGTTTCTCCGGCAATCGTATAGAGCGGGACAAATTGCCGATCATCTCCGAAATAACCGGCGTCAAAGCCCGTTCCGGTTCCGGATGCCACTTGGAAGTTGGCTGCGGTCAGGGAGCTGGAGCCATATGACAGGCCAGTTCGAACCATATAGGTTGAATAATCCGTTTCGTCTGCCGGGTCCGCTAAGACGGCGGGTGCCAGCATACAGAGACAGACTAAGATCAGAAGGAAAGCGGATACCCTGTACGTTTTGTGATGTCGCGTCACGATAGTACCTCCGTAAAAATACAGTCAATCGCGATTTTTTTCGGCTGTTCCGAAGGACAGCGGTTGACAGTAGTAAAGCAGTTTGTTATAATATAAAGTAATCTGGAAAGCAACGGCAGATTCTGTCGAATCCCCTGCGAATCAATCTATATTATACACGATATTCGGCAGCATTTCAAGGCAGAAAAGCCGTTTCCCGAGATTTTACATTTGACAGAGTACAGAGGAAAGCTGTTTTGATCAGCTTGAATCCAAATCAGATCATCTGCCGGTGAGAACACTGGCAACGAAGGGATGTTTTTTGAATGGACAAATACAAAGTTGGTATTATCGGTGCAACCGGAATGGTCGGTCAGCGCTTTGCAACACTGCTGGACGGACACCCGTGGTTTGAAGTGACCACGCTGGCTGCAAGTGCGCGTTCCGCTGGGAAAACCTATCGCGAAGCCGCCGGTAAGCGCTGGCTGCTGAATACACCCATGCCCGAAGCGTTCGCGGATCTTATCGTTCGGGACGCCATCGCCGATATGGAAGAAATCGCATCCTCCGTCGATTTTGTCTTCTGCGCCGTCGATATGCAGAAGGACGAAATCAAAGCGCTGGAAGAAGCGTATGCCAAGCTCGGCTGCCCGGTCATGTCCAACAACTCGGCCAACCGTTTCACGCCGGATGTCCCGATGATTGTTCCTGAAATCAATGCGGAGCACGCCGAAATTATTCACGCACAGAGAAAACGTCTGGGTACCTCCACCGGCTTCATTGCCGTCAAATCGAATTGTTCTCTGCAAAGCTATGTGCCCGCCATTCATCCGCTGCTGGATCTGGGCGTTGAACGTGCTCTGGCCTGCACCTACCAGGCAATTTCCGGCGCCGGAAAGAATTTCAATACATGGCCGGAAATGGTCGATAACGTGATTCCGTTTATCGGCGGCGAAGAAGAAAAAAGCGAAAAAGAGCCCGGAAAGATCTGGGGTACCATCGAAAACGGCGTGATCGTCCCCTCCAACCGTGTTCCGATCACCACACAGTGCATTCGCGTTCCGGTCAGTGACGGCCATTTGGCTGCTGTTTTTGTCAAGCTGCAGAACAACCCTGGCCTGGACGCCATCAAAGCCCGCTGGTGCTCCTATCAGGGCGAAGCACAGCGCCTGAATCTGCCCAGCGCACCGAAGCAGTTCCTCCACTATTTCGAAGAAGAAAACAGACCGCAGACCGGCCTGGATCGTATGCTCGAAAACGGCATGGCCGTCTCCATTGGTCGTCTGCGCGAAGACTCGCAGTACACCATCAAGTTTGTCTGTCTTTCTCATAATACACTCCGCGGTGCAGCCGGCGGCGGTGTCCTGATGGCTGAATTGCTTTGCGCAAAGGGCTACGTCGTCAAGAGAACCGCCCGATAAGCGTTCAAACCGTTTCTCAGCAGCAGGGGATGAGTCCTGTTATTCTTAAAAAAGGAGGTTTATCCGCAAGGATAAACAGGTGATAATATGAAAAAGCCAGTATTTACCGGAGCAAGCGTTGCTCTTGTAACGCCTTTTCGCGATGACTATTCGGTCGATTATGCCAAGCTCGAGGAATTGATCGAGCTGCAAATCGCAGGGGGAACCAATTGTATTACGATTTGCGGAACAACCGGTGAGGCTGCTGCCTTAACAGATGAAGAACACAAAGAATGCATCCGTTTTTGCGTCAAGGTCGTGAATGGTCGAATCCCGGTCATTGCGGGAACCGGCTCCAACGATACGGCTTATTCGCTGCAGCTCTCGCTGTTTGCTGAAGATGTCGGCGCAGATGCACTTCTTCAGGTCACTCCGTATTATAACAAAACCACGCAGGCCGGCCTGATTCGCCACTTCACATATCTGGCAGACCGCGTCCACGTGCCGATGATCCTCTACAATGTTCCGTCCCGTACCGGATTATCCATCCACGCCGACACGTATTATGAGCTCTCTAAGCACCCAATGATCAACGGCGTCAAGGAAGCGTCAGGGGACTTTTCTCTGATTGCACACACCCGCCATCTCTGCGGCGATGAGCTGAATATCTGGAGCGGCAATGATGATCAGGTTGTCCCGATTCTGGCGCTCGGCGGCAAGGGTGTCATCTCGGTCGTTTCCAACGTGGCACCGCAGCTCATGTCGAAGCTCTGCCAGAGCTTCTTTCACGGCGACTATCAGACCGCCCAGGACCTCCAGATCGAGAATTACGATCTGATGCACAATCTCTTTCTGGAAGTCAACCCGATTCCGGTCAAAACCGCAATGGGTATGATGGGGCTCTGTTCTTCCTCCATGCGTCTGCCGCTGTGTGAAATGGGCTCCGCCAACAAGGCGTTGCTCGAACAGACACTGCGCAGAACAGGTCTCTTACAATAACGGTGCAGGCCGCTCTGTAGGTGATAGCTCAGAGCGGCTTGTCTCTGTTCTCACGATTCTACTCTGACAGATAAGGCAGGTTTTTCCATGATTCAAATCATTTTATCCGGCTGCAACGGGCGTATGGGACATGCCATCGCCTCCATCATAGACACATACGATGCCGTCATTGTTGCAGGCGTTGATCGGGTTTGCCAACCGTCTTTCAGCTTCCCGGTATACAAGAACATTGCGGAATACACCGGGACGGCCGATGTCATCATTGACTTTTCGCACGTATCCGCGTTGCCGTCCATCCTGCACTACGCCGTCGAACATCAGATTCCGGCCATTCTGGCAACCACCGGCTACACAGAGGACGATCTTCAGGCCATTCAGGATGCATCCAAACAGGTGCCTCTGTTCCGCTCGGCCAATATGTCACTCGGTGTGAATCTGCTGGCCATGCTGACGCAAAAGGCCGCCGCGATTCTCGGCACCCAGTTTGATATTGAAATCGTCGAAAAGCATCACAATCAAAAGCTCGATGCACCCAGCGGCACTGCGCTGATGCTCGCGGACGCCGCCGCATCAGCGTTCGATGACGGCAAACAATACGTTTATGATCGGCATTCCGTCCGCAAGCCACGTTCCAAGGATGAAATCGGCATCCATTCCATCCGCGGCGGCACCATCTGCGGCGATCACGATGTGATTTTTGCCGGATATAATGAGGTGATCACACTGTCGCACAGCGTATCCAGCAGGGAAGTGTTCGCATCCGGCGCACTGCGCGCAGCACAGTACATGGCTTCTGTTCAGGAAAAGCGCCTGTATTCGATGAATGACGTCCTTTCCAACGAGTAAAAATGCCAATTCCGTCCGCTCTCGCGAATCCGCGTGGCGGACGGAAATTTTTTTGAAGAAATTTTCGTTTGAGGCTTGACAAACGAAATGAGATCTGGTATAATATACCTCGTTGAGCGCAGTGCTCGACACCAAATGTTCACGGGGGTATAGCTCAGCTGGGAGAGCGCTTGAATGGCATTCAAGAGGTCAGCGGTTCGATCCCGCTTATCTCCACCAGAAAACACCGACTTTTTTTGGAAGTCGGTGTTTTTCTACTTATTTCGATCGAATACCCATATTTTTCAAATGATTGCGAACCATCAACGGAGGTTTTTTATGCAGAACGGATTTGTTCGTGTTGCTGCGTTTTCTCCGGCGCTGCGTGTTGCTGATTGTGCATACAACGCCGACAGAATCATTGATGCAATTGATCAGGCTGTACAATCCCAGGTATCGGTTTTGACGCTTCCGGAATTGTGCATCACCGGGTACACCTGTGGAGATCTTTTTTTGCAGCATACCCTTTTGCAGGGGGCTCTGCACGCGCTGGAACGGATTACAGCCTCGACGCTCGGCAAAAATCTGCTGGTGCTTGTCGGTCTGCCCATTGCAAACAACCAGAAGCTGTATAACTGTGCTGCCGTGCTGTTTGATGGTCAACTCCTTGGCATCGTTCCAAAGACCCATCTGCCGGACTACGCTGAGTTTTTTGAGCCGCGCTATTTTTCACCCGCTCCGGCCGACAACACCCGGATCACGGTCAACGGTCAAACGGTTCCCTTCGGGACGCATCTGCTGTTTTGTACGCCGCAGCTGCCAGAGCTGCAAGTTGGCGTTGAAATCTGTGAGGATTTGTGGGTCGCAGCTCCGCCGTCTATTGGACACGCCCGTGCCGGTGCAACCATCATCTGCAACCTGTCTGCCAGCAATGAAACGGTCGGCAAGAGCGATTACCGGCGTATGCTGGTCTCCTCGCAGTCTGCCCGGCTGCTCTGTGGGTATGTCTACGCGGATGCCGGTGAGGACGAATCCACAACCGATATGGTTTTTGCCGCGCATCATCTGATCGGCGAAAACGGCTCTATTCTGACTGAAACCACTCCTTTTGATCACGGTTTTGCAATGAGCGAAATCGATGTAGCCTATCTCGCCGCAGAACGTCGGCGGATTTCCTCGCATCAGGTTGATACGACAGGGTATGAGAAGATTGCATTTGACCTGCAAATCCATCCGACAAAGCTTTCCAGACACTTTGCAAAGGAACCGTTTGTCCCTCAGGATCCCACCCTTCGCCAGCGCCGCTGTGAAGATATCCTGCAAATTCAGGCGCATGGCCTTGCCCGCCGTGTGCGCCATACCTCTGCCAAGTCTCTGGTGATCGGGATTTCCGGCGGTTTGGATTCCTGCCTGGCGCTGCTGGTTGCGGTTCGCGCCATGTCCCTGCTGAATCGTCCGGTCACGGAAATCACGGCTGTCACCATGCCGTGCTTCGGTACGACCGCCCGAACCAAGAACAACGCAGTTACGCTTTGTCAGCTTCTCGGGATTCCCGCAAAGACGATCAATATCGCCGAATCGGTCTCCCGTCATTTTGCGGATATTGAACACGATCCAAATAACCACAATGTCGTCTTTGAAAACGCACAGGCGCGTGAGCGCACACAGGTGCTCATGGATCTGGCCAACGAGCAGGGCGGCCTTGTCGTCGGTACTGGCGATTTGAGCGAGCTGGCACTTGGCTGGGCGACCTATAACGGAGATCATATGTCGATGTACGGCGTCAATGCATCCGTACCCAAAACGCTGATTCGTCATCTCGTCGCGCATGAAGCCGCTGCCGCAGACAATCCGCAGCTGGCATCGGTCTTGCAGGACATTCTGGATACACCGGTCAGCCCGGAGCTGTTGCCGGGCAATGGGGAAGAGATTGCTCAGAAAACAGAAGAGCTGGTGGGGCCATACCTGTTGCATGATTTCTACCTGTTTTACTGCATTCGGCGCGGATATGACCCGGCCAAGGTGCTCCGCATCGCCCGCGATGCGTTCGCCGACGAATTCAACGACGCGACCTTGCGGTACTGGCTCCGCAATTTCTACCGCCGTTTCTTCTCGCAGCAATTCAAGCGCTCCTGTCTGCCGGATGGGCCAAAGGTTGGCTCACTTTCCCTTTCGCCGCGTGGCGACTGGCGGATGCCAAGTGACGCGTTTACGTCGCTCTGGATGGCCGAGCTGGATCGGCTGGATCAGGAAGCACAAAGTCAGTCCAAATAATTGGATTCAAGAAGAGTATGTTTCAGCTGAAACATACTCTTTTTTGCAACCAGGGATATCATCTGGCAGGGGACAGCGCTCCACTGATGGATTCCCGCGCATATTTGCCAGAACGGCGCATACACATCCTATAGGATTTCCGGTTCAGAAATTCATGGGGAGGTTTGTTCAATGACGGCTTTTCTCGAACAAATCAGTGCCGTTGTATGGGGCATTCCGACGCTTTGCCTCTTTGTCGGGAGCGGGCTCTTTTTTTCCATTCAACTGCGTTGGATTCAATTCACCGGGTTGTTCCGGGCATTTGCAGCCATTCGCGATGATCTGCGCCATCCAAAATCGGATGACAAAAACGGCTTTTCCGCCACCGGAGCCCTGCTGGCCGCGCTCGGTGCCGTCATGGGGCCCGGCAATATCATCGGTGTCAGCTCAGCGATTCTTTTGGGCGGAGCCGGCGCAGTTTTCTGGATGTGGGTTTCTGCTTTATTGGGGATGGCTGCGCGCTATGCCGAAAGCGTATTGTCCGTCCTTCACAGGCGTTCCGGCGCTCAGGGGCATTACGGTGGCCCCATGTATGTCATGCAGGATATCGGATACCGGAAAACGGCCTGCCTGTTTGCCGCCTCCGGGATTCTGATCTCGCTGACCATGGCGGATGCGCTTCCTTCCGGCGCTCTCGGCAGTACGCTATGGGAGAGCTATGGTATTCCGCCCATCGTCACCGGCCTCTGTTTGAGTCTGTTTGCCGGTTTCACCTTATTGGGCGGCGGGAAGCGAATCGCCAGAATTTCCGGCTTTCTGGTGCCGGTGATGTCCATCTTTTTCATCGGCTCATCCATCTGGATCATGATCTGCTACCACCATCGGCTGCCGATGGCGATTGCGTCCATTCTGAAGGGCGCTTTTTCACTTCGCGCCGGGCTCGGCGGTCTGGTTGGTGGGGCCATCCGGTACGGCATGGCGCGTGGCATCTATTCCAACGAAGCCGGAATGGGGACAGAGCCCATTCTCGCCTCTGCGACGAATGAACCCAGCGCACATCGTCAGGGGCTCATTTCTATGACCGGGCCGTTTTTGGATACTGTTGTCTTTTGCACGTTCACAGCGCTCGTCGTTTTGATGGCGGGTGAGCTTCCCAATCGTTCCGCCACCACGCTTGTGACAGATGCTTTCGCATATTTTCTGCCCGGCTGCGGTGCGTTTATTGTCAACGCCACCATGGTTTTGCTGGTTTTAGCAACTCTGGCCTCCTGGGCGTTCTACGGCGAACAGTGCCTCGCGTACTTTTCCTCTTCGCAGACGTTCAAACGGATGTACCGGCTGATTTACGCGGTTCTGCCGCTCTTTTGCGCCGGTGCCAGGCTTCGGGCGGTGTTCGCTATCACGGATATCGCAACGGCCTTGATGGCCATTCCAAATCTACTGGTCTGCATTCTGTTAATTTCTGTGGTAAAGCGCGAAAAGCAGAAATCAATCCTTGTACTGAATTCACGTTGACAGTGTTTGAAAATTTGCGTATAATATAATCTGGATTGATTTGACACAGCAGCTTTTTGCCAATTTACGCAGAATCAGAACAGGATGGTATTACATGAAGTCACCGTTTGTCACAAAAGAAATGATCGAGAAAATTGCGGCACAGTACCCGACGCCGTTTCATATTTATGACGAAGCAGGCATTCGCAAAAATGCCGAAAAGCTGTATCAGGCGTTTTCCTGGAACCCCGGCTATCGCGAATTTTTCGCCGTTAAGGCAACGCCGAACCCCTTTATCCTGAAATTGCTGGCATCGGTCGGCTGCGGCACCGATTGCTCCTCCTATACGGAATTGATGTTGTCGGAAGCCTGCGGAATCACCGGCGACCATATCATGTTTTCCTCCAATGATACACCGGCTGAAGACTTTGTATTGGCACGCAAGCTCAATGCAACCATCAATCTGGACGACATTTCGCATATTGACTTTCTGGAACAGGCAGCCGGTCTGCCGGAGGTCATCAGCTGTCGCTACAACCCCGGCACCTTTTCGATCAGCAACTCCATCATGAACGCACCGGCCGACGCCAAATACGGCTTCACGCCGGAACAGCTGTTTGAAGGCATCCGCATTTTGCGGGATCGCGGTGTCAAGCGATTCGGCCTGCACGCTTTCTTATCCAGCAACACATCGACTGAGGAATACTATCCGACACTGGCACGGGAGCTGTTCACGGTTGCACGTGATTTATCGGACAAGCTCGGTGTAAAAATTGAATTTGTCAACCTCTCCGGCGGCATCGGCGTCCCGTATCTGCCGGATCAGCCCGCTGTGGATATCATGCGTGTCGGAGACGGCGTCCGCCGCGTCTACGAGGAGATTTTTGTTCCGGCCGGTATGACAGACGTTCGGATTTATACGGAGCTCGGACGGTATATGCTCGCACCCTACGGCGCACTCGTTTCCCGCGTCATTCACGAAAAGCGCACCTATAAGGATTACATCGGTCTGGATGCCTGCGCCTGCAATCTGATGCGCCCCGCCATGTACGGCGCGTATCACCATATCACGGTGCTGGGCAAAGAAAACGCGCCCTGTACGCACACATACGACGTCACCGGTTCTCTCTGTGAGAACAACGACAAATTCGCCATTGACCGCAAGCTGCCGGAAATTGCAATCGGCGACTACGTTTTCATTCACGATGCAGGGGCGCACGGACATTCCATGGGGTACAATTACAATGGCAAATTGCGCTCAGCTGAGCTGCTGCTCCATGAAGATGGCTCGGTTTCGATGATTCGCCGCGCCGAAACCCCAAAGGATTATTTTGCAACGCTCGATTTTGCCGGCCTGAAAGGCCTCACCGATTAGGAGGGAAGCAGGGGATATGGAGCTTTGGGATTTGTTTGACGAATACCGGAATCGCCTGCCCGGTACGATGCAACGTGGAGAGCCTCAGCCGCCCGGAACCTATCATCTGGTGGTTCACATCTGTATTTTTGATGAAGCCGGTCGGATGCTGATTCAGCATCGTCAGCCCTTTAAGAGCGGTTGGCCGGATCGGTGGGATTTTTCTGTCGGCGGCAGTGCCATTGCCGGTGACGATTCCCGCGCCGCAGCCGAACGGGAAATGCGCGAGGAAATTGGGCTTTCGCTCGACCTGTCCCAGATTCGACCCGCTCTCACCGTCAACTTCGAAACTGGTTTTGATGATTTTTATATGCTCACGCACCCCGTGGACATTGCGACGTTGACGCCGCAGCCGGAAGAGGTCTCTGAGCTGCGCTGGGCATCTCGCGAAGAAATCCATGAAATGATTCACGACGGGCGCTTTATCCCGTATCACCTGTCCCTGATTGATTTGCTGTTTGATCTGAAAGATGAACGTGACCTTCATCAACAAGAGAAAAAAGGGGAGTCTGCTCTATGAATTGGCTGGAAATTCACATTGATACGACATCGGAAGGCATTGAACCGCTTTCCGATAAACTGATTGCGATTGGTCTGGAAGATTTTGCAATTGAAGACGAGAAGGACTTTGAAGACTTTCTGGAAAACAATCGAACCTGCTGGGATTATGTAGATGAATCCCTGCTTCAGGCAAAACGCGGCGTTTCCCGGATCACCCTCTATGTCAGCGACGAGGATCAGCGGGATGAGTTGATGGAGCTCCTGCAGGCTGCAACGTCTGAACTGCGCGCAGCCCGTGAGGATATCGATTTTGGCACCCTGGCCATCAGCTTCACAGTCACCGATGACGCTGAATGGGCCACCGCCTGGATGAAATACTACAAGCCGTTCAAAGTCGGTGAGCGGCTCTATGTGAAGCCGGAATGGGAAACGCTGGACGACCCGGAGGGGCGTGTTGTCTTTGTCTGCAATCCCGGCCTGGCATTCGGCAGCGGGACGCACGAAACGACACAGCTGTGCATGAAAGCGCTGGAGGAGCGGATTCACGGCGGGGAAGTCGTGCTGGATATGGGCTGCGGCAGCGGCATTCTCTCGATTATCGCGGCCTTGCTCGGCGCAAGCTATGTGGTCGGCGCCGATATCGATCAGAAAGCGGCCGAGGTCTCCCGCAGCAATGCAGCGCTGAACCATGTATCGGATCGCACCGAGTTTCATGCGTGTGACCTTTGCCAGGATTCGTCCTGTGCAGATCGCCCCGGCGGCTACGATCTCATCGTCATGAATATTGTCGCCGACGTCATTTTGGCATTGCTGCCAAAGGCCAGGGAGCTGCTCAGCCCCAAGGGCACATTGATCCTCTCCGGCATCATCGATGCCCGACTGGAAGACATTCTCTCTGCCGTTCGCGAGGCCGGTTTTGTCATTCAATCCGTCCAGATTGACAACAACTGGTGTGCTGTCATTGTCGGATTGCAGGCATAAAGCAATCGGATCCGAACCGGTTCTGCATCCCGCTCGCCGATTCGGATCCGCTTTTCTAAAAGATTCTGAAAGCGCTCAACAACCTTGAAAAGGCCTGCAACCATGACAGCCGCTCCACCGCTGTCTGAACGATGATCGGCACACGCGCAATTTCTTCTTCACCGCAGGTGATGACGATCGTTCCGACCACTTCTCCGGCCCGAATCGGTGCATTCAGCTCTTCTCTGATTTCGACCGTCTGATGTAGCCGTTCCTTTTTTCCACGCGCCAACAGGACAGACGTGTCCGCATCGCAGACTGGCTGCACAGATTCTTCGGTTCCGTATCGAATCCGGATTTCCGGCAGTTCAATGGAATCCGTCAGGTTGACGCGTTCAAATGTGGCAAAGCCATAGTCCAGCAGCGCCGCCGCGCTTTCAAAGCGGATGGCTCCGGTTTCACACCCCATGACCACCGCGCACAGCGCAACGTCGTCGCGTGTTGCCGTTGCCGACAGGCAGCATTTCGCTTTCCCGGTCGATCCAGTTTTCAAGCCGGTTATGCCGCGATAGGTTCGGATGAGCTTGTTGGTGTTCACCAGCTGAAACGCTCCGTTGCGCACAGAATCCATCCACGTCGTCGAATACGCAAATGCCTTTTCGTGCTTGCAGAGCTCGACGCTCATTCTTGCAATGTCTCTGGCTGTTGTGACATGGCTTTCCGCATCCAGCCCACAGGCATTTTGAAACGTCGTCTGTGACATTCCAAGTTCCCGGGCCCGTTCATTCATTTTGGCCACAAACAGGCTCTCACTGCCGGCGATGTGTTCCGCCAGTGCAACGGCGGCATCGTTCGCCGAGGCAATGGAAACGGCCTTCATCAGCTCCTCTACGCTCATTTGTTCGCCAACCTTCAGGTAGATCTGTGCGCCGCCCATGGAGCAGGCGTGTTCACTGGCCGTCACCAGATCGCTGTATTGAACGTCTCCGCGCTCTGCCGCTTCGATGACCAGCAGCAGCGTCATGATTTTGGTTATGGATGCCGGCGGCAGAACCTCATCGGCATTCCATTCGTACAGCGTCTTTCCGGTATGCAAATCCACCAGAATGGCGCTTTCTGCCTGTAGATTGTCAATGGCACCAATTGTGACGGTTGCATCGGCTCCCGTTGCATTATTTTTGTCTACACTCGACGGAAGCGCCGGATCACCGCCCGCCTGACAAATCCCGCTCAGTAGACAGCAAAGCATCAAAACGATCACGCATTGTTTCTTCATAGGCTGCTCCGTTTCTTTTGCCGATTGCCAAAAGTGCATCCGGCTTTTTGATAGAATATCTATGCGGAATCGTTCCGGAATATGAAATCAGCCGAAACGCAAAGCGTTCCGGCTGAATCCTGTTCTGAGCTGACAATCAGTCAATGATGAACTTTTTAATCGAATCAAAGAATTGATTGGCCTTTTCTGCATTGTCCGTATTTGCGGCAATCACAATCGGTTTGGTCAGATCCAGGCTGAAAATCCCCATAATTGACTTTGCGTCTACCGTGTAACGGCCAGAAATCAGATCAATATCAAAGTCAATACTATTGGCTGCGTTCACAAATTCCTTGACATCGCTGATTGAAAGCAATTGGATGTTTTTCGTCGTCATATGAAAACCACCTTTCTGATATTCTCACGCTATATTGTACCATATTGGCGGCGCGTTTGCAATCATCCGCCAGAAAACTTTTCCGGAATTCAAGGAGGATCCCGACCCATGAAAATCGCTGTCTGCACATTGGGCTGCAAAACCAACCAGTTTGAATGTCAGGCCATGGAAAAGCTGTTGGCTGCCCGTGGCTTTGAAATTGTTGCACAGGATGATCCGGCAGATGCCTATATCATCAATTCCTGCACCGTCACATCAACCGCAGACAAAAAAACGCGCCAGCTGATTCGCCATCTGAAGCGTCTGCATCCGGATGCACTGGTGGCCGTGTGCGGCTGCATGGTGCAAACCGCGTCCCCCAGTCTCGTTCGGAGCTGTGGAGCCGATCTGCTCGGAGGCAACCGCAATTACCTGGAATTTGCAAACGCCGTCGCACAGGCCCTTGAGGAACGCACATGGCCTGCGACAACCATCGCCGCGGAATCGCCCGATTTTGTCACGCTGCCCGCCGGTGGATTGCACGGTCGAACCAGAGCCCTGCTGAAAATCGAGGACGGCTGCACCAACTTCTGCACGTATTGCATCATTCCGTTCGCCCGCGGACCCATCCGTTCACTTCCGTTGGAACAGGCCATTGAGCAGACCCGTCTGCTCTGTGAGCAGGGATTCCGTGAGATCGTCTTGACCGGCATTGAAATTTCCGCATACGGCTCTGATCTGACGCCCCATTGCGATCTGTGTGACCTCGTGGAGCAAATCTGTCTGGCTGCCGGAACGACGCGCATCAGCCTTGGGTCACTCAAGCCTACGCTGATCGATGAGGCGTTCTGTCAGAGACTGTCCAAGCTGGAGAACCTCTGCCACCACTTCCACCTGTCGCTTCAGAGCGGCTGCACCGACACGCTCCGCCGCATGAACCGCCACTATACCGCAGAAGACGTGCTGCGTTCCGTCTCACTTTTGCGAACCTATTTTGATGATCCCAACATTACAGCCGATATCATCGTCGGTTTTCCGGGCGAAAGCGATGCAGAATTCCGGGAAACGCTGCAAACCCTGTCCGAATGTCAGCTCGGAGATGCACACATTTTCCCGTACTCGATTCGCGAAGGCACCGCTGCCGCCAAGATGTCCAATCAGGTGACAGGCGACGTCAAGCACGAGCGCTGCGCCGAATGCACCGCGCTCTGCAATCAGCTGCGCGACCAATATCTGGATCGTCAGATTGGGTCAGTTGTCACCGTGCTGCCGGAGGAAGAACGGAACGGCCGACTCGGCGGATACACAGACCGCTATCTGTATGTCCTCCTGCCAAATGACCCGTCCATCCACCGCGGTGTGCCCGTGTCTGTACAAATCACTGAGCATCGGGACGGGGAACTGTTCGGAAGTCTGCTGCACTGACTGCTTTTTTGCATATCTGCTTACCTTCTGGCATAAGCTTCTTTCAGACAAAGGAGGCGGTTTGCCGTGAAGTCGAAAATCCCGTTTCTGTTTTTTTGCCTGCTGATTCTGGCCGGTTTGCTTGTGCTCCTTCGACCATCCCTGCTTCACCGGCGTACCACGCACGCACAACCGGATCCCACAGATGCTGTCCTGCGAATCACGCTGACAGATACCAAGGCAAACGAACTGCTGCAATCGTATCTTCCGTCTGATTTTCCGGTTCAGAAGCTGCGCGTTCGGTTTTCGCCGGATGGGCTGACTATTTCCGGCGCGGCCCGCCCGGATGGGATTCTGCCGTCTCAGGTGCTTCAAACCTACCCGGAGCTGTTGGCTATCCGTTCTTTGCTGCCGGAGTCGGTCGATACCGCCATCCAGTTTTCGGTTCACGTTGACCGCGGCGCATTGCGCATTCAGCCCAAAAGCTTTTCCCTCGGAGGCTATGCGATTCCGGTCGGCTTTCTGCCGAACAAGCTCACTGCATCCATCAGCGATTTTCTATCGGCACAGCTGGAAAAAAGCGGTTTTTCCATCACTGACGTTCGGCTGGACGCCGGGCAGATCACTGTCGCCGCCAGGTGAGAGGTCATGCAAAGCCTATTGATAAATCCACTGATGATAGGCTTCCGATACGGTTGTCTGTAATTCGCTCTGCAGAAGCTGACAACGCGACTCCAGCTCCAGCAGCTGTTGGAACGGTTCATCATCGGATGTTCGGTTCAAGAGCCTTTCAACGGAATCCTGCACCTGACGGATTTTTTCATCGATCGCCTCCGTCTGAATCGGATTCTTTCTTTTTTCTGCATCATAGCCCGCATGGAAATGGACGATCAAAGATTCGGTTCCCGTTTCCCAGATTTCAAACATCTCCAGCAGTGTCTCGTAGGCTCCGCCGGTTTGGCGGTCTGACGGGACATAGATACCGGCATACCGTTCGTACAGCTCTGCGATCTTACCGGCATCTGCCTCGGCCGCTTTCAGCGCACCCGTCTCATTCCGCAGATAGCCGCCATAGCTTTCTCTTGCCGCCGTCAGACAGACCTCGGCCTCTGCATGATAAATCTGTTTCAGATGGTTCGCATACGTTGCAAAGCCTGCCGAGCAGGCCACCAGAAAGAGCACAGCAGCCAGGATTGAAATCGTCCGCAAGCGATTGCGAAGATAGGCCTTCGCGTGCAGCAGTGCCGTGACAGCGCAGTAAACGATTGCAATCACAATCAGCGAGATAAAAATGATGTGATAGCGATAGGAGAAAAACGACGTCAGAAAGCTGCCGCCGGGTGCCCGTGCAGCCTGAATGGAGTGCTTGCACGGATAATAGAGCAGCAAAAAGGCCGGAATCAGGATGGTCGCCAGCGAATAGTGGATGTTGTAAAAACGCTTGTGCGCCAGAATGGCCGCGCAGGCCGCCGCAACGGCACAGGCCGCATAGCCGACATACTCCCTTTGCGGGAACAGTCGAAAGACAACAAATACGGTCAGCAAGAGCAAGGCCATCGCCGCGACGTTGGAAAAGAACGTTTCGAACAGCAGGAAACCGTCCGGTTTTTCCGCAGAGTACCGGTATTCTGCGCGGTAACGGCGTCCCAGCTCGGCAGCCGGTTCCATCTGTTTCAGCGCCGCACGCACAGACGCTTCATCCGTTCGGCCCTCTGACAGCTCCAAAACACGGCGCTCAATTTCACCGACGATTTGCCGGTCAATATACGTATCGGAGGAGTGTCTGCGCACCTCGCGCAGAACACGTTTCACATACAAAGTGAATGCAACAGTGTCAATCAAAATCGATCATCCTTTTGTTTTTCGGGTAGCAGCCGTGCATCCGCAGATCAGGGGCTTCGACTGTTCAATTTTAATTATAGCATACTTTTTCTCTATGGTCAAATCCGGTCAATTATGATATAATATAGAGTAGAATTTAGGTTTGAAGTCCCTTTTCGTGATCAGGGGATCAAACATCATGCAGAGGAAGCTGAAACAATTGTCAGGACATCATTCAAAACGAACCGAAATTTCAAGTGAACAAATTGCTGAACAGTATACATATATGGCGCGTATCCGCGAGTTCAACCAATCGGCCTCCCGGCTCTGCTATGTCGAGACGTATGGTTGCCAGCAAAATGAAGCGGACAGTGAAACCATTCGCGGTATGGCGCTCGAAATGGGCTATGGCATCTGCTCATCGCCCGAAGAGGCCGATCTGATTGTTTTTAATACCTGTGCCGTTCGCGAACACGCCGAGCAGCGCGTCTTCGGTAACATTGGTGCCATGCTCCAATACAAAAAGAAAAAGCCCGGTCTGGTGCTTGCGCTCTGTGGCTGCATGGCCGGTGAACCACACGTCCGCCAACGGATTGAAAAGAGCTTTCCTGCGGTTTCTCTTGTCTTCAGCTCGCACGATCTCTGGCGCTTTCCATCCCTCCTGTTTGAGGTTTTGTTTCATAACCAGCGAATGATTGCAGCCACTCCATCCGATGGAGTCATCGCTGAAGGATTGCCGGTTCACCGGGATCGTTCAGTTCGCGGTTGGCTGCCCATCATGTATGGATGCGATAACTTCTGCAGCTACTGCATCGTTCCGTATGTGCGGGGCAGGGAGCGTTCCCGCCGTCCCGAAGAGGTTTTGCATTCGGCGGAGCAGCTCATTCAGCGGGATGGCTGCCGCGACCTGACTCTACTCGGTCAAAACGTCAACTCCTACGGAAAAGGTCTGGAAGAACGTGTCGATTTTCCCGATTTGCTCCGAAGAGTGGATGCTTTGGACGGGGACTTCTGGATTCGCTTCATGACCAGTCATCCAAAAGATGCCAACGAGCATCTCTTCCGTGCGATGGCTGAATGCTCCAAGGTCACACACCACCTGCATTTGCCGTTCCAATCCGGCTCCAATGAAATCCTGCGCAGAATGAATCGTGGCTATACCGCGGAGCACTATCGCGAGCTCATCCATATGGCTCGTTCGTATTTGCCGGATCTCGTCATCACCAGCGACGTCATTGTCGGGTTCCCCGGCGAAACCGAGGCCGATTTTCTGGATACGCTCCATCTGGTGGAGGATTTGCGCTTTGATGCGCTCTTTACGTTTATCTTTTCACCGCGCAAGGGAACCCGTGCTGCGGAGCTGGAAGATCCGACTCCGAAGGAGGAAAAGGATCGCTGGTTTCAGCAGCTGGTTCAAACACAAAATACCATTTCCAAGGAAATTCACAGCGCCTATATCGGAAAAACCGTGCGCGTCCTGATTGATGGACCGGCTGAGCATCAGCCCAACTGCCTGTCAGCGCGTACCAACGGCGGCCGGTTGGTTGTCCTGCCTGATTCCGATGCACCAATCGGTTCCTTCGCTGACGTTCAAATTACAGGCAGTACAACCTGGTCTCTTTCCGGCCAACTCGTCACACCCGAACACCACACCTGAACATACAAAAGAGAGGTCATCATGGAGAACAACCAGACACGCTTTACACCCGCCATGCGCCAATATCTCGAAATCAAGCAGGAAAACCAGGACGCATTTCTGTTTTACCGCATGGGGGACTTCTATGAGATGTTCTTTGACGATGCCATCAATGCGTCCAGACTGCTGGATATCACGCTCACCGGAAAAGACTGCGGCACGGAAGAACGCGCCCCCATGTGCGGCGTGCCCTATCACAGTGCGGAGGCCTACATTTCCCGCCTGATTGCAAAGGGCTTTAAAGTCGCTGTCTGTGAACAGCTGGAGGATCCGGCCAAGGCCAAAGGGATTGTCAAGCGTGGGGTTGTTCGACGAATTACACCCGGCACCGTGATTGACCCGGATATGCTGGATGGGCGGAAAAACAACTTCATCGTTTCGCTCTATCAGAGTTCCCCCGATGCGCCCATCGGCCTTTGCTATGCTGATATCTCGTCCGGTACGCTCCGCGCCACGTCCATCAGCGGGACAGCCGGTCTGCAGAAGCTGATCAGTGAGCTTTCCGCCATTCAGCCGAGCGAAATTCTGATCGTCGGTTCATTGAATGATTCTGCCGAATTATCCGATTTTATCCGCGATCATCAGGTTTTTCGCCACAGTGCAGAGACGACTCTGGATTTTGAGTGCTGTGCCCAGCAGCTGCTGAAGCAGACCGGCCGTTCCGGTTCGGATGCTCTGCTCGCTGTTGAAACGGAAGAAATCGTGTTTTCCGCCGGCTACCTGCTCGATTATTTTGAAAACACCGTCATGTGCCAGCTCGGCCACATGAATCATCTGGATGTCTATCAAACCTCCAAATTCATGGAGCTGCCCTGGGAGACGCGTTATGCCCTGGAGCTGACGGAAACCATGATTCACAAGGAACGCAAGGGGAGTCTGCTCGGCGTCATCGACCACACCCAAACAGCCATGGGCGGCCGTCTGCTGCGTTCGTGGCTGGAGCACCCGCTGTATTCCATTGCGGAAATCATTCGGCGGCAAAATGCCGTTGCGGAGCTTTTGGCTGATACCATTGGCCGCGCTGAATTCGCCCGTTTGCTGTCCGATCTGTACGACGCCGAACGGCTCATGGGCAGCATCATGTACGGCAACGCCAATGCCAAAACCATTTTATCGCTCGGCAAAACGCTGGAAAAGCTCCCAGAAATCCGGAAATTGCTGGAGGGTCGGCAGTGTGGCGAATTGCAGGCGCTGTTTGCGGAAATCGATCCCTCTGAGGATCTCAGCCAGCGCATTGCTTCCGCAATCGTAGACGATCCGCCGTTCACCGTCCGCGAAGGGAAAATGATTCGCCGCGGCTACAGCCAGGAATTGGATGATCTGGTTTATATTTCCACCAACGGCAAGGAGCTCGTCACGAAATATGAGCAGGATGAGCGGGAGCGAATCGGCATCAAATCCCTCAAGGTCGGATACAACCGCGTTTTCGGCTATTACATTGAGATTTCCAAACAGTTTTCCGATCAGGTTCCCCCTGAATACATCCGCAAGCAGACCGTTTCCAATTGTGAGCGCTACATTTCGCCCACGCTGAAAGAACTGGAAGCGACTATTTTGCAGGCAGACGAACGCATCTGTTCGCTCGAATACGATCTCTTCTGCCAGCTGCGCGACGAGTTGAAGGCGGAAAGCGCACGAATCATGCGCTCGGCTGCGGCGGTTGCACGGCTGGATGCCTATCTGTCTCTCGCAGAAACGGCGTTTTTGCACCATTACACCCGGCCGGATGTCGATTTGTCCGGCGAAATTCAAATCCGTGACGGGCGCCACCCGGTTGTTGAAACCATTTGCAAGGATGCCGTATTTGTCCCAAACGACACGACTTTGGATGAAAAAGACAACCGCCTGGCCATCATTACAGGGCCGAACATGGCAGGGAAGTCCACCTATATGCGCCAGGTTGCATTGATTGTCATTTTGGCACATATCGGCAGCTTCGTCCCGGCAGCCTCCGCAAAAATCGGCCTCGTGGATCAGATTTTTACCCGGATTGGTGCCTCCGATGAACTGGCGGCAGGGAAGTCAACCTTCATGGTAGAAATGAGCGAAACAGCCACCATCTTACAGGCCGCAACCAAAAACAGCCTGCTGATTTTCGACGAAATCGGACGCGGCACCTCCACCTTTGACGGAATGGCCATTGCCCGTGCCGTTTTGGAGTATGTTGCCAATCAGCGCTATTTGGGCGCAAAGACGTTGTTTTCAACGCACTATCATGAGCTGACGACATTGGAGCAGGAAGTGCCCGGCGTCAAGAATTACCAAATCACTGCCAAGAAACGCGGTGATGAAATTCTCTTTCTCCGGAAAATCATTCCCGGCGGCGCAGACGACAGCTACGGCATTGAGGTTGGTCACCTGGCCGGTTTGCCCAAGCAGGTCATTCGCCGTGCCAGAGAGCTCCTTGCCGAGCTGGAAGCGAATCGCGCCGTCGGCGAATCGGCTCCTCCTTCTGAAAAGCAGGCGGTTGATGCTTCGCCTCTGCAAGCCTCACTGGAGGATCCGCGCAAGGAAGACCTCCTGGCGCGTCTGTCTTCTCTGCAGGTTGAGACCATGACGCCGCTGGAGGCTTTGAACGTTCTGTTCCAGGCTTCCCGTGATGCCCGTGAGCTTCTCAACTGATCCTTTCGGAATCTTCTCACTTTCTCTGATTTGAATTTGAGGTTCTACTATGCAGAAAATCAATCAACTTTCCAAGCATATGGCCAATCTGATCGCCGCAGGCGAAGTCGTTGAACGCCCGGCCTCTGTGGTGAAAGAGCTCCTCGAAAATGCAATTGATGCCGGCGCAACGGTCATTACGGTCGAAATACGCAACGGCGGTGTGACCTATATTTCCGTCACAGACAATGGCTGCGGCATTTTCCGCGAGGATGTGGAGACTGCGTTTTTGCGGCACGCCACCAGCAAAATCCGTTGTGCGGACGATCTGGCCTCCATCGAGACCTTTGGGTTTCGCGGAGAGGCGCTGGCCGCCATCGCTGCCGTTAGCCGCGTCTCCATGCAGACGCGGACGGCTGAAGAATCCATCGGCACACATATCGTGCTGGACGGCGGTGCGGTCATGGATTTGACAGATGCCGGCGGGCCTGTCGGGACTTCAATTGCCGTGTCTGATTTGTTTTACAACACCCCGGCGCGACATAAATTCCTGAAAAAGGACAGCACGGAGGCCGCCTATGTTCAAACCGTCTGCCAGCGGACGGCCATGGCACATCCGGATATTTCCATCAAGCTGCTGAAGGACGGAGCGGTTGAGCTCCACACGCCGGGCGATGGCAGTCTGCACACCGCTTTGTATTGTATGTTCGGCAAGGAAGCGGTTCAGGGGCTTTCTGAAGTGGATTTTTCACGTCCGCCGATTTCTGTTCAGGGGTACGTCTCCAAACCAACCTGGATGCGGGCTTCCCGCTCCATGCAGTATTTTTTCGTCAACGATCGACCCGTCAAAAATATGACCGTCCAGGCAGCACTGGAAGAAGCCTTCCGTGGGAAATCCGTCGGCGGGAAATTTCCATGTGCCGTTTTGAATATCCATTTGCCGGCGGATATGGTCGATGTCAATGTCCATCCGGCCAAAACCGAAGTCAAATTTTCTGCGGAGAAAAAGGTGTTCGAAGCGGTCTATTACGGCGTCCTGGCCACGTTCGAACCGCCCGCTCCGGTATCGCCAGTTCCGGCCGAGCCCGAGAGCGTTCCCGTCCCGCCGGCACCCCGTCAGACCGTTCTTCCGCAGACGTTTGCGCCATCGGAAGACCGCGAGTCCGTTTACAAAAAGCACATGAATTCTACAATTCACCATGCTATAATAAGGGAAGCGGAATCCACCCCCATGCCTTCGACCGCTATGCTTTGCGATGTGTTTTCTCCACCGCCTGTTTCTGCTCCCGATGCAGAGGCTTCAGCGTTTTCGGAAAAAAGCGGAACAATTTTTCCGACGTTCACCTCCGTTCCGGCTCCCCAAGTGACGGACATTCCCTCTCTTGTGCCCGTACCCGCGGTTGCAGAACCGACTGAGGATACGTTGAGCTGTCCGCCGGTTGAAGAGATGACTGCACCGGCCTATCGAATCCTTGGCGAGCTATTCGGCGTCTATGTTCTGATCGAACAGGCGGACGAGCTGTTGATTCTGGACAAGCACGCCGCGCATGAACGCATTCGCTACAACGATCTGCTGGTGCATCATCAGAAAATTGCATCGCAGACTTTGCTCGACGCACCGGTGGTCGCACTGGATCCCGAGGAAAAGGCGTTGCTCTTGTCTCATGCGGATGAACTGCTGCAAACAGGGTTCGAGCTCGAAGATTTCGGCGGCTCTTCGGTGATTGTCCGCGCAGTCCCATCGGTTTATGAGCCGTCGGAGGTTGCAGCGGCAATTTCCGAAATCGCACGGAATCTGTCTGTGCGTGGAATCACGGTGGATGAAAAGCGCGATCGCCTCTTCAAAATGGTGGCCTGCAAATCGGCCATCCGTTCCGGTGATCATTCCGACCCCGAAGAGCTGCGTCATCTGACTGAGCGGGTGTTGTCGGACGAGTCGGTTCGTTTTTGCCCACACGGCCGCCCGGTACTCACCGTGATCTCCAAAAAAGAACTGGAAAAACGTTTTCAGAGGATTGTATGAGTCATCAAATTTGTTCTGTGCATCGTCCGATTTTTCTTGTCGGCCCCACCGCATCCGGAAAAACTGCGATGGCGGTTGCACTTGCAGAACGCCTGAATGGCGAAATTCTCTCTGCGGATTCCATGCAGATTTATCAGGGGATGAAGATCGGAACAGCTGCGCCGTCCGAATCGGAACAAAAGGGGATTCCGCACCATTTGATTGGCGTCATTCCGCCGAGTGAGTCTTTTTCGGTTGAACGGTACCGAAGCGCCGCATTGCCGATTGTCCGAGACATCCTGGCACGCGGAAAAACGGCAATTGTTGCCGGCGGAACCGGGTTATATTTTGACGCGCTGCTGCTCTCTGATTCCTATGCTCCTGTGGAACCGGATCTGGCCTATCGCGCCAAGTTGAACGCACTGGCCGAGGAACAGGGTGTCGAAGCTGTCCATCGTCTGCTTGCCGCGTGCGATCCGGAGGCAGCTGCCAGGCTGCATCCCAACAATCTGAAGCGTGTGATTCGCGCTTTGGAGGTCTATCGTTTGACCGGTGCTTCGATATTGGAGCACGATCGGCTTTCCCACAGGGAACCGCCTGAATTCCAGCCGGTATGGCTGGGTATCGCACCGGCATCACGCGAGGATTTATACGCAAGAATCGACCAACGCGTCGATCGCATGATCGAGCAGGGGCTCGTCAATGAGCTGCGCACGCTGCTGGCCAACGGACTCTCGATTCAATCGACCGCCATGCAGGCCATCGGCTACAAGGAGCTGATTCCGGTTGTATCCGCTCAGTGTTCGCTCGAAGCAGCCGTTGAGGAAATCAAAAAACGCAGCCGCAACTACGCCAAACGGCAGCTCACATGGTTTCGCCGCAACCCATCCATTCATTGGCTGCTGTATCAGACCTCTGATCTGTTTTCAGACCTGATGGATGATGCCATGCAATATCTTTGTTCCCAGCTCCAATCGACAGAAATGCCTTGATTGGTTTCTTTTCAACGTCAGTTTTCGCCATGTCTGAGGAGGTTTATATGACACAAAAACAAAATATTCAGGATGCTTTTCTCAACCAAGCCCGCAAGGAGAAGGTCATGGTCACCATTTTTCTGGTCAATGGCTTTCAATTCAAGGGCTACGTCCGCTGCTTTGACAGCTTCACAGTCGTATTGGAAGTAGAGGGGCGTCAACGTCTGGTCTACAAGCACGCCATTTCGACGGTTGTTCCGGATAAATCCCTGGATTTTTCCGAAGATGAGGACTGATTTCACACACATCATTCAGGAAGTGACGGAATGAATCGATCATTCAACTCTCGGCTGCATATTCCACGGATTGTCTGGTCTGTGATTGCATTGTTGGCGGCCGGTATCCTTGGCTATGCAATCTATATGGTCATTGTTTCCAACCAATCTGCTCTGCTGACAGCTGTCGTTGAATCCGTGTCCGTTGATGACGGCATTCTGGCTGACTGTGTCTTGATTCGTGATGAAGAAATCATTTATAAGCAGGATGGCCGTGTCTATTACCCGGTGGTTCAAAACGGTGAACGAGTCAGTGCCGGGAGCAGCATTGCCGTCAGCTTCTCTTCGCAGGAGAATCTGGAGAAATACGAACAGCTCACAGAGGCACGAACTCGTCTGGCGCTGTACCAGAGTCTGTCGCAAACAGACAACACGCCCTCTGCGTTGCCGTCTCTGAATCACGGGATTTATTCGTCGCTTCGCACGTATTCTGCCTTTTCGGATGGTGGAATTCTGGAACACGATCTTTCGTCCGTCTTTTTTGAGATGGAAGCGCAGATTCTAAAGCGTGAATTGGCTCTGAAAGACGGAAATCTGCAAACGACTATCGCAGAGCTCAAGCAGAGCATTTCTACACTTCAGGCCAGCCTGGAAGCTGATATGCAACAATTGACAACCGATACGGCCGGGTACTATGTGCAGTCCGCGGATGGCTATGAGCCGTTGCTGACGCTGGCTTTTGTGGAGGATATGACGGTTTCCTCTCTGCAAAAAAAGCGTGAGTTTCCCGCTTCGACCATCACATCCAGCACCGTATTTGGCAAAATGGTCTACGGCTACACTTGGTATGCCGCAGTTCCTCTTTCCGATACGGAAGCTGCACGGCTGTCGGTTGATACATCCTACCCGCTGCAAATCGCAGGGGATCGCGTCACGGCATCCGTCACCCGTTTGGAGCGGGATGCATCCGCCAACGCCGTGCTTGCTGTCTTCCGGTGTGATGTCCCACTCTCCAATATGGCCTCGGAACGCGACCAGCAGTGTACCATCATTCTGGACACCTACACCGGGTTTAAGATTTCTCAGGAAGGCTTGCGCGTTTTGGATGGCTCGCCCGGCGTCTACGTTTTAGAAGGTGCCAAGGCGGTATTCAAACCGGTTCGCATTCTTTACACCGGTGACAGCTATTACATCGTAGAATCCAACTCAACCGATAAGAAACAGCTGTTCTTATACGATGAAATTATTTTAGGCCGAAATGACCTGTATGACGGGAAAATCGTAAAATAATTTCCAACAACCCCCGTTTTTTCGCCGGATGGTGTTGACTTTTTCAGCTAAATTTAAGATAATATATGTAGATACAAAAATAGGAGGCACTTGATTATGAGCTTGATCGATCGGATAAAAAAATGGACAGACGCAGACGACTACGAGGATGAAGAATTCGAAGAATACGTTCCGCATTCTTCCATGCCGGAACAGCGTCCGACCCCATCCGTTTCTGGAAATACAACGACCTATGACCAGCCGGCTGCAACGCCGTATACGCGTGGCAATCGCGTGGTCAACATCAATGCAACCGCGCAGCTGCAGGTTGTTCTTGTCAAACCGGATAAGTTTGAAGATGCCACCGAAATCGCCGATCATTTGAAAGAAAAGCGGACGGTTGTCATCAATCTTGAGCAGACAAACAAGGAAATTGCCCGCCGCCTGTTGGACTTTTTGAGCGGCGTCGCCTATGCCTTCCAGGGGAAATTCCAGAAAATCGCCAACAGCACATTTTTGATTACGCCGTACAATGTCGGCATTATGGGCGATATCATCGATGAGCTGGAATCCAACGGCTTGTACTTCTGATTCACAGAAGGAGGCATCTTTTTGCTGACAGCGGTTGTTCGGTCGATTGCAATATCATTGATCGAACTGATTTCTCTGCTCCTGCTGATTCGAGCGATTCTTTCCTGGTTTGCCGGGTTTGGCGGAGGCAGATTGTATGATTTGCTCTGTTCCGTAACAGAGCCGTTTTTGATGCCCTATCGGCTGTTGTTTGACCGGTTGGGCATTGGGCAAGGGTTCCCGATTGATTTGTCGTATTTGGCGACCGTTCTAACGCTGCAGTTCGTTGCATCCCTGCTTTGAAACACCGAAAGGACTGTTCTACATCATGAGTAACAATAAATCAGAAGTTTTTTTTGACAAAACCGTTTTCGGTGGCTACGATCCTGAACAGGTGGATGAGTTTGTCAATGAAGCACGGAAAATGCTGACAGGGTTCAAAAAAGAGAATCAGGTCTTGAAGCAGAAGCTTCAGGTTCTCGCCGAAGCGCTGGAGGAAGCCAGGAATGTAACACCTGCTTCGGAAGGGGAGTCGCAGTCTGCTGCCGCCGCACCAGAAGCACCGGAAGCAGTTGTTGAACAGAGCGCGGCCGCTCCGGCCGAAGCTCCGGTTGAAGATAATGCTGTGCAATTGGAAAAATTGAATCAGCAGCTTTCGGAACTTCTGGAGCAGATTCAGCAGGAACAAAACCGCCTGTCGGAGCTGCGTAGGGAGCACGCTGCATTCATTGCATCGTTGACCGAGCAATACGAGCTGCAGCTCCGTGAGCTCGGCGAAGCATCACACGTATCCCTTCAAGCTGAGCCTGTGCAGAGCGATGCTGCTGAAGCAGCACCGACGACGCAGCCGGTGGAGGAGAATGATTCCGTTCAGGAGACATCAGCAACAGATGAGGCCGCAACGCAACCGTCCGAGGAGGCTGCAGCTGCGCTGACGAATGTTGAACCCGCATCGGACGAGCCGATGCCGTCCGACGAAATCCAGGAGACTGCGACCGAAGAGGAGTCTGCGCCATCGCCGAAGCCCGTACTGGACGCCGCCACAGTGCCATCAACAGAGCCGGTTCAAGCGACGGAAGACGCGGCTCCCAAGCAGGAAACAGCACCTGTACCGACGCCGCCTGTCCAGCCAGAAGCAACTGCGCCTGCGCAGTGCGTTGAACCTGTCCGCAAAGCCAACCCACAGCCCGTTGTAGATGCAGGGGAGTCTGTCTATTTGAACGCACAGGGTGTCGATACCTCCAATCTGTCTTACGAAGAAGCACTTGCTCTCGTCTTGAAAAAGAACGGGATTCTTTCGCAGGCACCGGATCGTTCTGCTGATGAGCTCTCCGATAGCCAGGCGACGAAGATCATTCCGCGCATTCCTCCCGTTTCGGCCACTCAGACAGCTGCACCTGCACCGTCCGAAAAGGCCAAAAAGCCAGGCTTCTTCCATTCCCTCAAAAGCAGCATTCGCGCCTTCCTCGACGAAGACGAAGAGGAAGAGGAAGAGGAAGATGTGATCCAGCCTGTTGCAAACAAAAACGGACAAGAAGAACTTCAGTTCGGAAAGGCCTACAATGTCAAAAATGACCGCTGAGCGCTGTATGGCGCCACAGTTGAAGCGCACATTCCTGATTGTCCTGCCGATTACGCTGGGCGGCATTCTGCTCGATCAGCTGACCAAGGTGCTTGCGATTCTGCATTTGAAAGATCAGGGACCCGTGACGTGCATTCCCGGCATTTTGCAGCTGCATTATGCGGAAAATACCGGGGCTGCCTTTAGTATGTTGAACGGTCAGCGGTACTTTTTTATTGGGTTGACCGTTCTGGTTCTGGCGATTGTCACCTGGATTTTGTGGAAGGGGCTTTTGAAAAACGCTTTTGGATATTGTGCCCTGGCGCTTTGTCTATCCGGAACCATCGGCAACTTTATTGACCGCCTCGTCCGCGAATATGTGGTTGATCTGTTTGAACCGACGTTCATTTCATTTGCCATTTTCAATGTTGCAGATATTTGTCTGACGATTGGTGCCATTTTGCTGGCCGTCTATCTGTTGTTCTTTCATGAAGACCGACCCGCGAAAAAAACTGCGGAGCAGCCGTCATCTGATTTATGACCACCCTTCATGTGAGTCCGGAACCGGTGGATTGCGGCAAGCGTTCGGATGTTTTCCTGTCTGAGCAGCTTGAAGCCTTTTCGCGGAACGGTATCCAGCAATTGATGGAGCAGGGCGCCGTTTCTGTAAACGGTGAGCCGTGCTCCAAAAAGCATATCGTCATGCAGGGGGATGTCTTTCAAGTTGTCGTACCTGAACCCCGTGCAACCACAGCCGAGCCGGAAGCTTTGCCCCTGGACATCGTCTTCGAGGATCAGGATTTGCTCGTCGTGAACAAGCCGCAGGGAATGTGTGTCCATCCCGCTCCCGGAAACGAATCCGGGACGCTCGTCAATGCCTTGCTGTATCATTGCGGTTCTTCCTTGTCCGGTATCAACGGCGTCATCCGTCCGGGGATTGTGCATCGAATCGACAAAGATACCAGCGGGCTTTTGATTGTTGCCAAAAATGACCGGGCACACGCCGCATTGGCCGATCAGATCAGCTCGCACAGCTTCAGTCGGCGCTACGAAGCCATCGTCTTCGGTCGGTTTTCCGACATGGAAGGCTCGATCGTTCTGCCCATCGCCCGCAGCGAACGCGATCGCAAGAAAATGGCTGTAGCTGAGAAAGGGCGTTTTGCCCGGACGGACTACCGCACATTGGCCGTCTATTCGGCACACGGCTGTACGTATTCGCACATGGAGCTGACGCTCTATACCGGACGCACCCATCAGATTCGCGTTCATTGCGCTTCACAGGGGCATCCGGTCGCCGGAGATCCTGTATATGGCAATCTGGAGCGCGATCAGCGCTGGTTTCCCTGGCTGTCCGGTCAGTGTCTGCACGCGGGGCATATCGGCTTTGTGCATCCGTCTACGCAGGAATACCTGGAGTTTTCTGCACCTGTCCCGGATTCATTTCGACAGGTCTTGACAAAGCTGTCCTCATGGAGTAAAATGGTATAGTTCTCTTTCGATACAAAACCACAGAACAAAACAGATGGGGTGCTGCAAGTTTGCGGCTGAGATCGGTTGAAATAACCGAAACCCAGGAACCTGATCCGGATAATGCCGGCGTAGGAAGTGTTTTTTGACAGTTTCTCATTTGGGCTTTGAGCGGATCAGACAACTTGAAATTACAGGAGAAGGTTGTATGTCTGCTCATCGTTCCCGGATTCAGAAGCTGACGGAATCTGCCGTTTTCGTCGCATTGGCCTTTGTGCTGAGTTATATCCAAATTCAATTTCTGCCGTATGGCGGTGCCGTGACCTGTTTTTCCATGCTGCCCATTCTTTTCATCGGGTATCGCTCTGGCTTCCTGTTTGGTTTGGGTTCCAGCCTCGTGTATGCCGTGCTGCAGCTGTTTCAGAATCACGCTCTGGTGCCACCGGCGGATGGACTCAGCACATATCTTCTCATGCTTCTGTTGGATTATTTCATGGCATTTGGCGTTTTGAGTCTGTCAGCTTTCTTTCGAAAAAAGAGACTCGGGCTTATTTATGCTGCTCTTGTATGTACAACTCTTCGGTATGGTTGTCACATTGTATCTGGAATCCTGCTGTGGGGAAGCTATGCCTGGGATGGCTGGGCTGTTTTCCCGTATTCCGTTGCATATAACGGAACCTATATGATTCCGGAAATCATTCTCACTGCTTTGTCTGCGTTCCTGATTGTCCGCTATCTTCCGGAACGCTATCTTCAGCCTTCAAAATCGTAACATAAGGAATTTGAGTATGGGTAAATTTTCAAACGTTTTGATTGTCACAGACCTGGATGGCACGCTTTTAGACAGCAAAAAACAGATTGGTGCAAAGAGCGCTGAAGCAATCCGCTATTTTATCAGCGAGGGCGGGTATTTCACCTTCGCAACAGGGCGTCTCTTCCAGTCGTTTATGGGAATTTACAGACAAATGATCCTGAATGCCCCCGTGATCTTCGCCAACGGCGCACAGATCGTCAGCATGGGAAACGGCAACATTCTGCATCAGGTTTCTCTGGAAGAAGATTTTTGTCCGCTCTGCGAACAGATCTTAACCGAATTTCCGAATGTCGCTCTGGAGATTTACGCGCACAAGCGCACCGGTTTAGTCCAAGCGAATCAAATTTCCCTGAAGCATATGCTCGATTTTTCGATTGAACACACTTTGTATCATACACCGGCAGATATGCCGTTCCCGTGGTTAAAGGTTTTGTTCACTGGTTCGACGGAAGATCTGACCAAAGTCGCGGCCATGATCGAAGCAAACTACAAGAAAGCATCGGTCTGTTTTTCGTCGCCGGTCTTTCTGGAGGTATTCAATCTGTGCGTGGACAAGGGAATCGGAGCTTTGAAGCTGGCTCAGATTTTGAATGTCAACAAGCGCCATCTGTATGCGGCCGGAGATCAGGAAAATGATCTGCCGATGCTGCGCGCCTCCCAGATTGCGTTTGCGCCGGAGAACGCTGTGGCTGCCGTGAAGAAGCAGGCGGATGTGATTCTGCCGGATCACAACAGCGACATGATGGCATCTCTGATTCAGCATCTGGATTCCATTTATTCGGTGAAGTAACCGTTCGCTGTTCGGTGCGCCGTATATAATAGGCGCACAGCTCGCCCCGGTCTGTTCCCGCGGAAACCGCTCTGTCCAGAGCGCATTCGCCCTCATGCTCATAGATACAGTCCATGGTGCAGGGAATCAGTCCCATCACTTGTTGCCTTCTTTCTTTTTCCACTTGATTTTTGTGTGAGCGCCTTATATTTTTGCCTTCTCGGATAAACAATAAATAACATGATTTCATTGTTTATCTCAGGGGGCATTTTTATACATGAAAAGATTGCTTGTCACCATATCGCTCTCCGCCGTGATTCTGGGCATCCTCTGGTATTGGCTGCCCGGACTGATTCGCGAAACGCCGCCTGTCGTTCATGTCGTTTCGCCTTCTCAGGCCACAGTTTACGAGACCGCCAGCTGCTCCGGCGTATTGCAATCTGTGCACACTGCGCGCCTTTCCATAGGTAGCCCCGCAGAAATCACAGAAATCTGTGTGGAAGAGGGCGATGTTGTATCCGCCGGACAGCCACTCCTGAAATATCGGCTCCTTTCCTCGGACGAGCTTGCGCGCGATTCCGGCAATGCCTATATCCGCGAGATTCGCGATCGGCTGCATGAGCTGAACGGGATGCTGAGCGATGCATCCATTTTATCGGCGGCTGAGTATGCTGCCGTCAACGGCGAGCTCCCTGATTATTTTCGAGACTTTTATTTACCGGCTACAGGCTCTGCGCAGAGTTCGGAGAGCGGTGTCCTGTATGCGCCGTTTGACGGCACCGTCACGCTTCTGAATCACTGGGAGAGCGGCGAAATCACAAGCGGTCTGTTCGTCTCCGCAGTTGTAGATGATATCAGCCATCTGGTCGCAAAGCTGCGCGTGCCGGAGGCCTATCTTTCCAAGCTGCAGGTCGGTCAGTCTGTGAATATCTCCGGTTCGGCCTTTGGCGATCAGATATTTGCCGGTGCAATCACGGAGATCAGTCCCTACGCCGTGACCTCCGGCGGTCTGCTTTCCAAGGCAGAAACCTATATTGAAGCAAGCGCCACGCTGTTCACGGGTGAAACATTGATGAGCGGGTTGACGGTCAAGGGCTGTATTTTTCTGAAGGAATACAATCAGGCGCTGATCATCCCGCATTCTGCCATCACACTGGATGAAAACGGGCAGGAATGTGTCTATCAGTGCATCGATGGCCATGCAATTCGCCGTCCCATTGCCTATGCCTATGAGAACGACGAGGGGATTGTCGTTTCCGGCGATTTTTCGAAGGACGACTTGTTCATCGAAAATCCCTCTGCGGAACTATTTGACGGGATGCCGATTCTGATTTCCGAACAGGACGAGAGGTGAGGCCAGGATGCTCAAAGATTATTTCTGCATGGCCTCCAGAAATGTTCGGCGTGGAAAAAGTCGCTCCTTTCTGACAGCGCTGGCAATCGCCATCGGAATTGCAGCCGTTGTCCTCCTGACAGCCATCGGTGAAAGCGGCAAAGCCTTGATTCATGACGGGCTGGAAAGCATGGGGATTCGCGGCATCATGGTCTTCAGCGGAGATACCGCCCCATTGACGGTCACAGACGGGGAACGGCTATGCGCCAGAATCCCTGAGGTGTCTTCCTTCATGCCGTTCGAAACGTGCATCAGCGCCTGTTCCGTATACGGCAATCGAAGTGAAACCTGCATCCTGCTCGGTGTCGATCAGCAGCTGGATCAGTATATGTCGATGGAGCTGTTGTACGGCCGTCTGTTTACCGCTGCGGAATGTTCCAACGGCAGTCCGGTCTGTGTGGTGGGTGTGGATTTTGCGCAGGAGTTATTTGGGCGTGAAAACATTGTCGGAAAGCGCATCGCCTTGACGGTTGACAACGTCGCCGAGGAATACCAGGTGATCGGCGTGGTGCATTCCACGCTGAATCGCCTTTCCGGGATGCTCGGTTTTCAGATTCCGTCCTTTCTCTATGTGCCGTACAGCACCGTGACGACTGATGGCGTCGTCAGTCAATTGGCCGTTCAAATCAACGGCAACGAGCTCAATACCGCCGTTGAGAAAATTCAGGCGTTGCTGCAACGAACGCATCACAGAGGCTCCGGCTTTCAGGTGGAAAATTTGTCCGGCTATATGGAAGAATTCGATACCATTCTCACGCTGGTCACCCGTGTGTTATCGGCCACAGCTGCCATATCGCTGTTTGTGGCAGGCATCGGGATTATGAATGCCATGCTGGCCACTGTATCCGATCGGCGTTCTGAGATCGGCATTTGCAAAGCGATCGGGGCATCCTCCTGGCAAATTGCGCTGACCTTTCTGCTGGAAACCCTGATTGTCACAGCGCTTGGTGGGGGACTGGGGCTGGGCATCGGGCTCCTCGTCGCAGGCATTGCCTTTGCTTCCATTGGAATTCCGTTGACATTCAATGTCTATTCCATTCTGCTCCCCTGTGTTGTTACGCTGATCGTCGGCCTTGTTTTCGGCATTCTGCCCGCCGTCTCTGCAGCCCGGCTGCAGCCAATTGTCGCTATTCGCAAAGAATAGGCGGGCGGTTGCACTCTGTTTCAGGAGGTTTTGCAGATGGCACATCTGCTTCGCACACCCAATTTACCGGATGCACCGGTTTGTCACGGATTGATTGCCCGCTCATTTTTCAGCCTCCTGGCTGAGCCGCTTGCACGTTATGGCGTCCAGGCGCTTCCGGCTCCGGTCACGAGCACACTGCCACCTCCCATCAGGGAGCACGCCGATATGAATTGTCGGCACCTCGGCGGAGAGGCACTCGTCGTCTTTCAAAATGCAGCGGTTCCGCACGCGCTGTCCCAAATCGGGCTGAAGATGATCCCTTCTGACAGGCCGGGCGGCGGACAGTATCCTCTGGATGCTGCGCTCAACGTTTTGCTGCTGTCCGGGTATGCTTTTCACAAAGCGGGTATTACAGACCCCCGTCTGCAACAGCTGCTGGATACACACGGGTACACCCTGAAAACGGTAGCGCAGGGTTACACGGCCTGTTCGTCAGCCATTGTAGATGAGCACGCTCTGATCACGGCGGATCCCAAAATTGCGCAGGCAGCCAAAGCAGTCGGAATCGACGTCCTGCAAATTCAGCCCGGTTTCATTGACCTGCCGGGATATCCCTACGGCTTTTTGGGCGGCGCCTGCGGAAAGATCGCACCGAATTGTCTGGCTTTCACCGGTCAATTGACCCACCACCCCGATTATCATCAGATTCTGGCCTTTTTGTCTGCGCACCACGTCGAGCCGGTCTTTTTAACCGACCGCCCCTGCTTTGACTGCGGCGGGATCCTTCCGATCACGCAGCAGTAGCAGTTCGCTGCCGCGTTGCATAGGATGATGCAGAAAAGATTCGAAGGGAGCTCTCAAGATGATCAGAATCTTTCAGCGCTGTTTCTCCGGTCATCACGGAATCGCACTGATCGCAGCCGGAACTTTGCTTTTGTTTTTTACCGTGGTTCCGTTCAGACTCATTGTGATTCTGTTTGCGCTCAGTCTTCTCGCGACCGGAATCTGCGTCATGCATCAAAAAGGAAAATAGGGGAGGAAGTTCTTTGGAGATTGTTGTGTTGGAAGCCCCCGGCTTCTTAAAACGCATCCTGCGTTTTCTGTTCGGCATCAAATCGCATTCATAAGCAAAATCCATAAAGCCTGATGGGCGTCTGCTTTGGTGATACAAAGCAGACGCCCATCTTCCGTTCCCGCAGAAGCAGCACAAGGCCATCCGGCGCGTTCCGGGTTCTCACTGCTACAACGGGACAGTCCCTTTATTTTTCGAGATTTTTCGGGCACAGACCTGCCGCTTCCAGGACACATTGCGCGCAGTGCGGCGAACGCGCTGTACAGGTATCCCGTCCATGCAGAACCAGACGATGGCAGAAATCATTCTGTTCCTCCGGTTCAATCAAGGCAACCAGCTGATTTTCGACCTTACGCGGATCCTTCGTGTGACAAAGCCCCATCCGATTGGCCAGCCGGATGCAGTGTGTGTCCGTCACAATGGCAGGCTTTCCATACACATCTCCGAGGATCAGGTTGGCAATTTTTCGACCGATTCCCGGAAGCTGCAGCAGTGCCTCCATCTGATCAGGCACTTCACCGTGAAAGTCGGACAGCAGCATGGCCGCACAGGCTTTCAGGTCTCGTGCTTTTGTGCGAAACAGCCCGGTCGGTCGAACCGTCTCTTCCAATTCAGAAAGCTCCGCCTCTGCGACGGATGCAAGCGTCGGGTATTTGGCATAAAGCGTTTTGGCCACTTCATTGACCCGTTTATCCGTACATTGTGCTGCCAGTCGTGCAGAGAACAACAGCTTCCATGGTTCGTCGTAATCCAGAGAGCATACGGTCTCCGGATACCGGTTCTTCAGTACGTTCACAATCTCTGCTGCGCGTTCTTTTTCTATCATGGTTCCTCAGCTCCCATTCAATTGACTCATGCGCTCCCTTTATTATACCATTATATCTATAAAAAAGATAGAATTTTCTGCTTGATTGTTGAATTAACAGAAAAAGGGGAGTGGCTCTTGTTTTTCTCGTCGAATTCGTATAAAATATAAGTGGTTCTTACTCGGTTTTACCAAAAATACTGTACACGGGGGAAAACATGTATAACGTTTCTGATTCTATGGATTATCTGACGATGCGGGATCAAGAGGTCGGGGATGCTGTCCGCGCCGAATTTACCCGTCAGCAATCAAACATTGAGCTGATTGCATCTGAGAATTTTGTCAGCACCGCTGTATTGGCTGCTGCCGGCAGTGTTCTGACGAATAAATATGCCGAAGGATATCCCGGCAAGCGCTATTACGGCGGCTGCGAATGCGTGGACATCGTTGAGCGCCTGGCAATCGATCGTGCCAAACAGTTATTTGGCGCCGAACACGTCAATGTTCAGCCGCACAGCGGCGCCAGCGCCAATCAGGCCGTTTATTTTGCAATGTTGAAACCGGGTGACACCATTCTCGGGATGAACCTGCAGCAGGGCGGACATTTGACACACGGCAGCCCGGTGAATATGTCCGGTACCTATTTCAACGTTGTGCCGTATGGCGTGGACTCTGAGACACACCGGATTGATTACGACGCAGTGCGCGCACTCGCGCTTGAACATCACCCCAAGCTGATCGTTGCAGGGGCCAGCGCATATCCGCGTATCATTGATTTTGAAAAGTTTGCTGAAATCGCCAAGGAGTGCGGCGCACTTCTGATGGTCGATATGGCGCACATTGCCGGACTGGTCGCAGCTGGTTTGCACCCCAACCCGGTTCCGTATGCAGATATTGTCACCACAACCACGCATAAGACGCTGCGCGGTCCTCGCGGCGGTATGATTCTTTGCCGTGAAGAATACGGCAAAGCCATTGACAAGGCGATTTTCCCCGGCACGCAGGGTGGTCCGCTGATGCACATCATTGCCGCCAAAGCCGTCTGCCTCGGCGAAGCATTGACCGATGAATTCAAGGATTATCAAAAACGGATCGTCAAGAATGCAGCCGCTCTCGCTTCCGGACTGCTGGAAGAAGGGTTCCAGCTCGTTTCCGGCGGGACGGACAATCACCTCATGCTTCTCGATCTGCGCAATTTCAATCTGACCGGTAAAGAGCTGGAACACAGACTGGACGAGGTGCATATCACCGCCAACAAAAACACCATTCCGAACGATCCGCAGAGCCCGTTTGTGACGAGCGGTATGCGTCTTGGTACGCCCGCTGTTACATCCCGTGGCTTGCAGGAAAGCGATATGCGTGTTCTTGCCAAGCTGATTCGGATGGCGGCAGACGATCTGGATGCCAACCGTGCGTCTATTCTCGACGCGGTCGCATCGATTTGCGCAAAATATCCGCTCTACGCATAACAGAAAGGCGGTGAGCCTGCTTGTACAGGCCATTGGCTGATTTCATCCGTCCGTCCGAATTTTCTGATGTGGTTGGCCAGGATCATATTCTCGGGCAGGGAACCGTTTTGCGCCGCTCGCTGGAAAACGGCAATCTATCCAATATGATCTTTTATGGGCCTTCTGGCGTCGGGAAGACAACGGTCGCCAGTATTATCGCCTCGAAAACCAACCGGACGCTGCACCATCTGAACGCGACAACGGCTTCCCTTGCCGATATCCGGGACATTTGCTCCGAAATCGGTGGACTGTCTGCCAGCCAGGGCATTTTGCTGTATCTCGATGAAATTCAGTATTTCAATAAGAAGCAGCAGCAATCCCTTCTGGAGTTCATCGAAAATGGCAGCATCATTCTGATTGCTTCCACGACAGAAAATCCGTATTTCTATGTGTATCATGCCATTTTGAGCCGTTCGACCGTATTTGAGTTTCACCAGGTGACTCCCGAAGCGGTCAAGCCGGTGATCGGCCGTGCTGTGAATGCAGCTGCCCGCAGAGCCGGTTTGTCCCTCACGATCGACGACAAGGCGGTTGCGCTCATTGCGGACGGTTGCGGCGGCGATGTTCGGAAATCGATCAATGCCGTTGAAATGCTGGTCAACGCCGTTCCCTCAACGGCATCTTCGTATACCATCTCGGAGGAAGAGGCAGCGCAGGTGCTGCAATCTTCTGCCATGCGATATGACAGGGACGGGGATTCGCATTATGATATCCTCTCCGCGCTGCAAAAATCCGTGCGTGGAAGCGATCCGAACGCTGCGCTGCACTATCTCGCCCGCCTGTTGACTGCAAACGATTTGCCCTCCGCGTGTCGTCGTCTGCTGGTCATGGCGTCTGAGGATGTTGGGTTGGCATATCCACAGGCTGTCCCGATTGTGAAGGCCTGTGTTGACAGCGCCTTGCAGCTTGGACTGCCGGAGGCACAGCTGCCTTTAGGGGAAGCTGTGGTGTTGATGGCAACGGCTCCAAAATCCAACACCGCTGCAAACGGCATATGGGCCGCGATGGCCGATGTTGCTTCCGGAAAAACAGGGGAGATTCCTGCGCACCTAAAAGATGCGCACTATGCTGGCGCCGGTAAGCTCGGACGCGGTCAGACGTATCTCTATCCGCACAGCTTTCCGCATCATTATGTTGTGCAGCAGTACCTTCCAGACGCTTTGAAAGATACGGTTTATTACCGATACGGTCAGAATAAGCTGGAACAATCCACTCGACGCTATTGGGAAGAAGTCAAACAGCACCCAGAGCCCGTCGAGGGCGATGAAAAATAGGAAAAGAACCGGGTTCAGACGCTTGTCCGAACCCGGTTCTTCAAATGACGGGAAATCTTTAGTTGTCCGATTCGTCATCATGATGATGGCAGCAATCGCAATCATCGAGATGCAGTTCAATTTCCAGGGCTTCACCGCAAGCGGGGCAGGTGATATCGCCCTGTTCAATTTCATCGAAATCCAGGTAGATCTTTTCGCCGCACTTCGGGCACTCAATTTCGTAGAGTTCCTCGTCGTCGTCATCCTCAATCTCGTCTGAAAGATCCTCGTCTTCGTCACCGTACACATCTTCATACAGTGCATCGACATCGTCCGTGAGCAGTGTAATTTCTTCTTCGTTGGTTGTCACCGACTTGGCCAGGTCGTCCAGCATATCTAGGATGGAGAGCAGCAGCTTATCTGTCGGCTCTTCTGCGTTCAGTTTCATGCCATCTGCAATCCCTTTCAGGTATGCAGCTTTTTCAGTCAGGGTCATGGAGCTCATTCCTTTCTTTCAAAATCTGGCAGGAGCGGAGCCTGTAGAGAAGCAGGGAAGTCCGCTCAAATCCGCTTGATTACTTTTTGCAGCGTTCGAGATATTCTCCGGTACGCGTGTCAATCTTCAGGACATCACCGATATTGACAAACAGCGGAACTTTGATGGTTGCACCGGTTTCCAGTGTGGCCGGTTTGGTCACGTTGGTAGCCGTGTTGCCCGCAAAGCCCGGTTCGGTTTCGGTGACTTCCAGTTCGACGAATGTCGGAACTTCGACGCCGAAGACATTGCCTTTGTAGGAGAGGAGCTTGCAGTTCATGTTTTCCTTGACAAACTGGAATTCTTCACCCAGAATATTGCCGTTGATCGGCGTCTGTTCATAGGTCTCCAGATCCATGAAGTAGTACAGGTCGCCATCGTTGTACAGATACTGCATTTCCTTCCGTTCGACGTAGGCGGGCGGGAACTTATCCGTCGGGTTGAAGGTGCGTTCAACAACGGAACCCGAAATCACATTGCGAAGCTTGGTTCTGACGAAAGCAGCACCTTTACCCGGTTTGACATGCTGAAATTCAATAATCTGCATGACCTGCCCGTCCATATCAAAGGTAACACCGTTTCGAAATTCACCGGCTGAAATCATTGAAATACCTCCATTTATCATTGTCTGTTTATTGTATAATATTCTTGCTGAAATTTCAAGTCCTAATTTGTGTTTTTACGCTGTTTCTCCGCTTTATTTTCCGAGTTTGGCCAGGAAACGCTTCACACGAGCAGACGGATCCAGCAGTTCGCTCATGGACTGGTCATGGTTCAATGTATTGATGATGTATGCAATATACTTGGACATATCGACTTCGCAGTACCACGGACGTTTCAGCAGCTCCGGATTCCGATAGACCAAGTTCGTTGTAAACACCCGCTCAATATAGCCTTCTTCATATGCCTTATCAAATGCATCCAGTCCTTCGACAAAGAGCCCGAAAGTGGTGCAGACAAAAATGCGCCGTGCATTCCGTTCTTTCAGCTGACGTGCAATGTCGATCGTGGAATCGCCGGAAGAAATCATATCGTCAACGATGATGATGTCTTTTCCGTCTACATTCGTGCCAAGGAATTCATGGGCAATGATCGGGTTCCGTCCGTTGACAATGGTGGAATAATCGCGCCGCTTGTAGAACATCCCCAAATCGATACCGAGCATGGTGGAGTAGAAGATGCAGCGATTCATGCCGCCTTCATCGGGCGAAACAACCATCAGATGATCCTTGTCGATGTTCAGGTCCTCTGTGTTGTTGCCCAGCGCTTTGATCATCTGGTACGTGGACGGCACCGTTTCAAAGCTGGCGTTCGGAATCGCGTTTTGCACGCGGGCATCATGCGCATCAAACGTGACGATATTGTCGACGCCCATTCTAACCAGTTCCTGCAACGCCATGGCGCAGTCCAGAGATTCCCGTGCAGAGCGGCGATGCTGTCTGGATTCATAAAGCATCGGCATAATCACGGTCAGGCGTCTGGATTTACCTGCTGCTGCAGAAATGATCCGTTTCAAATCCTGGAAATGATCATCCGGGCTCATGGGCACTTCGCGCCCATACATCCGGTACGTCACACCATAATTAAAACAGTCTACGATGATAAATAAGTCTTGGCCACGAACAGACGATGTGATCATGCCCTTGGCTTCACCCGTGCCAAAACGCGGGCAGCGGACATCGAGCATATAAGAGTCCCGCGTATACTCATCCACGATGGACGGCGCAATCAGACCTTTTTTTACCACATCTTTCCGCCAGCTTACCAGATACCGGTTAATGCTTGCACAGATATCCTCACACCCGCGCATACCGATAATTGCCAATTCGCCGACAGGAAGGTTGTGCAGTTCCTCCATCACCATCTAAGTCATTCCTCCAAATCACAGATTATAACCTGCTTTTTTCTCGCTTCCTGAACACACGCAGAAATACATATATATTATACCGCATTTCCGTCCTGTCTTTCAAGTGACGAACAAGACGATTTTTCAGAGAATCAGGAGATTTTTTTTGGATTTTGCCAGATTTTCGCAGCCGTCTTTTTTCAGAATCACGCAATCCTCAATGCGAACGCCAAATTTGCCCGGCAAATAAATCCCCGGCTCGCAGGAAACGACGCCATTTTCCGGTGTCAGATCGCCTGTTTCCGCGCTGTAATTCAGGCTCTCATGGACTTCCAGCCCCAGACTGTGGCCGAGACCGTGGCCAAAGAATTCACCATATCCTTTCGAGGCGATGAAGTTGCGCGCTGCGCTGTCCACCTCTGACCACTTTCTCCCAGCGCGTGCCTCACGCAGTCCGATCATTTGCGCTTCCAGGACGATGTCATAAATCGCACGCATTTCATCGGTTGCGCTTCCGACCGCGACGGTTCTCGTCATGTCTGAGCAATAGCCCTGATAAATGACGCCAAAGTCCATGGTAATAAAATCACCGTTCTGCACCTTGCGTTGACTGGCATGTCCATGCGGCAGGGAGCTGTTCGGGCCACTGACGACAATCGGGTCAAAGGACAGCTTTTCTCCGCCGCAGGCGTACAGATGATAGATCAGGCGCGCCTCAATCTCTTTTTCTGTCATGCCTGCGCTGATGTCTTCCAGAATTTTCAGGAACGCAGCATCCGTTGCGGCCTGAGCGCCGCGCATCGCATCCAGCTCGGCCTCCGTCTTGACCGCACGGAGATAGGCCAGCTGATGTCCGATCGGGAGAAATTCTGCGTGAATCTGTTCCTTCAGCGCATTGCATTCCGCAACGGTCATTTCGCCGTCCTCATAGCAGAGGCTGCTGATGCCCAAATCCGCCAACGCCGCATTGATCAGATCCGCGTATTTTTTTCCGCGTTGTACCATTTGCAGCGAGATATGCGGCAGCGCTTTTTGCGCCGCTTCGAAATAACGGAAATCCGTCGCCATCAAACACGTTTCTGCCGTAATCAGAACCATGCCGGCAGAGGAGGGAAAGCCCGTCGCAAAAAAGCGGTTGACCGGCGAGGTCAGGAGCAGGGCTTTGGCCTGAAATTTTCCATCAGCCAGCGCCGCTTGTATCCGTTTCAAATTAAGATCATTTACTGCCATAGCAGTCCCATCTTCCTTTCTGATGTTGATTCGTTATCGCTCCCGGTTGGTGCATCAGGCATTTGCTGTGCCGTAGAACCGTCCAGGATCCGCCCAGAGCCCCAAAGCAGGATTGCTAATATAGAAGACCTCTTCTCCATTTTGCAGCGTACAGAAGCCGTCTGTGAGGGAGGCGGGGTCATACTGTTGAATGGCATCGGAATAGTTCATATGCTGGTATCCGACCGACTCAACTTCTTCAGCCGAAAGAAGTGCCGGGTCGGTGCAGTATGTAATCCGAAACCGTCCGTCTGAGGAGCCGTGCACCAGATGTGCGGCAACCGACTGGTTTGTCTGGAGCTCCGCTTCTGTCTGAAACAGCTTCAGGATGCGTTCACGCCCCACATAGCCGTACATCCGAATTACCCGGTCATTTTCAGCGTCCTCTCCGAAGCGTCGGACGCCGGGCGCCAGAATCACCAGTTCACCGCCGTCTGCCATCGCCATGCGCGTCCGATAGACGGCTTTGTTGCCGAGCCAGGTGCTTTTGAATTCCGACGGATCCAGATACACGACGGCTTTTTTGAAGGGCTTTTCAACGAAGATCATGTTTTTCTGCTGTGCCATTTCCACCGCCGCTTCAAACACTTCGCGCTGATCGCCGATAAACAGTCCGTGAATACGGACACCCTCCGAAGAGGCCGTTGTGACCGTTTGGAAGAAATAGAGCGGGAGATCGGCGAGGAAATGCTCATGCGCATAGTCAAACACCTTGCGAACCGGCGTATGATCCCGTCCCATCATGCGTTCCAGGCCATACAATGCGCCGAGCATATGGGATTTGTTAATCAGCTTGGTTCCGCCAATCCCGACAAAAATATTTTTGGAATAGTTGGCCATGCCCACGACTTCATGCGGAACCACCTGACCCATAGATACAATCAGGTCAAATCCGCCCTCGAAGAGAATGCGATTCACCTCAACGTCAATCTCTTCGTCCATGATACCTTCGGAAACCGTTCGGACAAATTCAACGGGAACAACGCCAACCTTTTTGACACCATTCCGCCAGTCATGCACCAGAAAACGGTCATCCGGAATGTCACCGAAAAAGGCGGTGCGTTCCTGTTTGGTCATCGGTTCGTGCGTACCGAGAGCCGGCATGAGCCAAACCTCCGCAGAATCCTTCAGCGCCCGATACAGTTTGGATGCCAGAAGACCACCTGCAGAATGCAGACGCGTATAGTCCGGCGGCAGCAGCAGCACTTTTTTGGGCTGATAGCCGAGGGAGTCTAGGAACGCCTCCACCGCATGATCCAATTCACGATCGGTCAAACCGGCTTCTGCACTGCGATAAAAAAAAGAGTTCATTGTTTTTCTCACCTTTCAGATTGCATCAGCTGTTTCAGGTAACGGACGGCTTTCGAGATATCGCCAACAGGGTCTGCGCCAACTTCACGTTCAACGGTGACGAAGCCGTCGTAGCCGATCGCATCCAGCTCCTTGAGCCAGGCCGGAATGTCCACCTTGCCCTGTCCGAGAGGGACTTCCCGGAAATACTCTTCCATGCGGAAGTCTTCGATGCCGCCATCTGCAAAGATGCCATAAATGACAGCCGAATCCGTTTGTTTCAGCATGATGCCGTCTTTTGCGTGGGTGTGTACGATTTTGCCCTGCAGCGTCCGAAGCCCCTGAATCGGATCCGAGCCGGTCACCATGACCAGATTGGCCGGGTCATAGTTCACGCCGATTCCCTTTGTCGGCAGCTGCTCCAGGAATGCGAACAGGGTCTCCGGTGTTTCCGGGCCGGTTTCAATCGCAAAACGAGCCCCGCACTGTTCTGCGAACTGTCCGAGCTCAGCACACGCTTCCGACAAAACGCCATAGCAGCCCTTTCGATCGGCCGGTATGACGCCAATATGCGTTGTGACAACGTCGGCTTCAAAGTCCAGCGCCAGCTCCATAATCCGCTTGGACGTTTCGATCTTAGCTGGATTCTCCTCTGCACGCGTAAAGCCATGACCGCCCAAATCCCCGCAGACCGCCGAAACGCGCAGACCGTTGGATTTCATTTTGTCCAGTGCCTCCATGCGTTCAGCGTGCGACTGCTCCAGCGCAAACAGGCCAATTTGCAATGCATCCGCTCCGATTTCCCGTGCAAGCTTCAGGGACTCATCAAAGGGCCTCTTCAGGCACTCCAGCATGATGCCAATTTGATATTGCTTCACAAAAATCGTTCCTTTCAGGCTTCCTGCATTCCTGTACAGGAGGCTCTTTTGATTGTTCAAGCTGTTCGCTCTTTTTTCGACTTTAGTCGTTCCATTCCACTTCGCCGCGGTATACCAGCTCGGCCGGCCCTGCCATGTAGACGGTATGATCGTCATCTATGACGATTTCAAGCGTTCCGCCTCTGACATCAACCGTGATCTTTTCGTTTTTCCGACAAATACCGCGTTTCACAGCAACTGCACAGGCTGCGCAGACACCCGTTCCGCACGCCAGCGTCTCGCCGCTACCACGCTCCCAGACACGGAATTTCATCGTATGATCGTCTATCATTTGCACGAATTCCGTATTGACACCTTCCGGGAAGATCGCATGGTGTTCAATCATCGGGCCAATCGCCGGCAAATCCAATGCATCGACGTCTTTGACGAAGCAAACCGCGTGCGGATTGCCCATGGAAACGCAATCAAGCGATATTTCGCCATATCCATCCAGACAGAGCTGGACGTTGTCGGCCGAATCGCCATCCACCTGTACAGGAATCTGTGCCGGGTTCCAGCAAGGCTGCCCCATGTCTACCACGACCGATACAGCCTGACCCGTGACCGGGTCCTCCGAAATCTGAAGATGGCGGACTCCGCTTTTCGTCATAATTTTCAAATTCGTTTTTCTTTTCAGTCCGCTGTCGTACAGATATTTGCCGACACAGCGAATTCCGTTCCCGCACATTTTGCCCTCAGAGCCGTCCGCATTAAACATTTTCATTTCAGCATCACACGTCGGATGGGGGAGGATCAGGATCAATCCGTCTGAACCGATGGAATAGTGTTGGCGGCTCCATTGAATCGCCGCTTCTGCCGGATTGGCCGGAACCGCATGACCACAGAAACCATCAATATAGATATAATCATTTCCTGCGCCATGCATTTTCGAAAACGAGTAAATCATTCCATTCTCACTCCTGTTCGCTTACGAAGCACTTCAATAATTATATAAAATCCGTCGCCAATTGTCAAGGATTGTACCCAAGAAAACAGGGGAATCCTGCAGGAAGCGCTTCCTGCAGGATTCCCCGTGTTGGGTCATTTTTCAGTTTTTGAGCAAGCGCTCCGATTCATGGCCGCTTTGATCAGACCAACAAAGAGCGGGTGCGGTCGATTCGGCCGGGATTTGAACTCCGGATGGAATTGTACGCCGAGATAGAATTCATGTTCCGGCAGTTCAACCGCCTCAATGATTCTGTCATCCGGCGAACGCCCGCTCAGCATCAATCCCTTTTCTTCCATGGTTTCGCGATAGGCGTTGTTGAATTCGTAGCGATGACGGTGACGTTCCGACACCTCTCGAACGCCATAGCAGCGACTCAGAAGGGAACCGTCTGTCATTTGGCACGGATATGCACCCAGACGCATGGTTCCGCCCTTTTCAAGGTCGTCGGTTTGCCCCGGCATATAATCAATGACGAGATGCTTTCCGTCTGGCGCAAACTCGCGGGAGTCCGCATCTTCCATGCCGCAGACGTGTCTTGCGAATTCGATTACCGCGATTTGCATTCCAAGGCAAATACCCAGATAGGGGAGGTGGTGCTCCCTGGCATACTGCGCCGCGCAGACCATACCAGATATACCGCGTCCGCCGAAGCCTCCGGGTACGAGAACGCCGTCGCAATTCTTGAACCTGGCAGCCACGTTCTCCGGTGTCAGTTCATCGCTTTCTATCCAGACAATCTCCACGGCAGCACCTGCGTCATAGCCCGCGTGGTGCAAGCTTTCCATCACAGAGAGATAGGCGTCATGCAGCTTGACATATTTGCCCACCAGTGCAATGCGAACGGTTGTCTCGGGGTGGGCAATCTTCTCCACCATGGCCGCCCAGTCGGTCAGATCGGGAGCGGGTGTATGTAGTGACAGGTGGCGGCAAACCGCATCGTCCAATCCGTTTTGATGCAGATACAGCGGTACTGCATACAGACAGGGCGCTGTCAGGTTTTCGATCACGCACTCCGGCTTTACATTGCAAAAGAGTGCAATTTTCGCCCGAATCGATTCATCAGTCGGCTGATCTGTTCGCATCACGATCATGTCCGGTGCAATACCCATGGCCTGCAATTCCTTGACAGAATGCTGGGTCGGTTTGGTTTTGTGTTCATTGGAGCCGGATAGATACGGAACGAGTGTCACGTGAATAAAGAAGCAATTTTCGCGTCCTTTTTCCGCCGCCAGCTGCCGGATGGCCTCTAAAAACGGTTGACTTTCGATATCGCCGATGGTTCCGCCGATTTCAGTCAACACGACATCTGCACCCGTCACGGTTCCGCTCTGTTCGATGAACCGTTTGATTTCATTGGTCACGTGTGGAATAATCTGCACGGTTTCGCCCAGATATTCGCCTTTCCGTTCGCGATTCAGTACGTTCCAGAACACTTTCCCGGATGTCAGGTTGGAATAGCGGTTCAGATCTTCGTCGATGAAGCGTTCATAGTGACCGAGATCCAGATCGGTTTCCGCGCCGTCTTCCGTCACAAAAACCTCACCGTGTTGAAGAGGGCTCATGGTTCCCGGATCCACATTCATGTAGGGATCCAGTTTCTGTGCTGCGACTTTCAGGCCGCGTTGTTTCAACAAACGCCCCAGTGAAGCAGCTGTAATTCCTTTGCCAAGCCCTGACACCACGCCGCCTGTCACAAAAATGTATTTCGGCATATCGATTCTTCTTTCTGGCCAGACAAGATTTCAGGGGATATCAGAGCAGTGTGCGGCGCAATTCCTCGCCTGTCGCCGGATGCAAATAGGCGGGCGCAATGTCAAATGCCGTCTTGCAGCCGCATTGACCCTCCATGTGCAGACGATAGGCCGCTCTGGCATACGCTGTCAACACACCAGCCGTGAATTCCGGATTGGATTCGAGATTCAGGCGATATTCAATGACGTGCTTATGCGTCTGATGCAGGCCGGTCACGCCGGTGCGCAAAACAACACCGCCGTGCGGATAGCCGGCATACTTGGTATTCAGTTCTTCCTGCGTAACAAAGTGAACCGTTGTATCATAGTCCGCAAAATAGTTTGGCATCGTCTTGATGGCAGTTTCAATGGCAGAGAGGTCTGCGCCGGGTTCTGCCACGACAAAGCATTCTCTGGTGTGCTTTTCACGTGCAGAGAGCTCCGGATTTTCGCCGTTTTTGACACGCTCCATTGCCGATTCAACCGGAATCGTGTATTGTTTTGCATCCTTCACGCCGGGAATCCGTCGAATCGCATCAGAATGCCCCTGGCTGACACCTTTTCCCCAGAAGGTATAATCCTTGCCATCCGGCAAAACAGCCTGACCATACAGGCGATTCAGAGAAAACAGACCCGGATCCCAGCCCACAGAAATGACGCTGACCGTTCCGGAGGCACGGCTCACCGCATCGACCTGTTCAAAATGCTCCGGAATTTTTGCGTGTGTATCAAAGCTGTCAACGACCTGGAAATGGCGGGCAAACGCAACCGTCTGCGTTGCGAGGTCATTTGCACTGCCGCCGCACAAAATCATGACATCAATCTCCGACGTCATCTGTTCAGCCTGATCGACATGATAGACCGGCGTATCCGTCGCAACTCGAAGCGTTTCAGGGCTGCGGCGCGTAAAAATCGCTTTCAGCTCCATGTCTTCTGCTTTTGTCACAGCGCTCTCCACGCCACGTCCCAGATTCCCATATCCAACGATACCAATTCGAATACTCATCAGAAAATCCACCTTTCAAGATTTATATGACCCTGTTTTTGTATTTCGTTCCATCTGCCGTCAGTGATCGGCAGATTCATTCGGCTGATAGATGCTCCCAGTCAATTTTTCGTTCCTTAAAATAATAGACTCTGTCGTGTTCGTTGATCGTGCGAAGAATGTGGCAGGGGTTGCCGACCGCAACAACGTCCGACGGGAGGTCTTTTGTAACAACGCTTCCGGCACCGACCACGACATGATCACCGATTGTGATACCCGGCAGGATGATCGCACCTGCGCCAATCCAACAGTTTTTCCCGATATGGACAGGCATATTGTATTGATAAGCCTGTTCTCTCAGCGCCGGCCAAATCGGGTGTCCAGCCGTTGCGATGGTGACATTTGGCCCGATCATGGTGAAATCACCGACATAGATATGTGTGTCATCCACGCAGGTCAGTTGAAAATTCGCATAGACATTTTTCCCGAAGTGGCAATGCTTTCCGCCCCAGTTTGCATGAAAAGGCGGCTCAATATAGCAGTTTTCGCCAATCTCGGCAAACATTTCCTTCAACAGCTGTTTTCGTTTTTCCGGTTCGGTCGGCCGGGTGCTGTTGTATTCATAAAGCAGATCCAGACATCTGGTCTGTTCCTCGACAATTTCCGGATCATCCGGCAAATACAGTTCGCCGCTTTGCATTCGCTGTTTCATTTCGCACATTTTCGTTCTCCCTGTTGGTTACTCCCACTCGATGGTCGCCGGAGGTTTATCCGTAATATCATAGACAACGCGGTTGATGCCGCGTACCTCATTTGTAATCCGTGTCGAAATGCGCGACAATACCGAATGGGGGAGTCGAGTATACTGCCCGGTCATAAAATCACCCGTCGTGACGGCGCGAACGGCCAGCGTATAATCATAGGTTCGCTCGTCACCCATGACGCCGACAGAGCGGACATTCGTCAGCACACCGAAATACTGATCGGATGGCACGCGTGACCGGCCGATTTCTTCGCGGATGATTGCGTCTGCTTCCTTCAGAATTTCCAGCTTTTCATTGGTGACTTCGCCGATGATTCGAATGGCCAGACCGGGGCCGGGGAAGGGCTGCCGTTCCACCAGTTTCCGTTTGAGTCCGAGCTTGCGGCCGACAACCCGCACTTCATCCTTGAACAGTCCGGCCAGCGGCTCCAGAATCCCGGAAAAGTTCATCTGCTCCGGCAAGCCGCCGACATTGTGATGGCTCTTGATGGTCGCAGAATTCCATGCGCCTGATTCAATCACGTCTGGGTAAATGGTTCCCTGTGCAAGGTAGGACAAATCACCGATGCGCTTCGCTTCTTCTTCAAAAACGCGGATGAATTCCTCGCCAATCCGTTTGCGTTTGGTCTCCGGATCTGAGATTCCGCGTATTTTTTCAAGGAACCGTTCTCTGGCGTCTACGCGAACAAAGGTCATGTCGAATTTCCGGAAGGTATTCTCGATTTCGTCGCCTTCGCCCTTCCGCATGAAGCCATGATCGACAAAGACGCAGACCAGTCGTTTGCCGATTGCTCTGGAGAGCAGCGCCGCACAGACAGAAGAATCGACACCACCCGACAAGGCCAGCAGGACACGTTCATCGGAACCCACCTGTCGGCGGACAGCCTGAATTTGCGTTTCGATGTAATCGTCCATGGTATAGTCCGCTTTTGCATGGCAAATCGAGAATAAAAAGTTGCGAATGAGTTCCATACCGTGTTCGGTATGGGTGACTTCCGGATGGAACTGGACGCTGTACAATTGCTTTTCACAGTTTTGCAGAGCGGCTGTCGGGCAGTCCGCAGTCGCGGCAACGCATTCGAAACCGTCCGGCAGTTGCTCGACGAAATCGGTATGACTCATCAAGACTGTCTGTTCGGCTTGCAGGCCGTCGAAAAGAGGGGAGGGTGCATTCAGGTGCATCGTTGTTTTGCCATATTCGCGGACAGGGCTTTTCGCCACCCGGCCACCGAGAAGCCAGCTCATCAATTGATGGCCATAGCAGATGCCCAGAACCGGTATACCCAGGTCGAACAGCTTTTCCGAGCATTTCGGCGAGGTCGAGTCATACACGCTGGCAGGTCCTCCGGTCAGAATGATACCGATCGGATGCATCTCCCGTATGGCCTCGACAGGCGTATTGCCCGGTATGATTCGAGACAGCACACCACATTCCCGCACACGCCGTGCGATCAGCTGCTTATACTGTCCGCCAAAATCCAGAACCAGTATCAACTCATTTTCCACGCGAAACACGCTCCTCAACCTGTTAAAAATCGACCTGACTCAGATAGGTCTTCAAAATTCCCTCTGCCACTTCCCGTCGCGACAGACGCATATCCATGGCCTGCTTTTCAATGAAATGGTGTGCGCTTTGCTCGGTCATATGCAAATACTCCACCAGCGCGCATTTGGCGCGATCGATGATTTTGATATCCTCCAGTTTCATTTTCAGCTGTTCTGTTTCCCGGTTCAATCGATCGGCCTTCGCTCGTGCAGCGCAGGCCAGCTTCAGGATATTCCAGAACAATTGCCGGTTCAAAGGACGCCCGACTGTAAAAACGCCGAATTCCTCGACGCGGGATGAAATCGCTTCGTAGACCTCATTTCGAACAATCAGGATGACGCTGGACAGCAGGGAAGACGCCGCTGTACAGGCAAATTGCTCACCTGTCTCGTCACTCAACGGTGCATTGATGACAATCAGATCAAAGGATCGGTCAATCAGGAGCCTTCTGGCCTCCGCGCAATTTCCGCAGAATTCCGGTTTGGAAAAATTGCCGTGTGACAACAGTTCTGATAAACTCGACAGACCATTTGTTTGTCCGGAAACAATCATCACGCTCATCATATCCGGAATTTTGCTCCTTTCGTTTGTTTTTTCAGCATCAATGTCAAACGGTCAGAGCACTCGAAAATACTGTTCTGCATAGAATGCAGGTTTATTTCCACTGCTGACGAAAGCGGCGGCCTCATCACGCTTTTGCGTGATGTAACGTGTGCTGACAGAAGAACCGATCACCTTTTCAATCCATGGGCTGTTTTCGGCCAACGTCAATGCATCCGACAGCGACGACGGCAATTCTCCAAGGATAACGCCCGGCTCCATCAAGGTCAGCCCTTTTGCAATCCCGTCCAGCCCTGCTGCAATCACCAGTGCAAATGCCAGGTAAGGGTTCACAGACGGGTCGGGTGAACGGAGCTCGAATCGGGCGCGTTCGCCGGATTCGGACGGAATGCGAATCAGGTTGGAGCGGTTTCGAATCGACCACGAGATAGAGGACGGCGTTTGCGGAAGGCTCAGTCGGTCATACGAGTTGACCGTCGGATTCAAAAAAGCGCTCATTTCGGCCACATGGGACAGAATCCCGGCCAAAAAGCTCTCTGCCAGCTGATTGGAGCCGCGTTCAAACCCGTCCATCAGGTTCACGCCATCGCGGAAAATGGAGGTATTGATATGCAGTCCACTCCCGCTTTTTCCGTAAATCGGCTGCGGCATAAAGGAGGCGTAGAGCCCGTTCAGCGATGCAATGGCTTTCACAACCGCTTTGAAGGTGAGGAAATGATCCGCAGCCATCAGAGCTGTGTCGTAGCGAAAATCCACTTCATTCTGGCCGGGGCCTGCCTCGTGATGGCTGGCCTCCGGAAACAGACCCATTTCTTCCAGGGTCAGGCAGATTTCGCGCCGGATGTTTTCGCCTTTGTCCAAGGGAGCCATATCAAAATAGGAGCCGGAATCATGCGGATGATAGGTCGGCTCGCCATGATCGTCCGTTTGGAACAGATAAAATTCGCATTCCGACCCAAAGACAATATCCAGATCCATCTTCTTGGCTTCCGCAATGGCATTTTTCAGGATATGCCTTGTATCCAGCGCCAGTGGACGGCCGTTTTCGGAGACGAGATCGCACAGAAACCGTGCAACCCGTCCCTGTGTGGGACGCCAGGGGAGTACCGTCAACGTGTCGAAATCCGGGCAAAGCAGGGCATCCTCCGCACCGGACGGCGAGAGCCCCTGCACCGAAGACGCATCAAACGGAATGCCAGAAGCAAGCGACCGTTCAAAATGAGCCGCATTGACAGAGATATTCTTTTGAAGCCCAAACAAATTACAAAAAGCCAGCCGGACGAATTTAATATCATTGGCTCGGATAAATTCAGAAATCTGCGCTGCGGATGTGGACATGACACATACTCCTTTCCGTTTGCATCATTCATGATGGTCAGCGTGGTGCCGGAATCGTCTGCTTTTATTATATCATGATCTCGTTTGGAATACAATCGGCAGAATTTCCGGAGTTCATCAAAAAATTCAGCGTTCCAAATCGATATACTGGTCACGTTCTGCGCCGCACGACACATAGCGGATTTTGCATCCGACCGCCGTTTCCAGATACCGCACATATTGTTGTGCATTTTCCGAAAGTTCCTGCCAGGTGCGGGCTCCGGAGATATCCGAACAGAATCCCGGCAGATATTCAATTACCGGTTTGGCGCGGAGCAGCGCATCGCCGTATGGGAATTTCGTGGTTGGGACGCCATCGATTTCGTAGGCTGTCACCACCGGAATCCGTTCCATATAGGAAAGAACATCGAGCTTTGTCAAAGCAATTTCTGTGCAGCCCTGCATTTGAACGCCATAGCGTGACGCAACCACATCAAATCCGCCAACCCGTCTGGGGCGTCCGGTTGCAGCGCCGTATTCGTTGCCCGCCCGGCGAAGCGCTTCCGCTTCATCGCCCTGCATTTCACAGACAAACGGCCCTTCGCCCACGCAGGAGGAATACGCCTTCATAATACCGATGACAGAATCCAAGCGCGCACCCGGAATACCGGCTCCAATCGGCGCATAGGACGCAAGCGTCGTTGATGACGAGGTATACGGGCAAATCCCGTAATCGATATCGCGAAGCGCCCCTAACTGTGCCTCAAACAGGATGTTCTTTCCCTGTTGGATGGCGTCGGTCAAATCATCCGTGAGATTGCACACATACGGCTTGAGGCGATTTCCGTATTGTTCCAGATACGCCATGACCTCATTCGGATCCATCGGCGCATGGCCGTAAGCCGTAATCGTCAGGTTTTTCCACTCCAGCAGATCGGTTACCGTCTCCTTCAGGTGGTCAGAAACCAGATCGCCAAAGCGGAGAACCTTTTTCATGTATTTATCGCTGTAAACCGGGGCAATCCCTCGGCGCGTTGAACCAAATTTCTTATCGCCAAGCCGTTCTTCTTCCAGCACATCCAGCAAGGGATGATAGGGCAGACAGATCACTGCGCGGTCGCTGATTTTCAAATGCTCCGGCGTCACTTCGATTGATTTTGCGGCCAGTGCATCCAATTCACCGCACAGATGCTTCAGATCGATCACCATGCCGGCACCCATGACATTGACGGTATTGCTCCGCAAAATTCCGCTCGGCAGCAGATTCAGAATAAATTTCCCACGTTCATTGATCACGGTATGGCCTGCGTTGTTACCGCCCTGATAACGGCACACGACTTCATAATCCTTTGAGAGCAGGTCGACCATCCGGCCTTTTCCTTCGTCGCCCCAGTTTGTTCCTACGATTGCTGTCAGCATAGATATCATCCTTCCAAACATGATTCCTGAATAGAATGAAACAAATTCATAACTTATTAAAAATTACCCATTTCGAACAAAAAGAAGGTCTATGCAGCGATAAAGACCCCGCCGCATAGACCCCATTGTCCACAACAACATATATTATATTCGAAATTCGAAATTTGTCAAGTGCCTTGGCGGAAAAAAGTGAAATTTTCCTCTTGCAAAGTGGAGAAAAATATAGTATACTCAATAAAGGAGTCTTCGAATCCTGTACCATTCGAAAAGCCGAAAAGGAGTTTCTCAAATGCGTTTATTCAATAAAGAGCATCCGCATCTGTGCGAATATTGTGCGTGGGCCGACCGATCTGCGCGTGAGGAGATGCTTTGTTATTATCGTGGTCCGGTCGCTGCGGATTATCATTGTCGAAAATTTCGGTATGATCCGTATAAACGCACGCCGAATCAACAGCCGGCCATTCGACCATTTACATGGAACGAAACAGCCAACGAAGCAGCGGACGCACCGACAGATGAGCCTACACAGGTCGACTGACGGTTGATTCAGGCGTAGATTGGCCTGTTTCACCTCCCTCTATTGAACAAAATCTTCATTTTGTTCAATAGAGCATTTGGGAAAATGCCCCCTCTTTCTTTTCAGATTGCGCCTAAATGTCAATGACCCCGACGAAACTTGGTTCCGTCGGGGTCATTTTACAGTTGCTGTTAATTGGTCTTTCCGGCAAAGCCCGTACAGATCAGATCGTCAAACCAGTCGAACTGGATTTCCTCGCCGTTGATCAGATACCGTCTCGGGCAAATATTTTCCATCCAGTCCAACGGAATCAGCACATCCGTCTGTTTCGCGCCGCGGTGATATGCCTGTCGCAGGATTTCCGTCTGTTCTGCGTCTAAAACGCCCGGTTTGCACGAGACAAATAACGGCGTACCGCTTTTGGAAAGCAATTCCAGCCACTTCCGGTTGTTTTCCCAGGAAATGGCGCCGGATATGCCAATGCAGTCTGCATCGGCTGCAAAGAATGAGCCATGGTGCATCATGCGGAATGCCAGCGTGTTGACGCCCATTTTTCTGGTAATATCCCAGCTCCGGCCATTGATATCGGCTCCGGTTCGTCCCAGTTCCACAAGCCCTGCGCTTAGGTGCGAAATAGTTGCACATCCAATCAAAACAACATCTTTGCCGGCTGACTTTCGGACAGTTTTGTAGAAATTCTCAATAATTTCCGCAGATGTTTTTGATCTGTCATAAAACGCCCAGCCATCCTCAGCGATGACATTGGGAACGCGATAGCCGCGTCTGCCCAGAATATCCTGAGTGGAGCAATCGAATTTAATCAGCTCATAGCCCCACGCCACAAATCGCTGTGTCGTTTCGGCGATATAGTCCAGGACATCCTGTCTGGATGGATCCAGGTAGTTCGAATCGCGTTCCAGGTGCCACTCATCCGGCAAACCGCAGACGTGTCCTTCATCGGCGATGTAGCGCGTCCAGATACCGGGACGGACACCCAAATCCTTCATTTGCCTGGCAAGCCCCGGCATATCCGGATAAGTCGCACCGCCATGCGTCCAGGGGCCGTTTTTCGGATGGACGGTCCAGCCGTCATCAATCACCGTATACGGGCGGTTGCTCAGTCCCTGACACAGCTTTGCGGCGTTGGCGGCATCCTCCAGCATCTCCTCATGAGAGCTGTGCCCATATGCATAATACCAGTTGTTCGAGCCGTAAACCGGTTTCGAAGGAACCAGGCACTCCGGGCTCATTTCCCGGCAGAACGCCTGACCAGCTGCAAAAGCTGAACAATCCTGATAGGTTCGGAACAGGATTTCGCAAGCTTGCAGCGTTCTCCCGTTCAAAATGACGCCTTTTCCGCCGCAGCGCACATCCAGCCACAACGTCAATCCATCTGCATCATATTGCCAGAAACAGAAGGAAGCCGGTCGGGCACGGACACCAAAGCCCTCTGTGCAGCGTCCAAGATGATTCTGCGAGCTGTCCGAGCCGTTGGAAACGAGCAGGAACCACGGCATACAGCGTTCCGGGACAATCCCGCGCCATTCGAGCTCTCCCCCGCCGCGTTCCCATGCATCGCCGTAAATATGAATGACTTCATTACGCCGTTCTTCCGGCCGGAAGCGCCACCGCAGACGAAGATAGCAAAGCGGTGAGGTCTCCGCCGTCGCCTGAACAGCGATCCCCGCGTCTGTCCGAGTTATCTGGATGAGCACATCATGGAGTTGACCCATTTCATCCTGAAAACTCCATTGGTCATTTTCGGTATAAACAGAAGTTACATCCGGTAATCTGATCTGCATGGATCTGATCCTCGCTTTTCTTATTTGTCAGCAAAATAGCCGATCGGCTTCCACTTATATTGTACCGGTTTTTAGTTGTTCTGTCAAGACACGTTTCAGCTGTTTTCCGTCGTTTGCTCCGATTCGGACAGTGTTTCCAGAATACAGGGCAAAACCTGATCCCGCTCGATGCCGAGCGCAACAGCCAGTTCACCAAACAGGACTTCTTCGCCCTGGCGCAAAGCCTGTGCGTCATTTGCGCGCAGCCGTTTCCCACTGGCTGCCAGGCGCTGTTTTCGTTCATAGAGCGTTTTTGTCATGCGAACCAGTGCCATCCGATCACCGCCGTTCAGAATGGCCTTCTGCTGCTCGCTGCGCTCCCGATCATCCTCCACCCAATCCGCTTCGGTCTCCGGCATACATCGAATCAGGTATTTCGCTTCTTCCGCATTCATCAGCTTGTGCATTCGCCGCACCAGAACTTCCGAATCCACCGGGACAAAGATGGTCGCACCGTCACCCCGGATTGGCCTCAGCACATAAAAGCGTTTGGTTTCCTGATCAATCACTTTCTCACAAATATCTGTGATTTCGCAGATTCCATTTCCCCCGTAGGATACAAACGTATGAATTTCAAACATTTTTGTCCTCCTTGCCCGTGAATTTCTGTGTTATACTTATATTTTAGCGCTTTTTCATAAGAAAATCAAAGGGCATTTTGACCAAAAAGCCTTCCATTCTCACAAAAAGATGTTGAGAATGCACGAAATGCGTCCTTCAAACAGGTCGATATTTGCGCAAAATAGAAACAAGAGCGATGGGTTTTTCCATCGCTCTTGTTGTCTTCGCTGTTTGCATTTTAGCGGTCGCGGAGCAAATCGCGAATTTCTGCCAGAAGCATTTCCTCTTTGGTCGGTTCCGGTTCCGGTGCAGGAGCCGGAGCTTCTTCTTTCTTTTCTTCTTCTTTTTTGAGGCGTTTAGAGAGATTCGTAATGATGCGGATAGCCACAAAGATGCAGAGCGCAATCAGGAGAAAGTCAAAGATGTTCTGCAGAAACTGTCCGTAATTCAGCGTGACCGCTTCCTTCAAGACCTCACCATCTTCGCCCAATTCGGCGGCTTTCATGGTGAGCTTCAAGTTGGAAAAGCTCACCTCGCCGACAATCAGCCCCAGCAGCGGCATGATGACGTCATTGACAAGGCTGCTGACAATTTTGGAGAATGCACCGCCGACGATGACACCGACGGCCATATCCAGCACATTGCCCCTCATAATAAACGCCTTGAAATCCTTCAGAAACCCACTTTTTTTCATGATACTCGTCCTTTCTTTTTTATATGTCACCTTTACAGGCTCATATGATTTTCAAATATTTCTGCGCAAATTTCGCCATCAGGCGCTTTTTCCCGGATTGTTCGAAGTCAATTTCCAGGAGCAAGTCCCCTGCCGTCGGTTTTACAGACAGGAGCACTCCCCTGCCAAATGCGCGGTGCTCCAGCTGCATCCCCGGTTGATAGTCAAACAACGGCTCGTCCTGTCGGGGCGGTTCGGCTTTTTTCGTACTGGTCACCGTCTCCGAACGGTTGGATGCATACGAAGCTGTCCGACTGCCGGTTGTCCGTTTTGGGATCCATTCACAGGCCGCATCAAACCGCGAACCACCCATCAGTCGTGGCTCTTCCTTTCGGATCGGCACGCCGCCCTCTCGAACAACACAGTCGTCCGGCAGCTCCTCTAAGAAGCGCGACACCTGATTGTGCGAGGTCTGTCCGAACAGCATATGCCGCATTGCATGGGTCAGTGTCAGGGTATCTCTGGCGCGTGTGATACCGACATAGGCCAGACGCCGTTCTTCCTCCATATCTTCCTTATGTTCCATGGAGCGCATTCCCGGGAAGATGCCCTCTTCCATGCCGACAATGAAGACGTTGGGGAATTCAAGACCCTTGGAGGAATGGATGGTCATCATCGTCACCGCATCCGACTCTGCGTCATATCGGTCGATGTCCGTAAACAGCGCAATTTCTTCCAGGAACCCGTCCAGACTCGGTTCATCGGCTTCTTTCACATAATGCAGAATATTGGTTTTCAGTTCCTGAATGTTTTCCAGTCGCGTTTTGTTTTCATCTGACGGTTTCGCCAGCAGTGCATCGACATAATGGCTGCGTTCGAGCAGAATGTCATAGAGCTCATCCAGCGGTCTTTCCTTGGCCATTTCGCTCAGGCTGGTAATCATATCAGCCAGCTGCAGCATACTGGCCTGTGCGCCCTTGGCAATGCCGTCATAATTGTTGGCATAGCGTAGGATATCGAACAATTCTGTGCCCGTTTGCTCAGCTGCCATCACCGCCTCATTGATGGATTTCTGTCCGATTCCGCGGGGCGGTGTATTGATGATCCGTTTCAGGCGAAGGGTGTCTGCATGGTTTGCAATCACCTGGAGGTAGGCCAGCATATCCTTGACCTCTGCGCGATCAAAAAACCGGATACCGCCGATGATTCGGTACGGTATGGCGTGCTTTCGGAAGGCAAGCTCCAGTGCGTTGGACTGTGCGTTCATCCGGTAAAGCACCGTGTGGTTCTTCCAGGGTGTCCCGTTTGCGATATTCTTCAGGATGCACTCCGCAACATAGCTGCTTTCCTCGACTTCGCTTTCGGCTGTGTAATCGACGATTGGCGTCCCGCCTTCTCGTGCCGTCCACAACGTTTTGCCTTTGCGTTCGCGGTTGTTTCGAATGACAGCGTTGGCCGCATTCAGGATAAAGGCGGTCGAGCGGTAATTCTGTTCCAAGCGAATGACGCGGGCATCCCGATATTCATCTTCAAAGCCCAGAATATTTTCAATGGTGGCACCGCGGAAGCGATAAATACTTTGGTCGTCATCGCCGACAACGCAGATATTCCTGCGCGGGTTGGCCAGCAACGACACGAGCTGGTACTGCGCCCGGTTGGTATCCTGATATTCGTCCACCAGAATGTATTCAAATTTCTGGCGGTATTCTTCCAGAACATCCGGGCAGGTTTCAAACAGCTCGACGGTTTTCATGATGAGGTCATCAAAATCCATCGCATTGGCTTCCATCAGGCGGCGCTGATACCCTTCATAGACCGGGATCATGATTTCCATGCGCTGATCGCGAACGGGTTTCTTGCCAGCTTCCTGTTTGACAAAGGCGGCAAACTGCTCCGGCGTTTGCAGTTTATCCTTTGCACCAGATACGATCGTTGCAGCATCCCGCGGCGATAACTGCTTTTCCGTCAGGTGAAGCGCTTCCAGCACTTCTTTATAGACGCGTTTCTGGTCGTCCGAATCATAGATGGTAAACCCACTGCGGTATCCGATCCGTTCGCAGTGTTTTCTGAGAATCCGGACGCAAGCAGAGTGAAAGGTGGAAGCCCAGACTGCATCGGCCGCTTCTCTCGACAGCGCCGTTGACAAACGTTCACGGAGTTCTGCAGCAGCTTTATTGGTAAATGTAATTGCGAGAATTTTCCACGGCTTCACCGGTTTTGACGCCAGAAGATGTGCCAGACGTTCCGGCGACAGCTGAGACTGGTGATTCAGATGAGCATCCAGTTGATCGAGCTCCACATCATCAATCCATGCCGGAAAGTCATCGCTCTCGTATGCATTTCCATATCGAATCAGATAGGCAATTCGATTGATCAGAACCGTTGTTTTTCCGCTGCCGGCTCCGGCCAGAATCAGCAAGGGGCCATTGGCAGCAAAAACGGCTTCCCGCTGTTTCTCATTCAGGTGTTGATATTCCTGTTTCAGAATGGCCCGTCGCAGTTCCAGGTATTCTTCACGCATCGTCATGCTTGATTGTCTCCTCTATTGTATTTCTTCCGCTACGCCTTCTCCGTTAAAATCAGGCACATACCCCTCCTCAGCTGCTTCCGCATCCTGGACATAGCCGTTGATCAGGCCGAGATTCATCATGAAATCAAAAACCCGCTCATATTCGTCATTGCGAAGTTTTCGGTTGAGCGGACGAATGTTGTCTCGCTTTGCTGCACCTGCCGGAAAGTATTGACGCATCAGGCTCACCGCAGCGTCTGCACCCAGCGTCTGTCGAATCCACTGCAGGATGTGTTTCGACTGCGTGGTCATGCCGGGCAGGCACAGATGCCGAATAATCAAGCCATGCGTGATCATTTGCTGGTCGTCATATTGTGCCGCCCCGGCCAGCTCCGCCATATGACGGACTGCCGAAAAGGCAACCGTTGCATAATCACGAACGGCCGTATATCGCATTCCCGTCTGATCGTCCGAAAATTTCAAATCCGGCAGCCAGACATCGACCAGCGGTGCAAGCATATCAATGGTTTCCAGCGATTCATAGCCGCCGGTATTCCAGATCACCGGTATGGTTGGCTGGAGACAGCGCAATGCATCTGCGATCTGGTAGGCATAGTGTGTGGGGGTGACAAAATTCAGATTGTGTACATTGCGGCGGACAAGCCCCTCCAGTGTGGCGCAAAATGCGTCCAATGAAAGAGCGGGTGCATCTACTTTTCTGGAAATGGAGTCATTCTGGCAAAAAACACAGCGCAAAGAGCAGCCCTGAAAAAAGACGGCTCCGCTGCCCTGTGTGCCGGAAATGCACGGTTCCTCATAGAAATGCGGCATGGCTCTCACAACGGCGGGCAGCATTCCCGCTCCGCAGGCACCCGTTTCTCCGTGCAGTCGATCTGCGCCGCACGCCCGCGGGCAGCAGTGACAGCAGCTCATTGCCTGTTTTGTTTGTTCCGACCAGTCCATGCTTCCTCCACAATTCCCTGAGAGTCTCCAAAAATTAACCGCTCTATGTAGTGTACCACACTTGAAATTGTTTGTCAACTCATGTACAATATAGAAAGATAGAAAACTGCATCAGAAAGAGACTGGAATATGAAACTGCAATATCTTGGGACTGCCGCGGCCGAAGGCTGGCCGGCTCTTTTTTGCGAGTGTGATCATTGCCGCCGGGCACGTGCTGCCGGTGGAAACAATATCCGTACACGTTCGCAGGCGCTGCTGGATGACAAGCTCGTCATCGACTTTCCAGCAGACACGTATCTGCATATCTTAAAGCACGGGCTGAACACAAGCCTGTGGACAGGCGTCATCTTCACGCACGCGCATCCGGATCATTTTTATCCGGAGGATCTGTTTTTGCACCGTCCGCCGTATAGCCACGGTGCTGGGCTGCTTCAGCTCTATTTGACCCAATCCGCCGCTGACAAAATCAAGGATCGCCTGTCGCATTCCGATGAATGGGCAGATCACCTGTCGTTTCACGTCATTGAAGATTTCAAGCCCTTCTACCAGGATGCCTACGAAATCACGCCGCTTCGTGCAGATCACGATCCCTCACAGGACGCCCACATTTACTGCATCTCAGACGGCAAAAAGACGCTCCTCTATGCACACGATACCGGCTACTTCACGGATGACACCTGGGCCTATTTAAAAGGGCGTCATTTTGATCTGATCAGTCTGGATTGTACCTATGGCGCTTTGCCGACCCACCGAAAGGGTCATATGTCCATCGATGTCTGTGCAGAGGTCGCACAGCGGCTGGAAGATGAAAAATGCATCGACGGCAATACCATGCGGATCATCAATCACTTTTCTCATAATTCGCTGAAGATTTATGATGAAATGGTTCCTTTCGCCAGACAATATGGGTTTGATGTATCGTTTGACGGGAAGATCGTCGAATTCTAATGGAACAGGCAGTGCTTTGCGCTGACTGTTTCATGCGATACTCCGACGGAATCAAGACCGTCCACGGCTGCAGCCTGCGGCCATGGACGGTCTTTTTGTTCCTCGGTTTGCTCACAAACACCATCCGATGCAGGACGCAACCAAAAAGCATCCGTACGGATGCGAAATCCATACGGATGCTGAATGGCTGTTGTCGAAATGGCCTGACGGCCACTCAAACGTTTGCAGGATGCAAGACGCTGCGATGGGCTTAATACATGCCCATGTCGCCGCCCATGCCGCCCTGTGCCGGTGCGGCTGCCGGGGGCTCCGGAATATCGCCAACGAGTGCTTCCGTGGTCAGAACCATGGAGGCAACGCTTGCTGCGTTCTGCAGCGCGGAACGCGTCACCTTTGCAGGATCCACGATACCGGCTTTGACCATATCGGTGTATGTCTCTGTGGCGGCATCGAAGCCATAGCCCGGCTTCTTGGAGTTCTTGATCTTTTCAAGAACGATGCTGCCGTCAATGCCTGCGTTCGCAGCGATCTGCTTGATCGGTTCTTCCAGCGCTTTGATGACGGCGCGGACACCGGTGCGTTCGTCGCCTTCGGTTGTTTTCAGCAGCTTTTCAACGCTGGCAATGGCATTCACAAAGGCCGTACCACCGCCGCTGATGATGCCTTCTTCGACAGCTGCGCGGGTGGAGTTCAGAGCATCTTCGATGCGGAGCTTCATTTCCTTCATCTCGGTTTCGGTTGCGGCACCGACTTTGATGACTGCAACGCCGCCGGAGAGCTTCGCAAGGCGTTCCTGGAGCTTTTCTTTATCGAATTCAGAGGTGGTCGTTTCGATCTGAGCCTTGATCTGGTTGATGCGGGCTTTGATTTCGTCTGTCGAACCAGCGCCGTCGACGATGATCGTGTTTTCCTTCTGGATTTTGACCTGACGTGCGCGGCCCAGCTGTGTGACCTGGGTTTCCTTCAGATCCAGACCCAGTTCTTCGCTGATCACTTCGCCGCCGGTCAAGATGGCGATATCCTTCAGCATTTCCTTCCGTCTGTCGCCAAAGCCCGGAGCCTTGACTGCGATGCAGGTGAAGGTGCCGCGCAGCTTATTGACGATCAGAGTGGCCAGTGCTTCGCCTTCGACATCTTCGGCGATGATCACCAGCTTTTTGCCGGTCTGAACAATCTGCTCCAGCAGCGGGAGGATTTCCTGGATGTTGGAAATCTTCTTATCCGTGATCAGGATATAGGCGTCGTCAATGACGGCTTCCATTTTATCCGAATCCGTCACCATGTACGGTGTGATATAGCCGCGGTCAAACTGCATACCTTCGACGATTTCGCTGTACGTTTCGGCGGTCTTGGATTCTTCAACCGTGATGACACCATCGTTGGAAACCTTATCCATCGCATCTGCGATCAGCTTGCCGATGTCTTCGTTGCCGGAAGAAATGGCTGCGACCTTGGCGATATCGCTGCTGCCGGAAACGGCAACGGCGTTCTGCTTGATGTTTTCAACAGCAGCTGCGACGGCTGCGGAAATGCCCTTGCGCATGACCATGGGGTTGGCACCTGCTGCCAGGTTCTTCAGGCCTTCGCGGACGAGAGCCTGTGCCAGAACGGTTGCGGTGGTGGTACCGTCACCGGCCACATCGTTTGTCTTGGTGGCAACTTCTTTCAGAAGCTGTGCGCCCATGTTTTCAAAACGATCTTCCAGTTCGATTTCCTTGGCGATGGAAACACCGTCATTGATGATCATCGGTGCGCCAAATTTCTTGTCCAGAACGACATTGCGGCCTTTCGGACCCAGGGTAATCTTCACGGTATCTGCAACTTTATTGACGCCTCTTTCAAGGGCGCGGCGAGCTTCCTCACCGTAAATCAGCTTTTTTGCCATAGATAATTCCTCCTAATTCTTTCAAGCTCAGAGCGCTGCAATTATTCGCAAATGGCGAGAATATCGCTTTGACGGACAATGGTGTATTCCTCGCCGTCAATCTTCACTTCTGTGCCGGAATATTTGCTGGTGATGACTTTGTCGCCAACGTTGACATACATTTTGACTTCTTTGCCATCCACAACGCCGCCCGGACCCACAGCAATAATCTCTGCGATCTGCGGTTTTTCTTTTGCGGAAGCGGTCAGGATAATGCCGCTCTTCGTCGTTTCTTCAGCTTCGACCATCTTGACCACAACGCGGTCGGCCAACGGTTTCAATTTCATAGGGTGTTCCTCCTTATAGTTTCAAGGTCATTTTTCCGGTGGTTTTAGCACTCTTCAGCGTCGAGTGCTAACGCATATATGATAATCAAAATGCGTCCATTTGGCAATGTCTATTCTTACCAATTATCTTCCCGAATATTCCGATTTTTTTGAACACTGTCATTTTGCCTCAGAATACCCGTCCAGTAGCTACATTCATTTCTTCTATTATACGCACAAAATGGAGATGTGTTCCGGTGATTTTGCCGTGTTTTTGGTATTTTTCGAAGCATTCTCAGAATTTGTCACAATGTTTTGTTGAAAGAGGATTCAGTAGACAGATTCTGACTTACCATTTCACGGACCAGCGATCCTTCAGGGTGTCCGTATTCGACGGGCAGGCATCTTCAATGTCGCGCAGAGAGGATGTCCGGATTTTTTCACGGAGCAGCTGTTCATACAGCACCTCGTCTACCGGCAGCGAAACCATGGAATTCGTCCAGTCGGACAGATAAATTGCGTTGATGATTTCCAGTGAATTCAGACCTTCACAGCCCGGAGACAGCAGCGGCGTGCCGTGCAGAACGGCATTTGCAAAGTCCTGACAAATGCCAGTATGTGCCGGGCCGTTGTCCGTGAACGAAGTCTCTGTGTACACAATCTCCGGCTTTGGGGTATTCGTATCCGAATGGAAGCAGAAATAGCGTTCAGAGGTCTCGTATTCCCAGAGCTTCATCAAGCCATTTTCGATAACCAGTTTGCCACGGTCACCGCTGATTTCCAGGCGATTGGTTCCCGGATACTCGCCGGTGGTGGTGATAAACGTTCCCGTTGCGCCATTGGGATATTCGGCATAGACCGTCACATCGTCATCGACCTCGATGTTATGGTATTTTCCGTAGCCGACAAATCCGCGAATTCGTGCAGGCATTCCGCAAATCCACTGCCACAGGTCGATATTGTGTACGCATTGGTTCAGCAGAACGCCCCCGCCTTCGCCTACCCATGTAGCTCTCCAGGAGCCGGAATCGAAGTACGCCTGATTCCGATACCAGTTGGTGATAATCCACACCACGCGCTTCAGCTCGCCGAGGCGGCCTTCGCGGAGCAGCTCCCGTGCCTTTGCAAAGATGGGCGTTGTGCGCTGGTTAAACATGATGCCGAACACCTTGCCGGTCTGCTGTGCCACGGCGTTCATCTTATGAACTTGTGCCGTATAAACGCCTGCCGGCTTTTCCGTCAGAACGTGCAGGCCGTGCTCCATGGCGTAGATGGCAATTTCCGGGTGAAAATAGTGGGGCGTTGCAATGATAATCGCATCGCAGCAGCCGGAATCCACCAGTTTTTTGTAATCATCAAAGACCGTGACGCCTTCCAGATTTTTCGCTGCGGCGTTTCGCTTGTTTGCATCCGTATCGCAGACGGCTGTCAGCGTCATGCCTTGGACTTCGCCTTTTGTGATTCTTGCAACATGAGCGGAGCCCATATTGCCAATCCCTACAATCCCCATTCGCAGAGTGGTCATATTTTTCTGTCCCTTTCTTCCGTACAATCTGGTCTGTCGTTTTCTTCCGGTATGTTCAGGAAACGACAGGCATTCTGATAGGTTTTCGTCGCCACTTCTTCAAAGCTCTGCCCGCGCAGCGCTGCAATTTTTTCGACTGTGTAATGAAGAAATGTAGAGTCATTTCTTTGTCCACGCACAGGAACCGGCGCCATATAAGGGCAGTCGGTTTCCACCAGCAGGCAGTCCGCCGGTGTATATGCAGCAACGAGCGGCGCATGGTGTGCATTTTTGAACGTAACCGTTCCGCCCAATGCGATCAAATATCCGAGATTGAGGACAATCCGTGCCGTTTCCACGCTGTTGGAAAAGCAGTGAAAGATTCCGGTCACCTGTCCCTGATATTTTCGGAGCATCTGCAGCGTATCGGTCAATGCTTCACGTTCGTGAATAATAACCGGCAAGCCGGTCTCTGCCGCCAGAGCCATCTGCCTGTCAAACAGCTGCAGCTGTGTTTCCCGCGGAGAAAAGTCATAGTGATAGTCCAGGCCAATTTCGCCGATTGCCACGCATTTTTCATCCTGCAGGTAGGTTTTCAGGACATCCACCCAGTCCGAAGGAGCTTTGGCAGATTCGTGCGGATGGATTCCGGCAGCCATATAGACATACGGATACTGTTCCGCAAGCCGTTGGGAGGCAGCTGCGCTGTCTAAGTCGCACGCTGCATTCAGGATGCGACCTACCCCGTTGTTTGGCATTTGAGACAGCAGTGCATCCCGGTCGTCCTGAAAGCGCACATGGTCATAATGGGCGTGTGTATCAAACAGCATGGACAACCCTCAGCGCAGCTTGGAACCCGGTTCTGTCGAATCCGGCAGGAAAACCACCTGTGCGCTATCGTCTTCGCCGTCTACGGCCAGAATCATACCCTGGCTCTCCACGCCGCACAGCTTGGCCGGTTTCAGGTTGGCCACAAAGATCACCGTTTTGCCGATCAAATCAGCCGGCTGATACCACTGGGCAATGCCCGAAACCACCTGACGCTGTTCAAAGCCCAGTTCCACAGTCATTTTCAGCAGTTTCTTACTTTTTTTGACCGGTTCACAGGTCAGAATGCGTGCAGCGCGCAAATCAGTCTGCGCGAACTGGTCAATCGTGATTTCGTCTTCCAGCGGGGCATATTCACGAGTCGGTGCCGTTTCTTCAAAATCCGCGGCAATCTGCTCCATCAGAGCCTTTTCGTCCAGTCGTGCAAACAGCACGACCGGTGTTCCAATGGGTTGACCGGATGCCAGACCGCCAAAGGTCTGCAGGGATTCATACCCGCATTCGCTGGTGTTCAGTTGTGCGAAAATCTTGGCAGCCGTATCCGGCAGGAACGCCTGCAGCAGCACTGCAGCCGTCCGAATCGACTCCAGCAGATGATACAGCACGGTTCCCAGACGTTCTTTTTTCGCCTCATCCTTGGCAAGCAGCCACGGTTCCGTCTCATCGATGTAGCGGTTCGAGCGGCGGAGAAGCGTCCAGATTTCGCCAATGGCATCTGCAACGCGCAGTTCGTTCATATCCGTTTCAACAGCATCTACCGTATGACGTGCGACCTCTCGCAGGTCGAGGTCAACCGCCTCCAATTCGCCGCAGGCTGGCACAACGCCGTCAAAGTATTTTCCGGTCATGGCCAGTGTGCGGTTGACGAGATTTCCAAGGATGTTGGCCAGGTCGGAATTAAAGCGCGCAGCCACCAGCTCGTATGTCAAGGTGCCATCGGAGGCAAACGGCATTTCATTCAACAGGAAATACCGCACCGCATCGACGCCAAAATAATGCACCAGTTCATCGGCATAAATCACGTTGCCCTTGGATTTGGACATTTTTTCGCCATTCATCAGGAGCCACGGATGACCGAAGATCTTTTTCGGCAGCGGTTCGCCGAGTGCCATCAGGATAATCGGCCAATAGATGGTATGGAAACGCATGATATCCTTCCCGATCAGGTGGACATCCGCCGGCCAGTATTTGCGGTACATCTCACTGGACTCGCCCGGCTGATAGCCCAGCCCGGTGATATAGTTGGAAAGCGCATCAATCCAGACATAAATGACATGACCCGGGTCGAATTCGACCGGGATCCCCCACGTAAACGTCGAGCGGGAGACACAGAGATCCATGAGCCCCGGTTTCAGGAAGTTATTGACCATTTCATTGCGGCGAGCCTTCGGCTGGATAAACTCCGGATTCTCCTCGATATACTGCATCAGGCGATCTGCATATTTGGAAAGGCGCAGGAAATACGCTTCTTCGCTGGCCGGTTCCACCGGGCCGCCGCAGTCCGGGCATTTTCCGTCATTCAGCTGTGCATCCGTGAAAAAGGACTCACAGGAGACGCAGTAGTGGCCGGTATATTTGGACTTATAGATATCGCCCTGATCATAGAGGCGTTTGAAGATTTCAGAAACGCTTTTCTCATGGAATTCATCGGTGGTACGGATGAATTTATCGTAGGAGACATTCATCAGATCCCAGATGCGGCGAACCTCACCGGCGATATGATCCACGTGCTCTTTCGGCGTCACACCGGCCGCTTCAGCCTGCTGCTGAATCTTTTTCCCGTGTTCATCGGTACCCGTCATGAAAAAGACGTCGTAGCCGGTCAGTCGTTTATAACGTGCAATTGCATCTGCCAGAACCGCCTCATAGGTGTTTCCGATATGCGGCACACGCGAGGTATAGGCAATCGCAGTTGTAATATAAAATTTTTCCTGATTCATTGTTTTGATTTTCCTCTCCTGATGCACAAGCTTTTCTCTGATACCGCGTCACATCAAAATTGCGTTTATAAGTATTATAGCACACTTCATGGTAAATTTCCATGATTTCTCCAAAAATCTCGAATGCGATGGACAGAAAAACGTCCGGCGCTGATTCCAGCGCCGGACGGGTCGGTTTGAACGTTCAAAACCTATCTGTACTTCTTTTTCCTTGCGGCTTCAGCCTTTTTGCGGCGTTTGACACTCGGGCTTTCATAGTGCTCTCTCTTGCGGAGTTCGGACAAAACACCCGACTTCGCACATGACCGTTTGAATCTGCGGAGCGCATTATCCAACGATTCGTTTTCCTTCAGATGGATCTCAGACACGGATTTCCCTCCCTCCGCATCGCAGGTTTTGCGCTGCGTTTGGTGATTTCGATTGCATCGGCAGGTGCAATCGGTGCAAGCACCAATCGACCGTCCTATACAATAGTAATATTATACATGAAGTCGCGGCGTTTGTCAATAGAGTTCCGAGACAATTTACAAATTGACTCAAAAAAACTGGTTACGATTTGAGCGTGACGCCTGTCGTTATTTTGCGACGACGTTCACGATCTTATTTCGAACGACAATCACCTTCACCACTGTCTTGCCTTCAAGAGCCTGTGCAACCTTCGGCTCGGACAGCGCCTGCTTTTCGGCGTCTGCATTGTCGCAGTCTCTCGGCAAGGTAATGGTTGCGCGGAGCTTACCGTTGATCTGCACGGCGACCGTAACAGAATCCTCCACGGTTTTGCTTTCGTCATAGGTCGGCCATTTTGTCTGGCAGAGCATTCCTTCACCAAAGCGCTCAAACAGTTCTTCAGTGATGTGCGGTGCAAACGGGTTCAGCAGGGTCAGCAGGGTCTTGTATTCCGCTTCGTTGATCACGCCGCCGTGGTCATACACCGTATTGACAAAGGTCATCATGGCAGCAATCGCCGTATTGAATTTCATGGCGCCGATATCGGCTGTCACCTTTTGAATCGTCTGGTGCATGGCCGTTTCGAGTTCCTTGGAGTAGGCTGTTCCCGGTACCAGGTGTTCGCCCAGAGCGCACACGCGGTCAATAAAGCGCTGGCAGCCCTTGACAGCCTTGGTGTTCCAGGTAACGGTCTTTTCAAAGTCGCCGATGAACATGATATACAGGCGAAGTGTATCTGCGCCGTATTCGGAAATGACGTCGTCGGGGTTAATGACGTTGCCCCGGCTCTTGGACATCTTTTCGCCGTCTTCACCGAGAATCATACCGTGACTGGTGCGTTTCTTATACGGTTCCGGTGTGTTGACCACGCCAATATCATACAGGAACTTGTGCCAGAATCTGGAATACAGCAGGTGCAGTGTTGTATGCTCCATCCCGCCGTTATACCAGTCTACCGGCATCCACTGATTCAGTGCTTCCGGCGAGGCCAGTGCATCCGGATTGTGCGGGTCTGTATACCGCAGGAAGTACCAAGAGGAACCTGCCCACTGCGGCATGGTATCTGTTTCACGGCGTGCCGGGCCGCCGCAAACCGGACAGGTTGTGTTGACCCAGTCGGTGATACGCGCCAGCGGGGATTCGCCGTTTTCAGTCGGCTCATAGCTGTCCACATTGGGCAGCAGAACCGGCAGCTGTTCATATGGAATCGGGACATACTTGCCGCAGTGATCACACCAGACGAGCGGAACCGGTTCACCCCAGTAACGCTGGCGGGCGAAAACCCAGTCGCGGAGCTTGTAGTTGACCTTCTCCTGGCCTTTGCCCGTTTTGGTCAGTTCAGCAATGATGGCTTTTTTGGCCTCTGCAACCGACTTTCCATCCAGGAAGCCGGAGTTCACCATCACACCAGTCTCACAGTCCGTAAAGGCCGCTTCGCTGATATCGCCGCCAGCAACGACTTCGATGATCGGAAGGTCAAATTTTTTCGCGAATGCATAGTCACGTTCGTCGTGCGCCGGGACGGCCATGATCGCGCCGGTGCCGTAGGACATCAGAACATAGTCCGAAACAAAAATCGGAATTTCCTTTCCGTTGACCGGGTTAATCGCCGTGATGCCGTCAATCCGAACGCCGGTCTTTTCCTTGCTCAGTTCTGTCCGTTCAAAATCGCTCTTGCGCGCAGAAACGGCGCGATATGCCATGACATCGTCGATGTTCGCGATTCGATCGCTGTATTTGTCGAGCATCGGGTGTTCCGGCGAAACAACCATATAGGTTGCACCAAACAGCGTATCCGGCCGCGTGGTAAAGATGCGCAGCGTCTCGCCAACGTTGGTATCAAAGTCCACCTCTGCGCCGACCGATCGGCCAATCCAGTTGACCGTCTGTGTTTTGACGCGTTCCGGAAAGTCGACGTGTTCGAGGCCTTCCAGCAGTTGATCTGCATAGGCTGTGATTTTGAGCATCCACTGTTCTTTGTCCTTGTGGACGACCGGCGCACCGCAGCGTTCGCAGACACCGTCCACGACCTCTTCATTCGCCAGTACGCACAGGCACGACGTACACCAGTTGACGCTCATCTTTTTCTTATAGGCGAGGCCATGTTCATAGAGCTTCAGGAAAATCCATTGCGTCCACTTATAGTACTCCGGGTCTGTTGTATTGATTTCGCGATCCCAGTCAAAGCTGTAGCCCAGAGCCATGGACTGCTTTTTGAAGTTCTGAATATTCTGTTTGGTCACAACGGCCGGGTGGACATGGTTTTTGATGGCGTAGTTCTCCGTCGGCAGACCGAAGGCATCCCACCCCATCGGGAACAGGACATTGTAGCCATCCATCCGCAATTTCCGGCTCACGACGTCCAAAGCGGTGTATGGGCGGGTATGACCGACGTGCAGACCCATGCCGGACGGATACGGGAACTCAATCAGCGCATAGAATTTCGGCCGATCCAGCTCATCCTTTGCATGGAAAACATTTTCACCATACCATTTGTCCTGCCATTTTTTGTCAATCCGTTTGTGTTCGCTGTAATTCATACACTTCCGTCCGGCGCTTCAGTCTCGCCGACGGACACATCCTTTCTATATGTCTATATGGAACCCGTTTGGCGTTCTGCTTTGCGAATCGGGTTCTTGTTTGGATTCATGTTTTTTCGTCAATTGGCTGATAGCGCGTCCGTTTCCTCAGATTCCCCGTCATCGGAGGCCAGGAATTCCTGAACATCCAGTTTCTCCGAATCGCTCCATAGCCGTTCCAGATCATAAAACTGGCGTGTGTCATTTTTGAAGGCGTGTACAATCACGCTGCCGTAATCCAGCAGAATCCAGCTGGCCGAGCGATAGCCTTCGATGCTCTTGGGTTCAAGTCCGTATTGCTTCGACATGGACTCGTCCACAGCATCGGCAATGGCTCGAAGCTGCGTGTTAGAGGTCCCCGTGCAAATCACATAATAATCCGCCAGAGTCGTCTGTTTCGTGACGCGGAGCAGAACAATATCGGAGGCTTTCCGATCCAGAATCGCATTCAGCGCGGTTTTTGTCAGTTCTTTTGTTGTCATGATATTCGCTCCTTTTATTTTCCGCTGTTTTCAGAACGTGAAACCATTTCCAGGTGCAGGATATCCTGATTATACGGGTTCATATACGTGTTAATCAGCTCCAGCGATGCCTGCGGGTACGGAATCCACATACCGGAATCCTTGGCCGGGCCGCCGGGCAGCGTATAGAACGAGATGCTGGAGCTATCGAGCTCGATTGCTTCCTTGGCAAACCAGGTCAGATCGTCCAAAGCCATATCCGTTTCGACATGATCATAGACGGTTCCGGCGATTTCAATCGCTCTGGAAACGCTCTTCGATGACAGCAGCTGTTCGGCCACGGTTTTCAGAAAATCATGTCGGACGCTGATTCGACCGATATCCGCAGATGCATAGCCGCGGAAGCGCATCAGCTTCAGTGCATCGTTTCCCGAAAGAATCTGCTGACCTTTTGTCAGATGAATATGCAGGTTCTGTGTCGGATCATCATAATTCATATTCTGCGGGACATAAAAATTGACGCCGCCAATATAGTTGATGATTTTGACGAAGGCATTCATATTGACGATGACGTGGCGGTCGACCTGATATCCGACCAGATGGAACAGCTCGTCCTTCAACTGGTCAATGCCGCCGTGGCCATATGCCAGGTTGATATGCTTCAGCCCGGAGCTCCGGTTGTTGGCCTGTGAGTAGGTGTCACGCGGGATGCTCAGGCAATTCAGCGCATTGGCCTGCGTATCAAACGTCACCAAAATGATGACGTCCGACAGCTTCTGGGACTGATCAAGTCCGACCACCAGGAAGGTATAAACGCCTTCCCTTTTGGAGAGCTGGGGCGGCTGGTCAGGATTGGTTGCATCGCCGGAGGACGTAGTCACCGGATTCCCGCTGATATCAGTAATCGGGTTGCCGGATCCGTCTGTTTCGCTCTGCACCGGGCGAGGCAAGGTACTCGGTGCTTCCGTTTCAGGCGGCACGCTGGTCGACTGCTCCAAAAATTTCGCACCAACGACCGCGGCCAGCGCAATCAGCGCAATCACAATTATTCCGATCAAGAGGCGTTTCATCAAACTGCCCCCTGTTTTTTCCTGAGTAGACAATGGATACACTTCCTTTAGAAACGACACTGTCCGGGAACGGTCACGTTGAGCCAATTCCCACACAATCCCGATAATACGATTATATGATACAACGGTTTGGCAGACTTGTCAATAGGAAAGTTTCAAATATTTTGTGACGATTTCCCGGTAAAGTTACCGTTTTCCCGTTGTTCCGACTGAAAAAGAAACAGATTGTTTTGTGCAATATAGTCCGCAACGATCGGTTCCAGTTGCGAAATATCCCCCTGTTTCAGCTGATTTCGAACTTCTGTGGAGGAAATTGGCAGAACATTTCCGTGCAGCAGAACTGTATCCGCCTGAAACAAGGTTTGCAATTCCTGCTGTTTGCGGAGCAAAGCGGCTTCCTCCCCCGGATTGCGGGCAGCCACTGCAAACCGAGCCAGTCGGAAGAGATCGGCTGCGCGATACCATCGATCGAGCATCAAAAACATATCCGTTCCGCAAAGGAATGTCAGATCGGCATCCGGGAAGCGTTTGGTCAATTCCGTCAGCGTATCGAATGTATAGCTCTTTCCGCCGCGGCGTATCTCGCAGTCATCCGCCTGAAGGCGCGGATCCACCTGTGCGGCCAGCTGCACCATTTTCAGTCGCGTCCGCGCATCCGGCGTTCCGTCTGCCGTTTCCTTATGCGGCGGAAGAGCGTCCGGGATTAAAAGCACGCGATCCAGCGCCAGCTCATCAGCCGCCTGAATGGCCAAGTTGATATGGCCCCTGTGTGGCGGATTGAAGGTTCCGCCAAGCACGCCAATTTGTTCGTTCTTTTTCATTACATCGGCAATTCGTAAATCGGTTTTTCCGGATTTCTGCGGTAAATCACAATTTTTCTGCCGATGCACTGAACACCCTCTGCATGGACTGCTTCGCAGAGTTCATCACAGGCTTCCCGCGCTTGCAGGCCACTGTTTTCCAGAACGTGCAGTTTGATCAGCTCATGGGAACGGAGCGCCCCGTCAATCTGTGAAATCAGCTGACGCGACACGCCTTCCTTCCCGATTTGTGTCAGCGGGGACAAGGTATTGGCTTTTGAGCGCAGAAATGCTCTTTGTTTGCTTGTCAACATCTGTTATTCCTCCCTTTGGGATGTCAATTTGGCGGCCAATGCGGCCATGGCCATTGCGCGGTGGGAAATCCGGTTTTTTTCTTCCGACGGCAGTTCTCCAAACGAGCGACCCTGCCGATCTGCGAAAATCGGATCATAGCCAAACCCGCTCGTGCCATGCGGTTCCGTCAGAATCCATCCTTCGCAGATGCCCTGTGCCTCGGTACAGGAGCCATCCGGCTTTGCAAGACAGACAGCCGAAACGAAACGAGCCGATCGTCTTTCGGTTGGAACGTTTTCCAGCTGCTTCAGCAGCAGGGCGTTTTTCTCGCTTTGCGGTACATCGCCGCCGAAGCGTGCAGTATAGATTCCCGGTGCGCCGTCCAACGCATCCACGCACAGGCCGGAATCATCCGCCAGCGCCAGACAACCAGCCGCTTTGGCTGCGACGCACGCCTTGATTCGTGCATTTTCTTCAAACGTCGTACCGGTTTCTTCCGGTTCTGAACAGACGCCTGCCTCTTTCATGGAGCAAACCGAAAAGCCCAGCGGTTCCAGAATGGCGCGGAACTCTGTCAGCTTTCCGGGATTATTGGTTGCGGCCAGTACACGCTTCAGCACATGTATGCCCGCCTGATTCTGCACATATCCGCAATGGCTCGCTCGCCGAGTGTCAGCATCTGGTTTAGCTCGTTCCGGCTGAACGGGCGCGCCTCACCCGTTCCCTGCAGCTCAATGATCTCGCCGGTGGCTGTCATAATCATATTGAAATCCGCTTCCGCACGGCTGTCTTCGGAATAATCCAAATCGAGCAGCACCTGTCCGTCCACGACACCGGCCGAGACAGCGGCCACTTCGGCCCGCAGCGGGTTCGTCGCCAAGCGTCCTTCCTTTTGCAGAGACTGGCAGGCCAGCCACAGTGCAAGGTAACCGCCGGTAATGGATGCGGTACGTGTTCCGCCATCCGCCTGAAACACATCGCAGTCCACCGTGATCGTCAAGCCGTCAATCGCGTGCAGATCCGTGACACTGCGCAGGGAACGCCCGATCAGGCGTTGAATTTCGGCCGATCGCGGAGACAGCTTGAGATTCTGCACATCGCGGCGTGTGCGTTCTCTGGTTGCGGCGGGCAGCATCGAATACTCCGCTGTCACCCAGCCTTTGCCTGTATTCATTAGATAGGGCGGAACCCGCTCTTCAACGGTCGCGTTGCACAGAACTCGTGTCTTCCCCGTCTCGACCAAAACGCTGCCGGCCGGATATTCACAATATCCCACGGTGAAGTGCAGCGGGCGCGCTTCGTCCGCACGTCTGTTTTCGAATCGCATACGTTTCCTCCTAAATCAAAGCATCGACAAACTGTTCGGCCTGGAACGGCATCAGATCATCCATCTGTTCGCCCACGCCGACATATCGAATCGGCAGACCGCAGGAGGCGGCAATGGCGACTGCAATCCCGCCCTTTGCCGTTCCGTCCAGCTTGGTCAGTACCAGACCGGTGACACCGGCGACATTCCGGAATTCATTTGCCTGCATCAAGCCGTTTTGTCCGGTCGTTGCATCGATGACGAGCAGAACCTCTTTATCGGCATCGGGCAGCTCCCGATTGATAATCCGGTCAATTTTGGCCAATTCATTCATCAGGTTGGATTTATTGTGCAGTCGTCCAGCAGTGTCGCAGATAATCACATCGGTGCCGCGCGCTTTTCCGGCCTGAATGGCGTCAAAGATAACAGAGGCCGGGTCTGCGCCTTCTCCACGTGAAATAATCGATGCGCCTGCGCGTTGAGACCAGATGGTCAGCTGTTCGGCCGCCGCAGCGCGGAAGGTATCGCCCGCCGCCAGCAAAACGCTCTTGCCTTCGGCGGTCAGGTTGCCAGCGATTTTGCCGATTGTCGTTGTTTTGCCGACGCCGTTCACGCCGATGACTAGGATAATAGAGGGCCTGGTGGTCAGACGCAGCGAGCCGCCGGAGTCCTTCAGAATCTCCTTCAGGATTTCACGCAGCTCATTTCGAACATCTTCCGATGCCTCGATTTTCTTGCTGCGAATCCGTTCCCGCAAATCCGTCATGACGCGTTCTGTGCATTCCACGCCGAGATCAGCCAGAATGAGGACTTCCTCCAGCTCTTCCATCAGTGCTTCATCGACTTTGCGGCCGGAGAAAATGCCGGACAGCATGGCGCCGATGTTCTCTTTTGTTTTTTTCAGTCCCTGTTTAATTTTTTCAAAGAAACCCATGATTAAGCTCCTTCCGTTTGTTTCATGAAGCGTTTTTCGACTTCGGCCATATCGAGCGGGATCACCTTGGAAATTCCCTGCTCCTGCATCGTAATGCCGTAGATGCGGTCAGCAATTTCCATGGTTCCGCGCCGGTGCGTGATCAGAATGAATTGTGTTTTTTGTGCGAATCGGCTCAAATATGCCGCAAAGCGAGCAACATTCTTTTCGTCCAGAGCCGCATCAATTTCATCCAATACGCAAAACGGTGCCGGTCGAATGCGCAAAATTGAAAAATACAGTGCAATGGCAACCAATGCTTTTTCGCCACCGGAAAGCAGGCTCAGCATTTTCAGGCTTTTTCCGGGCGGTTGTACGTGAATCTCGATGCCGCAGTTTAACACGTCGCTGCGATCTGCAAGTACGAGTTCTGCGCGGCCTCCGCCGAAAATTTCGCGGAACACCGTTCCGAACGAATCGCTGACCTCATCGAAGGTCGTTTCGAACAGTGTTTTCATTTCATCCGTGATGCCATCAATCAGGTCTGTGAGTTCCTGTGTCGATTTTGCAAGGTCAGCCTGTTGTGCCGTCAGGTATGCATACCGTTCTTTCAATTGCTTCAGCTCGTCAATGGCTCCAGTATCCACATCGCCAAGTGCACGTTTTTTGGATTTCAGCTCCGCGATGCGGCGCTGAACCTGTGCGCGGTTTTCCACCGGTTTTGCGCGTGCCGCCGCTTCTCCCGGCGTCAGCTCGTATTGCTCCCACATCTGATCGGAGATGCGTTTGCGTTCCTGCTCTCCGTCATTGACAATGGTTTCAAGACGGGTATATTCGCGTTCCATCTGAATGACGCGTTCCGAAACCGTCCGGGCATTGGCATCCGACTCGGTTTTCCGAGCTTCATCAGCCATTCGCTGCTTTTGCAACCGTTCCACGTCTGCTTCAAGCGTTTGGATGGCGTTCCGGCACTCGGCTTGTCTGGCTGTCCGAACCGTCTGTTCTTCTTCCAGACGTCGAAGGTCTTCGGCGATTTTTTCCATTTCGCTCCGAACATCCCGACCGGCCATCTGCGCATCTGCAATTTGCTTTTTTACAGCATCCACCGTTTCACGGAGATGATCAGTCTGCGTTGTCAGGGAGGCCAGCTGGACGCGTTGATCTGTAATGCTTTCTGAGAGCGTGTTTCGCTGCTGCTCCGTATCCGACTGTTGACCGGAAAGAGCCTGCGTCTTTCCCTGCAGCTTATCCATGTGAGCCGCCAGCTCTTGGATTTGGTTCTGCAGCTCGACGGCCTGCCGTTCCAGCTCCCCTGCACGTTCTCTGGTGCGTTCACGGTTTTTTGATAGGGTTTCGACTTTTTCCCGACTGGACAGAATCAGCTTTTCCTGCTGCTGCACGGCCAGATTCAGCGAAAGCAGCTGATCCTCCGCAGAACGAATTTCATCCTCCGCAGACGTCAACTGGTAACGAACTTCTTTTAGCTGGCGTTCCGCTTCTTCCACACGTTTCTCAGCCTGTTTTTTCTGTTCTGTCAGTGTTTGGAGGTTTTCCTCCAGTTTTTGAATATCATTGGCGCGGGAAAGAATCCCGGTGTTTCGACCGGCGCTGCCGCCGGTCATGGAGCCGCCTGCGTTGATCACTTGTCCGTCCAGGGTCACAATCCGGAATCGGTGTCCGCGTTTTTTCGCGGTACGGACAGCGGAATCCAGGCTGTCAAAGACAGCCGTTCTGCCAAGCAGTGAATGGAAAATGCCGGTATAGGTTGGCTCAAACGTGCAGAGCTCGACTGCAATCCCGACAAAGCCCGGTTCAGCAGATAGGCCGTTTTCCTGTAGGATGTTGCCTCGAATCGCGCTGACGGGCAGGAAAGTCGCCCGGCCCGCATCGGTTCGTTTCAGGTATTCAATGGCTGCTTTTGCATCTTCTTCCGTTTTTGTGACCACATTCTGCAAAGCGCCGCCCAGTGCCGTTTCAATTGCGAGCGTATGCTCCGGATTCACGCGAATCAATTCACCGACCGTCCCGCAAATACCGGGCATCGTCCCCCGGCCATGCAGCTGCATCAGTGTTTTGACAGCTTTGGAATACCCTTCATAATCGCGCTGCAAATCAGAGAGCATTTTGTGTCTGGAGGTCAGGTTGCTGACTTCCATGGTCAGTCGCAGCTTTTCATCATTGGCTTCCTTCGACACGGTTTCACGGCGTTTGACCAGCAGTTGGTAGCCGTTCCATGCATTGCGAAGCTCGTCCACCTTTTCCTGCTGTTTGGCGCGATGCGCCGCAACAGTGGCAGCTGTCGCCTGTTCGGCTTCCAGCTCCGACTGCGCCGTTGCCAATCCGTCCGCTTCTTCCGACTGTCTCGTTTCCAGCTCACGGGACAGTGTCTGAACCGCGGACAGGTCGTTTTTGGCCTCTTCGATGTCCATTCGGAGAATGGCTTCTTCGGCGTGCAGACCTTCCAGCTGCCGGGCAGAGTCCCCGATTTCACGCGCCAGCGTTTCGCTCTGTGCATAGAGCTGATTCAAGCGGTCTTCGCAGGCCACTTTTTTCTGTTCCAGCTGTGCCAGATCGTCCAGATTCTTTTGCAGCTGCTGTCTGTGCTGCTCGCCGGTGCTTTCTTTTTCCGTCAGTTCTCTGCTCAAACGCGTTTTCTGCAATTCGAGGTGCTGAGCATTGGCTCCGGCGGCGGCCGCCGCCGCATCCAGCTCAGAGAGCGATGCCTCCTGTTCCCGCAGGGTCTGGCGAAGCATTTCTGCCTTGCTGTTTCCTTCGGCGACGGCTTCCGTCGCTTCTTCTGCTTCCTGATAAAAGCGTTCCAGTGCAATTCTGGATTCAGCCAGCATGGTTTCGCAGATTTTCAGGTTGCCAGACGCTTTGGTCATCTGCGTTTTCAGTTCTTCCAGACGTTCAGACCAGATATCGGTCTCCAGGTCGCGCAGCTCGTCATGGAGCAGCAAATAGGTTGCGGCACGGGCTGCCTTCTTTTCCAGCGGGACAATCTGGACTTCCAGCTCCGAAATAATATCCGCAAGGCGCGTCAGATTGTCTGCCGCGTTCGTCAATTTGCGTTCGGCTTCTTCCTTGCGAACCCGGTATTTGGAAATACCGGCCGCCTCTTCGAAAATTTCACGTCTGTCTTCGCTTTTCTGCGACAGGATCTCATCGATCTTGCCCTGACCGATGACGGAATAGCCGTCCCGCCCAAGGCCAGTGTCCATGAACAATTCCCGGACATCCTTGAGGCGGACCTGTTTCTTATTGATGCGATATTCGCTTTCGCCGGAGAGGTAATACCGACGGGTGATGGTGACCTCGTCCGCGTCGCTTTTGAGAAAATGCGCCGTATTGTCAAAGACCAGCGAAACCTCAGCCATGCCCAGTGGTTTTCTCTTTTCCGTACCGCTGAACACAACATCTTCCGTTTTGTTGCCTCGCAGCATTTTGGAGGACTGTTCCCCAAGAACCCAGCGAATTGCATCAGAAATATTCGATTTCCCGCTGCCGTTTGGGCCAACAATCCCGGTTGAGCCGGAGCCAAAATCAATTTTGACCCGGTCCGGAAAAGATTTGAAGCCATACAGCTCCAGCGATTTCAAATACACGGTACAGATTCCACCCAACTCTGATGTACTGAAACAGAGAAAAACAGGAGCGCACGGCGCTCTCATGTACGCCCCGATTTCGCTGCAAACACCTTGTATTATATCATTTTTCTTCCTGAAATGCAAGTAGATGGCATTCTGATGCGATTCTTTCCGATGCACGGCAAAATTCGATGATTTTCGTCAGAACGCTACCGTGAATCCCCGGAGAATGCCTTGCGATTTTCGAGCGTTTGTGATAGAATATAGAGAGATCATTTTCAGCACTCTTTGTTTGTTCGTTTATGGACGTTTTGTTTCCCGTTTCTGATGCAAACGCCTGTCTTGATGTGCTGAGAACAGATGCGACGAAAGGTGGTTCATTTTTATTATGACATATCAATTTGCTGATCGAATCAGCTCCCTTGCACCATCCGCCATCCGTGAAATTCTGAAAGTCACGCAGAATCCGGATGTGATTTCTTTTGCAGCAGGCAATCCGGCTGCGGAATCTTTCCCGGCGGCCGAAATTCGCGACATTTCCGAAGAGCTGCTCAGCTGCCACTACGCCTCGGCGCTGCAATACGGTATTTCCGAAGGATATGCACCGCTGCGCGAACAAATGCGCAACCGGATGCAGACCAAGTATGCCACAGGCTCTGAGCGCGACGATCTGATCATTGTCTCCGGCGGGCAACAGGGAATTGAAATGACGGCGAAAATTCTCTGCAACGCCGGAGATACCGTTGTCTGCGAAAACCCCAGCTTTGTCGGCGCATTGAATGCGTTCCGCTCCTATGGCCTGAATCTCCACGGCATTCCGGTTCAGGAAGACGGAATCGATACGGAGGCTCTGGAGGCTTATCTCCGCCAGGATTCGCGTGTGCGCCTTTTGTACGTCATTCCGACCTTCCAGAATCCGTCCGGTGTCACCATGAGCCTGGCCAAACGTCAGCGTTTGCTGGAGCTGGCTGAGCAGTATCATTTCATGATTCTGGAAGACAGCCCCTATTTTGAGTTGCGCTACTCCGGCGCAGATGTGCCGACGATCAAGAGTCTGGATCGTGACGGCCATGTCATTTTCGTCGGATCCTTTTCCAAGATCATTGCGCCGGGCATTCGCGTTGGCTATGTGCTGGCAGACCGTGCATTCATCTCGAAGCTGACGGTTGCCAAGCAGGTCAGCGACGTTCATACGAATCTCTTCTTCCAGATGGTTATTTCCGAATATCTGCGCCGCTATGATCTGGATGCGCACATTGCATCCATTCGTTCGCTTTATGTCAAGAAGCGGGATACCATGCTGGATGCCGCAGCCAGATTCTTCCCCTCTGCGATTCATGTCGGTCGACCGGACGGCGGTCTGTTTGTCTGGTGCTCGCTCCCGCAGGGTTCCGACAGCATGGATTTCTGCAATATGGCCTCCAAACGTCTGGTCGCTGCGGTCCCCGGTGCTTCTTTCTGTGCGGACGAAAAAGAGATTTCGCCGTCCTTCCGGCTGAACTTCTCATTGCCGACCGAAGCACAGATTGAATCCGGTATGAAAATTTTGGGTGAAACGGCTGAGGAATATCTCGCCGCAAATCGCTGAACTGCAAAAAGGAGCAAGACAAACCATGGAAACCAATGAAAAGCGGCTGATTCAGTTCAGCGGCATCAAACCGACCGGCGCTTTGACCCTCGGCTCCTATCTGGGTGCCATCAAGAACTGGACGGATCTTGTCGAGCAGTATGAATCGTATTTTTGTATTGTGGATATGCATTCCATCACCATTCGGCTCGATCCGGCTGAACTGCGTCGGAATGCTTTGGAACAGCTGGCTTACTATATCGCGTCCGGTCTGGATCCGGAAAAATGCACGCTGTTTATTCAGAGCCATGTACCCGCTCATGCAGAGCTTTCCTGGGTGCTCAGCTGCTATACGATGTTCGGCGAGCTGTCGCGTATGACGCAGTTCAAGGACAAATCTGCCAAGCACGCTGACAACATCAACGCCGGGCTGTTTACCTATCCGGTGCTGATGGCCGCTGACATTCTCCTGTACCACACGGACGTGGTCCCTGTCGGCGAGGATCAGAAGCAGCACGTGGAAATCTGCCGTGACATTGCAACGCGGTTCAACAACCTGTACGGCGATGTCTTCACGCTGCCGGAGCCTGTTCTTCCGAAGGTCGGGGCACGGATTATGAGCCTGTCAGAGCCTGACAAGAAAATGTCCAAGTCCGATGATGATTCCGGCTGCATTCTGCTGAAGGATACAGATGACGTCATTATGCGCAAATTCCGCCGCGCAGTCACAGACAGCGATATGTGCGTCCGTTATGACCCGGAGACCAAAAAAGGCATCTCCAACCTGATGTCGATTTACGCATCTCTGAGCGGAAAGAGCTTTGACGAAATTGCACACGAATTTGACGGTCTGGGCTATGGCGAATTCAAATCCGCCGTCGGCGAATTGACCTGCGACAAGCTCCGCCCCATTCGCGAACAGGCCAATGCACTTTTGAAGGATAAAGCCTATCTGGAATCTATCTATTCCGCCGGTGCTGCCAAAGCGTCACGTTCGGCTGAGCGGATGCTGGAAAAGGTGTATAAAAAAGTCGGCTTTGTCCGGAAACCGCGTTTTGCGAACTGAACCGTGCAGTTCGAAGGAGGATCCTGTTCATGTTTTCCAAACTCAGCAGCGACACGCTGCTCCGTTGTTTATTCACATTCCTTTGTGCTGTCGGTATTGCCCTGATTGCCACGCCGCTCGTGAAGAAGCTCGCCTGCCGTGCAGGTGCCATTGATGTCCCCAAAGATGCTCGCAGGATGCACAAAAAGCCCATCCCCCTCTGGGGCGGGCTGGCCATCTATCTGGCCTTCCTGATTGCCGTTCTGGTCAACTGTCACCTCTCCAAGCAGTTGATCGGGATTCTTCTGGGTGCCTCGCTGATTGTTCTGCTGGGCGCCATTGATGACCGCTTCGTGCTGGATGCCAAGCTGAAATTTTTAGGGCAGATTGTTGCCGCCGTGATTCCGGTGGCCTGTGGTCTGCGCATCGACTTCATCTCGGACTTTTTCCATTTTGCCGAAGGCGGACAGATTCTTTTGTCCTCGCTTTCCATCCCTGTGACCATTCTCTGGATTGTCGGTCTTTCCAATGCCGTCAACCTGATTGACGGTCTGGACGGGCTGGCCTGCGGTGTTTCGACCATCGCTTCCTTCTCGATCTTCCTGATCGTTGTGCAGCTCGGTGATGCCACAACCGCTTTGATCATCGCTGCGCTCGCCGGTGCCTGTCTGGGCTTTTTGCCCTACAATTTCAATCCGGCTAAAATCTTCATGGGGGATTCCGGCGCGCTGTTTCTCGGCTTTATTCTGGGGACGGTTTCGATTTCCGGCAATTTCAAATGGTTCACCTTTTTGAACTTCGGCCTCCCCTTCCTGGTGCTTGGTCTGCCGATTTTCGATACCCTGATTGCCATCATTCGCCGTCTGATTCACGGGAAAAAGCCCTGGGAAGCCGACCGCGGGCATATCCACCACAAGCTGATTGACATGGGGATGTCTCAGAAGCAGGCGGTTGCTGTTTTGTATGCAGCCAGTGCTGTGCTTGGCCTTTCCGCCATTCTCCTGACAAACAGCAACACCATCAAACTGATTTTGATGGGGATTGTGATTCTCATTTCCGCCGCGGCAGCGATTCGCCTCTATTTGGCACATGAACGCCATCTGAAAGCGCTGCACGAAGCCGAGAATCAGGGGCCAGTCCAGGAAACCAAAAAAGAATGAGGAGTTGCACGTGAATACAGTGAAGCAACCACACGACCGGCTTCGGGTCATGAGCGTTTTTGGGACGCGGCCGGAAGCCACCAAGATGGCGCCTCTTGTGTTGTCTCTTCGGCAAAATCCAAAAATTGAAAGCATCGTGACCGTAACCGCTCAGCACCGTGATCTTCTGGACCCGGTGCTTTCGCTCTTTGGGATTCATCCGGATTACGATTTGAATATTATGCGTCAGAGTCAAACGCTGACCTCAATCTCCGTGCGTGCACTGGAGGGTCTGGAAAAGGTTTTTGCGGATTCGCAGCCGGATCTCGTTCTGGTGCACGGCGATACATCCTCTGCCTTCATCGGCGCTCTGTCCGCCTACTATGCCCGGATTCCCGTCGGGCACGTCGAAGCCGGACTGAGAACGTATGACAAGTATTCGCCCTTCCCGGAGGAGATGAATCGTCGGTTGATTGCGCCCCTTGCTGACCTGCATTTTTGTCCGACAGCAGCCAGCGAGGCCAATCTGCTCCGTGAAAACGCATCCGGCACCATTTACGTCACCGGGAATACCGCCATTGACACCGTGCATATGCTTGCCCGCACGCCGTATACCTTCCGCCTGCCTTTCTTGAACGACCCCGCTCTCCGGCAGAAGCGCCTGCTGTTTTTGACGGCACATCGCCGTGAAAACTACGGCAAGCCGCTTGAGAACATCATGCACGCCATTCAGGAGCTGATTGACCGGTTTCCGGATTTGATCGTTGTGTATCCGATGCACCCCAGTCCGACGGTACGCCAGACGGCCACCTCGATCTTGGGTCAGACTGAGCGGGTTTATTTGTGTGATCCGCTGCTGGTAGACGACAGCATCAACCTGATTCAGAAGAGTGATCTGGTTTTGACCGATTCCGGCGGTTTGCAGGAAGAAGCGCCGTCCCTCGGTAAGCCTGTGCTTGTGCTTCGCTCGGAGACGGAGCGTCCCGAAGCTGTCACTGCCGGAACGGTTTCTCTGATCGGAACGGAGAAGGAACAGATTGTATCGGCAGTCTCGCAGCTTTTGACCGACTCTGCGCTCTATGCAACCATGTCGCACGCGGTCAATCCGTATGGGGATGGTCACGCATCTGAACGCATTGTTGCTGCCATTCTGCACCATTTTTACGGTGAACCTGCACCGGAGCGGTTTCGTCCGATCTGACACCAGCAAAGGAGGGGATTCGATTGCAACAAAAAAAAACAACCTTACTGGCTGCCGCCATCACGATTTTTGTCATTGTGGCTCTGGTTTCTGTATTCTGGCTGTCATCGCTTCCTTCCGGCGAGCGGCCGTCCATCGTCGTGCCGAGTCCGTCTTATACGAATGCAGACATACAGCTGACGCCTGCGTTATTGAATGACCCGGAAAACTACCTGCAATTTCAGCTGACGCCGGAAACCGTTGGTGTCATTCTGGATTCGCTCCGGCTGCCGGAGACTTATACCCTGTCCTATACCACATCCGTCTATACCACAGGAAAACAGTTTGACACACAGGTCACTCTTCGCAGTCAAAACGGAATGTTCCGCATTTCCATGCAGGATCGCGTGCAGTCCACCGAGTATCTGGTCACTGATGACAGGACGTATGGCTGGCTAACCGGTCAAAAGCGGTATCGCTCCTTTGACACCGGCGCCATCACCGCATTCCAGACAGCGAAGATGCCGTCGGTGGAGACGTTGACGAATTTGAACGCTCGACAAATTCAGCAAACGGCCTTTCGTGAGTTGAATCAGCTCTGGACGATTTATCTCGTTTATACCGCGCCATATGGCCTCACAGAGCACTGCTATGTATCCATTGACAGCGGTCTGGTGATTCGCTGCGAATCGTATGACGATACCGGTACGCTGGTCTTATCGACCGTGGTCACTTCCCAGTCGTTTGACGAATTGGACGCCCATGAATTTCTGCTGCCGAACGGCGCATCCGCTCAGTGAAGCAATTCTGCGATTTTCGGATAGAACAGCACGGCGGCGGCGATCAGGAATTCCAGATCATCCTCGCAGTCGCTCAACAACAGCAGCACAACCGCCAGCACAATGAGGTCTTCGTTGCGGGTGATCAGCTTGCGAATGCTTCCGGTCAGTCTGGAAATTTGTCGACCGACGTTTCGTTCCTGCGCTCGGATTCGCTCATCGCGCTCCGGCGGCGCTTTCGGATGTTCGCTCGTGCCGTCTTCGCTCCGGTTGGCATCCAGTCGGCTCCACGTTGTCTTTTGATAAGGCACCCATTCTCCGGGTTCAGCCGTTTCCCGCTCTTCAAACAAGATGATCACCTTCTCCCCAATTTGCAAGAATGGCTCTTGCTGTTTTGGCAATCCGGACGGCTCGGATGGCCTGATTGATTGTCCCGGCGTTCTTTCCGTGTGCAAACGGGCGCAGCGCCTCTAACAGTCGGGTTTGTCGGTCGCTCTGCCCATAGCTGTTCATGAGTGCTGTGATCAGTTTCATCGTTGTCGGATTCCCTTGCAATCTGTCCAGCAGCGAGGTCAGTTCTCCGTTTGAGCCCGGATCGGCATCTTCTGTCGCCATCGGTTCCATAGCTTCTGCCGGTGGGCTCTGTTCGGCACCGCTTTCCGATTGCAGTGCTTTTGCGATTTCGGCAATTTTCTGCAGGCTCTCCGGTGAATTCAAAATGCGCGTCAGCGCGTCGCCCGAATGCTCCATGGTCAACGTTCCCGCTGTTCCGTGATCTTTTTGATTTCCTTCACCAGTGCCTTCCCCTCTTTTGAGCTTTGCAGAAACGTGATGAGGTTTTTCACCGCATCGGCGTCTCCATGCTTCAGCCCCTCTGCTGCTGCCTGGACACTGGCTCCGCCTCGTTTGCCGATGGCCTGCACCATCCTTTTTCCCTCCGGAGAATCAGCAAAGTGCCTCAAATCTCCCAGATGTTCCTGCAGCTTCTCTGTGCCGTTTTGATTTGGCAGACTCCCGATCCATTTCGAAAGATCCTGTTCCATGTTCCATTCCACCTTTCTACGGATTCCTGTTTATCATATGCAGGAAACGCATACAATGACACCGATCCTTGTGTCAGTCGGAGGTTCGATTCCATGCAATATACTGAAAAATGTACATCTAAAATCAAGTCTGGCCATGCCTTTCTGCTCTGCCTTGGCATCATTCTTGTCACGGTTTTGCTCGCAAGAAGCATCCCGTTGGAACAATACCGTGTGTTTATCGAGCTGTTTATCATCCTGTTTGTCGGCGGGATGCTGTATGTGCTCTATCGATACACCATGACGGTTCACACCTATTGTCTGGACACCACCACCTTTTCCGTGACACGCGGTGAAGGTGTCCGCCAGAAAAGCATTGCCGTACTGACGAACGATATGATTCGCTGCATTGCCAAAGCCAATCAGACAGGCGTCAAAGTCCCGTCCGGCGATTTCATTGCCGTCAACGCCTGTTCCTCCCTGCGTGGGAAGAGCAATGCCTGGTGCATCTGGTGCGTTGTCAGCACCCATGAAAAATACAAGCTGTTCATCGAGCCCAGCGACACCCTGATTCAGAAGCTCGCAGAAGCGTTCCCCAAACAATTTGTACCTGAACAGACTGCATCTGTTTCGGAATAAAGAAATCCCAGCCGGTTTCTAATGATTCTTTCCGTCGAAGCGCTTCGACGGAGAAAAGGAGTTTTTTATGAATTCACCTATTTTTTCTCCCGCGGAAATTTTGATTCCGAAAGAGGAATTGCTTCCCGCATGGAGCGTTGTGGCCTGTGACCAGTTCACATCCGAGCCGGATTACTGGAACAGCGTCGAGGAGCAGACGGCCGGCCGTCCCAGCACCTATCACATTACGCTGCCGGAAATCTACCTGAATGATCGCGTGGATGAACGCATTGCCAAAATCAATGAAACCATGCTGGCGTATCAGCAGTCTGATCTCTTCCGCGTTTTCCCGCATTCGTTGATTTATACGGAACGTCGGCTGCCGTCCGGCCGTGTCCGCCACGGGCTGATCGGTTCAGTTGACCTCGAAGCCTACGATTATACCGCCGGTTCCGTCTCTCCCATCCGCGCCACGGAAAAAACCGTTCTGAGCCGGATACCGCCCCGCGTCCACATCCGTGAAAACGCGTCGCTTGAGCTGCCGCACATTATGCTGCTGATTCACGACACCGCAGAAAAGGTATTTTCCCAGATTGACAAGGCCAATTGCCCGGTGGTCTACGACTTTGATCTGATGCAGGGCGGCGGTCACATTACGGGCTATCTGCTTTCCGGTGAGAATGCCGACCGCGTCTGCGCAGCCTTCGAATCGCTTTCCGGCTCCATTCGCATCGCAGTCGGTGACGGCAACCATTCTCTGGCGGCGGCAAAGGCCTGCTACGAAGCCATTAAGGCCGACATCGGTGCTGAGGCTGCGGCCAACCATCCCGCCAGATACGCTTTGGCTGAAGTAGGCGACATTCGCGACGATTCGCTGATTTTTGAGCCCATTCATCGTTCTGTTTTCCATGTGGATCCGCATCAGCTGCTGCAGGAGCTCCGCTCTTTGAATGGAACCGATTTCACGGTGCATTATATCTGTGCAGACGAAGAAGGCGAGCTCTCCCTGCCGGCCTGCGGCAATTCGCTGGCCTGCGGCGCACTGCAGCATCAGATTGACCTGTATCTTGAAAAGCACGGCGGCGAAGTCGATTATATTCACGGCGACGAAACGGCCTGTTCGCTCGGCAAACAGCCCGGCTGCATCTCCTTCCTCCTCCCGGTCTTTGATAAGCACGCTCTGTTTGACGTGGTGGAACGCGATGGCACCCTCCCCCGCAAGGCGTTTTCCATGGGACACGCTTCAGACAAGCGGTATTACCTGGAGTGCCGGAAAATCCGGTAGGTTTGCATCTGGCTGGCCACGTACAAATGCGATATCCAATCAAAAGCGCCCGAATTTCGATTCGGGCGCTTTTTGTTCGACTTTGCCGTCTCATGTTGGACGTTACAGATTGCGTCGGATGCGTTCCAGTGCGCCTTTTTCCAGACGGGATACCTGCGCCTGGCTGATGCCGATGGCTTCCGAGACTTCGTTTTGTGTTTTGCCGCTGTAGAAGCGCATCGACAAGATTTTCCGTTCCCGCTCCGAGAGTCGATTCAGCGCCTCAGAGAGCGCTACGTGTTCCAGCCAGGTTTCGTCGTTGTTATCCGGATCCCGCACCTGATCCATCATGCAAACGGTATCATTTCCGTCGGCATAGACCGGTTCGAACAGGGAAACCGGATCGCTGATGGCATCCAGTGCAAATACCACTTCTTCCTTTTTCATATCCATCAGCTTGGCAATTTCATCGATATTCGGTTCGCGGCGGTTTGTATTGGTGAAATTTTCGCGGATTTGCAGCGCTTTGTACGCGGTATCCCGCAGCGATCTGCTCACACGTATGGCGCTGTTATCCCGGAGGTAGCGGCGCAATTCCCCGATGATCATCGGAACCGCATAGGTGGAAAAGCGAACGTTCAAGGTGATGTCGAAGTGATCAATTGCCTTCATCAGGCCGATACAGCCGACCTGAAACAGATCATCCGGTGCTTCTCCCCGATTGGTGAAGCGTTGAATCACTGACAGAACCAGCCGCAGATTGCCTGTGATCAGTTCCTCCCGCGCCGCCTGATTGCCCTCTTTCGTCTCTTTCAGCAGACGATTGATTTCTTCATTTTTCAGGATTTTCAGTTTGGACGTATTGACGCCGCAGATCACAACCTTGTTGTGTGCCATATCGTTCCGTGCAGCCCCTTCCTCTTCCCGCAGTTCATTTCTGCATTGGGATTGAATGACCCTATTATTGCCGCACACAACGGAATTCATACCATGTCATGGATCACATTTCCAGGAGGATTTCCTTTTTCAGCCGCGCAATGATGCGCTTTTCCAATCTGGATATGTAGGATTGCGAAATGCCAAGCTGGTCTGCCACCTCCTTTTGCGTCCGTTCCTTCTGTCCAAACAAGCCGAAGCGCATGGAAATAATTAGTCGTTCCCGCTCCGACAGTCGATTCACAGCCGCCTTCAACAGCTGGCGATCAACCTCGTCCTCCATGTTTCTGAGGGCGTCCTCTTCCCCGTTGCTGAGCACATCCGACAGCAGGAGTTCATTTCCGTCCCAATCCACGTTCAACGGCTCATCGATGGACATTTCGTTTCTTCTCGCTGCATTTTTTCGGAGAAACATCAGGATTTCATTTTCAATGCAGCGGGATGCGTAGGTGGCCAGCTTGATATTCTTTTCCGGCCGAAAGGTTCGAATCGCCTTGATCAGGCCAATCGTCCCGATGGAAATCAGGTCTTCGATGTTGACACCGGTATTTTCAAATTTTCTGGCAATGTACACGACGAGCCGCAGATTTCTTTCAATCAGAATGCGCTGCACGGTCTGCGGCTCCGTGTAAAAATGCGCCATCATATACGACTCTTCTTCCGCAGACAGGGGTGGTGGCAGTGTGTCGCTGCCGCCGATGTACAGAACTGGAGCCGGGATGTTCCATCCAAGCCATGCGCCTACCCGATCAAAAATGAACCGAATCCAATGCAAAAACTGCCCCATCTGCTCCTACCCCCTGTTTGAAAATGCTTCGATCGCATTGGGATGGACAATCGCCTGAAAGCCCTCTGCGTCGTCAAATTTGGATGGAAAGACCGCCAATACCGCCTGACACGCCTTTCCATTGACCGTTAATCCGTCCGGCTGAAAGCAAGGCAGCATTTCCGTCGTTCCGCTGATCCCCCGGCAGAAAACCGGATGAATGGGCTTTCCGTAGCAGGTGATTGTGCGAATGATTTCCGCCGGGTCGTCGCCCAGCCGTATGGCATTTTGAAACGCGTCCGGCAATATGTTTGCAACGGCCTCCAGCGTCACTATCATGACCGGTCGGTTGGTCAGTGGGTCTGCCACCATGCAGCCCGTATCGGCCAGCACCGAGAAATGTGCATGGTTCTGCTGAAGGATGGCTTCTGCCTGGTAGATATCCGCCCAGCTGTTTGCACGGCGAACGGCCACTGCGCTCACCACGCTGATCACGGCGTAGACCGCTGCAATGGTCAGCATCAGCGTGGGGAAAGAAACGTGGAGATACAGTGCGCCCTGCCAGAAGCCGATCATGCCGCCGGTGAGCAGGGAGAGTCCGAAAATGACACCACCCAGCAGGAAGGACAGCAGGAAAAACACGAGCGTTTTCCGGCATCCGGTGCGCCGCCAGCCAAAGGCACACATTCCCATTCCCCACCCACACGCCAGATGGACGATCGGATGTGCAAAAGCCTGCCCCCACGGCATACAGCTGACGACAGCATATCCGGCACCAGCCGCTGCCACCAGCAGCAGCCTCAGTCGGTTGAGCGTGTGGCCTGTCAGCTTGGCCGTCATGCGCAGCAGCATATCGTCTGCGATCAGGTTGACCAGGAATAGAACATCCAGGTACAGTGTCATGTGCCCCGTCCTCCTTTCTGCTGTGTGTTTATGATACCGCGTTTTCTGTGCAGAATCTGTCTGTTTCTGTTGGCGTCGCTCTGGTGATAGCTGCAAAAACCGCTGCAACCTCCATCCCCATCAGGATGAAAAATGCAGCGGTTGTCCGGATGGCCACGCGGGCGCGTGTGGCCTTTTGGCCTACTTCGTATAATACTGCGCCTGTGCGTTCCACAGCTCGTAGTATTTCCCGTTTGTATCGGCGACGAGTGCTTCATGGGAACCCTGCTGAATCACGGCTCCTTCGTGGAATACGGCGATTTCGTCGCAAAATTTGCAGGAGGACAGGCGGTGAGAAATGTAGATGGCGGTCTTATCGCCTGCGATTTCATCGAATTTGCTGTAGATCTCCGCTTCGGCCATCGGGTCGAGAGCGGCTGTCGGCTCATCGAGGATGATAAACGGCGCATCTTTATAGAGCGCGCGGGCAATGGCGATTTTCTGAGCTTCCCCGCCGGAGACATCGGCGCCATTTTTGGAGTCATAGTCTTTATAGAGACAGGTATCGACACCGTTCTTCATTTCGGAAAGGCGTTCACGAAACCCGGCCTTGTCCAGGCAGTCCACGACACGCGCTTTGTCAAAATCGCTTCGGCCAGCAACATTTTCTCCGAGCTTCAGACTGAGCAGCTTGAAGTCCTGGAACACAACGGAGAAAATGTCCATGTACTCACGGTAATTGTACTTGCGAATATCGATGCCGTTGAGCAGGATTTCGCCTTTCGACGGGTCGTACAGGCGACACAGCAGTTTGATGAAGGTGGTTTTCCCTGAACCGTTCATACCGACGACTGCCAGACGTTTGCCGATTTCAAATTTCATGTTGACGTTGCGAAGTGCATAGCTTTCGCTACCGGGGTATTTGAACGATACATTGCGGAACTCCACCTGATAGTTTCTGTCACGACGCTTTTCAACGGTCAGGGTACCCTGATACATATTGTCAGGAATATCCAGATAGTCAAATGTCAGTTCCAGGAAGGGCGTATTGTTCCGCATCTGTCCGAATCCGGATACAAGGTTCGACATACCGCTCGACGCCTTGGTGATGGCTGCAACGTACTGGGTTACCGAGCCCAGTCCAAATGTACCGGCCAACGCCTTGAGGCAGACAAAGGCATAGACAATTCCCGTAAAGATTACGGAAACTGCTGTAGAGGCAGCATGGTACAATCCCATCGGCCCCATAGCATAGTGCGCAAACAGGCCATCGGAACCGAACGTATCTTTTTTATTGCGGTTGTATCTGTCGCAGATCTGATCCTGGCGATACATTCTCACATCGGTTGCAAGGGTGCTGTAATAGCCAAGAAAACCGAAGAAGCCGAACAGACGGTTGCCGAGATTGTGGTCACCTGCGTGTTTGGCATAATAGCTGCCTGCCCGATTATTGAGCATCGGGGCAATCAAGGTAACCGCTACCATAAGGATGATCACACCGAGAACGACCAGTGGGTGATTCAGTATCGTCAAAGAACCTGCGTCAGACGGAACTTTCATCACGAACAGTGAAACCGTAAGGGCCAGACCACCAAGCAGTGTGAAAACAGAGGAGCAAAGCCGACCGCTGCATTCCAGCACTTTGCCAAGACCCCAGCCACCGCCGTTAAAGTTCTGTCGGATGGATGACAGCATTTCGGCCGTATGCGTAGCATCGAGATTCACGTAATCGGTATCGAGCATTTTTTCGGAAACGATATGCTCAATCTTCAACCACTCACCTGTGCTTTGCGTGTTCTTCCATTTATTGAGAAGTGCCGTCCCCAAAGCGATCATCGCAGCAGAAACCAGTGTGATCATTACGAGCATTTGAAGCCGCTGCACATCTCTGTTGCCCACAAGCTCGTCGATCACAAGTGCGGAGAGAAAAATGCCAACGTAGGGCGTGAGAGCGTCCCAAACAATGCTGATAAAATACGAAAGAACCATTTGCGGCTCGTGCTCATACAGGAGCTTCATTGCTCGGCTGTTCTCCCGAAACGCTCTGCTCAAGGCTACCCGTTTTTCAGTTTTCTTCATGTTCGTTCTCCCCTTCCCTGTAGTATTTGCTCTGAACCTCATAAAGCTCGGCGTATTTGCCGCCTGCTTGTAATAATTCCTCGTGCGTTCCTTCCTCACCAATGCCGCCGTCTGTGATCAGAATGATGCGGTCGCAGAAGCGAGTGGAGGCAAGGCGGTGAGAAATGTAGATCGAGGATTTGCCGCTTGTCATTGCATTGTACTTCTGATACATTTCCGACTCAGCAATCGGATCCAGTGCCGCCGTCGGTTCGTCCAGTACAATAAACGGTGCGTTCTTGTAAAGCGCACGCGCAAGCATGAGACGCTGCGTTTCGCCGCCCGAAAGGAGAATCGCATCTTCAAAAACCTCTCGGTTCAGATAGGTTTCATAGCCGTCCGTCAGAGATTCGATTTTCTTGCGAAGTCCGGCTTTCTCCACGCAGTCCTTGACGCGCTCCATATCAATATCAACACTGTCCTGTGCGATGTTCGTCGCAATCGTACCGGCAAGGAGCGAGAACTCCTGGAACACCGCCGAGAACATCTTGTAGTAGTCTCTGCGGTTGTAATCGCGAATGTCCTTTCCGTCGAGGAGAATGCGCCCCTCGGTCGGATCCAGGAAGCCGCAGATCAGCTTAATCAGTGTTGTCTTACCGGCACCGTTCAAGCCAACCACAGCGAGCTTTTCTCCGGGATGGAGGGTCAGATTGATGTTGGTGAGTGTATTCTGGTCCGCACCGGGATAGCGGAAGGACACGTTTTCGAGTCGGATTTCGTAGCGCTTATCTGCTTCGGCTTCGATATGTTCACCATTTTCAAACTGGAACGGTTCGGGATATTCCAGGCATTCGCGGGTAGAGGAAATATCAAGGGATTGCGTATGGAGCGTGTTCAGCCCGCCGAGAATCCCCGCTACCCAAGCGGTAAAGCCGCCGACTGCGCTGAAGTACAGCAGGAAGTCCGACACACCGATTCTGTCACCGAGAACCAGACCGATCAGATAAGCGTAGCAAAATGCATTGCGGAGAAACGTGAGGACAAGATCAACGATTCTTGCCCATAAATAAACGCCTTGTGCCTTGCTCTGAAAAGCCGTGTATGCTGCCATGCCTTTCGCATACAGTTCATCGAGCCAAGGGCGCAAACCGAAAATACGAATATCCTTGGCAAGCGCCAGGTCACTTGAGCAACGGTCGAGGTAATAAATTCGAGTCGTGTGTTCGGATTCCTCCTCTCGATGACGGTATCCCCACTTGTTCAGATGATTACTTACAAAATAGGAGAGAACCGTTGTGACAAGGATTGCAACCAACAAAAGCGGCTGAATCGATGACATCAGAACGACATAGAAGACAAAGCCGATGATGTTGGTCGTTAAATTGGTGAGCGTCTTCCAGATCGCTTCGGTTGCTGCTCGGTTCGAGTTGATTGACATCTGTGCCTTCATTTGCAGCTCTTTGAATTTTTCATCGTTGATATTGGGGTAAGAAGTTGTTGCCGCCTTTTTATTCAGCTGAGCAATGATTTCCTGACGAACGCTGATTCTTCCGTACAGGGTGTTCGCGTTCACATATGAGGAAGCTGCTGAAACAAGCATCAACGCAGTGACGAACGCCGCGATCGTCCCAATCAGTTCGGTCACAGAAGCCTTTCGTTCCACCACAGAGAGGATCGTAGGAGAAACATACAGATTGATCAGATTCATTGCAACAGCCGTAAAAGCTGAGAGCAAGCTGAGCACAATCACCTTTTTCTCCCCGCTTGTCCAGGCCAGTTTGATCATGTAGCACGAGTTCTGACCCATGTTGTATTTGGGCTTGGGCTTTTTTTCCGTTTTGGTTTTGCTTTTCATCACGAAAGCCACCGTCCTTTCTGTGCATATCATAGCACAAAAAATCGTCCCCGGATGATTTTGGGGACGAATTGTCAGATTCAGGGGATGAATTGCAAAGTCTCACGCCTGTGGAAGCAGGATTTCCGTTGTGAACGCACCGTCCTCACTATTGCGGCTGATGTATCCGTCCAATCGTTCCACAATCGCATCAACACGGACAAGACCAAAACCGTGTCCTTCGCCCTTGGTGCTGTGGAACAGCTTTCCGTCCTTTTTCATCTTCTTCCCTGCAGTGAAGTTGGTAAAGGAGAGATAGAGCTGCGTGTTTTTCATGTCTATATAGACGCGGATGACACGCTGATTCTCCGGAAGCTTTGCGCTCGCTTCGATGGCATTGTCAAAGAGGTTGCCAACGATGCAGCACAGGTCGATCTCGGATATCTTCAACTGAACGGGAATGTGTGCATCGGCGACGACTTCGATGTTCTTCGCCTTTGCAAGTGAAATTTTGGAGTTCAGAATGGCATCTGTCATAGGGTTGCCAGTTTTGATCACCGTATCCACGGTCGTCAGATCTTCATCGAGCAGGTCGAGATAATTCTGAATGGCATTCCAATCGCCCGCTGCAGCATAGGCTTTCATCGTCTGGATATGGTTGCGGTAGTCGTGACGCCAGCCGCGAATCTGCCGGTACATCTGATCGACTTCCCGGTAGTGCGTTTCGATCAGCTCCTGCTGATAGGAAGCAAGCTGTTTTTCGATTTTTCTGGAAAACAGTCCCATACGCCTTACCTCATGTTGATAATGGCTCGGTTGATGCCGTCATACGCGCCTCTTGGGAGAGGAATGACGGTTCCGTCGCTCAGTTTGATTTCCGTTTTGGTGACCCGGCTGATCTGTGTCAGGTTGACAATCGTGGAACGCCCCGCCCGATAGAACCGCTCGTCCAGCTGTTTTTCCAGCTCGCCCAGCGTCATTTTGACGGTCACGTCGGACAGCGCGTGAACGGTCACGTAGTTGCCGAACACCTCCGCATAGCGGATTTGATAAATCGGCACGCGAACCATTTCGCCACCAATTTCAAAGTGCAAAACAATTTCATTCTTGGAAAGCTTCTCTGCGGCACGCTCCAGCACAGAACAGAGCTTTTCTTTCTGGACAGGCTTCACCAGGTAGTGCAGTGCTGCCACCTCGTAGCCCTCTGCAATGTAATCGGAGTAACCCGTGATGAAAACAATCTGCACGGTGTCATTCTGCTTGCGGAGCTGCTTCGCCAGGGTCACGCCGTCCATCGCGCCCATTTCAATATCAAGGAGTAGAATATCGTAGTCGCTTTCCTCTTCGTAGTGGAACAGGAAGTTCTCGGCCGAAGAAAACGCATCCGTTTGTACCGCATGACCGGCAGACGCCGCCCATGCATGAACGAGATTTGCGACATATTGTCTGTCTGCTTCGGAATCATCGCAAATTGCGATTTTGTACTTCATGCTCTCACCTGCTCTGTTGGTTGGATGTTCGTGCCATGGATGGTCATATTATAGCATAAATGCGTGAAAAGTTCTACTGTCTGCACCACCCCTTCGTTTCCGGTTCACCCAGTCGAAACGGTTTTGATCTGCAAAAAAGAGGGCTTCTTTTCAGAAGTCCCCTTTGGATGCTGTGGGATTTTGACGTCAGAGGCCGCACAGCATCAGCCGCACCGCGAAGGACGGCTGGCCGGTCGGCATCTGTCCGCAGACCAGGATGGAATCCGGCGCATTGGCTTTCCGCAGTCGACAGGTGGCGCCTTCTGTCAATTCATGCTGAAACCAGACGTCCATTCTGCGGAAGCAGTCCACTCTCAGGCGTTCCTCCCTTGTCAGGGTGTCGTACGCCATTTCCGGATAGCGGAGGTTGTTGACGTGGCCGACGCCGTCAATCCAGCTCGGAAGCACGGTGCGCTGGCCGACATCGACGCTGCTTAGAGACAGAGAGGGCGCACGGTGCGTCGCTTGAAGGATTGGATCGCCGTTTTCCAGCTCCATCTTCCGCAGCAAGGCGCGGTCTGTGCAGATGCGCCGCGTCTCGATATGAACCATGGTCGAATAGGTTGCACCCTTGACAACAGGCCCTTTCGAATCGGAAATCAGGAAATCACGCCGGAAAATTGGCGGTTTTGCAAGCACGTGCCAGGTACGACCTTCGAATGTCTCTGTCGGCGACAGCGGGCGGCAGATTTCCGCACTGAACGAAACCAACACCCACGAAATGCCATACTTGCGGTTCAACTCCGAGTTGTCCATTTGCAGGTGTTTCAAGTGCGATGAGATCATGGAAAAAGCCATCCGCTGAATGGAAGCCGGATAAAAGATGCCGTTTGGACTGTACATGGAAACATCCACCTGAAGCGGATACTGTTGCATGGATTCTTCCGGTAAATGCATGGCGCTGTGTCCTCCTTCCATCCTCACAAAGCCAGGTTTAGGAACGAATGAGGCTGCAGTACAAGCCGATGCTTCATCCGTTCCCACTGTGTTTGGGCTGCGCTTAGCGAATGTATTCAAATTCAAAATTATTGATCGAGACGGTCTCGCCTTCCTGAATCCCCATGGCCTCGAGCTGATCAAACACACCGTTGGTTCTCAGAACGCGCTGCATATAGTTCAGCGATTCGTAGTCGTCTGGGTCAACCATGGCAATGGCGGCCAGCAATTTCTTGCCGGAAATCACATAGGCACCATCTTCCCGTCTGGAAATGGTGAACGGTGCTTCTTCGATCGTTTCCTCCGGAATGGGATCCGGTTCATAGATCTTGATCGGCGGCAGCTTTTGCAGCATTTCTGCCGTCTGGTTGACCAGCTCCTGCACGCCGGAGGTTGTTGCGGCAGAAATCCGCAGCACCGGATATCCATAGGAAGAGCAGTGCTGCACAAAGCTCTCGTAGAGGGCTTCGTCCTCGATGAGGTCGGACTTATTGGCTGCAACGATCTGCGGACGCTTGGCCAGCTCCTCCGAGTACAGGAAGAGCTCCGAGTTGATCTGTTCAAAGTCCTCAATCGGGTTTCTGCCTTCGCTGCCGGAGACATCCACCACGTGAATCAGCAGGCGGCAGCGTTCGACGTGGCGCAAAAAGTCGATTCCGAGCCCGGCACCGTCTGATGCGCCTTCGATCAGGCCGGGAATATCGGCCACGGCAAAGGACGTATGATCGCCTACGGAAACGATACCCAAGTTGGGAACAAGCGTTGTGAAATGGTAATTAGCGATTTTGGGGCGTGCTGCGCTGATGATACTGAGCAGGGTCGATTTGCCGACATTCGGGAACCCGACCAAGCCGACATCTGCCAGCAGCTTCAGCTCCAGAATGATGCGGCGTTCTTCGCCGTCCAGCCCGGACTTGGCAAAGCGTGGAGCCTGTCTGGTCGGCGTTGCGAAGTGGGTATTGCCCCATCCGCCGCGGCCGCCTCTGGCCACCGTAAAGGTTTCGGTTTCGCTCATATCCGCCAGGAGTGCACCGCTTTCTTTATCGCGGACAAGTGTCCCCCGTGGGACACGAATCACCAGCGGCTTCCCGGCCTTCCCGAAGCAACGTGCGCCGCGGCCGTCTTCGCCATTGGGTGCGACGTATTTTCGCTGGTATTTGAAGTCCATCAGGGTGGACATATGGTCATCGACCTTCAGAATGACATCGCCGCCGTCGCCGCCGTCACCGCCATCCGGCCCGCCTGCGGGAACGTATTTTTCGCGGTGAAACGCGACCGCACCGTTTCCTCCGCGGCCTGCGCGCACAAGAATTTCTGCGATATCCACAAACATCGGTTTCGCCTTCTTTCCTTTTATCAACAAGAAAAAGCACCGACACAGAATCAGACGACAAGCAAAACGCCATATCGCCCGACCCGGCGTCGGTGCTTCTATGATACCAATTCGAGAGTCTACACGATTCCAGTGAAACCGGAAAACCGTTTCATTGGAAGGCGTCAGAATTACTCAACCGGATAGACAGAAACCTTTTTGCGATCTCTGCCAACGCGTTCAAAACGAACCTGACCGTCTGCTTTGGCAAACAGGGTATCGTCGCCGCCGATGCCGACGTTTGTACCCGGATGAATCTTTGTGCCACGCTGACGAACCAGAATATTACCGGCTACGACAAACTGGCCATCCGCTTTTTTGGTGCCGAGACGTTTGGATTCGCTATCACGGCCGTTCTTTGTGGAACCAACACCTTTTTTATGTGCAAAAAACTGAAGTTGAATTCTAAGCATCTTATTTCCTCCGTTTTGATTCGCATTGCTCCGAAACAGAAATCCGGACATATGCGTGATATTGTTTCAAATTTTCTGAAAGCCACAAATACGCGGCACTCATGATACTGTCGCAGATCTCGCGCTGCTTCTCCGTCATATCGGACGGCAAGGTCAGACAGAGCTTTGTATCTTTTTCCGAGCAGGTGACGGTTGCACCGGCTTTTGCGACATCATTGACCGCACATTCTACAAGACCAAACGCAGTTGTCACAGCCGCACAGACAATATCGGAACCAGCTTCCGCATATCCGCTATGGCCTTCTGCCTGAAGTGCGACATATCTGCCATGCGCTCTGGTAAAGAGAATGGTTGTCATACGACAGGTTTAGCGGGCGATCTTTTTGATCTGAACCTTCGTATACGGCTGTCTGTGACCCTGACGGCGTCTGTAGTTTTTCTTTGCGTTGTATTTGAAGACGCGAATCTTCTTTGCTTTTGCGTGTTTCAGGACTTCTGCTTCAACGACTGCACCTGCAACATAGGGATTGCCGATGACAGATTCGTCGCTGTCCGAGAGAAAAACAACTTTGTCAAAACGGACGGTTTCGCCAACTTCGGCTCCGAGCTTTTCCATGAAAAGAACGTCGCCATCCTGGACCTTGTACTGCCTTCCGCAGGCTTCAATGACTGCATACATAATTTCTTATCTCCTTTTTCCTCGTCTTCTGGTGGAACACCCGACTCCCGCTTGCGTCGGTGCTGCAGCGATGTGCAGACTTCTACCATAGCAAAACGGCTTTTATATTATACAGGTTTTTGCTGGGTTTGTCAAGAGGGATTCCCTGTTTTTTGCAAAAAAACAGGGCGTAGATGCTGTATTTCTCTTATTTTCCGTCTGAATTGGCAGACGAAACCGCAGCCAGTCTCCGTTCTGCGGCTTTCAGGGTGTTCTGGAGGAGCATCACCCGGGTCATCGGGCCGACGCCGCCCGGTGCCGGTGTGATATACGAGGCGCGTTTGGAGACGGCTTCAAAGTCCACGTCTCCGGTCAGCTTGCCGTCGGCCTTCACGTTCATGCCGACATCAATCACGACGCAGCCGTCCGAAACCATATCCCCTGTCAGGAACATTTCCCGGCCAACCGCGCACACAATGACTTCGGCCTGTCGGGTGATCTCAGCCAGATTTTCCGTCTTGGAATGGCAAATCGTCACCGTGCCGTTTTGCTGCAGCAGAAGCATGGCCTGCGGCTTTCCAACGATATTGGAGCGACCTATGACGACGCAGCGTTTGCCGGACAGTGAAATTCCGTATTCCTTGAACAGCTCCATAACACCAGCCGGTGTACACGGCAGAAAATGGTAATCGCCGATCATGATATGGCCGACGTTTTCCGGATGGAAGGCATCGACATCCTTTTGCGGCGAGATGGCCTCAAGAATGCGGCGCTCGTCAATATGTTTAGGCAGCGGCAGCTGCACAATGATTCCGTCAACGGTCGGATCCTGATTCAATGCCGCCAGAACGTCCAGCAGTTCGGTTTCCGTCGTTTCCTTGGGCAGTGCTTTTTCGATGCTGCGGATTCCGCACTCTGCGCAGTCTTTTTTCTTGTTGTTGACATAGAATCTGGAGGAAGGGTTATCTCCGACAATGACAACGGCCAATGCGGGTGTTACGCCCTGTTCGACAAAGGACGCCACCTGTTCCCTGATCTGTGCTCGTTTTTTTGCGGCAAGAGCCTTGCCGTCCATAATGATTGCCACTTGTTCATTCCTCCGCGTCTGTTGTTTTCTGTTCTTCGGTTGCTTCAGCAGGTACTTCCTCATCGGCAGCCGGTGCTTCGGTTGCTTCATCGGGTGCTTCCTCGTCGGTCACCGTTGCTTCGCTGTCGGCAACGAGCTGTTTGGCCTCCGCTACTGCATTTTTCTCCAGGATTTCTTCATCGGACAGCAGCAGGATTGCATCGCCGCGTTCCGTAAAAAACAGCTTGTAGATCAAGATACCGAATGCGGCCAGCGCAGACAGATAGCCGTATACCTGAGAAACGCGCAGACCCGAATCAAAGAGCATCAGCGTATCGCCGCCACGAATTCCTTCAATGATGCCGCGGCCAAGGCCGTACCATACGACGTAGGACAGGAAGGTCTGGCCATAAAAGCGGCGTTTTTTCGAGAGGAAGTGCAGAAGAACAAAGCCAATCAGATTCCAGAGCGATTCATACAGGAAGAACGGATGAACCGTCAGTCCCCCGTTGATCGACATCCCCAGAATCCAGTTTTCAACGGTTTCGCCATAGGCTTCCGCATTGACGAAATTGCCCCAGCGCCCGATGATCTGGCCAATCATCACGCCAAGCAACGTCAAATCGAGCACATTCCAGACGTTGATCTTTTTCAGTTTGCAATAGATGAAGGCGGCGATACAGCCGAAAATCAGGGCGCCGTAAATGGCGATGCCGCCGTTCCAGATTTCAATGATGGTTTTGGGATTGTCCCGGAACTGGGACCAGTTGAAAACGACGTAGTACAGTCGAGCACCGATGATAGCGACCGGCGTTGCAATCAGTGTCATATCGATCAGGTTGTCCGGATTGATACCGAATTTCGGCGCACGGCGCAGGCAGTACAGCACAGCCAGAGCAAACCCGAATGCGATGATAATTCCATACCATTGGATGTTCAGTGAACCGATGGAAAATGCTGTTTTTTTCAGTGTGAACTCCAGCCCCAATTCTGGAAATGCAACAGAATTCATAGTTCTTTTCCTCCATGTGTGAAGCGATCTGAAATGCGTCGCCCGTGCAACGCATCTTTATTATACCACAGATTTGCAGGAATGGAAAGACATTCCCGAATGATGGTAAAAGAATTTACAAAGCGCAGTTTTCGAAAGCGGAAACGATTCTTTTTGTTTCGTTCGACGAAAAAAGACAAATTCCGGATACGTTTCGTGATATTCTATGGGTGTGAGGCAGTTTTCATTGCTCATATTTTATCCCCACCCCACTTCGGGTGTGCGTATTTCTGCGCACACCCACTTTTTTTCACACAGAAAAGGGCGGAGGAATCCCCGCCCAAAGGCTTTTCTGTATTTACTGTTTGGTTCGCATCCGGCGCGGCATACTGCTCTTCTTTTCCGGCGGATTTTTCATATCAGACATTTTGCTTTCGCTGTCCTTCATAAAAGCGCGCAGTTTGTCTTCAAAGCTGTCGCCGGTGGACGGTGTAGTGGGTGTTCGATTGAACGGTTCAAAAGAGGCCGGTCTAGTCGAGGTGCGTGTCTGCGGACGAGCCGCAGTGCGTTCCTTGGAATGCTCCGCTGCTTTTTTGATGGACAGATTGATTCGTCCTTCTTTGTCCGACGGCAGAACCTTGACTTTGACTTCCTGGCCTTCAGTCAGAAATTCGTGGATATCATTGACGTATGTATCCGCGATTTCCGAGATATGTACCAGACCCGATTTTCCGCCTTCCAGTGTGACAAATGCACCGAATTTTGTGATACCGGTGACTTTGCCGGTGACAATTTCGCCTTCTGTGAAACTCATACAGGATTGTATTCTCCTTTGTGTTCAGAATCTGAATGATTACTGGCCATAGATATCGACATAGACATGCTCGCCGGGCAGAATATACCCTTTTTGTCTGGCAACACTGATCACGTAGCGGTCTGTAATCCCGCCATTGACCAGGTCTTCCAGTTCCGCAGTTTCCTGTTGTACCAGAGCGTGCGCATTCCGCAGCTCCGCATATTGCGCCTGCGCTTCTTCCAGCTCTGCGCTGAGTGACAGATACGTCGCGCCCAGGTACAGTCCAACCATCACCGCGGCTGTTTTCAGGATAAAGTTCATCCAGCTTTTTCGTTTGTTTTTCATCGCAATCCTCCGGGGACATTCAGATGCTGTTTCGTATCCCTTTCATTATATACCAAATAGCGGGAAAATGGAATAGGCTCCGAAAAATTTTTTTGGTTTTTTCAGGTGTTTTTTGCCCGGCGAACTATCCTTCTCCGTCTTTTGGCCGTTTGTACGCCTTCAGCCACCCGTTTTTTCAGATCGCCGAGCAGTCTTTTGGCCATCCAATGGACGACCGCCATGCCCATCACCATAGACAACCACAGGAATCCACGCGGTGCGCCGCCATTGAGGTGCAGAAAAAACAGGAAGGTGGCAACGGCAACAATCACCCAGAACAGGCCATCACACAAAGCAGTCAGCCAGAAACGGTCGAGCATTCGAAGGAACCCCAGTATTTCATACCAGACCCCTGTCAGGACACCCCAGACGAATGTCTGACCGCAGCAGAGGAGTTGAAAGAGCGGTTCATTTTCCATGGGCGCCTCCCTGCTATTTTAAGAGCGTCGCCAGGAAGCCGCGTTTCTGTTCTTTTTCCTGATAGACAAGTCCATCCACCCGGCCAGTCATTGCCAGCTCACTGCATTCGACATCAAAGCTTTCAATGTGCAGATCGTGTCCGCGGATCAAAAGCAGACCCTGCTCCGTTTGCAGTTCGATTTGCATATCATCAAAGCCAGTGACTGTCAGAACGCCTGACGCTGTCAGCTTTTCTCGGGAGAAAAGCAACACATTGGCCGGATTGGCCGGTTTCGTTGGAGCCATCATCACACACTCTCTTTCCGGGCATTTTTGCCTCTGTCAGAAAGGTATGCGCGTTTGGCTGCATTCAGAACCAGTCTACCCGTCGATCTGGCGGTACATGGCCAGAGCATCGGCTTTTGTCGCGTGTTCGCTGACCGAAAGAACCTCAACGCGAACAGGCTTGGTTCCGAAGCTGATTTCGATCACATCCCCCACCTTGACCGGGTAGGATGCGCGTGCAGGTTTGCCATTGACCATCACCCGTTCATTGTCGCATGATTCATTGGCCACGGTTCTGCGTTTGATCAGGCGGGACACTTTCAGATATTTATCCAGTCGCACGTTTTGTCTCTCCTTGTTGTTATGATTCTGCGATCTGCTGCTTAAAGGTGGCACCGGCCCGGAAAGCCGGCTGTTTGACAGCCGGAAGAACCATTTCTTCATTGGTGAGCGGGTTTCTCGCGACACGTTTTCCGCGCATTTTGACTTCAAAGGTGCCAAAGCCGCTCAGCGTGACCGTTTCACCCGATGCCAGCGCTTCCCGCACCGATTCCATAAATGCAGCAATTGCTTTTTCCGCATTCTTTTTGGACAGGCCGGTTTTTTCGGCGACAGCCGTTGTCAAGTCGGCCTTATTCATCTGGCTTCCCTCCCCGTCTCGGTCTGCTTGGCTGCCTCCCAGAACTTGTCCAGCGTTTCAAGTCCCGCTTCCGGCATGGAAACAGATGCAGCCTGGCACTGTGCCTCGACGGCCTCGAAGCGTGTGACGAAGCGCTCGGTTGCCTGATTGAGCGCTTCCTCCGGATCGATGCCCAGGTGGCGTGCCGCATTGACTGCGGTGAACAGGATATCGCCCAGTTCAGCGGTCGGATCGCCCTGTCCGGCGACGGCGTCCGAAAATTCCCGGACTTCTTCACCGAGTTTCTCGACGACCGGTTCCACCGCATTCCAGTCCATCCCGGCGCGTTTTGCGCGCCCCTGCACCTTTTCCGCACGCATCAGCGCCGGAAGGCTTTTGGCGACAGCTTTCAGAGATTCCGTATAGGTGGTCTGATGTTTGGTCTGATTTTTGATGGCTTCCCAGTTGGTCAAAACCTCATCGGAACCATTGGTTTTCAATTTCAGATCGCCAAAAATATGCGGGTGGCGAACGATCAGCTTTTTGCAGATGCCGTCGCAGACCGTGTCGAAATCGAACCGGTTCTCTTCCTTTGCGATTTCCGCATGAAAAACGACCTGCAGGAGCACATCGCCGAGCTCTTCGATCAGGAGCGGGTCATCCTGCAAATCAATCGCCTCGCAGGCTTCATAGACTTCCTCGACAAAATTGCGGCGAATGCTCTGATGGGTCTGTTCCCGATCCCACGGGCAGCCCTCCGGTGAGCGGAGAACCCGCATAATCTGAAGCAGATCTTCGAGGGTGTAGGACTCCTTTTGTTGAAATACTGCCATATTGTTCACTCCATTTGTATATCATGATGTTATTTCGTTTGTTTCAAGGGTTTCAGCAAATGCCAATCATCGCGTTTGATCACGCCTCCGACCAGGAGAAGCCCCACATACAGGAGTCCGGCCATGCACAGAGCAAGAGCCGTTCCCACCCGGGGATCCGCAAAGCAGCGCAGCGATCCGGTCAGTTTGCGTGCCAGAAAAACCGTCAGCACAGCAAAGCCCGCCGGTTTCAGCAGACCATCCAGCAAGGGCGGACAAAAATGCAGCTTTTTGCAGACCGCCAGCAAATTGACGCCCGCGGCGACTGCAAAGCACGCGGTTGTTCCGATTGGTGCGCCCAGAATTCGAATGGCCGGTTGGCCAATCAGGCAGCTGTTCAGCACCAGTTTGGTCACGCCGCCCGCGGCCATCGCCAGAACCGGTACGATCATGGAGCCCATTGCATGGAGGGCGGACGCAGACAGCGAGCAGGTCGCCGACAGGACGGCTGCCGGTGCAAGCATTCGAAGCAGCGGGACGGCTGTAGCAATGTCTCCGCGGCGCGAAAACAGCATTTGCAGCAGGAAATCCGGCATCACCGCAAACAGTGCCGCAGCAAACATGACCAGAACGGAGGCCAGGCGAAACGCATGGTTCAGCGTTCGACAGGCGCGTCGGCGTGCTGTTTGGGTATTCAAATCGCCCGCAGAGGCCACCGCCGGAATCACAGAGGCGCAGATAGCCGACGTTACTGCCGTCGGCAGGCTGTAGACCGTCAATGCGATACCGGTATACGCGCCATAGGCCGCAGCTGCTTCACTTTGCGTCAGTCCCGTATGTTGCAGGCGTTTCATAATCATCATGGCGTCTGCGGCGTTGAGTACACTGAGAAACAGCGCCCCCAGTGTCAAGGGACAGGCCATGCGCAGCAGCTTCCTTCGGATGGCACCGGCGGCGGTTCTGCCGCCCCTGCCGCGTGCGGCCGATGAACCAGAGATGGCCAGGACAGCTGCGCTGACGGCGGTTCCGGCTGTGATGCCGAGTACGGCGCCTGACGCCACCTGTTCCATGGGACGCCCTGCCCGGTACAGATACCAGGCGACTGCCGTTCCCAGAAAGAGCTTGGTCAGCGCATCCAACAATTGTGCCAGTGCAGGTGCCTTCATCTGCGCGATGCCCTCGAAGTAGCCGCGATACAGCGACTCGATGGCAGACAGAAAAACGGCGGGAGCCAACACCAGTAGCGCCATTTTTGACGGTTCTGAGCCCGCAAGGTGGCTGATGCAGCCGGCACCCAATGCAAGCAATGCCGTTCCGGCAAGGCCGGTGATTCGGAAAATGGGCCGGGAGGCCGACAGAATGTGAACGCGTTCCTGCAGTGGCGCAGCTGCAATGGTCGTGGACAGCGCGATGGGAAGACCAGAGACGGAGACGGCAGAAATCATGGAAAAGATTTGCAGGGCAAAGCCGTAATAGCCGATTCCTTCTGCGCCAATGAGGTTGGCCAGCGGAACCTTGAACACAAAGCCCAGGAACCGACAGAGAATATTGGATGCTGCCAGAATCAGGGCACCGCCCGCAAAACTGTGTGAACCCTGTTTCCTGCCCATGTTACTCGCCTCAATTCCATTGTTTTTGAAAGCAATGCGCTTCAAGGCAATTGTATGCTGCAGGTCGGTCAATAGAACCGGTCAATTCGTTACGGGAACATGATCGGGCGAACAAGCCGATCAAAATCGGCGCGGATTTTTTCGCGATCCAGCGTCAGGAATTCGCCGTTTTCATACAGGACGCGGCCGCGCACAACGGTCATGCAGACATCTGCGCCGTGTGCAGAATAGGCACAGGCCGAGTCCGGCGCATGATACGGCTGCAAAGAGGGCTGTTTGGTGTTGAGCAGGATAAAGTCGGCATCCATCCCTGCGCGGAGAACGCCGCAGTTCCGGCGCCCCTGTGCCAGAGCACCCTGCATCGTCGCCATTGCCAGCGTTTTTCCGGCCGGAAACACTTCCGGATTGTAGGTTACGCCCTTTTGGAGAATGGAGGCCAGTTTGATCTCTTCGAACAGATCGTGATTGTTGTTGGAGGCGACGCCGTCCGTTCCCAACGACAGGTTGATTCCGGCCTGATCCATCGCCGTTATCGGGGCAATCCCGCTCGCCAGCTTCAGATTGGAGACCGGGCAATGTGCTACGGAAGCACCGGTCTGTGCAAACAATGCCATATCTTCTTCTGTCAGCCAGACGCAATGTGCCGCCAGCGCTCTGTCGTTCAGCAGACCTTCCCGGTAAAAGAGCTGTGCCGGTGTGACGCCGTGGCGCGCCAGGCAGGCTTCCTGCTCCTGCTTCGTCTCAGAGAGGTGGAAATGAACGTGCGCCTGTTTGTCAGCCGCATACGCAGCCACCGTTTCACGGCAGGCTGTGTTGGTTGTATACTCGGCGTGAACGGAAAAGTCAATGAGAATTCGGCCGTCATCGTATCCGTTCCAGCGGTCATACAGCTCTACAGCTTCCTTCCATCGATCGCTGTCGCAAAACGGCGCATCATCCGGGCAGACAATGCCGCGGGAGATATTGGCCTTCAGGCCGCAATCGGCTGCCGCCTGGGCGATTCCGTCGCAGAACGAATACATATCCGAAAAGGACGTCGTGCCCGTTGCGATCATCTCTGCCATACCCAGCTGTGCAGAGATGGCAACGCATTCCGCATCCATGCGATCTTCCACGGGGAAAATATAGTCATTCAGCCACGTCTGAAGCACATAATCATCCGCATAGCCGCGCATTCCGGTCATCGCGACATGGGTATGCGTATTGACCAGACCGGGCATCAGAATCTGATTTTGTGCTTCGATCACCCGGTCAAAGGTACCGTCGGCCTGTTTCGCGTCCGTGCCGACATAGGTGATTTTGCCGTTTTCGACGACCATGTAGCCATTCCGGAAGCATTCACCCGGTGCTGCGCAGGTGAGAATGTCTGCGCCACGAATGAGCATTTTCATGTAGGATCACGCAGACTGCTGCCACAGACAGGGCAAAACGCGCTGTCTTCCTCGCAGACTTTCCCGCACGACGGGCAATTCTTTTTCTTTTTGCGGTCGGCCAGCTTCTGACGCAGTGCTGCCGCACGAGCCGTTTCCGCATCCAGCTTCTCCAGAAGTGCATCCAAATCCGACTGCTGCATGGATTCGCCCTGATAGGCACGGTAAACCAGCTGACCGATTTTCCGTTCCAGCTTTTCGATTTCCGCATTCACGGTGCAGAGACGGAAATTCTGCTTCGTGACTTCTACGGCTTTTTCCGCTTTTTTCGTTGTATAATCTGCCGCTTCCGACGCTTTTTGCATCACTTTGGCCAGTAATTCTTCTGTCTTCTCGTTCATCCGCCACATCTCCTTTACGTTGCTTCCAAGGGATTCGTTGATTTGAGTGTATGGGAAGCGCCGGTGTTTTATGTTTCGTCGGCTTCCGTTTCCTGATTCATCTGTCCGTCCGGTGTCCATTCGCCGCGATAGAATGCGCCGATTTTGGCGCGGTTGCCGATGATTTCCTCCGCGCGGCGGATATAATCCTCCGGGTATTTTGGGTTCGCAATCCGCAGAATCTGGCCGTCTTCATCGAAGCCCAGCTTGGTAACTGCACCCGCTCCGCAGCTGACAACCGGCATCAGCTCGTCCATCATATAGATATTGTATCGGCAAATGGAACCGTTTCGAGCATATCCGACATTTTCAAAGCTGCCACCGGAATATTTTTGACGATAGAGATAGTACGGCTCATATCCATTTTCATGGAGGATTTGCTCGCCCGTGCGCAGCATTTCTTCCAGAACAGCCGGTGTATGCTGACGGAGAGTACCTTCCCGCATGGCCTCTGTCAGCGCAGAGCCTTTTTTCATCGCCAGCGTGTGGACGGTGATATTGTCCGGCTGAAGGCTACAGGCGCTCGTCACGCTGTTGGCAAAGCCGGCCAGGCTGTCCCCCGGCAAGCCTGCGATCAAATCCATATTGATTTCAAAGCGATTCAGCTCTCGGGCCAGATCATACACGCGGTAGATGTCTTCTACGGAATGCTTCCGACCAACCAGCGTCAACACGCGGTTGGAAAAGGTCTGCGGGTTGATGCTGATGCGATTGACACCGCCTTCGGCTGCTGCCGTCAGCTTTTCGCGTGAAATGGTATCCGGGCGTCCGGCTTCCAGTGTCACCTCTGCGTTCTGTGCCATCGGAAGTGAGCCGGTTGCCTGAGCGAGCAGGCGGGCAATCTGCTCCGCCGTCAGGGTGGTCGGCGTGCCGCCGCCGATATAAAGCGATTGCACGCGGCATCCCGCTGCATTCAGCTGTTCCGCCGTCGCGGTCAGCTCCGCAATCAGGACTTCCAGATAGCGGTTGATCTCTTCAGCGCCCGCCGCAGAGGCGTTCTTGCTGATAAAGGAGCAGTACGCACAGCGGCTCGGGCAGAACGGAATGCCGAGGTAGACCGATACATCTTCCGGTGTCATCGCCGATTTCAGCCGGATGGCTTCCCGCGCCGCGGCCAGAGCCAATGTGGCCTTATCGCGGCGAATCCCATAGCGCGATTCCAGATGACGCCGGGCTTCATCCTCCGTTCGGCCGGATTCGATCAGTTTTCTGGCCAGCTTGCCCGGACGAACACCGGCCAGTGCGCCCCATGCCGGTTTGGTACCCGTGAGGGAGACAAACGCCTTATACACGCTGCGGCGGAGGGTATGCCGAATTTCCGTTTTTTTCTCTTCCTCGGTTTGATCGGGCTCAAAGACCGTTCGCGCCGTTTCGCGACAGAGCTTGCCGTCCAGCTGCAGCAAACAGGTTGCAGCCACGCTTTTGGGCAGGACGGAAATGGAGGCCACGCCATAGTCTTCCTGAATGGATGCACGCGGCGGCATCCCGATTTCCACGCGTGGCGTCCGTTCCGGGAACAGAATGATTGCCGTCTGCTCCACATCAAAACGATAGGTCGGATCTGTCATATAAATATGCATGGTGTCGCATCTCCTTTTTGATCACAGAACCGTGCTTTCCGAAATACCGGCGGCCGCTCTCAGGTAGCGGTTGTTGTCCCGCTCCATGCCAAGCGTTGTCGGCGCGCCATGACCCGGGTATAAAATATAATCGTACGGCAGGCGATAGAGCCATACCAGCGATCTCTTCAGCGAGGAGGCACTGCCACCCGGCAAATCGGTACGCCCGACGTCGCCTTCAAAAATGGTGTCGCCCGTGAAGATCACATTGTCCATGACAATGCAGACCGAGCCCGGCGTATGTCCGGGCGTATGCACAAATTCCGCTTCCACCGTGCCGACGATGGTCTTTTCGCCGCCGTGCAGACAGATATCCGCTTTGGACACGCGGAACGGTTCCCGCATGATGGACGAATACAGCGCCGCATGGGAGCTTTGCAGGCAGTGTGCATCCTCCGCATGAATGACAATGCGTGCGCCTGTTTTTTCCTGAACCTGCTGAACGGCAAGGATATGGTCGAAATGGCCATGCGTCAAAAAGATATTTTTGACGCGCAGTTCCTTTTCTGCGAGAAATCTGAGAATCTTGTCCGCCTCGGCTCCGGGGTCAATGACAGATGCCTCTCCTCCATGTTGGTCATAGACGATATAGCAATTCGTCCCGGATGTGCCCACCGTAATCGTTTTGACTTCCACGTTGATTCCTCCTGTTCAGAAAACAATGATTTGATATTCAGTTCTTTGCAGGTGCGATGCGATTGAGCCGTTCAGACATACAAAGCATCAGCAGTGCAAAGAACAGCAGATAAAACGGATACAGTCCCACGCTGATATGCTGTGCCAGCAGGCCAAACAGCGGCGGCATGAACGTGCTGCCAATATAGGCGCTGGCCATTTGAACGCCAACGATGGCCTGAGAATTTTCGACGCCGAAATTGATCGGTGTCGAATGAATGATGGACGGATAAATCGGGGCGCAGCCCAACCCGGTCACGCACAGTCCGATCAGCGCGAGGAGCCCGTTTTCCAGCGGCAGAGCCAGCAGAAGCAGCCCCAGCAAAACCACGAGAATGCCCATGCGAATCATCAGGCGATCCCCGATTTTCTCGGCCACAAAGCCGCAGAGGAAGCGGCCGATCATCATACCGATGAAAAAGAGCGATGCAAACGAAGCGGCGACTTCCGCATTAAAGCCGGAATGCTCCACCAGATAGCTGCTGGCCCAGAGCCCGGTGGTCGATTCCATGGCACAATAGCCGAAAAAGGCAAGCATAACATACGTAACGCCGCGAATGGTGACGACTTTTCGAAGCGGTTGTGCGCGGCGGGCTTGCGTTGAGGTGCCCGTTCCGGCGTTTTTCCAGAGGGGCAGACTGACAAACAGAATCGCCGTCAGCGCGATTTGAATGACGGATACGGTCAGATATCCCATGCGCCAGCCCCGTTCGCCGGCCAGGCAGGCACTCATGATATACGGGCTGATCGCGGCACCAACACCCCAGCAGCCGTGCAGCCAGCTCATGTGGCGGGAGGAATAGTGCAGCGCGGCGTAGTTATTCAGGGCGGCATCCACCGCTCCCGCGCCCAAGCCATACGGAACGGCCCATACGCAGAGCCAGATAAACGAAGTGGCCGTTGAAAAGCCAAACAGCGCCAGTGCGGTCATTGCGACGCTGATCGCCGTCACCCGCCCGGTGCCCAGTTTGCAGGTCAGCCGATCTGAAAAGAGGCTGGATAGGACGGTTCCGGCGGCAATCGTCATGGACACTGCACCCGCTCCGGAAATAGGCATCGACAGCTCTTCCCGCATCACCGGCCAAGCTGCGCCCAGCAGTGAATCTGGGAGTCCGAGGCTGACAAAGGCCAGATAAACAATGGCAATCAAAACAGAAAACAAACGATTTCACCTTTCCTCTGAGCCGGATGCGCTACCGGAGGTACGGGCGGCTGAATCGATGATCAGGGTGACCGGTCCGTCATTGACCAGCGCAACCTTCATGTCCGCACCAAACACACCCTGCTGCACCGGCAGACCGCTTTTTGCGCATTCTGCAATGAACAGGTCGGTCAAGGTTTTGGCGCGCTCCGGCCGTTCCGCATCCTCAAAGGAGGGGCGTCTGCCGTGGACGCAGTTCCCATACAGGGTGAAATTTGTGACAATCAGCAGCGAGCCATTGACCGCAGCCGTTGACAGATTCATTTTCCCGGCTGCATCTTCAAAAATGCGGAGCCCGGTACATTTGGATGCCAGGTACGAGGCATCCGCCTCTGTATCCCCTTTTCGGACGCCGATCAGAATCAAAAGACCGGTGCCGATTTCAGCAGAACAGACGCCGTCAATGGTGACGGATGCGCTGCTGACGCGTTGAACAACTGCAATCACAGTCTGAACCTCCAGATTCACTCATTATACAATTTCGCCATGCACATGGCCACACCGGTTGATGGTGTCCACGCCCTTGATTCGTTTCAGCTTCAGGCAGACGGATTCCAGATATTCCTTGCTGCCGACGCCCAGGCCCAAGGTCAGGAGGTGCATTCCGCCGGGCAGCTGTTTGGCCTGCAGGCTGTGAATCATGATGTGCATATTGGCCAGCATCGTTGTCACGTCTGCGATCAACGCGACGCGATCATGGCCGCAAATATCGATTTGTGCGACAAATTCACCTTCGATTACATCCGCCCAGGAGACGGGCACAAAGCGGTTGGCCGTATGCTCGGCCGCTTCCAGCGACTGCACATTGACGCAGTCCGCACAGTGAACCGAAACGCCATAGCCACGCGTAACGAAGCCAATGATCGAATCGCCCGGAACCGGCGTGCAGCAATGTGCAAATTTGACCAGGCAGGAATCCACGCCCTCCACGATGACGCCGCTTTCGGAGCGACGAACCTCCGGCAGTGTTCCGAGCTGCAGGCCGTTCTGCTCCGCAGCAGCCGATTGCGGGACGCGGGCCACTTCCTCTTTGATGCGGTTGGCCGCACGCAGTGCCGTGATGCCGCCGTAGCCGATACCGGCGCACAGGTCGTCAAAGGAGTTAAAGGAGAGCTTTTTCAACGCAGCCAGCAGTGCCTCGCTCTGTTTGATTTCCTCAATCAGCAGGCCATGGCGTTTCAGCTCGCGTTCCAGGCTTTCCAGACCCTGTTCGACGTTTTCATCCCTGCGTTCCCGCTTATACCACTGTTTGATTTTGGAGCGCGCACCACTCGTTCTGGCGATTTTCAGCCAGTCTCTGGATGGGCCGCGTGAAGCTTTGGAGGTCAGGACTTCGACGATATCGCCATTCTGCGGTTTGGTATCAATCGGGACAATGCGGTTGTTGATTTTCCCGCCGATCATATGATTGCCGACCTCGGAGTGAATGGCGTATGCAAAATCGATCAGCGTGGCACCGGCGGGCAGGCTGATGACATCGCCCTTGGGGGTAAACACATACACCTCATCGGCGAACATATCGATTTTGAAGGTGGAGATGAAGTCCTCCGCGTCCGTATCCTGCTGTGTTTCCAGCATCTGGCGAATCCAGCCGAGCTTGTTATTGTAATCCTCATCGGTGGTTGAAAGACCCTGCTTGTATTTCCAGTGTGCTGCTACGCCGTATTCGGCAATGTGGTGCATTTCCCAGGTGCGAATCTGCACCTCAAACGGAATCCCCCGGCGGCCAATCAGGGTGGTGTGCAACGACTGATACATATTCGGCTTCGGGGTACTGATATAGTCCTTGAAGCGTCCCGGAATCGGCTTGTACATTTCGTGAATCAGACCGAGGATGTTATAGCATTCTTCCTTCGTATCGACAATGACGCGGACGGCATAGAGGTCGTAGACCTCATCCAGCGTTTTGTTCTGCATAAACATTTTGCGGTAAATGCTGTATATATGCTTGACGCGACCTTCGATATAGACGTTTTCCAGTCCCTGCTCCGAAAAATAGTGCTGCATTTGAGCTTTGATGGTACTGATCAGGTCTTCGCGCATTTCGCTCGTATGTTCGAGTGCCGTCACAATTTCGTTGTAGCCGATCGGATCCAGGTATTGCAGCGACAGGTCTTCCAGCTCCCACTTGACCTTGGTGATACCAAGCCGGTGGGCGATGGGGCTGTAAACATCCATGGTTTCCAGCGCGACCTCGCGGCGTTTTTTCTCCGGGCGCGCACTCAGCGTTCGGACATTGTGCAGCCGGTCTGCCAGCTTGATCAGGATGACGCGGATATCCCGTGCCATGGCCATGAGCATTTTCCGGAGATTTTCCATTTCCTGTTCCGCTTTCGACGTATAGGGGATTCTCTCCAGTTTGGTCAGGCCATCGACGATATCGGCCACAGTCTCGCCGAAACGCGCTTTGACATCGTCGTAGGTGACATCGGTATCTTCGACGGTATCGTGCAGGAGTGCGGCAATCACCGAATCGGCATCCAGCTCCATATCGCTGACGATTTCTGCGACAGCAAGCGGATGAGAGATATACGGTTCGCCGCTGGCGCGGAACTGATTGCGATGCGCTTCGTCCGCAAAGTGAAAGGCTTCCCGGATGCGGGGCAATTCACTGATGCGGCCATATTTGGCATATTTCTGGATCAGGCGTTCCGCCCGCTCCTCATTAGTCTGTTCCTCCGCTTTGCAGACAGGCGGCATCGGTACAGCTGGTTCCGTCTGTGTCTGTTCCGTCGGCCTATATTCTTCTGGATAATTCGTCATGCCTGCCCACCTCCGGCTGCAAGTCTCGCATAAATTGGGGTCGCCTGCAAATCCGCTTTTTGATGCGGTTCTGCGCAAAGGCGAATAAAAAGATCACTCTGATAGTCGATGGCGCCAAATGAAATGCACTCGATCAGGCCAGCCTCTTCAAAGGCTTCGATGGCTGTGAGCACGTCCATGGCATCATTCGAGCCCGTCTGGATACCGGCAGCCAGCTGCGCCGGGGTCAGTGACCCGCCCGGAGCCAGCTCCACGAGCCGCCGCCAGATCTGTCCGAGTGTGCGGCGATCCGGAAACGTCCCTGCGGCCGTGCCACCGGCCTTCAAGGTCTGGAAGCGCTGCACCGCGTCCGCCTCTTTTTCGCGGACAGCTGCACACGGCTGCACATCGGTCAAGATCAGTTTGACGGTCGCTGCGCCCCGATAGGACTCCAAGGAGGCCGTAAAGACCAGATCGACCACATCCCCGCGGCGATGCGGGAAGCGATCGCGCTGTTGGCGAAACGCCAGCAGATTCCAGCGTTTTCCACCGGCACTGACCGTCATTTTCAGGTGCTTGCCGCCGCCGATCGGGATCATTTCTTCGATGCGGGCATTGCGCAGGCAGAGCTGCGGGCGTTCATTCCCCGCGCCAAACGGTTCCAGGCGTGCAAGCGATGCGATGCTCTCTTCGGTCAATTCTTCCGGCTGAACCTCACAGTCCACCCAGACAACCGACGTTTCTGCGGACAGCGCCGGGTCATGCTGGCAAATGAATTCGAAGCGGCGGCGAAATTCGTCAAATGCGTTGAGCGGAAGCGTCACACCGGCAGCCATGGTATGGCCGCCACACCGACCATTCAGCCCTTCCACAGCGCGATTCATCGCCGTGAACAGGTCAAAGCCTTCGACGCCGCGGGCAGAGCCGCGAATCAGCTCGCCATCCGGCGCAAACAGAACCGTCGGGACATGATACCGTTCGGCCAGTTTGGCTGCGGAAATGCCGATAATCCCGTGCTTCCAGGTGTCCCCCAGCAGGCAAATGGCGCGGGATGTCGTCAGGCGTCTCGGATTGATCATGGATTCGGCTTCCTGAGAAATCCGCTTTTCCTCGTCCTGTCGTTCTGTATTCAGGATGGACAGATAGGCCGCACGGCTTTCCGCTTCATCGGCAGTGCGGCTTTGCAGCAGTTTGAACGCCTCATGTGCGCTGCGCATTCGACCGGCTGCATTCATTTTGGGTGCCAGCTTAAACGCGACATCCTCCGCGCTGTGAGCGGCGTCGCAGAATGCAGCGGCGCGGTTCAGGGCAGCAAGGCCCTTGTTGGTGGTATACAGGATGCTTTCCAGACCTCGGGAAACAATGGAACGGTTTTCATCCGTCAGGGGGACGACGTCAGCAATGGTACCCAATGTGACCAGGTCTCCATATGCATCGAGCGAATCGGCTCCGTCTCCGCGCAGAGCAGAGGCGAGCTTCAGTGCGACGCCGACACCGGCCAGTCCGGCAAACGGATACCCGCAGTCGGCGCATTTGGGGTTCAGGAGCGCTTCGCAGACCGGCAAAGCGTCGGACGGTTCATGGTGATCGGTGATGATGACCTGCATACCGCGTTCGTATGCAAGACGGACTTCTTCCACCGCGGTCACACCGCAATCCACCGTGATCAGCAAAGTGGTCCCGCGTTCCGCAATCTTGCCGATTGCCTCCGCATTCAGGCCGTACCCCTCGCCGTTCCGTTCCGGAATGTAGACGTCACAGGTGGCCCCCTGTCGGGTCAGCTCCGTAGACAGCAGGTAGGAGGAGGTGACACCGTCCACGTCATAGTCGCCATAGACGGTGATGCGTTCGTGTTGTTGAATGGCACGGTGGATGCGCGTCACCGCAGCCTGCATATCGTGAAAGAGAAACGGATCGTGAAAGACCGTTGTCCCGGAAAAGAGCGCTTCCAGCTGCTCATCGTTTGTCCAGTTCCGCGCTTCCAGACATTTGCGCAGCAACGGCGTCAGGGACCATTTTCGCGCCATTTCTGCATCGATTGGCCGTTCAGCTTCTTTGATTTTCCATGTCTTCAGCGCCATGTTTTTGATTTCTGCTCCTTTAATCGGGTACGATTCGTTCTTCTCGGTTAGTCTTTTATATTATACCAGAAAAAGCGGCTGCAATCAAGCGAATTCGACAGGAATGGCTTCCATTTGCAGGTGATATGCTCTCCTGGAACACCCGTCCTTCTGCGCTTGTTTTCTACGGGTTCTGCTTTTCGCCGTTCGATGGAAGGATTCAGTTTTTTTCGGTTCAGGGGGTTGACAAAACAGAAATATTTGATATAATAAGGCTATTCAAAAGCTGAGACAGGAAGAAGTATCGGTTTTCGTGCGCACAGAGAGCAGCCGTCTGGTGAAAGGCTGACGTCAGGGAGCCGTGAAATACATCCTTGAGCTGCCGGTTGAACACCGGGGTCTCCCCCGTTCAGTAGGCCGTGCCGTTTGCAATGCGTTAAATGCTAGGAGGCAGTCCGATTCGTCGGGCTGTGAAAGAGGTGGTACCGCGGTCTTTTGGGTCGCCCTCTGCAAATCACATTGCGGAGGGTATTTTTGTACCCTCCCGGAGAAGAAAGGAAGCATACAAAACATGAACCTGTATGAAGAACTGCAAGCCCGCGGTTTAATTGCTCAGGTAACGGATGAAGCCCATATCCGTGAGATGATCAACAACGGCAAGGCGACCTTCTATATCGGTTTCGACTGCACTGCGGATAGTCTGACTGCCGGGCATTTTATGGCGTTGACGTTGATGAAGCGGCTGCAGATGGCCGGGAACAAGCCGATTGCCCTGATCGGCGGCGGCACAACCATGATCGGCGACCCGTCCGGCCGAACTGATATGCGCAAGATGCTGACCAAAGAGGATATCGATCACAACGCCGAGTGCTTCAAGCGGCAGATGGAACGGTTTATCGACTTTGGCGAAGGGAAAGCCATGATGCTCAACAATGCAGACTGGCTTTTGAACCTCAACTACATTGACCTTCTGCGCGATGTTGGCGCCTGTTTCTCCGTCAATAATATGCTGCGCGCTGAGTGCTATCGGCAGCGCATGGAAAAAGGACTGTCCTTCCTGGAATTCAACTACATGATCATGCAGTCCTACGACTTCTATTATCTCTTCCAGCATTACGGCTGCAATATGCAGTTCGGCGGCGACGATCAATGGTCCAATATGCTCGGCGGAACCGAGCTGATTCGTCGGAAGCTCGGCAAGGATGCCAGCGCCATGACCATCACGCTGCTGACCGACTCGCAGGGTCACAAAATGGGCAAAACCGCCGGTAACGCGGTATGGCTCGACCCGAACAAGACCAGTCCGTTCGATTTTTATCAGTATTGGCGCAACGTCGGTGATGCGGATGTTTTGAAGTGCATCCGGATGCTCACCTTCCTGCCGCTTGAGCAGATTGACGAAATGGATCATTGGCAGGGCAGCGATTTGAACCGTGCGAAGGAAATTCTGGCATACGAGCTGACCAAAATGGTTCACGGCGAGGCAGAGGCCGAAAAGGCGCAGCAGACGGCGCGTGGGCTGTTCAGCGGCAGCGGTCAGGCTGAAAATATGCCGTGTACGCAGCTTTCTGCGGAAGACCTGACGGATGGCTCCATCGACATTTTGACGCTGTTTGTCAAGTGTGGGTTGGCCGCCTCCAAGGGCGAGGCACGGCGGCTCGTGCAGCAGGGCGGCGTTCTGGTCGATGGCGAAAAGGTATCCGACATCGCAGCGCGCTGGTCCAGTCAGGAGCTTGGCGGTGACGGTCTGGTTCTCCGTAAGGGCAAAAAGATCTACCACCGGGTTCAGATGTAATCGAAAACATATCAAAAACGGCGGTTCTGTTTCGAACAGAACCGCCGTTTTCAGTTGATTCAGATGGATGGAACCGGGTGCTTAGTACGCAATGCCCTGCCACTTCATGGCTTCAGCGACCTTGAGGAAGCCGGCAACGTTTGCACCGACAACCAAGTTGCCTTCACAGCCGCATTCGATGCTGGCTGCGTAAGCGTTCTTGTAGATGTTCTTCATGATGCCGTGCAGGCGCTCGTCCACTTCGTCGAAGGTCCAGGAAAGGCGCAGGCTGTTCTGGCTCATTTCCAGACCGGAGGTTGCAACACCGCCCGCATTGGCCGCTTTGGCCGGGCCGAACGGGATGCCCTGTTCCTGGAAGTAGGCAATTGCTTCCGGCGTAGACGGCATATTGGCGCCTTCTGCCACATACTGGCAGCCATTGCTCACCAGCGCTTTGGCGCCTTCGAGATCGAGTTCATTCTGCGTGGCGCACGGCAGTGCGATATCGCACGGAACCGTCCAGATACCCTTGCAGCCGACGGTATAAACAGAGCCCGGAACGCGTTTGGCGTACTCGGAAATTCTGGCGCGTTCGACTTCCTTGATCTGCTTGACGACGTCCAGATTGATGCCGTTTTCATCGACAATATAGCCGTTGGAGTCACTCATGGCGATGACCTTTGCGCCCAGCTGAGTGGCCTTCTGGTTGGCGTAGATTGCGACGTTGCCGGAGCCCGAAATGACGACGCGTTTGCCCTGGAAGCTGTCGCCCGCTTTTGCAAGCATTTCATTGGTGAAGTAGCAGAGGCCATAGCCGGTTGCTTCCGTTCTGGCCAGAGAGCCGCCGGAATACAGAGATTTGCCGGTCAGGACGCCTGTGAACTCATTGCGCAGGCGTTTATACTGGCCAAACATATAGCCGATTTCACGCGCACCGACACCGATATCGCCGGCCGGAACGTCTGTATCTGCGCCGATGTGTTTGGAAAGCTCCGTCATAAAGGACTGGCAGAAACGCATGATTTCGCCGTCGCTCTTCCCTTTCGGGTCAAAATCAGAGCCGCCCTTGCCGCCGCCCATGGGCAGGCCGGTCAGGCTGTTCTTGAAGATCTGTTCAAAACCAAGGAATTTAATAACGGAAGCACAAACGCTCGGATGCAGACGGATACCGCCCTTGTACGGGCCGATCGCCGAATTGAACTGGACGCGGTAGCCGCGGTTGACCTGAACCTTGCCCTGGTCATCGACCCAGCTGACACGGAACATGATGAAACGTTCCGGCTCGACAATCCGTTCGAACACGCCTGCGTCAATCAGATCCTGACGCTTTTCAGCAATTGGCTGCAGCGATTCCAGAACTTCATAGACGGCCTGAAGAAACTCTTTTTCTCCGGCGTTCCGCTTCTCGACTGTTTCGTAAACACCTTTCAAATATGCATTAGTGATCGCCATGGTATGGATGTTCTTCCTTTCGTAAGGCTAAAAGCCTGTTTCCTGTGATGTATTATACTCCAATTCTCCGTCGATTTCAATCTTTTCCTGCAAGTTCCGGACAATTTTGTCATTTTCAACATAGGATATAAAAATCAGCGGTTTTGGTTTATTCAATTTATCATACTAAAGTGCTAACGTGTTACAGCTGCGCAAATTGTGTATTGTACAGCATGGCATAGATTCCGTTTTTGTCCATCAGCTCCGGATGTGTGCCGCGTTCTTCCACGCCGTTTTCCGTCAGAACGATGATTTCGTCGGCATTTCGAACCGTCGAGAGGCGGTGTGCGACAACCAGCGTGGTGCGGTTTTTGCACAGGCTGTCCAGCGATTGCTGCACCGCCAGCTCCGTCACGTTGTCCAATGCGCTGGTGGCTTCATCCAGAATCAGAATCGGCGGATTCTTCAGGAAAACACGGGCAATGGAGATGCGCTGCTTTTGTCCGCCGGACAGTTTGACGCCGCGTTCGCCGATGAAGGTATCGTAGCCATCCGGCAGATTCAGGATAAATTCGTGAATATTGGCCTGTTTGGCCGCTTCATAGACCTCTTCACGCGTCGCATCGATTCGGCCGCACAGAATGTTCTCGTAGATGGTGCCGGTGAACAGGAAGACGTCCTGCTGCACCAGGCCGATGCTTTTCCGGAGGGATGCAAACGTCACCTGGCGAATATCCTGGCCGTCGATGCAGATGCTGCCGTCCATGACCTCATAGAACCGCGGCAGCAGATGGCAGAGCGTCGTTTTGCCGCCGCCAGACGGGCCGACCAGTGCCACCTTTCTCCCCGGACGGATATCGAGCGAAATATGGCTCAGCACCTGCTTCTGCTCATCATATGCGAAGCTGACATCATCAAACCGGATCTGACCCTGTACATTTTCCAGCACGGTCGCATTGGGGGCTTCCTGTTCCACCGGGGCATCCACAACCTCCAGGAAGCGTTCAAAGCCGCTCATTGCGCTCTGGAACTGTTCCACAAAGTTGATCAACCGGCGAATCGGATCCAAAAACACATTGACATACAAAAGGAATGCGACAAAGTCGCCCGCGCTGATTTTGCCGAAATAGGTAAACAGGCCACCGGCGACCATGACAACGACGTTCAGCAGGTCAATGATCAGGGTGTTGCCGGAGTGGAATTCTGCCATGGCGCGGTAGGCCATGGAGCGGGATTCGATAAACGCCTGATTGTTTTTTTCAAATCGTGCCGTTTCATAATCGCGGTTGCAGAAGGCTTTGGATACGCGGATACCCGAAATGCTGTTTTCGAGCGTGGCGTTCACCTCGGCCACTTCTTCCCTCGATTTTTTGAAGGCGGCCGACATTTTCAGCCGTTTCATCGCAGAGAACCAGACCAGCAGCGGCACAAACGCGAAAATGATCAGCGTCAGCCAAAGGTTCATGGCAGACATCCCGATAAAGGAGCCGACCAGAAGAATCAGGGAGATAAAGAGATCCTCCGGGCCATGGTGAGCCAGCTCGGAAATATCAAACAGGTCGCCGATCATCCGGGACATCAGGGAGCCGGTTTTGTGATTATCATAGAACGAGAACGGCAGCTCCTGCAGCTTGACAAACATTTCGTTTCGCATTTCTCCCTGCATTTTCACGCCGACGATGTGGCCGTAATACTGGATGAAGTAGTTCAGGAACTTCTTCAGAATGTACGCGACGACCAGAATACCGGCCATGATCAACAGCATCCGGATATTTTGGTTGGGGATGTAGTCGTTCATCATGGCGCGTGTCATCACCGGAAAGAGCAGATTGCAGCCGGCCAGCAGCAGTGCGCAGATCATATCTGCGGTAAACATTTTGAGGTGCGGTTTGTAATACGTTATAAAACGGCGAATCATTCAGACTTCCTCCTGTATAAAAGCTTTGCCCTCTGAAAGAGAGCCTTCCAGAGGGCAAGATACGAACCCGGTTTCGATCCAGATCAGTCCTTGAAAAAGAGCGGAATTTGCCCCAGAACCGTGATATCCTCGCGATCATTTGCGTCGCCTTCCGAGAGAATGGCTGCCCGTGCAACGATTTCTCCGCCCGCTTCTGTAATGAGCTGTTCCAGTGCAGCCAGCGAAGCGCCGGTCGAAATGACATCGTCCACAATCGCCACCCGTTTCCCGTGAATCCGTTTGACATCGTCTTCATCCAGGCACAGGATCTGTTCATTTTTCGTCGTAATGGAATGGACATGGGTGATGATCGGGTGTGCCATATAGCCCTTGACGGATTTGCGGGCGATGATGTATCGCGGCATTTTCATCACTTTCGCCATTTCATAAATCAGCGGAATGCTCTTAGCCTCAGCTGTCAACAGATAATCCACCGGCGGCAGCTTTTCCGCCAGAGCCCGGGCGCAGGGCTCTACGACATCGGTATCGCCAAAAATTACAAAGGCAGCAATTGAAAGTTTGTCACTGATCGGCACGATCGGCAAATCCCGTTCGACACCGGCCACATTGATTTTATAAGTTTCCATCTGTGCTCCTCCCGACAATCCTTCATTTTGAAACGCTTTTTCAGCCGTCAACGATGTTATTATACCGCAAAGAGGTCGAAAAAGCAAGCCCCCACTGATTGAGTGCTCCTTTCGATCTCATCAGTCCCCCGGAGCGGTGCAGCTGCGTTCCGTTTTCCGTCCAGCGCAGAGATCACACACACCGGCTGCGGTGCGTTTTGCGGCAAAAGAAAAACCTCTTATGCTTTTGAGGGCAAAAGAGGTTTTGTGGAGCGGATTACGAGGCTCGAACTCGCTACCTCCACCTTGGCAAGGTGGCGCTCTACCAGATGAGCTAAATCCGCATCAGCCAGATGACTCGTATATTATAGCAGATTCCTTTTGCTTTGTCAAGCCTTTTTCGAAGAATCCCGAAAAATTTTTCCAGCAGAAAGCGGCAGCTCTCCTTTCCACGGGAAAGCCGCCGCTCGATACCGGATGCTGTTTAGTCGTTCTGCTTTTCGAGGATGATGACGTCGCTGGAGAAGTCGCCGTGGCCAAAGGTCGGGCAGACGCCGACGCATTCGAGTTCATTGGCTGTGACGATTCGGCCGTCGGGCATTTTGTAGTTCCCTGCCGGAATCCGATGGAGGCGAATCCGTTCGCGCACAGAATTGGACGAGGCGATGGCGCGATAGATGCAGACAATCACCCGCTCGTCATCGACAAACTGCCAGGCCGTAAGGTTGCCGTCGAACGGGCTGGCCAGACGTGTAAAGACGCCCTGCTGTGTGGTGTGGCGGATTTTCTTCATCCGTTCGACCTGTTGGCGCATGACTTCCAGATCTTCCTCCGATTGAACCGAGAGGTCGAGTTCGTAGCCGAAGTTGCCGCCAAGGGCGACATCGCCTCTCACCTTGACATTGCCGCGGCCATGGCTGCAGACATGAGCGCCCATTGCGCTGGGCGGATAGCAGATGCTTGTGCCGTACTGGATTTTGAGGCGGGCACCTGCATCGGTGTTATCGCTTGTCCAGATCTGCGGCATATAGTGCAGAATCCCGGCATCGAAGCGTCCGCCGCCGCCGGAGCAGCCTTCAAACAGAATCTCCGGGAAGGTCGATGTGATGGCATCCATGACGCGATAGACGCCCAGAATGTATCGGTGCGCCAGTTCGCCCTCCCGGCCATCGGTCAGCCAGTCGGAGCCAGCCTCGGTGAAATTGCGGTTCATGTCCCACTTGACATATTGGATATCTGCGCTGCGGAGCACCGCGGAGACGGCCTCAATGATATAATCCTGCACATCGCTGCGCGACATATCGAGAATCAGCTGCTGTCTTGCCTCCGTCCGACGGCGGCCTGTGACATGAAGGCACCAGTCCGGATGTGCCCGATAGAGGTCGGAATCCGGGGAGATCATCTCCGGTTCGAACCAGAGGCCAAATTTCAGTCCGAGCGAATGGACGTCATCGACCAGCTTTTCCAGGCCGTCCGGGAGCTTCCGGCGATCCACCACCCAGTCGCCCAGCGAAGTCGTATCGTCATCGCGGTGGCCAAACCAGCCATCGTCCAGGACGAACATTTCAATGCCCAGCTTGGCGGCAGTGCTTGCAATCTGCATGATCTTCTCATGGTCAAAGTTGAAGTAGGTCGCTTCCCAGTTATTGACCAGAATCGGGCGTTCCCTATCGCGCCACAGGCCGCGATACAGACGGGTTCTGTAGAGCTTGTGGAAGGTCTGGCTCATGGCATTCAGGCCGTTGTCCGCGTAGACGCAGACCGCCTGCGGTGCCTGAAACTGTGCATTCGGCTCCAGACGCCATTCAAAGGTGCGGGGGTTCAGGCCTGCAACCAGTCGTGTGGAATCAAACGGGCTTTCATCGACAGCAATTGCAAAGTCGCCGCTGTAGACGAGATTGACGCCCCAGCAGCGCCCGGCAAACTCCGTGGCATCCGAATCCATCAGGACGGCAAACGGATTGTGCTCATGGCCGGAGGAGCCGCGAGCCGAGTCGATCATACGGGTCATGGTCGCCGGTGCGACGCGTTCCACGCTCCGTTCGCGCCCCCATGCACCGTGCAGATGGAGCATATCATACCGTCCTGGGAGCGTCAGGCAAAAGCTCCCGGCATTTTCCAGAACCAGCGTTTCCGTTCCGCCGTTCCGATAACAGGCACTGGTGATCACGGCGGCGAGGTCATTGTAAACGGTATAGGCCAGCTCTGCTTCCAGGCCTGTGCATTCATCGCGCAGTGTGATATACAGTGTCTGTGCTTCGTCGGGCGATTCCGCGTAGGTACAGGGCAGGCCGCTCAGCTGCTGCACGCCCGATTCGATTCGGTAACCGGTAAAAAACAGTTCCGAACAGCGCTGTCCGGCGGCATCGCGTGTGCGGAGCATCACCGGGCGATAGTCGCCGCGCCCGTCTGTCGGGCAGGCATACGGGAGGTACTGGCGATCCGTATCAAACGAAACGCCGTTGGTGTGATGGATCTGTTTCAGTGCCGCGGATGGATCTGCCAGTGGCGTTCCGAAATACGGCATCATCAGTTCATCATAGCCCAGCTCGTCCTTCAGCAGGCTGAGGACACAGGAAATCTGCGCATTATGCAGGTGGAACAGTCTGTTTTCCGCATCGTATTGTATCATATCGTCTCTTCTTTCCTCCGGTATGATTGCATGGCAACCGGATATCTGGTATCGTCAAGCAGCCCCTGCGGTTCATCGAAACCGCAGGGGCTGTGCGGGTTTTACAGGAGTTCGTGCAGGATGGCGTCCGCCAGCAGCACATGGCCGTTGACCGTCGGATGGACGGTATCAGCCGAGTACAGCTTGGCATCTGTGCCTGCAATTTTGGCGTCAAACATCGCCTGTGCGTCGAAGAAGCGGACACCGGCCTGTTCGGCGGCTTCTTTGGCGATTTTCGCGTATTGGAGTGTCATCTGATACATGGGGTGATCATCGGCCGGTTTGATCTGGAACGGTGCAAGGACGAGAATTTCTCTGGCAACGGTCTTCAGGTCAGCCAGGATGCGATCCATGTTGAGGCGGTATTCCTCTGCATCCACCTGCTTGATATCCGGCGCATCGAAGTGACGCCAGACGTCATTGACGCCGATCAGCAGCGTCACCACATCCGGTTTGAGATTCAGGTGATCGACATCCATCCGATCGAGAATATCGCAGGTTCTGTTTCCGCTGATTCCCTTGTTGATGACGGTCAGCTCCAGCTCCGGATGCATGGCATTCAGGTATGCCTTGACCATGGCCGGGTAGCCATTGCCCATGCCGTTGACGTTATCGCGGCCTTCGTTGTCACAATCACGCGAACGGCCGCAATCCGTTACGCTGTCCCCCGTCAGGAGCACCACGTCGTTCTTCTTCAGAATCATAACTTTCCCACCTTTTTTCATTTTTCAAATGCAATCGATTTGGAATCGTTTATGCTTTTTGGACACTCAGCACGGCTGCTTCGCCGTTGATATTCCATTCCTTGCCGGAATCCGTCGGTTCGCCTTCGAGGACGGAGACGGCCAGGACATCGGTGGCAATCGAAGATGCGTTGGCTGCGATGACGCGCGCCAGCTTTTCACCGGCCTGATAGGTCACGCGAATCTGATCGGTCACGGCAAAGCCCGCATCCTTGCGCATGGTTTGCAGTTTGTTCACGGTTTCGCGCACGAAGCCCTCTTCAATCAGCGCCTCATCGAGGACGATATCGAGTGCCACGGTCAGCTCACGGTCGCTTTCGGCGATATAGCCTTCTGTTTTTTTCGTTTCAATCAGGAGGTCTTCCTCGCCCATTTCGACTTCCGCCGCATCCAGATGCAGGGTGATATGGCCGTTTTCCTTCAGCTCATGCACCAGTGCCGTACCGTCTGCGGCCAGAAGTGCCTCTTTGATGGCGGGAACCAGCTTGCCAAATTTCTTTCCGCACGTTTTCAGCTGCGGCTTCAGCAGGTAGGAGACGAAACGGTCTGCATCCTCTGTAAAGCTGACAGCCTTCACGTTGAGTTCATCGGCGGCCAGTGCTGCAAACTCCGGCGGAAGCGTTTCGCCCGTGCTGTTTTTCACATACAGTGCGCGCAGCGGCTGACGGTTTTTAATCGCGGAGGTCGAGCGGCAGGCACGACCCAGCACGACGACGCGCAGCGTCAGATCCATATTCTTTTCCAGTTCCGGATCGATCTTGGACGAATCGCACGTCGGGAAGTCGCAGAGGTGAACGCTGATCGGTGCGGCGGCGTCGTTGCTGCGAACGAGATTCTGGTAGATTTCATCGGCCAGGAACGGGACAAACGGTGCAATCAGTTTGGACAGTGTGACAAGCACTGTGTGCAGCGTCATGAATGCCGCATCCTTATCTGCGCTTTCACCGGTCACCCAGTAGCGTTCCCGCCCGCGGCGGACATACCAGTTGGACAGTTCATCGGTAAAGGCGGCGATGGCGCGAGCCGATTCCGTGATCTTGTATTCGGCAAGCGACTGATCGACGGTCTGAATCAGCGTGTTCAGTCGGGAAAGAATCCAGCGATCCATGACCGTCAGGGCGCACTGATCAACCGTCCGGCCGTTCGGGGCAAAGCCGTCAATGTTTGCGTACAGCACAAAGAAATAATAGGTGTTCCAGAGCGTTCCCATGAATTTGCGCTGGCTTTCATTGACAGCGTCCTCATAGAAGCGGCTCGGCAGCCACGGTGCAGAGGTTGAATAGAAGTACCAGCGCACCGCATCGGCGCCCTGTTTATTCAGAACCGTCCATGGATCGACGACATTGCCGCGGTGCTTGGACATTTTCAGGCCGTCTTTGTCGCAGACGTGGCCGAGGACGATGCAGTTTTTGAAGGGTGCCTTATCAAACAGCAGAGTTGAAATGGCAAGCAGCGTATAGAACCAGCCGCGTGTCTGGTCAATCGCTTCGCTGATGAAGTCGGCCGGGTAATTCTGTTCGAACAGCTCCTTGTTTTCAAACGGATAATGCCACTGTGCAAACGGCATGGAGCCGGAATCGAACCAGCAGTCAATGACCTCCGGCGTGCGGTGCATTTCTTTGCCGCACTTTTCGCACGTCAGCGTGATGCGATCGACGTACGGCTTATGCAGCTCGATATCCTCCGGCACATCTTTTCCGAGGCGTTTCAATTCCTCGATGCTGCCGACGACATGGTGGTGTCCGCAGGAGCAAACCCAGACCGGAAGCGGAGTGCCCCAGTACCGTGAGCGGCTCAGCCCCCAATCGACCACGTTATCCAGGAAGTTGCCCATACGGCCGTCGCGGATGCTCTCCGGAATCCAGTTGATCGACTGGTTATTCTTCAGGAGGCGATCCTTCACCGCCGTCATGCGGATGAACCAGGTGTCCATTGCATAGTACAGGAGCGGCGTATCGCAGCGCCAGCAGAACGGATAGGAGTGTTCAAACTGGACGGCGCGGTACAGCAGGCCACGTTCCTTCAGATCGTCAATGATAGCATGGTCGCCGTCTTTGCAGAACAGACCTGCCCAAGGTGTGACCTCCGGGGTAAAGCGGCCGCGTCCGTCCACGAGCTGCACGAAGGGCAGATCGTTTTCACGACCCACGCGTGCGTCATCTTCACCGAAAGCCGGTGCGATGTGGACGATACCGGAACCGTCTGTCAGGGTAACGAAATCGCCAGCAACGACATAATACGCCGGTTTTTCCGGTTTGGCAAAGGTAAAGAGCGGCTGATAGCGCATACCAAGCAGTTCGCTGCCGCGGAAGTGAGCAACGACCGAATGCTCCTCCGTGATGACGCTTTCCACGAGCGCTTCGGCCAGAATCAGGGATTCATCGCCAATCTGGACTTCGGCGTACATTTCGTCGGCGTTGACGGCCAGTGCGACGTTGGAGGGCAATGTCCACGGGGTGGTTGTCCATGCGAGGAAATAGCGGTTTTCGCTTCCTTCCAGGCGGAATTTCGCAAACACAGAGGTTTCCTTGACGTCCTTATAGCCCTGAGCCACTTCATGGCTGGACAGAGCCGTTCCACAACGGGGGCAATACGGCACGATTTTATGGCCTTTATAGAGCAGACCCTGATCTGCAATCCGTTGAATGGCCCACCAGACGGACTCGATATAGTCGTTATGATAGGTCACATATGGATTGTCCATATCGCACCAGTATGCAACGGCGTCGCTCATTTCGTGCCATTCCGTTGTGTATTTCCAGACGGATTCCTTGCACTTTTCGTTGAAGGGTTCGACGCCATAGCGTTCCACATCCTGCTTCCCGTCCAGGTGTAGGAGCTTTTCAACCTCCAGCTCCACCGGGAGGCCGTGTGTATCCCAGCCTGCTTTTCTCAGGACGTGGCGGCCTTTCATGGTCTGATAGCGCGGAATAATGTCCTTGATGGCACGCGTCAAAATATGGCCGATGTGCGGTTTGCCGTTGGCCGTCGGCGGTCCATCGTAAAATGTGAAGTTTTCGCCCTGAGCGCGATGCTCAATGCTCTGTTCGAAAACGTGATTTTCTTTCCAGAACTTGCTCATCTCACGTTCTCTTCCAACAAAATCTAAGTTATTGGATACGTCTTGATACATAACCTGACTGACTCCTTCTTTCGTGTTTCCGGCTGACAGCCGCTTTGTCAACAAAAAAGCTCCGTCCCTGCCGATCAGGGACGGAGCAATCTCTCCGCGGTACCACCCAAATTGACGCCTTCAGGCGCCCACTCGCCCGTGCAGCCCGGAGCGGCACGGAAACCCGGATAACGGCGGGTCAAAACCGGCGGCGCTTATTGACTCCTTCGAGCGTTCAGCGGCGCTGCCAATGGGTGATAACGTACATACCTCACGCACTGCCTTTCAGCAACCGGCAGCTCTCTGCAGCGTAATCCGTATGCAGCCACGTCCCATTCCTTGCATTTTCTACATATACGGGAACATGATAGTATTATATCCTCTTTTCAGGAATTTGTCAAGCGGTTCCCTGCTATTTCGCAAAATATGGCATCAGATGGCGTATGGAATGGCGATGCGTCGGCGATAGCTGCAGAGCCATTGGACGCCGAGCTCCTTCAGGATGGCGACCGTTTCTTCGAAGCCGTTGGCGACATCTGCGGCGATATGTGCATCGGAGCCGAGCGTCAGGAGCGTTCCGCCCATGGCGAGGTAGCGTTGAAGGATGGAAACATCCGGCATCAGGAACGGAGACGGCGCACGCATTCCGGAGGTATTGACCTCCAGCGCGATCCCCCGGTCGATGATGGTTTGCAGAATCCGGCCAATCACCTCGTCATACGCCGCCATTTGCACAGGCAGCCCGTATTTGCCCTGAATGTATCGCAGCGGGCAGGTCAGGTGCGTCAGGACGTCAAAGTCGGCCGTCTGCGCCATTTCCAGCAGATCGTTGAAATAGGCCGCCAGGAAATCCGGCAGTTCATTAGCCGGGAACGCGGAAAAGTCAATCCGCGAATACGGCATGGAGTAGCCCGGATAGCGCACGGCGTGGACAGAACCGAGTACCACGTCAAACGGTTTGCTGTGAATCAGCTCATCCGTCACGTCCATGTGCCAGATGCCCTCACCGATTTCGACGCCCGTGTGAATTTTGAGCGAAGCGCTCCCGGCCTGACAGGCTTGCGCCGCCTCCACAGAGTGGCGAATCGGCGTCACCTCGTCCACCGTCTGGCAAAATTCAATGTCGCAGTGATCGGTAAAGGCGATGGCGGACAGCGGATGCTTTGCCGCCTGTGCAACAAGCTCCGACGGCTCCGTCATCGAGTCGTGCGAAAAGACGGTATGGAGGTGGCAGTCTGCCAGACCGGAATACGGCGGAATCGGTTTCAGCTCACCGGGGGTTTCGATGTAATCCGCCTGATATTGTTCGGCGATGTGCAGCTGTTCCGGCGTTCTCAGAATCCACAGGCCGAGCCGTGCACAGCGTTTGACGGCTGCGCAGAGTGTGGGATTGGCTGTTGGCACGCGCACCCAGGCCGTATCCTTTGAGGGCAGGCAGAGCCAGACGGTGCGCTGTTCCCGCGGAACAAGGTCACACAGGCGCTGCAGGTTGGATTCATCGACCAATCCGTCATAGTGAATCTGGGCATGGGGAAAGCGTTTCAGAACCCGTTCCAGATATGAAAAGTCCGAGACGGTAAAGGCGATTTTGGCTGTGGACGATTCGACGAGCCGGAAGAGTGTCTCCGTCTCTTCCGGCTCGAAGGACTGGATGCGGTTATCCAGCTTGATGAGGACATCGGTTCCTTCGACCAGTTCAAGCAGGGATTGCAGGGTCGGAATCGTTGTACCGCGAAATTTCGGGGCTTTTGCAAGCCCGGCGTCATAGGTCAGAGCCTGTTCATAGGTGATCTGGTCGATTGCAATGTCTTCGTTCAGAGGACTTCCGTCTTTCAGGCGGCAGGTTCGGTTCAGTGTTCGATCGTGCAGCAAAACGCAGACGCCATCCGCCGTAAAGCAGGGGTCGGCCTCGATTACGGCATAGCGCTGCTCGATAGCCGCTATAAAAGCGGGAATCGTGTTTTCAGGAAATTCTGTCCCGACACCGCGATGTGCTTGGTATTGCATAAAAACTCCATTCTATCCATTTGAAATCGGAACCGGACACACTCAGGGCGCATCCGGTATGCTGTGTTCCAGTTTAACAGGTTTGCCGTGCATTTTGATAACCTGCAGGGCGTGGGGTGCGTCTGACATATTCGTGCAAAAAAGCCATATAGTGTACCATTGCTTTATCATGTGGAGGGGTTTTCGTGCATGATTACATTCAGGAACGCGTTTTGATGGTCAGCCGACATATCGCCGAAACTTCCGCAACCGTGCGGCAGACCGCGGCGGATTTTGGCATTTCCAAATCCACCGTCCATAAAGATGTGACCGAACGGATTGTCCTGTTGAACCGCTCGTTGGCAGACGCCGTCAAGCACGTTTTGGAGAAAAACAAGGCAGAGCGACACATTCGCGGCGGCTTGGCCACCCGAGAAAAATATTCGTCGCTTCACGCAGCTGAACGTGGCTGACAGACGAAGAAATCGGCATGCGCTGAATGTGCATGCCGATTTCTAACAGAACGACCTGTATCAGATCAGACTTTCGATTTGGATGTTGTAGGCGCTGAGGAATTCATTGATTCGGTCGAGGAAGATAAATCCTGCGACCAGTGCCGCAATGAGCAGAACCAGAGCAACGACGCCCAGGATGACGACGGCGCGGCAATAATTCCGGAAGCTCTTCTGTTTGGCGGCGGCCAGACAGATAATGTGGACAATCAGGCCGACGACCGGTATGATCGTCAGGAACTGCATCAACACATACAGCCAGGTGGAAACCGGCTTTTCGGCGGGTGCCTGCGAAACCTGAACCGTGGTCGGCTGTGTCTGCGGTTTGACCGGCATTTGAACGGCTGCCGGAATCGGTGCATACGCCGGGCGAACGGGTGTGGCCGGTGCAACCGGTGTGGCCGTCGGAACGGGTTTTTCCGGCTGTGCGACAACGGGTGTCGGCTGTGCCGATACAGGCGGAGCCACAGGGACGGCCGGCTGTGCCGGTGCAGGCGGAGTTACAGGGACGACCGGTTCTTCCGGCACTGGCGGAGCCACGGGTGCGACCGGTTCTTCCGGCACGGCGGCGACAACAGGAGCTACCGGCGGCTCTGCGGCAATCGGTTCTTCGGAGATTGGTTCCTCCGGCTTGTTTTCAGGTGTGGCCGGTTCTTCCACAGTCGGAGCTGCGGAAACAATCTGGGGTTCCGGCGTCGGGACCGAGGCGATAACGGATGCAATTTCTTCGGCAGCCTGAACAGTCGGCTGAGCCTCAGTTTCTTTCGGTTTCAGGCGCGTGCCGCAATTGGTGCAGAAGGTTGCGCGGTCGCTGACTTCGCAGCCGCAATTTGTACAGAACATAAATTCACCCTTTTCTGCCGGTTCCTGTTTCAAGCGGGAACACGGCGTTTTTCATGATCAGATGAGTTGAAAATTCAGTCCGCATGGAAAATAAGCCATGCGGACTGAAGATGACCGGATACCCGGACGCAAATTTACTGTTTTGCTTTGCCGCAGCCCTGGCAGAACTGACCGTCATTTTTACGGCCACAGTTCGGGCAGATCCAGCCATTGGCCGGAGCGGAGGTCGGCTGCTGATAGTAGGACTGTGTTGCCTGCGGGACAAAGATGCCGAAGGTCTTCTTGGCATAGGTGTTGACAACCGGCGTATCGGACGGTTTGCCGGCGACCAGGCGGGAAAGTGCCATACCGGTCAGGCCGATCATGCAGATCGTGACGAGGAAGCCGAGAATATCATAAATATCGGAAAGCGTGCCATAGGGGTTGCCGTTGGCCCAGTCAACGATTTGAGCAATGATGCGCTGAGAGCCGTTCACAACCAGACGAATCACACCGTGCAGCAGGGAGAGGTACAGGGCTTCAAAAGCACCAATCTGCGATGCCGTATCGGCCTTTGTAGCAAGCATCCAGATGACGATCCCCAGAACGGCGAGCGTGACGGTCGAGCTGAAACCGGTGGATGTGACCAGAAGGAGAAGGAATGCAGCTGAGACTAATGCTTTGTTGATTTTTTCCATGTCGATTGCCTCCAGATAATCTGATTTTGAAATGGAATTTGATCTCGGGTATATTATACCAAATGTTTTTCTGTTTTGCAAGAGGGCTTTTGGCTTTTTTCAGCATTCAAACGCGGAGATTTCCGTCTTCTTCCTGCATGGAATCGGCGTTATCCGGTTCTTCACCCAGGCGCGGCAAAACGGTTTCACAGATGAATTCCTCCGTCTGTTCGCTGCTCCGTCCGGTATAGGCCGACGGGTTCAGGCACGCGGTCAGCGTCTGCTCGTCCACATCAAAGGCCGGATCCTCACTGATTCGGCGAATCAGGTCGTTGTCCAAGCCTTCTTCCTTGACCCGCTTCCCTGCCGCAAGGGAATGGCGGCGGATTCGTTCATGCAGCTCCTGGCGGTTGCCGCCGCGTTTGACAGCTTCCATCATGATATTTTCCATCGCCATAAAGGGCAGCTCACTCTGCACACGAGCCTCGATCACCTTGGGATAGACGACCAGGCCGCGGGAGATATTGACCAGCAGCTCGCAGATGGCATCGGCGGCCAGGAAGGCCTCCGGCAGTGCCACGCGGCGGTTGGCGGAGTCATCCAGTGTGCGTTCCAGCCACTGTGTGGCGGCTGTGACTGCCGGATTCACCGTATCGACAATCAGGTACCGTGCCAGCCCGCAAATGCGTTCGCTGCGCATGGGGTTCCGCTTATAGGGCATGGCCGAAGAGCCGACCTGTGTGCTTTCAAACGGTTCTTCCACTTCCTTCAGCGACTGCAGCAGGCGGATATCCGTGGCGAATTTGGAGGCAGACTGTGCCAGACCGGACAGGGCGCTCAGCACCCGATAGTCCGCTTTTCTGGAATACGTCTGGCCGGTGACTGATTCCGTTTGGTCGAAATCAAAGACCTTGGCCACTGCGCGATCGAGCTGTTTGACCTTTTCGTGATCACCGCCGAACAGATCGAGGAAGCTCGCCTGTGTCCCGGTTGTACCCTTGACGCCGCGGAACTTCAGGTTGGCAATCCGATATTCGATTTCTTCCAGATCGGAGAGGAGATCATTGATCCACAGGCAGGCTCGTTTGCCGACTGTGGTCAATTGGGCAGGCTGAAAATGGGTAAAGCCGAGCGTCGGCAATGCGCGATACTCCATGGCGAAATTGCAGAGGTTGCGAATCGCGTGTTTGAGCTTGCGTTCAATGATCTGCAGACCCTTGCGCATGATGATCAGATCTGCGTTGTCACAGATATAGCAGCTCGTTGCGCCGAGATGCAGAATTCCGGCGGCGTTCGGGCATTGCAGGCCATATGCCTTGATGTGCGCCATGACGTCATGGCGGATTTCTTTTTCAAAGCGAGCCGCGTCTTCATAATTGATGTGATCTGCGTTGGCGCGCAGCTCCTCGAGCTGTTCTTCTGTAATATTCAATCCGAGGTCGCGTTCACACGATGCCAGTGCAATCCACAATTTCCGCCAGGTTCGGAATTTCTCATCCTCCGAAAACAGCGCAATCATTTCCGAGCTGGCCCAGCGCCCGGTAAACGGGCTGACATACCGACTTTTATCCGTCATTGAATTGGATACCGCCTTCCCTGTTTTTCTTGTGTCTACATTTGTTCGAGCCGTTCAATGGCTGCCAGTTTGAGGCTCACACCGAGCAACTCAGCCGCCGTCCGGATATCCTCCAGCGACGGGAATGTCGGAGCAATCCGAATATTGTTGTCCACCGGATCCCGGTGATACGGCCAGGTGGAGCCGGCCGGTGTCAGTGTGACGCCGGCATTTTTGGCAAGCTCCACCGTGCGTGCGGCGGTATGCTCCAGTACATCCAGGCTGATGAAATAGCCGCCATTCGGCCGACTCCAGTGGATGAATTCCAGTTCACCGGCTTCGCGCTCCAGTACGGACAGCACCGCTTCAAACTTCGGGCGAATCAGCGCAGCGTGTTCTGCTGCGCGTTTCCGGAGACCGGCTGCATTCTTGAAGGAACGGACATGGCGCAGCTGATTGGTTTTATCCGGACAGATCGTCTGCACCGTGAGCGATTTGCGAATCTCCGCAAAATCGTCTTTTCCGACGGCCATACAGGCGACGCCGGAGCCCGGAAAGCTGATTTTAGAGGTGGAGGCAAATTCGAAAACCAGATTGTCATTGCCGTACTTTTTGACTTCGTCCATGATGTTCAGCAGATGATCTTCCTCAAAGATATCATGGATGCAGTAGGCATTGTCCCAATAGATGCGGAAATCCTTTGCAGCCGGTTGCAGCGCCGCCAGTGCACGGACGGTATCGTCCGAATAGGTCTGGCCGGTGGGGTTGGCGTATTTCGGGACGCACCACATCCCCTTGACTGACGGATCCTGCACCAGTTGGCGCACCCGCTCCATGTCCGGGCCGTCCTTGTCAAGCGGAACGGGAATCATTTCAATGTCGCACCGTTCGCAGATGGCAAAATGCCGGTCATAGCCCGGAACCGGGCAGAGAAACTTCACGCGCCCCTGTCGGCTCCACGGTTCACAGCCGCCGATTCCGAAGACGATCGACCGCACGATCATATCGTACATCATGTTCAGGCTGGAGTTGCCGCCGACAAAGACACAGGCCGGATCCACCTCTAACAGTTCGCCAAACAGCTGTCTGGCGCAGGGCAGCCCCTCCAGCAAGCCATAGCTGCGGGCGTCCACGCCGTCTACCTGATAGTCCTCCGGCGTTTTCAGGCAGGTCAGCACATCCTGCGACAGGTCGATCTGCTCCTTTGCCGGGATTCCGCGGGACATATTCAGGTTCAGTTTGCGGCTTTGAAAGTCAGCATATCGTGCCAGCAGTTCCGGCTTTTCTGCCTTGAGCTTCTGCCAGGTCTGCTCTGAACAAATATCCGAACAAATTTCCATGGGTAACGAATTCTCTCCTTGCTTTTTCGGTTGGTTCAGTTGTGGCGCACCTTGCTGAGTGCATACGTCAGCATGGGCGTCAGAACTGCGGCGGCTGCCAGTTCGATGAGTCCGTTGACGCCGATGACGGTCAGGTAGACGTTTTTCATAACGTCAAAGAAGCCATTGATTCCGTCACCGAACACGGCGAGGGCGGACAGCACCAGAATGGTATTGGTCAGCGTGGCCGCCAGTGCTGCCAGCACGCTGGCGATATAGCCGTTGCAACGGAGCTTGCAGAGACCAGCATAGACCCACGCAGCCACCGCACCGACAAAAATACGCGGTACGACCGACACCAGCGGATTCAGGAAGGCTGCCCAGAGCGGGTTGGTCGTGGCGCGAATCAGGCAGGTCAGCCCCCACACGCCACCCAGAACAGCACCATATTTCCAGCCAAGAAAAACGGAACCGACAATGACGACAATGTGCAGCGTTGTAATTTCAATGACACCGCCGTAGGAAATATAGCCCGTATAGGGAACGACGGTCATCACAGCGATGAGTGCCGAAAGAATCGCTGTCAAGGTCAGTCGGAACAGATTTTTTTGTTTTGCCATAAATAGTTTCCTTCTTTCTGCTTGTCTGTCGGCCGGCGCATCTTAGAATTCCGCCGTGCCAACGGTGCGGGGGTATGGAATCACGTCGCGGATGTTCGGAATGCCCGTGACGTACATAATCAGGCGCTCGAAGCCGAGACCGTATCCGGCGTGACGTGTGCCGCCGTAGCGTCTGAGATCGAGATACCACCAGTAATCCTTTTCATCCAGGCCGAGCTCTGCCATCCGCTTCTGAAGCAGATCCAGGCGCTCTTCTCTCTGGCTGCCGCCGATGATTTCGCCGATGCCCGGCACCAGCAAATCCATTGCGGCGACGGTTTTCCCGTCATCGTTCTGGCGCATATAGAAGGATTTGATCTCCTTCGGGTAGTCCGTGATAAACACCGGACCGTGCGCGTATTCTTCCGACAGGAAGCGCTCATGCTCCGTCTGCAGGTCGCAGCCCCAATAAACAGGATATTCAAAACGATCCTTCTGCGCTTCCAGCACGCGGATGGCATCCGTATAGGTCAGATGGGCCGACGGCGTTGCAATCAGCGTTTCCAGCCGTTCAATCAGACCCTTGTCGAAGAATTTATTGAAGAATTCCAGCTCCTGTCTGCACTTGGACAGGAGGTGACGGACGACGTAGCGAAGCATATCATCGGCCAGCTTCATATTGTCCTGCAGGTCGGCAAACGCAATTTCCGGCTCAATCATCCAGAATTCCGCCGCATGGCGCTGGGTGTTGGAATGTTCTGCGCGGAAGGTCGGCCCGAAGGTATAAATCTTGCCGAAGGCCATCGCCATCGTTTCGCCTTCCAGCTGACCGGAAACGGTGAGCGAGGTGGAATGGCCGAAGAAGTCCTGGCTGAAGTCGACCTTTCCGTCTTCCGTACGCGGGACATCGTCAAAGTCCATCGTGGTCACGCGGAACATTTCGCCTGCGCCTTCGCAGTCGCTCCCTGTGATCAGCGGCGTATGGACGTAGACAAAGCCGCGTTCATTGAAGAAGCTGTGAATGGCAAATGCCGCTTCACTGCGCACGCGGAACGCCGCGCTGAAGGTATTGGTTCTCGGACGGAGATGTGCAATCGTCCGCAGATATTCCATGGAGTGCTTTTTCTTTTGCAGCGGATAATCCGGTGTGGAGGCGCCCTCCACTTTCAGCGATTCCGCTTTCAGCTCAAACGGCTGCGGTGCATCCGGCGTCAGCTCCAGGCGACCACGGACGATAATGGCTGCGCCGACGTTCATTTTAGCGGCTTCTGCATAGTTCGGCAGAGTTGCGGCTTCCACAACTACCTGAATCCCCTTGAAGCAGCTGCCGTCGTTCAGTTCGATAAAGCCAAATGCATTCGAAGCGCGCACCGTGCGCACCCATCCTGCAAGGCAGAGGGTTTGACCGTCAAAAGAGGCCGGCGCCTCATAAATTTCCCGAATTGAGGTTTTATCCATAAATGTCAAGTCCTTATTCTGTTATTGTTCCGCGCCCGCATCCATCGCTTTTTTCAAGGCAATTGCAAGCTGATCCGGGCAGCTGGTATTTTTGAATCCGCAGCGAATCCCGCTGATTTTCCGGATGGCATCATTGGCCTCCATGCCTTCCACGAGACGGCAAAGCGCCTGAATATTCCCGCTGCAGCCGCCGTCAATCTGAACAGAGGTCACAATCCCATTCTGGACTTCCACCCGCATTTCGCGTGAGCACACGCCCTGCGGCACATAGGTGTACTGCATACATCTTCCTCCTTCAGGCAGACATCTGCCTTTCTTTCGTATTCATATAATCATACCATATTTTTTGACCGGAGGCAAGTACCAACTTGCATAATAAAGGGGTTTGTATCTTTGAAAATCGTCTGAAGGCACAGAAATCCGTTTTCCGGTCTCTTTTTGGGAAAGCATTCGTGAAACGCTCGGCACGGATGACACTTTTTTTTGTTTTCCTCTTGATTTTTGAATGGTTATATGCTATCATATGTCTCCCCGATTTTTACCGCGGCCTTGGCAAAATACAGGGAGCCTACAAACGAAAGAGAGGTTTTATGATTACTCTATCCGGCATTTCCAAGCAGTACACCCAAGCCCGGCGGGAGCCGGGTCTTCGCAATGCCTGCAAGGCGCTGTTTCACCGCGAAATCCATGTGATCCCTGCGCTGAAGGACATCTCTTTTTCAGTCGCAGACGGAGAAATGGTCGGCTATATCGGGCCGAACGGAGCCGGAAAAAGCACGACCATCAAAATCATGTGCGGGATTTTAACCCCGGACAGCGGCACCTGCCTGATCAACGGGCGCATTCCATGGCGTGAGCGAAAGGCACACGTCGCTGAAATCGGCGTTGTCTTCGGGCAGCGTTCCCAGCTCTGGTGGGATATTCCCGTCGGCGATTCGTTTGCTTTGCTGGGGGATATCTACGGAATGCGCAAGCAGGAAATCGCAGACAGTCTCGCCGAGTTGAATCGGATTCTTTCCCTGGACGAGTTCCTGCGCACACCGGCACGTCAGCTGTCGCTCGGCCAACGGATGCGGTGTGAAATTGCGGCCGCTCTCCTCCACCGCCCGAAAACGCTGTTTCTGGACGAGCCGACCATCGGTCTGGATGCCGTATCCAAGCTGGCCGTCCGAACCTTTATCCGGGAAATCAACCGGACACGCGGCACAACCGTCCTCCTGACCACGCACGATATGCAGGATATCGACGCTTTGACGCCGCGAATTCTGCTGATTGGGCGCGGTCAGCTGTTGCTGGATGGCTCCATGCAGGAGATTCGGAATCGGTATACCCGGATGCAGAGCATCTGCATTGAGCACGCAGAGGAGACACCCTGTCTACCAGACTGTTTTACGGTTTTGTCACAGATGCCCGGACGGACGGAAGTCACCTTTGACAGTCAGCACATTTCGCTCCCGCAGGCCATTCAGGCGTTATCAGCCGTTATGACCATCACCAATTTTTCCGTTCGGGAAAACAACGTGGATGATATGGTTGTTTCGCTGTATGAGGATCTGCACCTATGAGAGCATACGGTTCCATGATGAAGACGCGGTTTTTGAACGACCTGCAATATCGGACGGCTGCCGTTTCCGGCATCGTCACACAGCTGTTTTTCGGCTTGATACAGATTTTGACGCTCTATGTGTTTTATCGGGAGCATCCGTCAGGGGCACCGCTGGCATTTCAATCGGCCGTTTCGTACATCTGGCTGCGGCAGGCGTTTTTGGCTTTTTTTATGACCTGGTATGACCATGAAATCCTGCAGAGCATCCAGTCCGGGACGATTGCCATGGATCTTTGCCGACCGATTCGTCTGTATCCATCCTGGTTTGTCCGCACATTTGCGACCCGTTTTGCCCGCGCCGCCCTGCGCTGTGGGCCGATTCTTCTGGTCGCCTTTCTGATTCCGTCACCATTTGGCCTGATGATTCCGGTCAGCCTCTGGGCGTTGGTACTGTTCCTCGTTTCCATGCTGCTCGGTTCGCTTGTATTCACTGCAATGACCATGCTGGTCTACGTCGCTGCATTTCACATGGTTTCGACGGCCGGGCTGGTACAGGTTTCCTCGCTGCTGCTGGATTTTCTCTGCGGCACCCTGCTGCCCCTCCCCTTTTATCCGCAGGCATTGTACCGGATTCTGGTGCGTCTTCCCTTCGGTGCCGCCTCCGATGTCCCGTTCCGCATTTATTCCGGCGAGCTGACCGGAGCCGCCATGGGCGTTGCGATTGCGTCGCAGCTGTTCTGGCTCATCCTGCTCACAATCTTCGGATATCTGTGGTGTCAGCATTCCATTCGGCGCACCGTGATTTACGGCGGATAAGGAAAGGAGGAGTTGGATATGCTGAAACTGTACGGTCAATATCTGGCGGTCGAGCTGAAAAGCCGCATGGAATACAGAGTTTCGTTTTTCCTGTCGCTGTTCATGCAGTTTGCCTCGGCATTCACCACGCTGTTCACCATTCGCTTCCTGTTGGCGCGTTTTGGGTCGATCGGCGGATTTACGGATGAGCAGGTTTTGTGCTGTTTTTCCGTCAGCAGTTGTTCGTTCAAGATTGCAGAGTGTTTTTTCCGCGGCTTTGACACCTTTTCCGGGATGCTGGCCAACGGGAAATTTGACCGGATGCTGGTTCGTCCCCGCGGCATGGTGTTTCAGGTGATCGCCTCGCGCACACAGCTGGACAGAATCGGGTACCTGGTCGCAGCCATCGGCATTCTTATGTATGCATTGGCTGGTTCCGGAATCGACTGGACTTTTAGCCGGGTGCTGGTTCTGATATTCATGCTCGCCGGTGGCGTTGCGCTATTCGCCGGGCTGTTTGTGATCTATGCCGGCATCTGCTTTTTCACGGTGGAAGGGCTGGAATGCATGGCCGTTGTCACAAACGGCGGTGTTGAATTGGCCAGATACCCGCTCTCCATTTACGGCCGTGAACTTCTGATGGGGTTCACCTTCGTATTGCCGCTGGCCTGTGCGCAGTACTGGCCGTTTCTCTATCTCTGCGGGTTTCGAACCGATCTGCTTTGTGCCCTGTCTCCCCTGGCCTGTTTTCTTTTTCTCATCCCCTGTTGGCTTTTCTGGCGCTTCGGACTGCGCCATTACCAATCCACTGGTTCATAAAGCAGCGATGCCCTGTCAGTTTCCGGACTGGCAGGGCATCGTCATGTCTGAGTGAGGCAATCAACCGGCTGCGTCCGGTCAATCGAAATACCGGAGCATTCCCGGCAGAATATGGGTCAGAATCGCCGTATCATCATACGGCTCCTCCTGCAGGAAGTCCCGATAATTTGGGATACCGCCCTGCAGCTTCATTGTCCGGATGCGCGGATCGAGCTTCTGTGCCATTCGCGCATAGAGGGTGCTGCGGCCGTTGGCATACAGATGCAGTCCGCTGCCGTCATACGCCGGCAGATGCTCCGCCGCATCCAGCGCGTGCAGGAGGTCGTAGATGCGCAGGGCGGCCAGGCTGTCATCCAGCATCAGCAGATCGCACGAGAGCTTGTACAGCGTGCCGTAGTGATTCAGAATCCCGCCGCCCGGCTTCAGTGGATTCGGTTCCAGCTGGCCTTCCCCGGCCAGATCGACGACCAACACACTGCGGCCGTTGTTCAGCTGCGCATCGAGCCATTCGCCGTGGTTAGAAATGGCAGTGGTGCCGCCGTCCCAGACGGCAATGGTCAGTGGCTGTCTGGGACACTCCACCGGTGTCAGCAGGGTGCCGCAGTTGAACAGATCGCTCTGCGTCTGCCACATCCAGAGCTCTGCTCGGATGCCGTCCATCTCGCATTGTCTGCCGTCAACCGGGCGCAGATTCATGGCTTTCGCCGGTTGACGATGCGCAAAGACCTGCTCTCGGAGCCATTCCTCGCCGCCGGACGGTTGTCGAAGGGTTTTGGCTTCGTCGCAATAGAGCTGTGCGACTGAGCGGAAGTCCGGGAAATCGACGCTGACCTGTCCGCTTTTTGTGCAGAGGCAGCGTGTCGGGTCAACCGGCTCCAAGCTCATTCCCTCTGTTTCTGCGCCGAGCAGCCATTTGGAGAAGAAGCGGGCTGCGGCCTTTTGCAGTTCCGGCTCGTAGCCATGGAAGGTGGGAGCCGTCGCGCAGTCGAACGCCTCCGGGTGTCCGCAAAGTTCCCAGTAGCGCCGTGCCTCCTCGACCGTCGCATCGGTTCCCTCCTTCGGAAAAAAGTCATACTCCGCCGCCAGCACAAGCACGGGCTTTGGAGCGCACGAAAGCAGGATATCCGCATGATCGCAGCCGTCAGAGACAAAGTGCGGCCAAATCTGTTCGGCGTCCTGCGCCTGTCCCGACCGCTGCATACTGCCCATATCCATAATGAAGGTGCCCGGAGCAAACGCCGCCGGGCGGCGATCGGCCAGCATCATCATCGACGTCTGTGTGCCGCCGCCGGAGTTGCCCGTGACACCGATGCGCGATGCGTCAATATCCGGCCGACTGCAAAGGTAGCTGACTGCGCACATGGCGTCCCGCAAAAACAGCTGTGCCAGGCATTTCCCGGTGACCAGGCCACAGCAACCGGCGCGGTCATGGTCAAGGACGGCCGGTGGAACGGTCGGTTGGCCGGAAGCGGCATCGTAGTAGTTCAGGCGTTCTCCCTGACCGGTTGGATCGACCGCAAAGACGGCCAGCCCCGCCCCGACGAGCGTTCGGCAGGTTTCAAGATAGAGCGGGTACAGTCGGCCGTTGTGGGAGTGTCCGCAGAGGAACAGGACGGCCGCATGGGGTGCTTCCCGCTCCGGAAGATAGAGATTGCCGGTCATGTAAACGCCCGGCTCCAGTGTCAGGATGATGTTTTCGACGGAATAGTGCGGGTAAGCGGTTGTGCCGGTGATGCAGCTGGACAGCGGCTGCGGATAGTCGTCCGGCTGGATGCCCATGGCCGTGCAGAACCGTTCCCGCACAAACTGCTGACGCTTTTGCAGATCGTCTTCTGTCCGGATGGCGTCCCGCTCAGCCCGGCCTTTCTTCAGCGCCGCTGCAAAGCGCGCAGAAATATGGCGATCGAGCGCGGATTTCGAGTCATACGGGAACCATGGACGGCTGATTTTTGTGTAGTCCATCTGTCTTCATCTCCTTTGATTCGTCGTTTTTTTCAGAGTCGATTACTTTTCGCGTGCCACAAGGCTTTCCGCCAGTTCAATCAGGAAGGAAGGCTGTTCGAAGACCTGAAGCGCCTGCACTGCCTGATCGGTCAGGCGACGAATCTCTGCCGCGCAGCCGTCCAGTCCAAGCAGTGTGGCGAACGTCGTTTTGCCGTTTCCCGCGTCTCTGCCCGTATTTTTGCCCAGCTGTGCGGCGTCACCGGTCACATCCAGAACGTCATCGCGAATCTGGAAGGCCAGCCCCAGCGCATTGGCATAGGTCGAGGCGGCTTCCAGCTGCTTTTCATCGGTCACTCCGCCCAGGCGCAGACCGGCCAGGCAGGCACCTCGAATGATGGCGCCGGTTTTGAGCAGGCACAGCCGGGTCAGCGCTTCCACATCCTGTGCGCTGTTGGTGGATTCGTTGGCCAGGTCAATCCATTGTCCGGCGATCATGCCGAGTCGCCCGGCGGCGCTTGCCAGCTCCGACGATGCGGCCAGTCGATTTGTCGCCGGAAGCGTCGGGGCGGCCGACAGCATCCGTTCAAACGCGGCATTCAGCAGGCCGTCTCCGGCCAGCACGGCACCGGCTTCACCGAATACGCAGTGGCTGGCCGGACGTCCCCGTCGGACGTCGCTGTTATCCATGCACGGCAGATCGTCGTGAATCAGGGAATAGGTATGAATCAGCTCAATGGCGCAGGCAAAACCCATGGCATCCTCCTGCGAAACGCCGCCCAGCTCCGCAAAGGCCAGCAGCAGCACCGGGCGCAGGCGTTTGCCGCCGCCCGCCAGGCTGTAGCGGAGGGATTCGTGCAGCCGGACGTGCTCGGCGCATTCCGGTTCGCAGAACATGGCGTACAGCGCCTGATTGACTGCGGCGACCCGCTCACCCAGAAGCGCTTCATTCTCCCTTGTCATCTGCGATGTCCTCCCCAAACGGAACCATTTCATCGGCTTCTCCCGATTCGCCGCGAACCAGCAGCCGGACTTTTTGCTCTGCGCCGTCCAGCATTTGTCGGCAGGACTGAATCAGCGCCGTTCCCTCTTCAAAGATTTTCAGGCTTTCCTCCAGCGGAATATCGCCGCGCTCCAGCTGCTTTGTGATTTCCTCCAGGCGGTTCATTCGCGCTTCAAAGGTCGTTTCCATTGCTCCATCGTCCCTTTCTCCCGCTGATTCATTTCAGGGGTTTGTCTTCGCCGTTTTTTTCGAGCAGCTTTCGCAGCTCATCATAGAACGTATTCACGTCGCGGAACTGTCTGTACACCGATGCAAACCGGACGTAGGCGACTTCGTCCAGGTCGTACAGTTTTTCCATCACCAGCTCACCAAGTTCCGCCGTGCTGATTTCATGCTCGGTTTTATTTTTCACGACCTGCTCAATCTGATTGACTACCACTCCAATATCATTTGCCGAAACCGGGCGTTTCTCGCAGGCTTTGACAATGCCTCGGACGAGCTTATCCCGGTCAAACCGTTCACGCTTGCCGTCCTTCTTGATGACGAGGAGCGGGAAGCTCTCCACCTGTTCATGGGTGGTAAAGCGGCGGCCGCACCGATCGCACTCTCTCCGCCGACGGATGCTGTCATTTTCATCGTCCGGTCTGGAATCCACAACCTTGCTGTCTGTATATCCACAGTATGGACATTTCATAAACTTCTGTGCCTTTCTCTTCTGTGTATGGTCTTGCCATAATTATATCCGTTTTTTTTGTGGACGTCAATATCTATTTGCTTGACTTTCCGCTGTAAGCGCGGTATAATAAATCCAAATTCCAGTCTGCCTCTGCAGGTGTGTCATAAGGAGCTCGAGTGATTCATATGAAAAAACGTCGTCCGTTTCCTCTCGCAGCGCTCTGCGTTTTGCTTGCCTTTTCGCTTTGCGCCTGTTCCGGAGAAACCGCAGTTTCCACCTCAGATGATGTTTCTCTGTCCACCTCCGAACCGCCGGTTTCCGAGATCTCCATCGGCACCATTTCGGATATTCCGCTGTTCCCGAGTTCTGCGTCCGAGCCTGCTTCCTCCGCCACCTCTGACACCTCTGCTACGCAGGGCTCCTCCGTTCCGTCCGTTGCATCGACGCCGGCCTCCTCGATTTCCGTTCCGGCCGGTTCACCCCTTTTGCCGATTGCTCCGCCGGATACTGATACGCACGGGCTCAGCGATTCGCAGATTTTCTCCTTCTATCAGGACGCTGTGTTTGTCGGGGATTCCATTTCGCTTGGATGGAGAAACTACGTTTCGAAAATCCGGAAGTCGGATTCCCTGTTCTTTGGCGGCTCTGACGGCACGCAGTTTCTTGTTTCCGGCAGCTTAGGTGCCGGAAATTCGCTGTGGGGGATTTCCGACGAATCTGTTCATCCTTCCTATCAGGGGACGCAGATGCAGCTTTGGAATTCCATTCCGCTGACAGGTGCCAAAAAGGTGTTTGTCATGTTCGGGCTGAACGATGTTGCGCTGTACGGTGTCGATCAGACCCTGGCCAATTTCGCGACGCTGTTTGGCAAAATCAAGGCAAATGTCCCGGATGTTCAGTTTTACGTGCTCAGTGCCACCTATGTCAAGGCCGGTGGTGAGCGCGGCAAGCTGACCAGCTCCCTTTTGCGGGAGCTGAACCTTGCGCTGATCAACTTCTGCAATCAGAACGGCTATGCGTTCATCAACATTGCCGATGCGCTTGCAGACAGTGACGGGAATTTGAAGGCGGAATACTGTTCCGACGGTTTTGTTCACCAGACAAACGCAGCTTATGAGGTCTGGACGTCCCTGCTCAAGGGGTACGCCGCCGCGCAGCTATCCGCATCCGCTCAATAGCGTTCGGGCGGAATCCACGCAGTTGACGTTTTTTCCGGCATCCGATCGTCAGCTGTTTCCATCTACAGATGTCGGAGAAAGAGGTTTTCCATGAAACATTCATCCATTCTGAAGCGGTTTTCGCTTCTTCTGCTCGCCATGGTGCTGTGTCTGACCTGTTTTGGCTGTTCGAACGACGCGGACTCCGACACAGATGTTGATCCTTCGGGCGTCCCGGCGCTCAGCGCAATCTATGAAGAAATTCAGTCGTCCGTCACGCTGCCGGAGCTGCTGGAGCTGGACAGCGCAGAGATTTTGACCTACCTTGGAATTCCCGCCGATGCCTACACGGAAGCGGTGGCTCTGATTCCGACAGAAGCCATCCTCGGCGATATGCTGCTTCTGTTCCATGCCGCCGGTGTGGATACAATTGATACGATTCAGGAAAAGCTCAACGCCTTCCGGGAACAGAAGCTGAACGAGATGAACAACTACCTGCCGGACGAGTACGCGAAAATCAACGCATCGTCCGTCACCGTTCGCGGTGCCTATCTCTGGCTGATTGTCTCCTCTGAAAGCACAGCCATTACGGACATTATCGACCAGAACATTCGATAGGTTTTCTCCATCGATTCCAAATCGTGTGCTGCCTCTTTTCACAAGAGGCAGCACTTTTTTTCGTAAAACGCCGAAGTCGGCTCACCCATTCGAGTGAGCCGACTCCGGATGCGTCTGTTGGAATTCCGTCAGGTAGCGACGATATTTTTTCGGGACGAACTGCTGCTGCAGCTTTCGATTGCGTCGCCACGGTATGGACACTGTGTCAAAATAGCGGCGCCAGAGCGCTTCGAACTGAGAATCATTCGGCAGCGGCATGGCCATCAATTCCGGCAGCTCGACGATCTGCCAGCTCTGTGCGTCATACAGGAGTGCGGTACCGTGCGTCTGGTCGCGGATCAGAAATTTCTGATCCTGAAAGCGCCGGGCGAAGTGTTGTGCCAGATCGACGAGGATATCGTATTCCGGTTCAATATCTGCCACATAGACGCCTCCCCGGCCGTGATCCCCGACGTGGAGGAACCGTGTAAATTCCAGAAAGCGGTACCGTTCGTTCCGAACGAGCTTTGCGGCTCTGGCCACCCGGTTGACGCTTTCCATCTGTCGTTGTCCCATCGGCGAACCATTGAGCTGGATGGCCAGCACAATGACGGCGAGCAGCTGGTTATCGATGCCGTCGGCTCTGGACAGCCATGCATCATAAATCCATTCGGCCAGGTGCAGGCTATGGAGTTTGCGCGCCACCCGGTCAGCCTGATCGGTCTGGCTGCACACGTCAAGCGCTTCATCCAACGTCATGCCGTCTGCATCCGTTCGGATATCCGCGTCCGCGGTCACATGGTGCTGATAGGCGGCAAACACCGCGCACAGGAAGCCCTCATAGCTCCCGTCATAAACGAGTGTCACGGGCAATCACCTCGTTCCGACCGCTGGCAGCTGAAGCTGCATCGCTTCATCCAGCGACATTTGTGCAGGGTGCTCCCGCTCATCGGCCAGGAGCTCATGCAGCACCTCCGGTGTCCAGGCGTGGCCGCAGCAGAGTCGGCCGTTGCACATGACAAAGTAGCGTGCGCGGCGAATGACGACGCCCAGGCGCGGCAGATCCTCTGCCCGCAGCGAGTGGCTTCGCCGCGCTGTCAGAATGCGTCGGGCGCTGATTTGGCCAATCCCCGGCACGCGCAGCAGCGTCTGTTCGTCTGCCGCATTGATCTCCACAGGAAAAAAGTCCAGGTGGCGCAGCGCCCAGCTGCTCTTGGGATCCACCGCTTCATCCAGATTTTCTCCCTCCTCCGTGATTTCCGAGACGTCAAAATGATACTTCCGGATCAGCCAGTCTGCCTGATACAGGCGATGCTCCCGGCGCAGAGGCGTCTGAACGGACGCCGGCGGGAGTGCCGGGTGGTTGCCCACCGGAATGTATGCGGAATAGTAGACGCGTTTGAGCGCATAGTGGTGGTACAGCCCAGCTGTCAGGTGCAGAATCTGGGCGTCGCTTTCGCCGGTTGCGCCAATGATCATCTGCGTGGACTGGCCGCCGGGGGCAAATTTCGGTGCCGAACGGAATCGGCGGCATTCCTCCTGATTCTGTATTTTCAGGCTTCGAATCTGATTCATGGGGGTCAGGATTTTTTCCTTCGTTTTCTGCGGCGCAAGCAGCCGCAGCGACTCGGCAGAGGGCAGCTCAATATTGACGCTGACGCGATCGGCCATCAGCCCGACGCGCTGAATCAGAAGCGGATCCGCCCCCGGCACAACCTTGGCATGGATGTATCCGAAAAAGCGATATTCCGTGCGCAAAAGGCGAACGGTTTCCGCGATCAGCTCCATGGTATAGTCGGCACTTCGAACGATGCCGGAGCTGAGAAACAGACCCTCGATGTAATTGCGGCGATAAAACTCCGTGGTCAGTTCGGCAATTTCCCGCGGTGTAAAGGTGGCGCGAGCCGTATCGGCGCTGCAGCGATTGACACAATACGCGCAGTTCATCATGCAGGCGTTGGAGAGAAGCACCTTCAGCAGAGAGACGCATCGGCCATCCTCGCTCCAGGAATGGCAGATGCCGGCCTGGCAGGTTCCGCCAAAGCCGTTCCCGGCCGATGCCTGTCTGCGGCTGCCGGAGGTGGCACACGATGCATCATAGCGCGCAGCGGCACTCAAAATTGTCAGTTTCTGTTCCAAATCCATGGATTCTTCCCTTCTCTGCCGAATGCATAGCCCGGTTTCCCGTTCGGCAGGCACCGTTCATTTGTTCGTCTATTATACCATACATTTGTTCTGTATGGAACAAATGTTTCTATAAGTTTCTGTGAACATTTATTTGTTCCGGTTTTTTTGATGTTTTTTGCCAAAAACGGCCGACAGGAATTGACAACAGGCATCAAATCGTGTACAATAAAGAGTGTTGTGTTTTGCTGCACGCGGCAGCGTTCTGCGAATCGCGCAAAAATGAAAGGCGGTCGACCATCGATGAAATACAGACAGTTTACCTCTGAATCTGTCACGGAGGGGCATCCGGATAAAGTTTGTGATGCCATTTCTGACAGCATTCTTGACGCCATGCTGGCGTCGGATCCTCTGGCACATGTCGCCTGTGAAACGCTGACCAGCACCGGGATTGTTCTTGTCACCGGCGAAATCACGGCCAATGCCACAGTTGACGTTCCCTCCATTGTCCGCAATACCATCCGCGAGATCGGCTACGATCAGGCTGCGATGGGATTTGACTATAAAACCTGCGCCGTTATGACCTGTATGGATGAGCAGTCCCCCGACATTGCACTGGGTGTCAACGCCTCCATGGAGGCCAAGGATGCCAGCACCGATCAATTTGACCTCACCGGTGCCGGAGACCAGGGCATGGTTTTCGGCTTTGCCTGCACGGAAACCGAAGAGCTGATGCCCGCACCGATCTATTATGCTCACAAGCTGACGCAGCGCCTCGCGCAGGTGCGCAAGGAAGGCATTCTGCCCTTCGTCTGGCCGGACGGCAAAGCACAGGTCAGCATTGAATATGCGGATGACCGGTCTCTGCTCGCCATTCCGTCCGTCGTTGTCTCCACACAGCACACCGATGACGTCTCGATTGAGACAGTTCGGGAGGGTGTTCTTGAAGAGGTAGTCAAGCCGGTTCTGCCGGAACAGCTGATGACGAAGGACACACAGGTCTACATCAATCCGACCGGCCGATTTGTGGTCGGCGGCCCTCACGGTGACAGTGGTCTGACCGGCCGAAAGATCATCGTGGATACCTACGGCGGCTATGCGCGCCACGGCGGCGGTGCGTTCTCCGGCAAGGATCCGACCAAGGTGGACCGCAGCGCTTCGTATATGGCGCGCTACATTGCGAAAAACCTCGTTGCAGCCGGTCTGGCGGCCTCGGCAGAGGTTGCCGTTGCTTACGCCATCGGCGTGGCGCATCCGGTCATGGTTGCCGTCGATACCTCCGGAACAGGCGTCATCAGCGACGACCGTCTGACGGCACTGGTGCGCGAATGCTTCGATCTGCGTCCGGCCGCCATCATTGCGCAGTTTGATCTGCGCCGTCCGATCTATCGCGCCACGGCCTCTTACGGTCATTTTGGCCGTCCGGAGCTGAATCTGCCGTGGGAAAAGACCGACCGTGTTGAGCTGCTGAAGTCCAAGGTTCTGTAGGCTTCTGGCCGGATAAAACAGAGATGTTGTGCAGACAATAATGCCGCATAGATTTATGCGGGAAGGATGCGCACATCAATGATTCATACAAAGGGACTGCACAAATTTTACAGAAGCGCCACCGGGCGCATTGACGCCGTCGCCGGTATTGATCTCGATATCGGCGACGGCGAATTTGCAGCCATCGTCGGCAGCTCCGGTTCCGGGAAATCGACGCTGATGAATCTGCTGGGGCTGCTGGATCGTCCGGACAGTGGGAGCTATCGGCTGGCCGGATACGAGGTCGCCCATCTGCGGGAGCGGTCGCTTGCCAGGCTGCGTCGAAACCTGATCGGTTTTGTTTTTCAGAATTACAACCTTGTGCCCCGTCTGAATGCTTTGGAAAATGTCGAGCTGGGGCTGATTTATCAATCCGTTCCGTCATCGGCCAGGCGTCGTGCCGCTGCCGCTGCGCTCGATCTGGTTGGCTTGTCCAATCGTTCGTCGCACTACCCTTCCGAGATGTCCGGCGGGCAGCAGCAGCGCGTGGCCATTGCCCGTGCAATCGCCGGTTCACCCCGGCTGATGCTGGCAGACGAGCCGACCGGCAATCTGGATGCGGAATCGGCGCTGCAGGTGATGGCCATTTTTCGTCGGCTGAACGCCAACGGCGTCACCGTTGTGTTCATCACGCACGATGCAGAGCTGGCGCGGGCTGCCGGTCGAACGCTTCAGATTGACAACGGGCACATCATCAGCGATACCAAAAAGCAATGGGAGCGAATATCATGAGTGAATCGTTTTTCAGCAGAACAGCCCTGCTTCTCGGGGCTGACAAGGTCGCCCGCCTACAGGCCTCGCACGTTGCGGTGGTCGGGCTGGGCGGCGTCGGCTCGGCGGCGGCCGAAGCCATCGCACGTTCCGGCGTTGGGCAAATGACGCTGGTTGATGGGGACAGGGTCGTAGAATCCAATCTCAACCGCCAGCTATTTGCTTTGCGTTCCACCATTGGTCTGCCCAAAACGGAAGCGGCCGCCAGACGCATTGCGGAGATTCATCCGCAGTGTCAGCTGCATACCCTACCGGTCTTTCTGAATCAGGACTCCGATTTTTCGTTTTTGGACGGATGTCAGTATTGTCTGGATGCCATTGACGATGTGCGGGCGAAGCTGCTTCTGTATCAGCACTGCCGCGATTTGCAGATTCCGATCATCTCGGCCATGGGGTGCGGCAACCGTCTGGATCCGACCAAGCTCGTGATTACGGACGTGTTTGACGTCACCGGTTGTCCGCTCTGTCGAAAGATTCGGCATGAGCTTCGCCGAATCGGAATCGACCATTTGACGGTCGTGGCCTCTACGGAGCCACCGATTGCACCCGTGCAGCCGCAGGAACCCACCGGGCAGCGAACCATTGCCAGTGCGGCATTTGTGCCCAATGCGGCCGGGCTGGCCATGGCGTCCCATGTGGTTCGCCAGCTTTGCAGCTGACGAGGTTCCCTATTGACAACGCCGTGCGCTCCGTCAGAGGTTTGTCCGTCCGCTTGACAGGCTGACGGTGATATGTTATACTTTTATCAGTTTTCGGATATGCAATGATGAAATGGGGAGTTTTGATGAAACACGCACTGATTGTTCGCACACTTGCCGCGCTGGGCTGTCTCGCCGGTCTGGCAACCATTGTCACCGCCTGTACCCGGCAGAAAACAACCACAGACCCATCGGCCGCACCCGTTTCCGTGAACAAATCGAGCGGTGACGCTGTGTCCGCCGCTGAGGAAAAGGGCTATCTGGTTGTCAGCCGGTATCTGCCATCGGACGGCAGCGAAGATGTGTCCGATCGGTTGCAGCAGCTGATCGACGAGAATCCGAACCGCACGCTGTTTTTCCCGGATGGGACGTATCTGATCGGGAAGCCCATCCTGACCCCTGCAGATCCTGAAAAAAGTGTGGATCTTCAGCTTTCCAACTACGCTGTGATCAAGGCCGCCGATTCCTGGAATACCTCTGAGGCCATGATCCGGCTTGGGGCAAAGGAGCCCAAAAACGATACCCATACGCCCGGCAGCAACTATTCACTGACCGGTGGCATTTTGGATGGAAGTGGAGTCGCTTCCGGCGTGTCCATTGACGGTGGGCGTGAAACTAAGGTTCACAACGTTTCCATGAAGAATGTTCGCATCGGGCTGTACATCAAGCACGGAGCCAACTCTGGCTCATCGGACGCCGATATTTCGGATCTCAACATCATCGGAACCGGCCATCGCGATTCTGTCGGCATTCTCCTGGAGGGCTACGACAACACACTGACCAACATCCGAATCGGACACGTGTTTACCGGTGTCATTCTGCGTTCGGCCGGAAACTCGCTGCGCAACATCCACCCGCTCTATTACAGCGATTATACCGATTACGCCGACAGCTGCGGCTTCTACGATCAAGCAGGCAACAACTGGTTTGATTTCTGCTACAGCGATCATTTTGCAATCGGATTCCGTATGGCTGAAGGATGCTGCAGCTTTTACGACAACTGCTTCTGTATGTGGTATTGTGGTCGTGAAGGCAGCCACACCGTTGTGCGAGCCGACGGTTCCTTTGATTCCATCATGACCAACCTTCGCGTGGGGTTCTTTGACGCGCAGACGGAGAATATCATCCTGACGGAAGGGCGTTCCGGCGGAAAGGGCATTCTGGAACGCGTCATTGTCCGCACGGATCTTCCGCTGACGGGTGAAGCTTATCGCGATTATCTGACAGACGACGAATTGTTCCCCGGCTGATTGTTCACCGCAGAAAACCCAAATCCGGTATGGAGAGCCATGCTCCATGCCGGATTTTTTTGCCGGTATCGCGTATTTTTCGGGTTGGTGCTTGACAAGATACCCGTATAGGGTATATAATAACAATACCCCATACGGGTATTGTTATGGCCGGTTATCCCGTCCGGAAAGGAGTCCCCATGGAAAATTGCTGTTCTTCGCAGAGAAAAGAGCGAACGGCCGAGGAAATCAAAAAGCTAACCAACCGGCTGAACCGGATTGAGGGTCAGGTGCGCGGCATTCGTAGCATGGTCGAAAGCGGCGCATACTGCCCGGACATTCTGGTGCAATCCGCCGCCGTGAACGCCGCCATCAACGCATTCAACAAAGAGCTGCTCGCCAGCCACATTCGAACCTGCGTCGTCCGCGACATCCGCAACGGGCAGGACGAGGTCATTGATGAGCTGCTTTCCACGCTGCAAAAGCTGATGAAATAGGTCTTTTTTAGAAAGGTCGTGAAACAACATTGATCAGGCAATATCGCGTGACAGGTATGAGCTGTGCCGCCTGCAGTGCCCGCGTTGAAAAGGCCGTTTCCGCACTGCCGGGTGTTACCGCCTGCACGGTCAATTTGCTGACAAGCTCCATGGGTGTAGACGGCGATGTCGCGCCACAGGCCGTCATCGATGCCGTCGTTAAGGCCGGATACGGCGCCTCGCCCAAGGATACTACCCCCTCCCCCACCGCGCAGGAGGAAGCCACATTGGAGGATCGCCAGACGCCTGTCCTTCGGCGTCGGCTCTGCTGCTCCATTGTTTTTCTGCTGCTTCTGATGTATTGCTCCATGGGGCACACCATGCTCCACTGGCCATTGCCCGCGTTTTATCAGGGCAATCCGGTCGCACTGGGTCTGACGCAGCTTCTGCTGGCCGTCATCGTTCTGGTGATCAATCAGCACTTTTTTATCAGTGGCTTTCGGGCGCTGTTTCGTGGCGCACCCAACATGGATTCGCTGGTCGCGCTCAGCTCTGCCGCCGCTTTCTCCTACAGCACCTATGTGTTATTTGCGTTGACAGTTGCACAGGCACACGGCACGCCGGATTCCATGCAGCACCCCGATTTTTATTTTGAATCTGCTGCCATGATCGTGACGCTCATCACAGTCGGAAAGATGCTGGAGGCGCGTGCCAAGGGCAAAACCACCGATGCGTTGAAAAGTCTGATGCGCCTTGCGCCGAAAACTGCAACCGTTCTGCGAAACGGAGAATCCGTCGTCATTCCCATTGAGCAGCTGCAGGTCGGCGATCTGTTCACCGTTCGCCCCGGAGAAAGCATTCCGACGGACGGCGTCGTCGTGGAAGGCATCAGTGCCGTCAACGAAGCGGCTTTGACCGGCGAAAGCATTCCGGTTGATAAAGAAGAAGGCAGCCCCGTTTCCGCCGCAACGATGAACCTGTCCGGCTTTTTGACGTGCCGAGCCACGCGAATCGGCGCAGATACGACGTTTTCGCAGATCATCCGGATGGTCAGTGATGCCTCCGCGACGAAAGCGCCCATTGCCAAAATTGCCGACCGCGTTTCCGGCGTGTTCGTTCCGGTTGTCATCTGCATCGCCATCCTCACAACGGCCATCTGGCTGATTGTTGGGCGCGAATTCGGGTACGCTCTGGCTCGCGGAATTTCCGTGCTGGTGATCAGCTGTCCCTGTGCGCTGGGGCTCGCGACACCGGTGGCCATCATGGTCGGCAGTGGTGTGGGGGCAAAAAACGGGATTCTCTTCAAAACGGCTGCCGCATTGGAGGCAACCGGTCATGCCGAAATGGTTGTGCTGGACAAGACCGGCACCATTACAACTGGGAAGCCCAGTGTGACCGATCTGCTGCCGGTTGCCGGAATCAGCGAAGCGGCGCTGCTGACGCTGGCCTATTCATTGGAAACAAAGAGTGAGCACCCGCTGGCTCATGCCATTGTGGAGCGGGCAGTTCAGGAGCAGCTCCATGCGGAGGCAGTTTCGGAATTCCAGGTTTTCCCGGGAAATGGGCTGTCGGCCATTTTGGACGGTAAAGTTTTGCGCGGAGGGAACACCGCGTTTATTGAGCCGCACGTTTCCATTCCAGAGGACATCCGCGCCGCAGCTGTGCAGTGGGCGTCAGAAGGCAAGACCCCGCTCTATTTCAGCGCCGACCACCGCTTATGCGGTGTAATTGCCGTTGCCGACACCATCAAGCCGGACAGCCGTCAGGCCATTCAGGCACTGAAAAACATGGGGCTCACCGTCGTCATGCTGACCGGGGACAATGCACAGACCGCCCGTGCCATTGGCGAACAGGCTGGTGTCGATGAGGTGGTGGCCGGTGTGTTGCCGGACGGAAAGGCCAACGTCATCCATCAGTTGCAGGAGTACGGCAAGGTTGTCATGGTGGGCGACGGCATCAACGATGCGCCGGCTCTGACGTGTGCCGATACCGGGATCGCCATCGGTGCCGGAGCGGACGTCGCCATCGACAGCGCGGACGTCGTCCTGATGCAGAATCATCTGCAGGATGTGCCCGCAGCCATTCGTTTGAGCCGAGCTACTCTGCGGAACATCCACGAAAACCTGTTCTGGGCGTTTTTCTATAATTCGATCGGAATTCCGCTGGCTGCCGGTGCCCTGATTCCGTTTGGGCTCACGCTAAACCCGATGTTCGGTGCAGCGGCCATGAGCCTGTCCAGCTTCTGTGTCGTTTCCAACGCACTGCGTTTGAATCTGTTTTCACCGCACGAGACGCGCCACGATCGAAAAAGGCGGCGGCGCACTCTGCCAGAATCCATCATTCATCAGAATCTACAAAGAGAGGAGCTTTTGCATACCATGAAAAAGACCATTCAAATCGAGGGCATGATGTGCCCGCACTGTGAGGCCACTGTCAAGAAAACGTTGGAGGCGCTCCCCGCCGTTTCCAGCGCCGAGGTTTCGCACACGGCTGGGACTGCGGTCATCACGCTGTCCGCCGCTGTCGATGATGCGCTGCTGAAGCAGACCATCGAAGACAAGGGATACACCGTGACCGGCATTCAGTCGAACGACTGAGGAGCGGTTCCGACAAATACCGGACAGAGGGCAGCCGTCCTCTGTCCGGTATTCTGTTTCCATTTTGTTACCTACGCCAGAAAAAAATGTGAGAATCGGATAAAAG